>NZ_JBITEB010000023.1:0-121529 GCF_044454765.1 Streptomyces sp. NPDC051452
CTCTGTACTCCCGTGTTCCCCCCCCGCCCTCCGGCCCGGCGGGCTTGCGCCCGCGGGGGGCCGCCGCCCCGGCCCCCGCGCCTCCACCCGGCCCCCGGGGGGGGGGGGGGGCCCCTTCTCGCTGTTCGGCGGGCGGCGCGGTCTAGCCGTGCCAGCTGTGCGGGGCGCGGAAGCCGCCCTCGCGCTCCAGGCGGCGCCAGCCGGCCTTGGCACGGCCCCGGTGGGTCAGCGGCACGGGCGCGGGCCGGGCGGCCGCACGGGCCAGGAGGACGGCCGTGATGGCGGCGACTTCCTCGGGCTCGGCGTGGCCCTTCTCGACGCGGATGTCAGGAGTGCTCATGGGTGTCAGTCTCCGTGGATGAGGGGTCCGCGGGATTGCCGCGGCGGGTCCGCTCGGTTACTGCGGGGGGTTGCCGTGCTTGCGGGAGGGCAGGTCGGCGTGCTTGGAGTGGAGCATGGCCAGCGACTTGACCAGGACCTCGCGGGTCTCGGCGGGGTCGATGACGTCGTCCACCAGGCCGCGCTCGGCCGCGTAGTAGGGGTGCATCAACTCGGCCTTGTACTCCTTGACCATCTTCTGACGCATGGCCTCGGGGTCCTCGGCGTCGGCGATCTGCCGACGGAAGATGACGTTCGCGGCGCCTTCCGCGCCCATGACGGCGATCTCGTTCGTCGGCCAGGCGTAGGTGAGGTCGGCGCCGATCGACTGGGAGTCCATGACGATGTAGGCACCTCCGTACGCCTTGCGCAGGATCAGCGAGATCCTCGGCACGGTCGCGTTGCAGTAGGCGTACAGCAGCTTCGCGCCGTGACGGATGATTCCGCCGTGCTCCTGGTCGACACCGGGGAGGAACCCCGGCACGTCCAGGAGGGTGACGATCGGGATATTGAAAGCGTCACACATCTGGACAAAGCGCGCAGCTTTTTCGCTCGCCTCGATGTCCAGGACGCCCGCGAGGACCTGTGGCTGGTTGGCGATGATGCCCACGACCTGGCCGTCCAGGCGGCCGAGGGCGCAGATGATGTTGCGCGCCCAGCGCTCGTGGACCTCCAGGTAGTCGCCGTCGTCGACGATCTCCTCGATGACCTTGGTCATGTCGTACGGCCGGTTGCCGTCGGCCGGGACCAGGTCCAGCAGGACGTCGGAGCGGCGCTCCACCGGGTCCGTCGACTCCGCCCGGGGCGGGTTCTCGCGGTTGTTCTGCGGGAGCATCGACAGGAGGTAGCGCACCTCGGCGATGCACGTCTCCTCGTCGTCGTAGGCGAAGTGGCACACGCCGGAGGTCTCCGCGTGGACGTCGGCGCCGCCGAGGCCGTTCTGGGTGATCTCCTCGCCGGTCACCGCCTTGACCACGTCGGGTCCGGTGATGAACATCTGCGAGGTCTCGCGGACCATGAAGACGAAGTCGGTCAGGGCGGGGCTGTAGGCCGCGCCGCCCGCGCACGGGCCGAGCATCACCGAGATCTGCGGGATGACGCCCGAGGCCTTGGTGTTGCGCTGGAAGATGCCGCCGTAACCGGCGAGCGCCGAGACGCCCTCCTGGATGCGGGCGCCCGCGCCGTCGTTGAGGGAGACCAGCGGGGCACCGGCCGCGATGGCCATGTCCATGATCTTGTGGATCTTGGTGGCGTGGGCCTCGCCGAGCGCGCCGCCGAAGATCCGGAAGTCGTGGGCGTAGACGAAGACCGTACGGCCCTCCACCGTGCCCCAGCCGGTGATGACACCGTCGGTGTACGGCTTCTTCGCCTCCAGGCCGAACCCGGTCGCCCGGTGCCGGCGCAGCTGCTCGACCTCCTGGAAGGAACCGGGGTCCAGGAGCAGCTCGATCCGCTCCCGCGCCGTCAGCTTGCCCTTGGCGTGCTGCGCCTCGGTCGCCTTCTCGCTGGGGCCTGCCACGGCCCGGGCACGAATCTCGTGCAGCTCGGCGACCCGTCCGCGCGCGTCCGTCGGCTCACCGGTCGGCTCACCCGTCGTCTCTTCCAAAACGGTCATGTAGCGACCTTACGAAGGACACCAAGGAAAGCGAGCCGTCGACTCCGTACAGTCTCCGGCCCGTTTTCCTGGTGCCAGTGAACAGAACCGGAGCGGTGTGCAGCCGTTCCGACTGCTCAGAAGGCCCCGGCGTTGTAGATGTGCCACAAAGTCATCACCTGAGAGCCACCTCACATTCGTGGGTGGCACATGCCATCCCCGGAGTGACACGGACCCTCAGACGGCGGCCGGAGGACAGGATCTGCACGCTGTCGTCGGCCCGGTTCACCGCGCGCACGGGGTGGTCCCAGACGATCTCCAGCGGTTCCCCCGTTCGGGGTGGTTCGCTGACGTGGAGGGTGGCCGTCGGGCCCCGGCGTACGACGAGGACGGCGGCCCCCGCGGAGACGGTCAGCTCCCCCACCGTACCGGCCCGCCAGAAGGTGGCCGCGATCAGGTCCGGGCGCGCCACGGCGACGGCCTGGCAGGCGCTGTCGTTGGCCAGGACGGTCAGCCGGCGGCGGTCCGCGGCCAGGGCGGCGGTCTCGGCCCGGGAGGCGCCGGGCAGCAGGACGTAGGCGTAGCGCGCGGCCACCGGGTCGATGCCGTGGTCGAGCCACAGGGTCTGCCGGCGCCGGGTGCGCCGCTGCGCCGTGCCGCCGGTGTTGATGTCGCTCCAGGCACCGGTGCGGTCCTCGCGCAGGGTGCGCAGGGCGCCGCCGTGGGGCAGCACCCAGCCGCCGTGACCCTCCAGATGCGCCCAGCGTCCGGCGTGGACGAACGCCTGTGTGCCGCCCTCGCCGAGGTTGCGGCTGTCCACGATCGTCTCGACCGGGACGCCGTCGGCGCAGCTGATGCCGGCGCCGAGGCAGATCACGGCGTCCGGCAGGAAGACCCAGGACTTGCGGGCCTCCAGCGTGGAGCCGAGGCCCTTGAGGTGCTGGCCGACGACCGCGCTGGTGCCGTCTGTCGTGCCGCCGACCCAGCGGACGTCCGGGCGGGGCGCGCCCCACTCCCCGCCGGCCCGGTCCGCCAGGCGCCGGGTGGACACCGTGGTGCCGGGCAGCCGGTACCAGTCGACGGTCGGCCAGTACCAGTCGGTGTACTGCTCGCCCTGCCCGCTCGGCCACCAGGAGAGCATGCCGGAGCCGGTGTGCCAGCCGCGCGGGTTCTCGCCGTTGCCGCACTCGTAGTGGGCGATGCGGTCGCTGGCCATGGAGAGGGCGGCCGTGAAGCGGGGCCCGCGGTGCACGGCCCGGTCCATGGCGGCGATGAGGGCGTGTCCGTGGAAGTGGTCGCCGCGCATCACCCGCTCGTCGTCTCCGCGCAGCCAACCACGGCTGATGGCACGGCCGTTGACGCAGTCCATCACCAGCCCGTCGTGGATCAGCGGGGCCCAGGCGTGCTCGACGGCGTCCAGGACGTGCTGCCGGGCCGGGTCGGTGACCTCCCACGGCGACCCGGCGAGCAGGGTGGTCAGCCGCCCGAGGCCGTCGAGCAGGACCTGGCCGTACGTCCCCGAGTAGGCGACCCGGGTGTGCTGGACGAAGGAGCCGTCGGCGTAGAGCCCGTCCCCCTCGGTGGCGTACGTGAAGACCGGTGAGAGCGCGTCCCGGGCGAGGGAGAGCCGGCCGGGGTCCCGCCCGAGGACGCCGCGCAGGGCGACGCAGCGGCACAGGTCGACGCGGTTGGCGCCGGTGGAGACGCCGGAGTAGTCGGTGAGCAGCGGGTCCGGGACGAAGTGGTCCACGGCGGCGCAGGCGGCGGCGATCCGGTCGTCGCCGATCCGCTCGTACAGGGCGGCCGTGATGTCCATGAGGAGCCGGGGGCTGCCGATCCGCCATTCCCACCAATTGCCGTAGGGAGTGGTGGCGGGGTGGTAGACGGTGGCGGAGAGGTGGTCCAGGCCGCGCAGGACGTCCGCGAGGAGCGCGGGGTCGCCGGTGGATCCGGTGCCGGGCTGGACGTAGGCCTGGGCCATGGTCCACAGCCGGTCGTAGCCGAAGGTGATGCCCGACGGCGGGTCGAAGGGGTGGCCGGGCCAGAGCGAGGTGGCGGTGGGAGCCATGGTCGCGGCGAAGTCGCGCGCGCGGGCGCCCAGTTCGGCGAGCCGGGAGGCGTACGGCTCCGCGCCCGGGTCGAAGCCGGATCCGAGGGCGAGGCCGAGCCAGCGGCGGCGCAGCGGGTCGTAGGGCTCCCCGGCCGCGCGGGCGCCGGGTGCCGGGGCGGTGAGGAGGGCGGCGGCCAGCAGCAGGGCGCGCCGGGTCATGCCCATGGGGCCGGTCACCCCCCTCCCCCGCCGGCTCAGCAGCCGCCGCAGTTGTAGTAGAGGACGTCCCAGTGGCTGCCCTCGTCGGCGTAGATGTTGCCGGAGCCGGACTGGTACTGCGGGGCTCCGTCACCGCGCAGCCCGATGTAGGTGAACGTGTTCTTGATGTACGAGGTCACGCACGTGTTCTTGCCGTAGTCGAGCTTGTAGCCGTTCCAGTGGGAGTAGGTGCCCGAGGCGTGGCCGGTCTCGGTGCCGCCGGTGATGTTCAGGGCGCAGCCGGTGGCCCGCTTGAGGGTCTGGGCGCCCTGCGCGGTGGGGAGGTTGAGCTGGTCGAAGGAGGTACAGGTGGCGTTGTTCCGGTCGGAGCAGCCGCCGGAGGACGACCAGGTGATGCCGACGTCCCGGAACATCCCGGTGGCGGTGGCGTGGCTGATCTTGGTGACGGCGAAGGCGTCGGTGGCGGTGCCGAGGACGGCGACGCCGGGGGCGACGACGAGAGCGAGCGCGGTCAGGAGGGGACGGAGCTTCATGACCTTTTCGGCCTTCATGGGGGACCTTCCTGCGGTCGGCCGTGCTGTCGACGGGGTCGGCTGTGCAGGTGGTGCACGCAGATGGTGCCCGAGTTCTACGCGCGTTCGCCAGAGGGCGTATAGCGTCACCTTTGGTGACGATGGCAACACGTTGCGGATGATGTTGAAAGTCGAACGGAATAGGTCTACGGTCGAACCCGTTAAGTTCGTTGAACGTTAAACAGACTCCCCAGGAGGACATCATGGGCATCTTCAGCCGCAAGGACAGCACCCCCGAGACCGCCGCCGCTCCCGCCGTTCCCGGCGCCGACCTCACCGCACTGAGCGGCGATTACACGATCGACCCCGCGCACAGCACCATCGGCTTCGTCGCCCGGCACGCCATGGTCACCAACGTCAAGGGCGGGTTCCACGACTTCACCGGCACGCTCCACCTCGACGGCGCGAACCCGGCCGCCTCCACGGCCACGCTCGACATCGAGATGGCGAGCATCGACACGGGCAACGCCGACCGGGACGGGCACCTGAAGTCGGCCGACTTCTTCAAGATCGACGAGTTTCCGAAGATGACGTTCCGCTCCACCAAGGTGGAGGCCCTCGGCGGCGACGACTACCGCGTCACCGGCGACCTCTCCCTCCTCGGCGTCACCAAGCCGATCAGCATCGACCTGGAGTTCAACGGCGCCGCGAAGGACCCGTTCGGCAACGAGCGCGTCGGCTTCGAGGGCAAGGCCGAGATCCTGCGCTCCGAGTGGGGTCTGACCTGGAACGCGGCGCTGGAGACCGGCGGCGTCCTCGTCTCCGACAAGATCAAGCTGAACTTCGACGTCTCGGCGATCCGGAACGCGTGAGCGGGGCTCACGTCAGGACCGGTGCGCGAACTCGCACCACACGATCTTGCCGGGCGAGCGCGGCTCCACGCCCCACTTGTCCGACAGGGCCGTGACCAGCAACAGCCCCCGGCCCCCCTCCGCGTCGACCGACGGCTCCGGCACCCGCACCTCGCCGGAGCCGCTGTCGTGTACCTCGACGCGCAGCACGCCTCCGCCGTGCCGCACCAGGCGCAGCAGATAGCCCCGCCCGCGCGGCACGCCGTGCAGCAGCGCGTTGGTGGCCAGTTCGCTCACGCACAGCAGCACGTCGTCGCGCCGTCCGGACAGTGACCAGCCGGCCAGCGTGGCACACGTGAAGGTGCGGGCCAGGTGCACCGACCGGCGTTCCCGCTCGTAGAACACCGCACGTGCCTCAGGGGGTTGGAGTTCCGCGTTCATGGTACGAGTGTCACCGTGCGTCACTAGGGTGGGCCAACGAGTGAAGTCGTAGTTCTCTTCACTACGACTCCGGTACGACCGTTCCGCCCGCGCACGGGGGTATGCAACGCCCATGAACTCGACACCCAGGAGCCGGAAGGTCGGCACATGGCAGGCGGTGGGATCGCTGGTCGCCCACTACCGCAGGCAGGCCCGCCTGACCCAGGAACAGCTCGCCGAACTGGCCCACATCCACGTCGACACCGTGGGCTCGATCGAACAGGGCCGCCTGGCCCTCCAGCCCGACCGGGCGGAGCAGTTCGACGAACTCCTCCACACGGGTGGGGCGTTGGCGGTCCTCGTCGCACGGTTACCGGTGCGGGAGCGCGTAGTGCAGTTCGCCCAGGGGCTGGTCGACCACGAGCAGGAGGCGGTCGCCATTTTGAACTACGAGACGCAGATGATCCCTGGCCTTCTCCAAACTCGGGAGTACTGCCTTGCCGCCTTCGACGCCCGCTATCCATCGCTCGGCAGCGAGACGGCCGAACAGTGGGTGGACGCCCGCATGGAGCGGCAGTTGATCTGGCAGCGTGAGCGGCCACCCGTCGGACACTTCATCATCGAGGAGAGCATCCTGCGGCGACAGGTGGGTGGGCCGCGCGTCATGCGGGAACAGCTTCGGCAGATCGTGGAGTACACCCAACCCGTCCACATGAGCTTCCAGATCATGCCCATGGATCGGATGCCACACGCTGGGCTTGCGGGGCCGATGACGCTGCTGGAAACACCCGAGCACGAGCGCCTCGTGTACTTGGAGGTGCAGACAGCGAGTTTCCTCGACGGTGATCCCGACGAGGTCTGCGACTACCACCACAAATATGGAATGCTGCGGTCTCAGGCACTCTCGCCCGACGAGAGCGTGCGCCTCTTGCACGGACTGCTAGGAGAGTCATGACGACCGCGTGGTTCAAGTCCAGCTACAGCAGCAGCGAGGGCGGCAACTGCCTCGAAGTCGCTTACGACTGGCACAAGTCCAGCTACAGCAGCAATGAAGGCGGTAACTGCGTCGAGGTCGCCGCGCACCCCGCCGCCGTCCACATCCGCGATTCCAAGGCCGCCCCCACCGGTCCGGTCCTCACCGTCTCCCCCGACGCCTGGAGCGAGTTCCTCGGCCGGGTCGGCCGCTGACGGAGGACGCCTCCGCTCAGAAGCCGCCGCCGAAGTCGCCGCCGCCTCCCCCGCCGCCGTCGAAGCCGCCTCCGTCGCCGAAGCCGCCCCCGAAGTCGCCGGGGTCGAAGTCCGTGCCGGAGACGTCGCCGCCCTGGTAGCCGCCGCTGCCGTAGTCGCCCCCGCCGAAGTCGCCGTACCCGGTGCCGTAGTCCGCTCCGTAGGCCGGGGTGGCCATGGCGCTGCCGAGCAGGGTGCCGACCAGCAGGCCGGGGAGGATGCCGCCGCCGAAGTAGCCGCCCGCCCAGGGGCCGTAGGCCGGGCCGGCGTCCCAGTAGGGGCGGCGGCCGTAGTCGGTGTCGACCTCGCGGACCGCCGGGTCGCGGCCGGCGGCCAGCCGGGTGGCGTCGGCCGCGCAGACCGGTACTCGGCGCGGGGCCCCGCCGGGCGGGATCCAGTCGGCGTCGGTGACCGAGGGGCCGTGCCGGGGGTCGAAGAAGCAGGGCGGCCGGCGCTCGGGGAGCGGTCGGCCCTCGCGACGGGCGGCCAGCCGGGCCAGGGAGAACCGGCCGTCCTCCAGGGCCTCGGTGACCGGGCGGACGTCCTCGGGCCGCCGCGCCTCGGCCATGCGCTGTTTCGCCGTCTCGTAGGCGTCCAGGGCCCGCGTGTAGTCGTCGCGCATGGCGTCGTCGGCGCCGGGTTCGGAGGGCTGGAAGTCCAGCCGGTCCAGTTCCTCGCCGAAGGCGGTGATGTCCTCGTCCACCACCACCCGCAGCCGGTCCAGGGCGGCCCGCTGCTCCTCCTCCCTGCGGCGGCGGTTGCGGCGGACGAGGGCGTACGCGCCCGCGCCGCCCGCCACCACGACCACGCCCGCCGTGATCAGCGCGGTGCTCGACGCGCCGCCGCCGTCGCCCGCGCCCCAGCTCTTCGGCGCGTGGCCGCCCATGTTGGCCAGGGCGCGGTCGGTGAAGTCGGTCAGCTGGGCCTTGGCGCTCTCGCCCTGGACGCTGGCCACCAGGTTCCGCCGGGCCGTGGCCGACATGACGGAGGAGTCGGCGCGGGCGTCGAAGCGGTCGCCGAGGCGGATGCCGTACAGACCGGTGACGCCGGTCGCCGCGCGGAGGCCGGAGAAGAGGTTCGCCGTCGGGTAGCCGGTCGGCAGGACGGTGATGAACAGCGGTTTGTTCGCGTGCTTGATCTTCTTGGCGAGCGCGTCGGCGTCCGCCTTCGACAGCTGGGCCGAGGCCGCCGGGTCGACGTAGACCGGGCTCCTGCGCAGCGCCTCGGCGATCGTGGAGACGCCGGTCTGCGCGCTCGCGCGGGGGGCGTACGTGGTCGCCAGCACCAGGGCGAGGACGGCCAGCACCAGTGCCGGGAGGCTTCGGATCCGCAGGACGGCCTTCATCCTTCGAAACTACCCGAAGCCTCCGGCGACCGGTCGAACGAGCGGACCGGGTGGGGGGTGGCTAGGCGGCCCGGTAGGCCTCCGTCAGCTTCTCCACCGCCTTCGCGTACCGCCCGGTGAGCGACAGGTGGTCGGCGTCGGCGAAGGGCTTCGCCACCGCCTGTGTGATGCGTTCGCCCACCTTGCGCTGGACGAGCAGGCGCGCCTTGGTGACCAGCTCGCGGCCGGTGCGGTCGGCGCCCGCCCGCTCGGCCGCCGCCGCGGCCACGGCCAGGGCGCGCAGGGTGGCCAGGCCGCCCTCGGGGGTGTGGGTGAGGGTGGTCAGGCCCCAGCCGTAGGGGAACTGCGGGTCGTAGGCCGTGTCGCCGACGTTGATCGGGAGCTGGGCCTCGGACCGGGGCCAGGTGACCGGGAGCTGTCCGGTGAAGGGTCGCTTGCCGTAGAGGACGTCGGCGACGCCCTCGCCCTCGGTGCCGGGCAGCCAGGAGGCCACCAGGGCGTCGATGCCGGCCAGCCGGTCGCCGACGAGCTGCGGACGGCCGGAGACGACGAGCACCGCGCACCTCATCGCCGCGCACACCTTGTCCACGGCGGCCTGGTCGGCGGCGGACAGCTTCAGGGAGTGGCCGTTGCCGACGTCGCCGACGCCCTCGGCGTACGGAGTCTCGCCGACGACGACCACCCCGACGTCGTAGCCGCCGGTCGGGGCGGAGGCGTCCTTGGAGTAGGTGACGTCGCCGCCCGCCTCGCGCATGCCCTCCAGGATGGTCGTGCCGGGCACGGTGTCGCCCGAGGCGCCCTGCCAGGTGAGGGTCCAGCCGCCGGTCTGGTCGCCGATGTCGTCGGCGTTGGACCCGGCGACGTACACCTTCTCGCTCTTCCTCAGGGGCAGGACGTCACCCTTGTTCTTCAGCAGCACCTGGGACTCGGCGGCCGCCTGGCGGGCGACGTCCCGGTGGGCCCGGGAGCCGATGGCGGCGGCGCCGCGGGTGTCGGCGTAGGGGTGTTCGAACAGCCCCAGCCGGAACTTCTGGGTGAGGATGCGGGAGACGGCGTCGTCGATCCGCCCCTCGCTGATCCGGCCCGCGTGTACCTCGTCCTCGAGGGTGCCGGTGAACTCCTTGTAGGAGTAGGGCACCATCATCATGTCCAGGCCGGCGTTGACCGACGTGCGGACGTGGGAGGCGTAGTCGCCGGGGAGCTGGTCGATGGCGTTCCAGTCGCTGATGACGAAGCCGTCGAAGCCCATGCGGTCCTTGAGGACGCCGTTGATCATGTCGGCGCGGGCGTGCATCTTCACCGCGCCCTTGCCGTCGCCGAGGATGTCCAGGGAGGAGTACGACGGCATGACCGTGCCGACGCCCCGGTCCACGGCCGTCTGGAAGGGGGCCAGGTGGACGGCCTCCAGCTGCTGCCGCGTGACCTTGGTGACGCCCTGGTCGACGGTGTAGGTGCCGGTGGTCGAGGTGCCGTAGCCGGTGCCGCCGTCGCCGACGAAGTGCTTGGCGGTGGCGAGCACCTTGTCGGCGCGGGCGAGGTCCGCGCCGTTCGCGCGGCCCTGGAGGCCCTGGATGACGGTCTCCATGGACTGCACGAGGGCGGGGTCCTCGCCGAAGGACTCGTAGGAGCGGCCCCAGCGTTCGTCGCGGCCGACGCACAGGCAGGGCGCGAAGTCCCAGGGGACGCCGGTGGCGCGGACCTCGGCGGCCGTCACCGCGCCGGTCCTCTCGGCCAGGGCGGGGTCGCGGGTGGCGCCGAGGCCGATGTTGTGCGGCATGACCGTGGCGCCGGACAGGTTGTTGTGGCCGTGGACCGCGTCGACGCCGTAGATCAGCGGGATCTGGAACCGGGTCGCCCGGGTGCGCAGCTGGAAGCCGTCGATCATCTTCGCCCAGGCCGCTGGGGTGTTGGGCGTGGGCGTGGAGCCGCCGCCCGACAGCAGTGAGCCGAGGTCGTAGGCGGCGATGTCCCCGGGGGCCGTCATGGCGCCGCGCTCGGCCTGGGTCATCTGGCCGGCCTTCTCCGCCAGGGACATGCGGCTCACGAGGTCGGCGACCCGCTTTCGCACCGGCAGCCGGGAGTCGAGATAGGGCAGTCCGTGGGCGTCGACGACGACCTGCGGGGTCTCGGCGGGGGCCTTGGCGCCGGTGACCGTCAGCTTGAGCGGGATGGTCTCGGCGGGTTCGGCCGCCCTGTCCGCGCGGGTGGGCACCTCGACGGTCCGCGTGGTGCCGGAGGCGGTGCCCGCCGGGAAGGTGAGGGTGCCGGAGACGGGGTCGTAGTCCTTGCCGGGTTCGGCGCTGCCGCCGCCCGTCTCGTAGTGGACGGTCACCGGCTGGTCGACCGGTGCGGAGCCGGTGGTGGCCAGGGTGACCCTCACCCTGGCCGTGCCGCCCTCGCGCACCGGGTAGACGGCCGCGTCGGTGGTGACGGAGGCGCGCAGCGACTGGTCGGCCCGGCCGTACAGCTCCACGTCGTCCATGGCGAAGTCGCCCTTGGCGCCGGCCGGGAGGGTCACGGCGTACCCCCACATCAACGTGAGCCCCAGGACGTGGTCGATGCCGCCGACGGGCTGGTAGTCGGTGCGGTAGGCGAAGTCGGTGAACGGGATCTCGATCTGTTTCCAGCCGGTGAAGTCGTCGGTGAAGGACGTCGTCCACAGCTCGGAGGCCTCGCCGTTCGCGCCGCCGTCCTTGATCTCGAAGGCGATCTTCCGGCCGTTGTCCCGGCCGTCCCACCAGAAGCGGATGCCCTGGTGGGCGGACCAGTCGCGGGCGGGTTCGGTGGCGGCGAAGTCGTGGGTGAAGCCGCCGTAACCGCTGATGTCGTAGGTGCCGGAGAGGACCTTGGCGCCCTCGGGGGCGTCGGTGCGGGCGGTCAGGGACAGGGTGGGCGGGTCGTCGGTGTCGCCGCCCCAGGTGAAGATGCCCTCGGCCGGCTGCGCGGCGAAGGGCACCTCGCCCTCGAAGCGGTCGACGGGGGCGGGCGCCGGGTCGTCCGCGGCTCGCGCGGTCGCCCAGGGGAGCAGACCGGCCAGCACTGCGGCGGAGGCGAGCAGGGCGGTTCTTCGCATGGACCTTCCCTTGACTCTCGTGGTTCACTCAGGACTTAGCTCACGCCATGAGTTAACTGGGGCCTCACAGAACCGTCAAGACGGCACGTCAGACAGTCCGGAGCGCAACCTCCCCCCACATAAGGCACGTTGGCTCTCCCCAGAAGGGCGACGCACCATGAGAAGACCACCCTCGCGCACGGCCCGGCTGCTCCTCGCCGGGCTGCTGACCACCGCCGGGCTCGCCACCGTCGGCCTCGGTGCGGGAGTCTCCCCCGCGCACGCGGCCGGTGAGCAGGTCACGGCCTGGCTCACCACCACCGACGACTCCGCCGGCCGGCACGTGGTCCGCGGACTCCAGCCGCAGACACCGTTCGCCTTCCAGTCCGGCACGGGCGGCGGCGGCGAGAACATCACCGTGGACGAGAACACCCGCTACCAGACCTTCACCGGCGGCGGCGCGTCCTTCACGGACACCGCGGCCTGGCTGATGAACAGCAGCGGGGCACTGTCGCAGAGCACGCGGGACGCGACCATGCGCAAGCTGTTCTCGCCGACGGACGGCATCGGGCTGTCCTTCCTGCGCAACCCGATGGGCGCCTCGGACCTGGCCCGGTACGGCTACACCTACGACGACGTGCCGGCCGGCCAGAGCGACCCGTCGCTGTCGAAATTCTCCATCGCGCACGACCTCGCCGACGTCGCCCCGCTGACCCGGCAGGCGCTCCAGCTGAACCCCTCGCTCACCGTGATGGCCACGCCGTGGACGGCGCCGGCCTGGATGAAGGACAGCGGCTCACTCAACGGAGGCTGGTTGAAGTCGGAGGACTACGGGGCGTACGCCGCGTACTTCGTGAAGTACCTCCAGGCGTACAAGGACCAGGGGATCAACGTCTCCTACGTCACCGCGCAGAACGAGCCGACCTGCTGTTCCGGCTACCCGTCGATGAGCTGGAACGCCGACGGGCTGGCCTACTTCACCAAGAGCGAGCTGCTGCCCAGGCTCCAGGCGGCGGGCCTCACGACGAAGGTGCTGGCGCACGACTGGAACTGGGACGTCTACGACTCCTACGCCGCGAAGACGGTCGACGACCCGGCGGTGCGCAACCATCCGAACTTCGGCGGCATCGCCTGGCACGGGTACGGCGGCGACATCGCCAAGCAGACGAGCGTGCACAACCAGTACCCGACGCTGGACGCCTTCGGCACCGAGCACTCCGGCGGCACCTGGATCGCCAACCAGCAGCGCGAGGACATGTCCAACATCATCGACTACACCCGCAACTGGGCGAAGTCGGTGACCAAGTGGTCGCTGGCCGTGGACCAGAACATGGGCCCGCACAACGGGGGTTGCGGCACCTGCACCGGGCTGGTCACCGTGCACGACGGGGACGGCGCGAGCGGGACGGTCGACTACACGGTCGAGTACTACACCATGGGCCATCTGACGAAGTTCGTCCGGCCCGGCGCCCAGCGGATCGCCTCCACGGCGTCCACCGCCGTACCGAACGTGGCGTGGCGCAACCCGGACGGCAGCAAGGCGCTGATCGCCTACAACGACTCCTCGTCGGCCCGCACGGTGACCATCGACTGGGGCTCGCAGCACGCCACCTACTCGCTGCCGGGCAAGACGTCGGCCACCTTCACCTGGACGGGCGCCCAGTCCGGCGGCGGCGGCCGCACCGGCGCCTTCACCGGGCTCGCCGGCAAGTGCCTGGACGTGGCGGGTGGTTCGAGCGCCAACGGCACGGCGGTGCAGCTCTACGACTGCAACGGCAGCACCGCCCAGCAGTGGACCGTCCAGAGCGACGGCTCGATCCGGGCACTCGGCAAGTGCCTGGACGTCACCTCGGCGTCGACGGCGGACGGGGCCAAGACGCAGTTGTACGACTGCAACGCGACCGGTGCCCAGCAGTGGTCGTACAACGCCGGCACCGGCGACGTGGTGAACACGGCCTCCGGCAAGTGCCTCGACGTCACGGACAACTCGTCGGCCAACGGGGCGCGGGCACAGATCTGGTCGTGCACGGGGGCCGCCAACCAGAAGTGGACCCTGCGGTAACGCGGGCACGGCCGGCCGCGGGCGGCAGGGGGACGCGCCCCGGCGGGTTCGCGCGGCTCGCCGACGGCTCCTGTTGAGCGGCGGGGGCGGGGTGGCTGGGGGACGATGGGAGAAAGCCGGCGCCGCGGCGCCGGGCCGGCCGCCTCGCCGAGGGAGCGGGACCATGCGCGAGTTCCTGGTCGAGATCACCACCTCGCCCCCCGAGGGCACCACCGAGGCGGAGGTGGCCGAACGCCGGGCCGCCGAGGCCGTACGCGCCCGGGAACTGGCCGCCACCGGCCGGCTGGCGCGGCTGTGGCGGCCGGTCGGCGAGTCGCGCAGCATCGGCCTCTGGCGGGCCGAGGACGAGGAGGAGCTGCACGACAACGTCCTCGGCACGCTTCCGCTGCGACCCTGGATGGATCTCACGGTCACCCCGCTGGAACCCCACCCGAACGACCCGGGCCCTTCCTAGAGGCCCGGCGACCTGGAGCCCCGTATGACCACACCGCAGGATCTGTTCCTCGTCAGCGTCGACGTCCCCGGCGAGCGTCCCGTCGAGCAGGGCGACCTGGCGCTGGCGCTCGCGGGCGCCGAGCTGATCGACCTGCTCGGCATCCGCGCCGTCACGCTGGACGGCGACCGCATCGTGCCCGGGCCGCCGCTGCCCACGGGCGACCGGTTGCTGGACGAGGCGGCCGCGGCCCTGGTGCGCACGGAGCCGTACGAGACGGTGGCGGACTGGCTGTGGCGGCGCGGCGAGGGGCTGGCCGTGACCTACTACGACGCCCTGGACGCCGACGGGCAGCTCACCGGGAAGCAGCACCGATGGCTGCCCCGCCGCAGCGGGAGCGGCGAGGCGGCCGACACCCCGGCCAGGCGGCACGCGGCCGACCGGTGGTGGTCCCACGAGCCCGTGCTGTGCGACCTCGCCTCCACCCTGGGCATCCAGGGCGACCGGCCGGCCGAGGCGGCGGAGCCCGGCGACGAGGCGGTCGGCTCGGTGCTGGTCGCGATCGGGGACGCGGTGACCGAGCTGGAGGCCGTGCGCGAGCGGCGGCGCATCGAGAGCGTGGCCTTCGACAACATCTGGCGGGCGCCCTGACCGGCCCTGCCTAGGTCCTGTCTGACAATTCGCGTCGTCGCCCGAAGGGCGGCCGCGCGGCGTCAGGTGCGTGCTCTCGGCGTGCCGGCCCCAGGCCCTCGTACTGGACGTACTCGGGTCTGGGGCCGGTGCGGCGAGAGTGCGTGCATGGCGTCGCGCGGCAGACGCGAATTGTCAGACAGGGCCTAGTACGTCGGCTGGCCGATGCCCAGCAGGTTGCCCTCGCTGTCCCGGAACCAGGCGGCGCGCTCACCGCGGGCGCCCTTGCCCGGGTAGTTGCCCTCGATCTCGGCGATGCCGTCCCGGGTGTGGAATCCCGGCGCGTCCACGTCCTCGAACTCCACTCCGCGCCGCTTCAGCTCCGCCACCACCGCCTCCAGGTCGTCCACCTCGAACCCCATCTGGGTGAAGGTGCCGGAGGAGACGCCGGTGGACCGGAACACCACGAAGTCGGTCCCGCCGCACCGGTACAGCAGCCCGCCGGGGCGTTCGTCGACGGGCCGCAGACCGAGCTTCTCGGCGTAGAAGCGCCGGGCCCGTTCCAGGTCCCCGGCGGGCAGCCGGGTCGCCACGCGGGCCCCGGCCAGCACGTCACTGCCTTGTGTGGTCATGCCCCCACTGTGAACTACTCCGCCGGCTCCACGCCCGCCCGCAGCAGCCCGTAGGCGTACGCGTCCTCCAGCGCCTGCCAGGACGCGGCGATGACGTTCTCGGCGACGCCCACCGTGGACCACTCGCCGGAGCCGTCGGAGGTGGAGATCAGCACCCGGGTGGTGGACTGGGTGCCGTGCACGCCCTCCAGGATGCGGACCTTGTAGTCGACCAGCTCCAGCTTGGCGAGCTGCGGGTAGATCTTCTCCAGGGCGACGCGCAGGGCGCGGTCGAGGGCGTTGACCGGACCGTTGCCCTCCGCGGTGGCGACGATCCGCTCGCTCTTGGCCCACAGCTTGACCGTGGCCTCGTTGGCGTGGGTGCCGTCGGGGCGGTCCTCGACGATGGCCCGCCAGGACTCGACGTCGAAGTACTTCAGCGGCCGGCCCTCCACCTCGGCGCGCAGCAGCAGTTCGAAGGAGGCGTCGGCGGCCTCGTACGTGTACCCCTTCAGCTCGCGTTCCTTGACCCGCTCGACGACCCGGCCGACCAGTTCGCGGTCGCCGCCCAGGTCGACGCCGAGTTCCTTGCCCTTCAGCTCGACCGAGGCGCGGCCGGCCATGTCGGAGACCAGCATGCGCATGGTGTTGCCGACCAGCTCGGGGGCGATGTGCTGGTACAGGTCCGGGTCGACCTTGATCGCCGAGGCGTGCAGGCCGGCCTTGTGCGCGAACGCGGAGACGCCGACGTAGGGCTGGTGGGTGGAGGGGGTGAGGTTGACGACCTCGGCGATGGCGTGCGAGATGCGGGTCATGTCGCGCAGCCGCCCCTCGGGCAGCACCTTCTTGCCGTACTTCAGCTCCAGGGCCGCGACGACCGGGAAGAGGTTGGCGTTGCCGACGCGCTCGCCGTAGCCGTTGGCCGTGCACTGCACATGGGTGGCGCCCGCGTCGACGGCGGCCAGGGTGTTGGCGACCGCGCAGCCGGTGTCGTCCTGGGCGTGGATGCCGAGCCGGGCCCCGGTGTCGGCGAGGACCGTGGCGACGACCGCCTGGACCTGGGCGGGGAGCATGCCGCCGTTGGTGTCGCAGAGGATGACGACGTCCGCGCCGGCCTCCGCCGCCGTACGGACGACCGCCTTGGCGTACTCGGGGTTGGCCCGGTAGCCGTCGAAGAAGTGCTCGCAGTCGACGAAGACCCGGCGGCCCTGGCCCGTCAGATAGGACACGGTGTCGCGGACCATCTCCAGGTTCTCGTCCAGGGTGGTGCGCAGCGCCAGTTCCACGTGCCGGTCGTGTGCCTTGGCGACCAGGGTGATCACCGGGGCGCCGGACTCCAGCAGCGCCCTGACCTGGTGGTCGTCGGCCGCTGTGGCGCCCGCGCGGCGGGTGGCGCCGAAGGCGACCAACCGGGCGTGGCGGAAGTCGATCTCGCTTCGCGCGCGGGCGAAGAACTCGGTGTCCCGGGGGTTCGCGCCGGGCCAGCCGCCCTCGATGAAGCCCACGCCGAAGTCGTCCAGGTGCCGTGCGATGGCGAGCTTGTCCGCGACGGTGAGGTTGATGCCCTCGCGCTGCGCGCCGTCGCGCAGCGTGGTGTCGAAGACGTGGAACGAGTCGTCTAGCTCGTTGGTTGCCGTCTCGGTCATGGTCTCAAGGCTCCTGTTGTGAATCTTCGGTCTTACCCGGAATGACCGGCTCCACCGTCCCCCCAATACTCCCGCGCGCCGCGCCGCCGGCTGAAGGTGGGCCGGAAAACGAAAAAACCCCTCGCGGGTGCGAGAGGTCTGCGCGCGGGTCGAGGACGACGGTGGCCACCCGCACCTGGTCGTACGAGGTGGTCACTGCGGACCGGCGCGCCTGCTGCCCATAATCATGGCGAACGAGAGCACGGGGGAAGTCTGGCACAGCCTCGTCCCCCCGCCCACGGTCGTCTCAGGATGCGGTCGTCAGACTGGACTCCCCCGACTCCTCGGCGGCCCGCGTCCGGGCCAGATCCAGGTCCTTCGTCTCCCGCATGGTGACGTAGACGACCAGGGAGACGGCGGCGCAACCCGCCACGTACCAGTAGAAGCCGGACTCGACGCCGGCCTTCTTGAACCACAGGGCCACGTACTCCGCGGTGCCGCCGAACAGGGCGTTGGCGAGGGCGTACGGCAGGGCGACGCCGAGGGCGCGCACACCGGTCGGGAACAGCTCGGCCTTCACGCAGGCGTTGATGGAGGTGTAGCCGGTGACCACGATCAGCGCGAGCAGGGCGAGGCCGAGGGCGGACCAGTAGCCGTCCGCGTGCCGGAGCAGGGTCATGATCGGCACCGTGAGGAAGGTGGAGCCGACCGCGAAGGTGATCAGCAGCGGGCGCCGGCCGATGCGGTCGGAGAGCCGGCCGGCGAGCGGCTGGAGGCAGGCGAAGACGATCAGCGCGGTGAAGGAGACGAGGGTCGCGGTCTGCTTGGACAGGCCCGCGGAGTTGGACAGGTACTTCGTCAGGTAGGTGGTGTACGTGTAGTAGGCGACCGTGCCGCCCATGGTGAGGGCGACGACCAGGAAGGCCTCCCGCCGGTATCGCCACAGGGCGCGCAGGGTGCCGCGTTCGTCGGCGTGCGAGGTGTCCTCCGCGTAGACCTCGGTCTCCAGCATGCTGCGGCGCAGGTAGAAGATCACGGCGGCGCCGAGCGCGCCGACGACGAAGGGGATGCGCCAGCCGTAGCTGTGCAGGGCGGCGTCGGACATGGTGCGCTGGAGGATGATCTGGAGGCCGAGGCCGACGATCTGACCGGCGGTCATGGAGACGTACTGGAAGCTGGAGGCGAAGCCGCGGCTGCGGGGGTCGGAGGCCTCGGTGAGGTAGGTGGCGCTGGCCGCGTACTCGCCGCCCACGGACAGTCCCTGCAGCAGCCGGGCGACGAGCAGGACGAGCGCGCCGCCGTAACCGGCGACGCCGTAGGTCGGGGCGACGGCGATGAGGACGGCCGACGCCGACATGAGCGTGACGGTGAGGGTCAGCGCCGCCTTGCGGCCCTTGCGGTCGCCGACCCGCCCCAGCAGCCAGCCGCCCACGGGCCGCATGAAGAATCCGACGGCGAAGATCCCCGCGGTGTTCATCAGCTGGGCGGTGGGATTGCCGCTCGGGAAGAACGCGCCGGCGAAGTAGGTGGCGAAGCTCGCGTACACGAACCAGTCGAACCACTCGACCATGTTGCCCGCCGAACCGACCCAGATCTTCTTCCAGTGTTGTCGTCCCATGCGCCGTTACCTGCCCGGCGGCGGAGCGGACGATTCCTTCGTCCGGTGGGGGTTCGGGGTGGAACCGGGTCAGACGAGGAGGGCGTCGGCGAGGAACTCCCGCACATGGGCGAGCACTTGGTCACGGTCCGTGCCGCGCAGCCCGATGGCGACGTGGATGGAGAAGCCGTCGAGCAGCGCGCGCAGCCTCGCGGCGAAGCGGTCGGCGTCGACCCGGCGGAACTCGCCGCGCGAGATGCCCTCGGCGATCAGGGCGACCAGGTCGCGGTGCCAGGCTCCCTCGATGGCGGCCTGCCGGATCCGGGCGTCGTCGTCGGCGTTCTGCGAGCGGTTCCAGACCTCCAGCCACAGCGTCCAGTGCGGGTCGCGGTGGCCGTGGGGCACGTACAGGTCCACGTAGGCGGCGAGCCGCTCGCGGGCCGGCCCGCCGCCGGCGAGCAACCGGCCGCGCTCGGCGCCGAGCCGCCCCTCGCTCCACTCCAGGGTCCGCAGCAGCAGTTCGTCCTTGGAGCGGAAGTAGTACAGCAGATGCCCGCTGCTCATCCCGACCTCACGGCCGAGCGCCGCCATGGTCAGCTTCTCCAGACCGCGCTCGGCGATCATGTCCATGGCGGCAGCGAGCACCTCCTCCCGGGGCGGGGCGGGGGTGCGGCGGCGAGGACCGGCGTTCTCGGTCATGCGGGGACCCTCCCTGCCGCCTCCGCGGGGCGTTCGGGCAGCTCGGGCAGCGGGCGCGGTCGCTCGCCAGGACGGCGGCCGCGGGCCGCGCACACCAGGACGTTCACCCGTATGTTCTACCTGACCGGTGCCGTCACCGGACCTTCGGCTGCTGCTGGGTGATGCAGTGGATGCCGCCGCCGCCCGCGAAGATCGGGCGCGCGTCCACCAGGGTGACCGTCCGCTCGGGGAAGAGGCGGCGGAAGATGCCGGCGGCGATCTCGTCCCGGGGGTCGTCGAAGCCGCACAGCACGACGCCGCCGTTGCACAGGTAGTGGTTGATGTAGGAGTAGTCGGCCCAGTGGCCGTCGGCCTCCAGGACGGTCGGGGCGGGCACCTCGACGACCTCCAGGGCGCGGCCGCGCGCGTCGGTCGCCGACTTCAGGATGCCGATGACCTCCTTGGTGACCTCGTGGTCGGGGTGGGCCGGGTCCGGCTGGTGGTGGGCGACGACGACACCGGGACGGGCGAAGGCGGCGACGATGTCGACGTGGCCGAGGGTGCCGAAGCCGTGGGGCGGATAGTCGCCGGTCAGGCCGCGCGGCAGCCAGATCGCCTTGCCGGTGCCGAGGTGGGCGTGGATCTCGGCCTCGACCTCCTGCTTCGACCAGTGCGGGTTGCGCTCGGGGCCGAGCTGCACGGTCTCGGTGAGCAGGACGGTGCCCTCGCCGTCGACGTGGATCGCGCCGCCCTCGTTGACCAGATTCGAGGCGTACGTCTTCGCGCCCGCGAGGTCGCCGACGTACGCGGCGATCTTCGAGTCGTGCTCCCAGCGGGCCCAGTCCTGGGCGCCCCAGCCGTTGAACGTCCAGTCCACCGCGGCCAGTTCACCCTTGCCGTCGGTGAGGAAGGTGGGGCCGATGTCCCGCATCCAGGCGTCGTCCAGCTCGCGCTCGACGGTGTCCACGCCCGGGCCGAGCAGCGCCCGCGCGTCCGCCGACTGGCCGGGGCCGCACACGACCGTCACCGGCTCGAAGCGCAGCACGGCACGGGCCACCGAGGCCCACGCGGCACGGGAGAGGGCGAGGTCCTCGGGGTCGTCGAAGGTGGGGTTGGGGCCCGGCCACGCCATCCAGGTGCGCTCGTGCGGGGTCCACTCGGCGGGCATGCGGAAGCCGTCGGCGGCGGGGGTGGTCATCTCGCGGGTCCTTAGAGGAAGTAGAGGCGGTTGAGGGAGACGGAGTCGGCGGGCGCCGAGCTGAGCGGATCGCCGTCGAGGGTGACCAGACCGGTGCGCTGGTCGACGTCGACCGCGCCGACGCGGGCGTTCAGCCGCAGGTCGGCGGGGCCGATGCCGCGGGTGCCGCGGACGGCGACCCGGCGCCGGCGGGTGGGCATCGAGTCGTTGCCCTGGTCGACGGCCGCCTGGGCGACGAAGGCCACCGAGATGTCCGCGGGCGTGGCGCCATGGGAGCCGAACTGCGGTCCCAGCACCAGGGGTTCACAGGTGTCGGTGGCCGCGTTGGGGTCGCCGACCACGCCGTACGCCGGGAAGCCGGACTTCAGCACGAGCTGCGGCTTGGCCCCGAAGTACTCCGGGCGCCACAGCACGATGTCGGCGAGCTTGCCGTTCTCCAGGGAGCCGACCTCGTGGGAGAGGCCGTGCGCGATGGCCGGGTTGATGGTCAGCTTGGCCATGTAGCGCAGCACCCGGGCGTTGTCGTCGCCCTCGCCGTCGCCCTCCATGGGGCCCAGCTCGGCCTTCATCTTGCCGGCCATGGCGAACGTACGGCGGACCGTCTCACCGGCACGGCCCATGCCCTGGGCGTCGGAGGAGGTGATGCCGATCGCGCCCAGGTCGTGCAGCACGTCCTCGGCCCCCATGGTGCCGGCGCGGATGCGGTCGCGGGCCATGGCCGCGTCGCCGGGCAGGTCGGGTTTGAGGTCGTGGACGGAGACGATCATGCCGTAGTGCTCGGCGACCGCGTCCCGGCCGAAGGGCAGGGTGGGGTTGGTGGAGGAGCCGATGACGTTGGGGACGCCGGCCATCTTCAGCACGTTGGGCACGTGTCCGCCGCCGCAGCCCTCGATGTGGAAGGCGTGGATGGTGCGGCCCTCGAGGACGCGCAGGGTGTCCTCGACCGACAGGCACTCGTTCAGGCCGTCGCTGTGCAGGGCGACCTGGACGTCGTGTTCCTCGGCGACGCGCAGGGCGGTGTCCAGGGCGCGCGTGTGCGCGCCCATGTCCTCGTGCACCTTGAAGCCCGAGGCGCCGCCCTCGGCGAGCGCCTCGATCAGCGGCGCGTTCGAGGAGGACGAACCCCGGCCGAGGAAGCCGATGTTGACCGGCCAGGCGTCGAAGGCGCCGAAGGCGTGACGCAGTGCCCAGGGCGAGTTGACGCCGACGCCCCACACCGGGCCGAACTCCTGCCCGATGATCGTCGTCACGCCGGAGGCGAGGGAGGCCTCCATGATCCGCGGGGACAGCAGGTGCACATGGGTGTCGACGGCCCCGGCGGTGGCGATCAGGCCCTCGCCGGAGACGATGGAGGTGCCGGTGCCGACGACGACGTCCACGCCGTCGAGGGTGTCCGGGTTGCCCGCCCGGCCGATCCCGCAGATCCGGCCCTCGCGGATGCCGATGGAGACCTTCCTGATCCCCTGGACCGCGTCGATCACGACGACGTTGCTGATCACGACGTCACAGGTCTCGCGGACGGCGGCGGCCTTCAGATGCAGTCCGTCGCGGGCCGTCTTGCCGAACCCGGCCAGGAACTCGTCGCCGTAGCGCTGGGAGTCGGACTCGATCCGGATGGTGAGGCCCGAGTCGCCGAGCCGGACGCGGTCGCCGGCGCGGGGGCCGTGGGTGGCCGCGTAGGCGTGCGGGTCGACCTGGATCGCCCGGCTGATCTCGCGTCCCTTCGAGCGGCTCATCGCTGCCCGCCTCCTTCCGGCGCGCCCGTGGGCGCGGCTCCGAGATATCCGCAGGCCGCCGCCCTGCGCAGCGCCTCCGTCTTCGCTCCGGGCGCGTCCAGCGGCCCGTCGACCAGTCCGGCGAAACCGATCGCGACGCGCCCGCCGCCGATCGGGACGAGCCCGACCTCCTCGCTCTCGCCCGGCCCGAAGCGGACCGAGGACCCGGCGGGTACGGCCAGCCGCATGCCGTAGGCGGCCGGGCGGTCGAAGTCGAGGCGCGGGTTGGCCTCGAAGAAGTGGAAGTGGGAGGTGACGGAGACCGGGACGGTCGCGGTGTTGGTGACCCGGAGGCGGACGACCGGTGCGGGGTCGGCGTGCTCGGGGCCGGGCAGCAGTGCGCCCGGGGCGTCCTCGCCCAGGCCGCCGCCGATGGGGTCGGAGACCACCGCGAGCCGGGAGCCGTCGTCGAAGACGGCCTCCACCATCACCTCGGTGACGACGTCGGCGACCCCCGGCAGCACGTCCTCGGGACCGAGCACCGACCGGGCGGCCTCGATGGCCTCCGCCAGCCGCCGGCCGTCCCGGGCGGCCTCGCAGACGGTGTCCGCGATCAGCGCGGTCGCCTCCGGCACGTTCAGCCGCAGGCCGCGCGCCCGGCGGGCCCGGGCCAGCTCGGCCGCTCCGAAGAGCAGCAGCCGGTCACGTTCCGTGGGGGTCAGTCTCACGACGCGACACCTCCTTGTCCTCCGCAGATTAGAGCATCACTCTAAACAGAGAATTCATGAAACAGAAGCATTGACCGGCGACCACGGCCCAGGTCACATTGAACGTCGCTCTAACACCGCTCAGCGAGTGCGTGACCCTCAGGCGGCCGTCGAAGGAGACCCAGCCATGCCGATCGAACAGCGCGGAGTCGACACCATCCCGGACGAGGAGCGGACCAGCGGTCCGCGCGACCTCGTCTCGATCCTGCTCGGCTCCAACCTCTGCCTCGGAGTGATCATCTTCGGCTGGCTGCCGCCGTCCTTCGGGCTCGGCTGGTGGGCCTCGGTGAGCTCCGTCGTCGCGGGCACCGTGGTCGGCACGCTGTTCACGGCCCCGCTCGCGCTGGTCTCGCTACGCACGGCGACCAACCTGTCCACCTCCTCCGGCGCCCAGTTCGGGGTCCGGGGCCGGCTGGTCGGCTCGGTGGTCGGCCTGCTGCTGGCCCTCGGCTACACCGCCCTGACGGTGTGGATCGGCGGAGACGTGATGCTGGGCGTCCTCGGCCGGCTCTTCGGGGTGCCGGCCGACGGGGTGTCGTACGCCGTGGTCTACGGGGTGCTCGCCGCGGCCACCGTCGCGGGCGCCATCTACGGCTACCGGGTGCTGCTGGCCATGTCCCGGGTGCTGGCCGTCGGCATGACGGCCCTGCTGCTGCTCGGCGTCCTCGCCTACGCCCCGCACTTCACCACCGCGGCGCTGCCGGACGCGGGCGGCTATCTGCTGGGGTCCTTCTGGCCGACCTGGTTCCTGGCCGCGGTGGCGGCGGGCCTGTCCGGCCCCATCGCCTTCATCACGCTGCTCGGCGACTACACCCGCTACATCTCCCCCGCGCGCCACTCCAGCCGCAAGGTCCTGCACGCCACCTGGCTCGGCCTGATCCTGGGGCTGCTGGTGCCGCAGCTGTTCGGCACCTTCACCGCGTACGCGGCCGGCGCGGCCGGCGACTACGCGGGCCCGCTGGTCGCGGCCTCCCCCGTCTGGTACCTGGTGCCGCTGCTGCTGTCGGCCTCCGCCGGCTCGGTCGGCAACGCCGGACTGATGCTGTACTCCATGGGCCTGGACCTGGACGCGATCCTGCCCAGGGCGTCCCGGGCCCGCGCGACCCTCACGGTCGCCGTCGTCGCCACGGCCTGCGTCTTCGCAGGCCACTACGCCTGGAACGCGCAGTCGGCGATGACCTCCTTCGTCCTCCTGCTGACCGCCATCGGCACCCCGTGGGCGGTCATCACCCTCATCGGCTTCGTCCGCTGCCGCGGTGTGTACGACGCCGACGCCCTCCAGGTCTTCAACCGCCGGTCCCAGGGCGGGATCTACTGGTACCGGGCCGGCTGGAACCCGCGGGCCGCCGCCTCCTGGGCGGTCGGCGCCCTGGTCGGGCTGCTGGCGGTGTCCCTGCCGTCGTACGAGGGCCCGCTGCTGACCCTGACCGGCGGGGTGGACTGCAGCTTCCTGCTGTCGGGCGCGGTCGGCGGAGCGGTGTACCTGGCGCTCTCGGCCCGGCCGGTCCCGGCCCTGATCGAGGCACGGGACGAGGCGGCTCGCACCGGGAGCGGGGCCCGGCGCTGATCCGCGGCCGGATGACGGTGGCGCACCCGCCGGGGCGGGTGCGCCATGGCCGTCCGACGCGGGTGCGCCATGGCCGTCCGGCCGTCGGCCGTCGGCCGTCAGCCGTCAGCCGTCAGCCGTCAGCCGTCAGCCGTCAGCCGATCGTGTGCATCCAGCCGTGCTTGTCCTCGGTCATACCGCGCTGGAGGCCGAGCAGCGCCTCGCGCAGCCGGAGCGTGACCTCGCCGGGGTTGCCGTCGCCGTGGGTCCAGCCGTCCGTCTTGGTCTTGACGTGCCCGATCGGGGTGACCACGGCCGCGGTGCCGCAGGCGAAGACCTCGGTGAGGGCGCCCGAGGCGGCGTCCGCGCGCCACTGGTCGAGGGTGATCACGCCTTCCTCGGCGGTGTAACCGAGGTCGCGGGCGACCTGGAGCAGCGAGTCGCGGGTGATGCCCTCCAGGATCGAGCCGGTCAGGGCCGGGGTGACGATCCGGTCGCCGTAGACGAAGGCGACGTTCATGCTGCCGCTCTCCTCGATGTTGGTGCGGGTGACCGCGTCGAGGTAGACGACCTGGTCGCAGCCGTGCGCGGCGGCCTCGGCCTGCGGCAGCAGGGAGGCGGCGTAGTTGCCGCCGGTCTTGGCGGCGCCGGTGCCGCCCGGGACGGCGCGGACGTGGTCCTCGGCGACCCAGATGGTGACCGGGCGCACGCCCCCGGCGAAGTAGGCGCCGGACGGGGAGGCGATCAGCATGAAGAGGTACTCGTTGGCCGGGTGCACCCCGAGCGCGGCCTCCGTGGCGAACATGAAGGGACGCAGGTAGAGGGACTCCTCGCCACCGTGCGCCGGGACCCAGTCGGCGTCCTGGGCGAGCAGCGCGTCCAGCGCGCCGATGAACAGCTCGTCGGGCAGCTCGGCCATGGCCATGCGGCGGGCGGAGTCGCGGAAGCGGCGGGCGTTGGCCTCGGGCCGGAACACCGCGATCGAGCCGTCGGGCTGCCGGTACGCCTTCAGGCCCTCGAAGATCTCCTGGCCGTAGTGCAGGACGGCGGTGGAGGGGTCGAGGGAGATCGGGCCGTACGGGACGAGCTGCGCGTCGTGCCAGCCGCGGCCCTCGGTCCACCTGATCGTCACCATGTGGTCGGTGAAGTGGCGGCCGAATCCGGGATTGGCCAGGATCGCCTCGCGCTCCGCGGCGGCGAGCGGGTTGGCAGACGGCTTGAGCTCGATCGTGGGCGTCGTCATGAGTGGTTGTCCTTCACCGGTTGTAGTGACGGGCCGCGCTCACGCCCATATTGCCAGTCCTTCTAGGACGTCCGAGCTTTCCCTCATACCGCGGCTCCGCGTTCGATTATCGCGCGGAGCCCACGGCCGACGGAATCGGGGTGGCGGCGGTCCGGGGTCGATGGTGGCACCCGGCGGGGACACGAAGGAAGCCGCCGGGTGTGGTGACCCGGCGGCTTGTGCTGGTCGAGCGCCGGGTCAGCCGGCTACTCGGGCGGCGAGCGCGTCACCGATGCGCGAGGTGGAGCGCTCGCCGAGCGCGGCACGCTCGGTCAGGTCGGCGGCGACCGCCGCGTCGATGCGGTCGGCCTCGGAGTCGTAGCCGAGGTGGCGCAGCAGCAGGGCGACGGACAGGACCGTGGCGGTCGGGTCGGCCTTGCCCTGGCCGGCGATGTCCGGTGCCGAGCCGTGGACCGGCTCGAACATGGACGGGAACGTGCGGTCCGGGTTGATGTTGCCCGAGGCTGCCACACCGATACCGCCGGAGATGGCCGCGGCGAGGTCGGTGATGATGTCGCCGAAGAGGTTGTCGGTGACGATGACGTCGAACCGGCCCGGGTCGGTGACCAGGTAGATCGTCGCCGCGTCGACGTGGATGTAGTCAGTGGTGACGTCGGGGAACTCCACGGCCACCCGGTTGAAGACGTCCGCCCACAGATGCCCGGCGAAGGTCAGCACGTTGTTCTTGTGGACCAGCGTGAGCTTCTTGCGCGGGCGCGCCTGGGCCCGGGCGAAGGCGTCGCGGACCACCCGCTCGACACCGAAGGCCGTGTTGACGGAGACCTCGGTTGCGACCTCGTGCGCGGTGCCCTTGCGGATGGTGCCGCCGTTGCCGGTGTAGGGGCCCTCGGTGCCCTCGCGGACGACGACGAAGTCGATCTCCGGCTGGCCGGCCAGCGGGGTGGCGACACCCGGCAGCAGCTTCGACGGACGGAGGTTGACGTGGTGGTCGAAGGCGAAGCGGAGCTTGAGCAGGAAGCCGCGCTCCAGGACACCGGACGGCACCGACGGGTCGCCGAGGGCGCCGAGCAGGATGACGTCGTGCCGCTTGAGCGCGTCGAGGTCGGCGTCGGTGAGGGTCTCACCGGTGGCGTGGTAGCGCTTGGCGCCGAAGTCGTACTCCTTGGTCTCCAGCTTCACATCCTGCGGCAGGACGGCGGAGAGGACCTTCAGACCCTCGGCCACGACCTCCTGGCCGATGCCGTCACCGGGGATCACTGCGAGATTGATGCTGCGAGACATGCGGGAACCCTACTCTTCGTCCCAGGTGATGACACAGACCGTCCGCCATTCGGACGGCCCGTGTCGGCGACCGACCTCGCTCAGTGGCCGGTCTGGCCGCCGTTGTCGCGGCGGTCGAGGGCGCGCTGAAGAGCGGCGGCGGCGTTCTTGCGGTCGGAATCGCTCGTGCGGGACAGGTGGCGGACTCGGCGGACGGTCGTCTCGGCCATGGGAATCGACTCCTTCGGCATACGGGAGTACGGCAGTGAGGGGTTTCGAGACGCCGGAGGTGGCGGGGAGCGTCGGCCGCAGGGGTTGCCTGCACGGGGCCCGGCTCACGACCGCCATTCGCTGGATCGAGCGAGACGTTCGGCTCCTACAAAACTAAGCGAACCGGCCGCGTCTGTCTGCACAGTTACTCGGACTTCCTACTATCTGAGACGGCGCCCGGAAATGGCGACGGGCCGGGAAGCCTGCTCGGGGGTCAGGCTTCCCGGCCCGTGGGCGGAGGGGGCTGGTCAGCCCATGTGCGGGTACGCGTAGTCGGTCGGCGGGACCAGGGTCTCCTTGATGGCGCGGGTCAGCGTCCAGCGCAGGAGGTTCTGGGGGGCACCGGCCTTGTCGTTGGTGCCGGAGGCGCGGCCGCCGCCGAAGGGCTGCTGGCCGACGACGGCGCCGGTCGACTTGTCGTTGATGTAGAAGTTGCCCGCGGCGAAGCGGAGCTTGTCCATCGTGTACGCGGCCGCGGCGCGGTCGCCCGCGATGACCGAACCGGTGAGCGCGTAGTCGGAGACCGACTCCATCTGCTCCAGCATCTCGTCGTACTTGTCGTCCTCGTAGACGTAGACGCCGAGGATCGGACCGAAGTACTCGGTGCGGAAGACCTCGTTCTCCGGGTCGGTGGACTCGATGACGGTCGGACGGACGAAGTAGCCGACCGAGTCGTCGTAGCTGCCGCCCGCGACGATCGTGCAGGTCGGGTCCTGCTTGGCACGGTCGATGGCGGCCTTGTTCTTGGCGAAGGCGCGCTCGTCGATCACGGCGCCGATGAAGTTCGACAGGTCGGTGACGTCACCCATGGTCAGGTAGTCGACCTCGGCCGCGAACTCCTCCTTGAAACCGGAGTTCCAGATGGACGCCGGGATGTAGGCGCGGGAGGTGGCGCTGCACTTCTGGCCCTGGTACTCGAAGGCGCCGCGGGTCAGGGCGGTCTTGAGGATCGCGCGGTCGGCGCTCGGGTGGGCGACCAGGAAGTCCTTGCCGCCGGTCTCGCCGACCAGGCGCGGGTAGGCGCGGTACTTCTCGATGTTGTTGCCGACCGTCTTCCACAGGTACTGGAAGGTCTTGGTCGAGCCGGTGAAGTGGATGCCCGCGAGGTCGCGGTGGGCCAGGGCCACGTTGGAGACCTCGATGCCGTCGCCGGAGACGAGGTTGATGACGCCCTTGGGCAGACCGGCCTCCTCCAGCAGCTCCATCAGCAGCACGGCGGCGTGCGTCTGGGTCGGGGACGGCTTCCACACCACCACGTTGCCCATCAGGGCCGGGGCGGTCGGCAGGTTCGCGGCGATCGCGCTGAAGTTGAACGGCGTGATCGCGTAGACGAAGCCCTCCAGCGGGCGGTGGTCCAGGCGGTTCCACACGCCCGGGGAGTTCGCCGGGGGCTGCTCGGCGAGGATCTGGCGGGCGTAGTGCACGTTGAAGCGCCAGAAGTCGACCAGCTCACAGGGGCTGTCGATCTCCGCCTGCTGGGCGGTCTTGGACTGGCCGAGCATGGTGGAGGCGGCGATCGTCTCGCGCCACGGGCCGGCCAGCAGCTCGGCGGCGCGCAGGATGATCGCGGCGCGGTCGTCGAAGGCCATCGCGCGCCAGGCGGGCGCGGCGGCCAGGGCCGCGTCGACGGCGTCCTGGGCGTCCTGCGCGGTGGCGTTGCGAAGCGTGCCGATGACGGCCTTGTGGTTGTGCGGCTGGACCACCTGGAAGGTCTCGCCGCCGCCCATGCGCTTCTCGCCGCCGATGGTCATCGGCAGGTCGATGGGGTTCTCGGCCAGCTCCTTGAGCTTGGCCTCCAGGCGGGCGCGCTCGGGCGAGCCGGGGGCGTAGCCGTGCACCGGCTCGTTGACGGGGGTGGGGACCTGGGTCACAGCGTCCATGAGATCCGTAACTCCTTGTACGTGAGCGGGTGTGCGGGCTCAGCCCGTGCTGATCATGCTGCGAACGAAGAAGCGCAGGTTGGCCGGCTTCTCCGCGAGACGGCGCATACTGTGCCTTCCCGGGGGGCGACCCCCGGACCCCCGGCCGACGGCGCGGCACGGCCTCGTCGTGTCAGCCACGGCTGATCATGCTCCTCAGGAAGAACCGGAGGTTGGCCGGCTTCTCCGCCAGACGGCGCATGAAGTAGCCGTACCAGTCGGTGCCGTAGGCGGTGTAGACGCGCATGCGATGGCCCTCGGCGGCCAGACGCAGGTGCTCGTCGCCGCGGATGCCGTACAGCATCTGGAACTCGTACTCGTCGAGCTTACGGCCGGCCTGGTGGGCCAGCTCCTGTGCGATCGAGATCAGGCGCGGGTCGTGGGACCCGACCATCGGGTATCCGTCGCCCTCCATCAGTGTCCTGAGGACGCGGACGTACGCCTTGTCGATCTCGTGCTTCTGCTGGTAGGCGACCTCGGCGGGCTCCTTGTAGGCGCCCTTCACCAGGCGCACGCGGCTACCGGAGGCGGCCAGGCGGCGGGCGTCGGCCTCGGTGCGGAAGAGATAGGCCTGGATGACGCAGCCGGTCTGCGGGAAGTCCTCGCGCAGTTCCTCGTGGATGGCGAACATCGAGTCCAGGGTGGTGTGGTCCTCGGCGTCGAGCGTGACGGTCGTACCGATGGCCGCGGCCGCCTCGACGACCGGGCGGACGTTCGCGAGCGCCAGCTCGTGGCCGTTGTCCAGCGCCTGCCCGAACATGGACAGCTTCACGGACATCTCGACCTTCTCGCCCAGCTCGAGCTCCTTGAGGTGGTCGATCAGCCGCAGATAGGCGTCCCGGGCGGCGGTGGCCTGCTCGGGGGTGGTGATGTCCTCGCCGACGACGTCCATCGTCAGCTCCAGGCCCTTGGCCGTCAGCTCCTCGATGATCGGGACGACGTCGGTCACGCTCTCGCCGGGTATGAAGCGGTCGACGACCTGCTTGGTGACCGGGGCCGCCGAGATCAGGCGTCGCATCCGGTCGCTGCGCGACGCGGCGAGAATCACGGGACCCAGCACGGGGCACCTCCACAGACAAGCACCGAAACGGCCGTCACCCGACGTTTCGGGTACGGCACGGAGAACCACCGTGAAACCTAAGGATCTCTCCGATCCTGAGCCATCGACAGCTGTCACGCATCCGTGCACGGGATCTCGGACAGATGTATGACGGCGGCGGGAAATGCGGGAGAATGCCCGAGTGACGGCGGCGGACAAGGGTGAGTACCAGGAGCTCGTGGACGAGATCTCGGAGCTGCTGGGCGTTCCGGCGACCCTGGAGAACCGCGACTTCGAACTGATCGCCTTCGGCGCGTACGACAGTGAGGACGAGCTGGATCCCTCCGCGCTGGACCCGGTGCGCACCCGCTCGATCCTGACCCGGCGCTCGACGGCGACCGTGCGGTCCTGGTTCGAGGGCTTCGGCATCACCCGCGCCACCGACCCCGTGCGGATCCCGCCGACCCCGGAGGCGGGGGTCTACCGCGGGCGCATCTGCCTGCCCGTGCGCCATCGGGGGGTCGTCCTCGGCTATGTGTGGCTGCTCGACGGCGACCCGGGGCCGACGGACGCGCAGCTCGGCGCCGCCATGCGGGTGGCGGGCCGGATCGGCGCGCTGCTCGCGGACGAGGCGGAGGCCGGGGCCGGGCTGAGCCGGGAGCTGCGGGCGGTGCTCACCGCGGAACGCGGCTGGCAGCGGGAGATGGCGGTGGCCGAGCTGCGCACCGCCCTCGGCCCCCGCGCGGACGGCCCGCACACCCTGGTCTGTCTCGCCCCCTGGCCCTGCGCCGACCCGGACGAGGCCCCCTCCCCGCGCACGGTCCCGCACGCGACGGCGTTGTGCACACTGCCGTGGGGCGCGACGGGGCAGAGCCTCGCGGTGCTGGTGCGGCTGCGCACCACCGACACCCCGGCCCCGGCTCTGACGGCCGCGGCCCGGCTGCTGAAGGAGGCGGAGGGGGCGCGCGGCCGGCCCGCCGGGGTGGGGCCCGCCGCGGGGGTCGGCGAACCCCGCGGCGGTCTCGCCGAGTTGGGCACGGTCTGGCAGGAGGCCCTGGCGGCGGCGCGTGCCGCGCTGGCCGAGCCGCGCTTCGGGCCGGTCGCGCAGTGGACGCGCATCGGGCCGTACCGGATGCTGACCGCGCTGCCCGTGGAGTCCGTGCAGGACCCCGTGGTCGGCCCGCTGCTCTCCCCCGCCCACCGCGAGCTGGCCCGCACCGCCGAGGTCTACCTCGACTGCGCCGGCCAGGCCGGCCGTACCGCCGCCGAACTGGGCATCCACCGCCAGACCCTGTACTACCGCCTGTCCCGGGTGGAACGGCTGACGGGCCTGGACCTGGACGACGGGGAGGACCGGCTGCTGCTGCACATGACGCTGAAGCGGGCGCGGCTGTGAGGCCGTGCCGAACCGGGGTCAGGCGGTCGCGGTCTCGGCGGCGGCCGTGGCGCCCGCGGCCTCGATGATCTGCCGCAGGCCCTCGGTGAGGGCGTCGCCGTCGGGGGCGGTCTCGGGGTCGAAGGTCCACTGGGCGATGAGCCCGGTCATCAGCGTCAGATAGAACCGGCCCAGGGTGTCGGCCCGTTCGTCGGACACGTCCTCCTCCGGGACCCCCGTCATCAGGGCGACCAGGCCACGGCCGCCCTCCCGCTGGGCCCGGGACAAGTGGGCGCGGACCTCGGGCAGTTCGATGGTCATCACCTCCATGCTGAGCCGCCAGACCGAGCCCGGCTCCCGCATGGTGCCGACGATGTTCGTCCAGACGGAACGGAAGCGTTCGAGCGAGCCGGGCGCCCCCTCGGTCGCCGGGGCGCCGCCGTCGTCGAACCCGGAGGACGCGTTCTCCACCAGCGCCACGTAGGCCTGCGCGAGAAGCGCGTCCTTGGAGCCGTAGTGGTAGCCGATCGAGGCCAGGTTGGTGCCCGACTCCCGGACGATGTCGCGCGCCGTCGTACGCGCGAACCCCTTCTCCAGCAGGCAGCGCTTGGCGCCTTCGAGCAGATCCTCACGGTGTCCCATGCGTTTCACCCTACTCCGCAATCCATACAACCGTCCCGGACGCCCGTCTTATACAAGCGTCATAGACAAGCGTTTAGGACGCGCGTACAGTCACCGTCATGACGAACTCGACGAGCACCACCCCCGTCGGCGCCGCGAGCGGCCCGGTCCGCGCCGGGCGCCGTGAGTGGACCGCGTTCGGCGTGCTGATGCTGCCGCTGCTGCTGGTGTCCATGGACGTCTCGGTCCTGTACTTCGCGACCCCCGCGATCAGTGCCGATCTGCACCCGAGCGGCACCCAACAGCTGTGGATCTTCGACATCTACGGCTTCGTCCTGGCCGGACTGCTGATGACGATGGGTTCGCTGGGCGACCGCGTCGGCCGCCGCCGGCTTCTGCTCATGGGCGCCGCGGCCTTCGGTGGCGCCTCACTGCTCGCCGCCTACGCGGACAGCGCCGGGACCCTGATCGCGGCCCGCGCGGTCCTCGGCATCGGCGGCGCGACCCTGATGCCGTCCACGATGGCGCTGCTGCGCACGATGTTCACCGATCCCGGCCAGCGCGCGAAGGCCATCGGTGTGTGGTCCGGCGTGATGACCGGTGGTATCGCGCTCGGCTCGGTGATGAGCGGCATCCTGGTCGAGCACTTCTGGTGGGGCTCGGTCTTCCTGGTCAACCTGCCCGCGATGGCACTGCTGCTGCTCCTCGGTCCGGTGCTGCTGCCGGAGTCGAAGGATCCGCACCCGGGGGCTTTCGACTGGAGAAGCGTCCCGCTGTCGATGGCCGCCGTGCTACCCGTGATCTACGGCCTGAAGGAGATCCCCTCCGAGGGCTGGCACCCGCTGTACGTCGTCTCGATCGGCGCCGGTCTGCTCTTCGCGGCCCTGTTCGTCCGCCGGCAGCGCGCCGGCGCCTCGCCGCTGATCCCGCCGGCCCTGCTGAGGGGACACGGCTTCGCCCCGGCGCTGGTGCTGAACCTCGTCGCCGCCCTCGCCATGATGGGCTCGGCCATCTTCACCACCCAGTACCTCCAGTCCGTCCTCGGCGAGAGCCCGCTGGCGGCGGCCCTGTGGAGCCTGCTGCCGTCGGTGTTCATCGGCGTCGCCGGACCGCTCACCGCGCAGCTCGTCCAGCGGGGCGTCGACCGGGGGTCCGTCGTCGCCGGCGGCTTCGTGGCCATGGCGGCCGGGTTCTCGCTGCTCGCCCTGATCGGCACCGACTCGCTGTGGCTGGTGCTGACCGGGGCCGGCGTCCTCGCCTGCGGGATGGTCGCGATCTCGTCCCAGCTGGTCGACCTGGCCATGAGCAGCGCCCCCGTGGAGCGCGCGGGCACGGCCTCCTCCCTGCTGGAGGGCAGCACCGAGTTCGGCGGCGCGCTCGGCATGGCGGTCCTCGGCTCCATCGGCACGGCCGTCTACCGCCACGAGATGCCGGCCACCGCGCCGGCCCGGGCCCGCGAGACGCTGGGCGACGCCCTCGTCACCGCCGCGCACCTGCCCGGCGGGGCGGGCGCGTCCCTCCTGGCCACGGCCCGGGAGGCGTTCACCACCGGGATGCGGGGCGCCGCGATCGCGGGGGCGGTACTGGTGGCGCTGGCGGCGGTCGGTGCGGCGCTGTCCCTGCGCGGGCTCGGGGACGAGCGGAAGTAGACGTGCGAGAGCGCCGGGCGGGCCGAGAGATCTCGGCCCGCCCGGCGCTCTCGTACGTTCGCTCAGACCAGGTTCACGGAACGGGCGGAGGTCGCCCCGATCTCGTCCGCCAGCTCCGCCAGCACGCCGGGGGCGACGGTGTCGTCCACGGTCAGCACGGCCAGCGCCTCGCCGCCGACCGCCGCACGGGCGACCTGCATGCCGGCGATGTTGATGCCCGCCTCGCCGAGGATCCGGCCGACGGTACCGACGACACCGGGACGGTCCTCGTAGCGCAGGACGACCATGTGGTCGGCGAGCGCCAGGTCGACGTCGTAGTCCCCGACGGCGACGATCTTCTGGAGGTGCTTGGGGCCGGCCAGCGTGCCGGAGACCGACACCTCCTCGCCGGTGCCGAGGGTGCCGCGCACCGTCACCACGTTGCGGTGTTCGGCCGACTCCGAGCTGGTGGTCAGCCGGACCTCGACACCGCGCTCCTGCGCGAACAGGGGGGCGTTGACGTACGACACCGTCTCGTCGACGACGTCCTCGAAGACGCCCTTGAGCGCGGACAGCTCCAGCACCTTCACGTCGTGCTGGGTGATCTCGCCGTACACCTCGACGTCGAGACGGACCGCGACCTCGCCGGCGAGCGCGGTGAAGATGCGGCCGAGGCGCTCGGCGAGCGGCAGTCCGGGCTTGACGTCCTCGGCGATGACGCCGCCCTGGACGTTGACCGCGTCCGGCACCAGCTCGCCGGCGAGGGCGAGGCGGACGGACCTGGCGACGGCGATGCCCGCCTTCTCCTGGGCCTCGTCGGTGGAGGCGCCCAGGTGCGGGGTGCAGACCACCTGGTCCAGCTCGAACAGCGGGGAGTCCGTGCAGGGCTCCTTGGCGTACACGTCGAGACCGGCGCCGGCGACGCGGCCCTCCTTCAGCGCCGCGTACAGCGCCGCCTCGTCCACGATGCCGCCGCGGGCCGCGTTGACGACGCGCACGCTGGGCTTGACCTTGCGCAGCGCCTCGTCGCCGATCAGGCCGAGGGTCTCGGGGGTCTTGGGCAGATGGACGGTGATGAAGTCGGAGACCTCGAGCAGCTCGTCGAGGGACAGCACCTTCACGCCCATCTGCGCGGCCCGCGCGGGCTGCACATAAGGGTCGTAGGCGACGACCTTCATACCGAAGGCGGACATGCGCTGGGCGACCAAGGCTCCGATGCGGCCGAGGCCCACCACGCCGAGGGTCTTCTCGGCCAGCTCCACACCGGTGTACTTGCTGCGCTTCCACTCGCCGTTCTTCAGAGCGGTGTTGGCCTGCGGAATGTGGCGCGCGGTGGCCAGCAGCAGACCACAGGCCAGCTCGGCGGCGGTCACGATGTTGGAGGTCGGCGCGTTGACGACCATCACGCCGGCCTTGGTGGCGGCGGAGACGTCGACGTTGTCCAGGCCCACGCCGGCGCGCGCGACGACCTTGAGCTTCTTGGCGGCGGCGATGGCCTCCGCGTCGACCTTGGTGGCGGAGCGGATCAGGATCGCGTCGACGTCGGCGATGGCGGGGAGCAGTTCGGCTCGGTCCGCTCCGTTGGCGTGCCGGATCTCGAAGTCCGGGCCGAGCGCGTCGACAGTCGCGGGCGAAAGCTCTTCAGCGATGAGTACGACAGGTTTCGAGCTCACGTGAGTCCTCACAAGTCCAATGCGGACGGCCGTCCCGACGGCCGCAGGCGGTGGAGGGGCTAGCCGCGGAAGACGCACGACGCTGTGGGCCTGACGCGTGTTGTCCAGCAGTCTAGTGGCGTGGCGGGCGGCGCATTGCGCCTCCGCGTAAGGATCACCCGTCCGTGGCTGGACGGGGTGGACAACAGGGGCCGGCGCGATCCGCGCCGGCCCCTGCCACGAGGCCTACGCCTCCTCGTTCACCCAGCTCATCAGCTTGCGCAGCTGCTTGCCGGTGGTCTCCAGCAGGTGCTCGGAGTCCTGCTGCTTGTACTCCTCGTACTTCTTCAGACCGCCGTGGTACTCGTCCATCCAGTTGGTGGCGAACGTGCCGTCCTGGATCTCGGTGAGGACCTTCTTCATCTCGGCCTTGGTGGCGTCGGTGATGATGCGCGGGCCGGTGACGTAGTCGCCCCACTCGGCGGTCTCGGAGACGGACCAGCGCATCTTCTCCAGGCCGCCCTCGTACATGAGGTCCACGATCAGCTTCAGCTCGTGCAGGCACTCGAAGTAGGCGATCTCCGGCTGGTAGCCCGCCTCGACCAGGGTCTCGAAGCCGGCCTTGACCAGGGCGGAGGTGCCGCCGCACAGCACGGCCTGCTCACCGAACAGGTCGGTCTCGGTCTCCTCGGTGAAGGTCGTCTTGATGACACCGGCGCGGGTACCGCCGATGGCCTTGGCGTACGACAGGGCCAGCGGGAAGGCGTTGCCGGTGGCGTCCTGCTCGACGGCGGCGATCGCCGGCACGCCGCGGCCCTCCTCGTACTGACGGCGCACCAGGTGGCCCGGGCCCTTCGGGGCGACCAGGGCGACGTCGACGCCGGCCGGGGGCTCGATGAAGCCGAAGCGGATGTTGAAGCCGTGCGCGAAGAACAGCGCGTCGCCGTCCTTCAGGTTCGGGGCGATGGACTCCTTGTAGACCTGCGCCTGGATCGGGTCCGGGATCAGGATCATGATGACGTCGGCCTCGGCGGCGGCCTCGGCCGGGGTCACCACGCGCAGGCCCTGCTCCTCGGCCTTGGCCTTGGACTTGGAGCCCTCGTGCAGACCGACGCGGACGTCGACACCGGAGTCACGCAGCGACAGCGCGTGGGCGTGGCCCTGGCTGCCGTAGCCGATGACCGCGACCTTGCGGCCCTGGATGATGGACAGGTCGGCGTCAGCGTCGTAGAACAGCTCGGCCACTTTGGGTTCTCTCCTTGGTGTGCAGGTTGTGCGTCCCACCGTATGCCGGTGGGCGGAAGGGACGTTTCAGGGTCTCGGGATACGGGCGGTCGGCGCGCCGGCCGCTGCCGGCCTCAGGCCGACCGGTCCAGAGAGCGCAGCGAGCGGTCCGTGATGGAACGGGCGCCGCGGCCGATCGCGATGGTCCCGGACTGGACCAGCTCCTTGATGCCGTACGGCTCCAGCATCTTGAGCATGGCGGAGAGCTTCTCGCCGGATCCGGTGGCCTCGATGGTGACGGCCTCCGGGGAGACGTCGACCGTCTTGGCGCGGAACAGCTGGACGATCTCCACGATCTGGGAGCGCGTCTCGTTGTCGGCGCGCACCTTCACCAGGACGAGTTCGCGCTGCACCGCCTGGCCGGGTTCCAGTTCGACGATCTTCAGCACGTTGACGAGCTTGTTGAGCTGCTTGGTGACCTGCTCGAGCGGCAGGTCCTCGACGCCCACCACGATGGTGATGCGGGAGATGTCGGGGTGTTCGGTGACGCCGACCGCGAGCGAGTCGATGTTGAAGCCGCGGCGGGAGAACAGGGCGGCGATCCGGGCGAGGATGCCCGGGGTGTTCTCCACCAGGACGGAGAGCGTGTGCTTGGACATGGTCTTCGGGTCTTCCTCGCTCAGTCGTCGTCGTTGTCGCCGAAGTCGGGGCGGACGTCCCGGGCGGCGAGGATCTCGTCGTTGGAGGTGCCGGCGGCGACCATCGGCCACACCATCGCGTCCTCGTGGACGATGAAGTCGACGACGACGGGACGGTCGTTGATGGAGTTCGCCTCCGCGATGACCTTGTCGAGGTCCTCGGGGCGCTCGCAGCGCAGGCCCACACAGCCCATCGCCTCGGACAGCTTCACGAAGTCCGGCACGCGCGTGCCCTTGGCCCCCGGGTTGACGTCGTCCGGGCCGCTGTGCAGCACGGTGTTGGAGTAGCGCTGGTTGTAGAAGAGGGTCTGCCACTGGCGGACCATCCCCAGGGCGCCGTTGTTGATGATGGCGACCTTGATCGGGATGTTGTTCAGGGCGCAGGTGGTCAGTTCCTGATTGGTCATCTGGAAGCAGCCGTCGCCGTCGATCGCCCAGACCGTCCGCTCCGGCCGGCCGGCCTTGGCACCCATGGCGGCCGGGACCGCGTAGCCCATGGTTCCGGCGCCGCCGGAGTTCAGCCAGGTGGCAGGCGTGTCGTACTGGATGAAGTGCGCGGACCACATCTGGTGCTGGCCGACGCCCGCCGCGAAGATCGTGCCCTCGGGCGCGAGCTGCCCGATGCGCTCGATGACCGCCTGCGGGGAGAGCGAGCCGTCCTCCGGCTGGTCGTAGCCGAGCGGGTAGGTCTCGCGCCAGCGGCTGAGGTCGCTCCACCAGGCGGTGTAGTCGCCCTTGTGGCCCTCGCTGTGCTCCTTCTGCACGGCCTGGACCAGGTCGGCGAGGACCTCGCGGGCGTCCCCGACGATCGGCACGTCGGCGTCCCGGTTCTTGCCGATCTCGGCCGGGTCGATGTCGGCGTGGACGATCTTGGCGTACGGCGCGAAGCTGTCCAGCCTGCCGGTGACGCGGTCGTCGAAGCGGGCTCCGAGGGCGACGATCAGGTCGGCCTTCTGCAGCGCGGTGACGGCGGTGACCGCACCGTGCATGCCCGGCATCCCCACGTGCAGCGGGTGGCTGTCGGGGAACGCGCCGAGCGCCATCAGGGTGGTGGTGACGGGCGCTCCGGTGAGTTCGGCGAGCACCTTCAGCTCGGCGGTGGCCCCGGCCTTGAGGACGCCGCCGCCGACGTAGAGGACCGGCTTGCGGGCCGAGGTGATCAGCCTGGCCGCCTCGCGGATCTGCTTGGCGTGCGGCTTGGTCACCGGGCGGTAGCCGGGCAGGTCCATCACCGGCGGCCAGGAGAACGTGGTCCGCGCCTGGAGGGCGTCCTTGGAGATGTCGACCAGGACCGGGCCCGGACGGCCGGTGGAGGCGATGTGGAAGGCCTGCGCGATGACCCGCGGGATGTCCTCGGCCTTGGTGACGAGGAAGTTGTGCTTGGTGATCGGCATGGTGATGCCGACGATGTCCGCTTCCTGGAAGGCGTCCGTGCCGATGGCCTTCGAGGCGACCTGGCCGGTGATCGCGACCATCGGTACCGAGTCCATGTGCGCGTCGGCGATCGGCGTGACCAGGTTCGTCGCGCCGGGTCCCGAGGTGGCCATGCAGACGCCGACCTTGCCGGTGGCCTGCGCGTAACCGGTGGCCGCGTGGCCCGCGCCCTGCTCGTGGCGGACCAGGACGTGCCGCACCCGGGTGGAGTCCATCAGCGGGTCGTACGCCGGGAGGATCGCGCCGCCGGGAATGCCGAACACCGTGTCCGCGCCGACCTCCTCGAGGGAGCGGATGAGGGACTGCGCGCCCGTGACGTGCTCGACGGGGCCGGAGTGCTGTCCTCCGGAACGGGGCCGCGGCTGCGGATGGTGGGCCCCGGTGGCCTGCTCGGTCATCGGCATTCTCTTCTCGATGCTGAGGGTTTTTGCGAAGTTTGAGCGGAGTTCAGGTGCCGCACGAAGGGCACTCGTGCAACAAAAAACCCCTCGTGCCGCAAGGCAAGCGAGGGGAGCGCGCCGGTGAGGTCGCTGGGGATGCCGGATCGTCCTCCGGTGGGTCCCAGCTCAGCCGACGCGCTGTCCAAGTACGAGAATTCGGGTGCGCATGGAACTGACCCTCCCTCTGGCACGCACCACGTGTCAAGTGGGTGGGACGGGCGTCTCAGAATGTGAGCGAAGGGCACTGCCGCCTCCGAAGACAGCGGGAACACCCCCTGTGTACACCCCAGCGCCATTGCCCGCGAAGACGGGTTCGGCCGGTGTGCGGGGCAATGGGTAGTGGCCGGATCCGAGCGCCCGGCGGAGCCGGTACTCGTCCAGCGCACCGGCGAACGCCATGCCCTGCCCGTGCGTGCAGCCCATCGCGCGCAGGGCGATCACCTGCTCGGGCAGGTCCACGCCCTCGGCGACGGACCGCAGCCCGAGATCGCCGGCGATCCGCAGCAGCCCGCTGGTGATCTTGTGCAGCCGCGCGGACTCCACGACCCCCTCGACCAGCCCGCGGTCGATCTTGAGGATGTCCACGGGCAGCCGCCGGAGCGCGGTCACGGCCCCGTAGCCGGTGCCGAACCCGTCCAGCGCGATCCGTACCCCGAGCCTGCTGAGCGAGGTCAGCCGCCGCTCCAGCTCGTCCAGGGCGAGCCGTGGATCGAGGTCGGACAGCTCGACGACCAGCGCGCCGGGCGGCAGCCCGTACCGGGTCAGCACCGCCTCCACGGAGCCCAGCGGCGACGAGCGCTCCAGCAGCCGGCGCGCGCTCAGCCGGACCGCCACGGGCACGACGGCCCCGGTGGCGGCCCGTTCGGCGGCCCGCTCCACGGCCTCCTGGAGGACCCAGCGGTCCAGTTCGGCGGTCTTGTCGGCGTCCTCGGCCACCCGCAGGAATTCGGCCGGGGTGAACAGCACCCCCTGGGAGGAACGCCAGCGCGCCTGTGCGGAGACCGCCGTGATCCGGCCGTTCTCCAGGCACACCACCGGCTGGTGCAGCAGCGCGAACTCGCCGTCGTGCAGGGCGGCGCGCAGCCGGGTGGCCAGCTCCGCCTTGCGGACGACGTCCTGCTGCATCTGCGGTTTGTACAGTTCGACCCGGCCTTTTCCGGTCGATTTCGCGCGGTACATCGCGAGGTCGGCGTTGCGCAGCAGCTCGCCGGCCCCGAGACCCGGCTCGGCGAAGGCGACCCCGATGGAGGCGTTGACCCGGACATCGTTGCCGTCGATGGCGTACGGCTGGGAGAGGGTACCCCTGAGGCGGTCGGCGAGCTCCAGGATGTTCCGCTCCCGGGCGGCCCGCTCACGGGTGCCGTCCCCGGCGATCAGGGCCGCGAACTCGTCCCCGCCGAGCCGGGACGCGGTGTCCCCGTGTCGGACGGCGTCCTGGAGTCTGCGGGCGGCCTGGACGAGCAGCTCGTCCCCGGCCTGGTGCCCGATCGTGTCGTTGACGGCCTTGAAGCCGTCCAGATCGATGAAGAGCACCGCCGTACCCCGCAGGGCGGCGCCCCGGTCGGTGGCGCGGCGGCCGGACAGGGCCTGCTGGACGCGCTTGGTGAACAGGGCGCGGTTGGGCAGGTCGGTCAGCGGGTCGTGCTCGGCGTTGTGCTGCAACTGCGCCTGCAGCCGGACCCGTTCGGTCACGTCCCGGCTGTTGAAGATCAGGCCGCCGTGGTGCCGGTTGACGGTGGACTCGACGTTGAGCCAGCCGCCGTCGCCGGAGCGGAAGCGGCACTCGATGCGGGTGGTGGGTTCCTGCAACGGGCTGGCGGCGAGGAAGCGGCGCACCTCGTGCACCACGCAGCCCAGGTCCTCGGGGTGGATGAGGGCGGCCAGCTCCGAGCCCACGAGTTCCTCGGCGGGCCGGCCGTAGACCCCGGCGGCGGCCGGCGAGACGTACCGCAGGATGCCGTTGGGAGCCGCGATCATGATGACGTCGCTGGAGCCCTGCACCAGCGAGCGGAAGTGGTTCTCCTTCTGCGCCAGTTCCTGGGTGAGGGTGATGTTGTCCAGCAGCATGATGCCCTGGCGGATGACGAGCGCGAGCACGACGGCGCCCGCGGTGATCAGCACCACGTGATCGGGCCGACGGCCGTTGAGGACGTTGTACAGGATGCCCAGGGTGCACACGGCGGCGGCGAGGTACGGGGTGAGCGCCGCGAGGGAGCCGGCGATGGGCCGTCCGGCCGGGTACCGGCTGCGCTCGCCCGCCGGGACGGGCGCGGGCGCGAGGGTGGGCGTCGGGAGGGATGCGGAGGTGGGTGCGGGTGCCGGCGCCGGGGTGGGCGTCGGAACGGGTGTGGGCGGGTGGTGACCCGAGCCGCGCTGTCCGGGCATGTGCTCGTGGACCACGCGGGTGTGCCCGTCGGACCCGGCCCTCTCCCGCGGCGCGCTCCGGCGCGGGGACGCGGCCCAGGGGGCGTAGGCGAGCAGCAGTGAACCGGCGAACCAGCCCGCGTCCAGCAGTTGCCCCGAACGGTAGTTGCTGTGCAGCAGCGGCGAGGTGAACAGCGCGTCGCACATCACGGTCAGCGCGAGCGCGCCGATCGCCGTGTTCACTGCCGTGCGGTTGCCCGGGGCGCGGCGGAAGTGCAGCGCGAGGACCATGCTGACGAGCGCGATGTCGAGCAGCGGATAGGCGAGCGACAGCGCGGTGTGCGCCACGCTGGGCCCGTCGAAGCGGGCCGCCTGGGCGAGCGCGAGGCTCCACGACAGGGTGAGCAGCGAGCCGCCGATCAGCCAGGCGTCCAGCACCAGGCAGATCCAGCCCGCTCGTGTCACCGGCCGCTTGGCGAGGACCAGCAGGCCCACGATGGCGGGCGGGGCGAAGCACAGGAAGAACAGGTCCGCGCAGCTGGGACTGGGCACGGAGAGCCCGAGGACGACCTCGTACCAGCCCCAGATCGTGTTGCCCAGGGCCGCCATCGCCGAGGAGATGGCGAACAGCATCCAGGCGGGCCTGAAGCGCACCCGGGGGGTGCGCGCGTACAGGAAGCACGAGACGGCGGCGGTGCCCGCCGCGGCGGCCAGCCCGAAGTCGCCCATGATCAGCGCGACTTCCTCGTTCCCCCAGTCGAACGCGGCTCCGACGGCGTAGGCCGCGCAGACCGCGGCGAGGGCGAGCTGCTCCGTCAGACGCGACCACGCCCGGCCGGGCGGGCGGCAGGGCGGTGGCGCGTCGTGCGGGTGCGGTGCGCGCACCGCTTCGTCGAGGGTGCTCGTCACGGAGGGCGGCGCGCTCACCGGGGCCTCCCGGTGAGCGCCGCTCCCGGGTCCCGACGGTCCCGGTGCGCCGGACGCGCCTGCCTCCGGCGGCCGTTGTGCCTGCGCGCGTGGTGACTGTGAAGGCCGGCGTGGTGGCCGCGTCTGCGCGCGGCCGTGCGCCAGGGTCGCCGTCGGCGGCTCCGCCGCGTCGGATCGTTCGTCCATAGGCCGTGCATCGCCCGTCGCCCCCCTCACAAATCTGAAATGTCCATCCCCAGCGCCATATGGTCGGCGGCGCAACCCCTGTCGGGACGATACACCAGGATCGTCACGCAGGGACATAGCTTCTCTACGCTCCGTGACGAGCAGCGGCGATGCGGGGACGGGCCGCGTCCGGAAGGTGGCGGAGGGTGCCCAAGCGGACTACTGCCCGTTTGCTCCCGTAGTGAGGACCACGTTCCGCAGGGGCTCCTGGTTCACGAATCGGGTCAACTGGTCCACGAGCAACCGCTTGGCGCGCGGCAGGAAGGCCGAGGAGGGACCGCCCACGTGCGGGCTGATCAGTACGCCGGGCGCCTGCCACAACGGGTGCCCCGGCGGCAGCGGTTCGGGGTCCGTCACGTCCAGGGCGGCGCTGATCCGGCCGGTCCCCAGCGCCGCGACCAGCGCCTCGGTGTCCACGACGGGCCCGCGCGCGACGTTGACGAGCAGCGCCCCGTCCTTCATCCGCGCGAGGAACCGGGCGTCGACCAGGCCCCGGGTGGCCTCGGTCAGCGGGGTGGAGAGGATCACGACGTCCGCGTCGGGGAGCAGTGAGAGCACATCGGCGATCGGATGCACAGGACCGCGCTCCGTCGTGCGCCGGGAGCGTGCGACGCGTGCCACCCGCGCAACCTCGAAAGGCACGAGCCGGTCCTCGATGGCGGCGCCGATGGCGCCGTACCCGACGATCAGGACGTTCTTGTCGGCGAGCGACGGGTGGAACCCGCTCTCCCAGCGCTCCTGCCGCTGCGCGCGCACGAAGCCGGGGATGCCGCGCAGGGCGGACAGGGTCAGGGTGAGGGCGAGTTCGGCGGTGCTCGTCTCGTGCACCCCGCGGGCGTTGCACAGCCGTACGCCGGGCACGATCGACGACAGCGCCGCGGTGATGTCGTCGACACCCGCCGTGAGCGTCTGGACGAGCCGCACGTTGGTCAGCCGCTCCAGCGGCCGGACCCTGACCGACCACCGCGTCATGTACGGCACCACGTACACCGCGCAGTTCGCCGGGTCGCCGGGAAAGGGCTGGTCGCCGTCCTCGCCTCCGTCCCAGAACAGATACCTCAGGCCCTCGGGGAGCCCCTCGACGTCGTCCGGCGGAAGGGGAAGCCATACGTCTGCGCTCATGCCAGGAGGCTATGTCAGGTGCCCGAGTCGCAAAGGTTAGGTTGGGGGCCGGGCAACAGGAGGTTCACGAGCAGGTGGAGCGCAGGACGATCGGCGCGGGGGCGCTCGCGGTGGGGGCCGTCGGACTCGGGTGCATGCCGATGAGCTGGGCGTACGGCGGGGCGGGGCAGCGGGGCGAGGAGTCGCTGAGATGCGTGCACCGGGCGCTGGACGCGGGCTCGACCCTGCTGGACACCGCCGACATGTACGGCCCCTTCACCAACGAACTGCTGCTGGGCCGGGTGCTCAGGGAGCGGCGCGGGGACGCCTTCGTGTCCACCAAGGCCGGTCTGCTCGTGGGCGACCAGCACATCGTGGCCAACGGCCGCCCCGGCTATGTGAAGCGGGCCTGCGACGCCTCGCTGCGCCGTCTGCAGACGGACGTGATCGACCTCTACCAGCTGCACCGCGCCGATCCCGAGGTGCCGGTGGAGGAGACCTGGGGGGCGATGGCCGATCTGGTGCGGGCGGGGAAGGTACGGGCGCTCGGCCTGTGCGCCGTGGGGGCGCGCGCCGGGCGCCGGTCGGGCGCCGGACCGTATGACACCACCCTGCGGCAACTGCGGCGGATCCAGCAGGTGTTCCCGGTGAGCGCGGTGCAGGCGGAGTTGTCGGTGTGGTCGCCGGAGGCGCTGGACACGCTGTCGCCGTGGTGCGAGGCGCGGGGCGTGGGTCTCCTCGCGGCGATGCCGCTGGGCAACGGCTTCCTGACCGGCACGCTGCGGCCGGGCGCGGGCTTCGAGCCGCACGACGTCCGGGCCCGCCACCCCCGGTTCACGGCCGAGATGATGGCGGCCAACCAGCCGATCGTCGCGGGCCTGCGCCGGATCGCGCGCCGTCACGGCGAGGGCGTCACCCCGGCCCAGGTGGCGCTGGCCTGGGTGCTGGCGCAGGGCCGGCACGTGATCGCCCTGCCGGGTACCAGGCGGGAACACCGGGCCCGTGAGAACGCGGCCGCGGCCGGGCTCCGGCTGACCGCGGCGGACCTGGCCGAGGTGTCCGCGCTGCCGGCGGCTCTGGGATCGTGGGACTGAGGGTTTCTCCGCCATCGGCGGCCGCGGACCGGGAAGACGGTCGGGGTGAGCGGTGTGCGAGGGAGAGCCCGCGCCGGGACCACCGCCTCGAAGGGACCATGATCGTGCGACATCGAGCCGTGTCGGCCGTACTGGCCGCGGCCGCGCTTCTGCTGTCGGCCGGCTGCTCCTCCGACGGCGGAGGACCTCCGGACGCCGGCTGGACCGCGGCGCCGAGGGGTACGGCGAGCGGCGCCGCCCCCTCCGGCCGGGCCACCGACCCGACCCCCGCGGCCAAGGGTTCCGCGCGGGTGCTGCGCACGGTCGCCGACGGCCTGAAGTCACCGTGGGGACTGGCCCCGCTGCCCGGCGGCGGGCTGCTGGTCTCCTCCCGGGACGACGGGACGATCACCCGGATCGACGAGAAGACGGGCCGCAAGACCGAGCTGGGCACGGTCTCCGGGGTCTCCCCGGCCGGCGAGGGCGGTCTGCTGGGCATCGCTCTCTCCCCGGACTACGCCTCGGACCACATGGTCTACGCCTACTTCACCTCGGCCTCGGACAACCGGGTCGTCCGCATGATCTACGACGCCCACCGGCCGGCCGGTGAGCAACTGGGCGCCCCGGACACGGTGTTCAAGGGCATCCCCAAGGGGTTCGTCCACAATGGCGGCCGTATCGCGTTCGGCCCCGACGGAATGCTGTACGCGGGCACCGGTGAGAGCGGCCGCAAGGGGCTGGCGCCGGACCGGAAGTCGCTGGGCGGCAAGATCCTGCGGCTGACTCCGGAGGGCGAACCGGCGCCGGGCAACCCGTTCCCCGGCTCCCCGGTGTACTCCTACGGTCATCGCAACGTCCAGGGGCTGGCCTGGGACGACAGGCAGCGGCTGTTCGCCTCGGAGTTCGGGCAGGACACCTGGGACGAGCTGAACGCGATCAAGCCCGGGGGCGACTACGGCTGGCCGGCCGCGGAGGGCAGGTCCGGCAAGGCCGGCTACCAGGACCCGATCGCCCAGTGGCACACCGACGACGCCTCCCCCAGCGGCATCGCCTATGTCGACGGCGTGATCTGGATGGCCGCGCTCAAGGGGCAGCGCCTGTGGCGCGTCCCGCTGGACGGGACGAAGGCCTCGGCCGCCCCGCAGTCGTTCCTCACGGGCACGTACGGCCGACTGCGCACGGTGGTCCCGGCGGGTGACGGCAGGGTGTGGCTGGTGACGAGCAACACCGACGGCCGGGGGGCGCCCCGGAAGGGGGACGACCGGGTGCTGGAGGTACAGGTGAAGTAGCCCCGCTCCTTTTCCGGCTCGGTCACCGCGTTCCACCGGTCCCCGGCGCTCACTCCTCGGCCGGCCGGCGCGACGGCGACTCGCGGGCCGGTCCATGGGCCGGGTCCCGGATCGCCTGCGGTGACTCCGGCGGGTCCGGATGCCGTTCGGGCAGTCGTATGAGGGCCTTTCCGGAGGTCAGGTCGATGGGCCCGCGGCCCGGGTCGCTGTCCCCGACGTCCTCGCGGCTCAGTTCGAGACGGTTCTGCTCGTCCCGGGTGTGTGCGCGGCCGGGTGCGAACAGTTCCTCGAAGGCGTTGAACACGGCTGCTCCCCTTTGCCGGATCGCTCCAGCGTAGGCCTCACCCCGGCGTTCCGGCAGTGAGCGTCTGTGACGTGAAGAGTTCCAGCCGGTGGGCCACCGCCGCCGCCTCGCCCCGGCCCGAGACGCCGAGCTTGCCGAGGATGTTGGAGACGTGCACGCTCGCCGTCTTCGGGGAGATGAAGAGTTCCCCGGCTATCTGGCGGTTGGTGCGGCCCGCCGCGACCAGGCGCAGGACGTCACGCTCCCGGCTGGTCAGCCCGAGGGCCGCGGCCGGGTCCGCCGGGGCGAGGGCCTCGCGCGGGCCGCGGGACAGGGTGAGGCGGGCCCGCTGGGCCAGCCGGGTGACGGCGTCGGCGAGCGGGCGGGCGCCGAGGTGGGCGGCGACCGCGCCGGCCAGCCGGAGCAGCTCCACCGCGCGGTCGCGTTCGTCGTCGCCGCCCTCGGCCAGCAGCGCCTCGGCGAGGCGGTGACGGGTCCGGGCGAGGTCGTAGGGCCGGTCCAGGCACTCGAAGGCGGCGACCACCGGCGACCAGGTGCCGACGTCGTCCCGGCCCTCGGCGCGGCGCAGCTCGGCGCGGGTCCAGTGGTCGTAGGCCTGCCAGAGCGGGGCGCAGATGGTGAGCCCGCGTACCACCCCCGCCAGGCGGTCGAGGATCTCGGCGCGGCCGGCATCGGCGGCGGGCAGGGCGCGGGCGTCGGCCTCGGCGGTGGCGGCGCTCAGCAGCAGCGGCCAGCCGTGGGCGTGCGTGCCGGGCGGGAACCCGGTGTCCAGGGCCTGGAGCAGTTCGGCGCGGGCGTCGTCGATGCGGCCCTGCGCGGCGGCGATCCCGAGCGCGATGCGGGCCAGTGGCAGGGACTGCTGGGGCATGGGGTCGTGGGTGCCGTAGTGGGCGCGGGCGGCGGCGAGCCGGTGTCCGGCCTCGGCGAGTTCGCCGCGGGCCAGGGCGAGCCGGGCCAGCTTCAGGGCCCCGGCGCCGCGAGGCTTGGCGCTGTGGCCGACGCGGGTCGCGTGGGCGGCGGCCTCGGCGGCCTCGGGCCACTGGCCGAGCGAGTAGAGCGCGTCGGAGAGATTGCCCCAGGCCCAGGCCTCGGAGTCGAGCAGGCCGTGCTTGCGGGCGAAGGCGATCCCCTCGCGCAGCAGCGGTGCGGCCTCCCGGTCGCGGCCGACGGTCTGCATCCTGGAGGGCAGGTTCACATAGGCGCGGCCGGCGGTGTGGTGCACTCCTTCGGCCAGGGTGTCCCGCAGGACCTGGCGCATCTCCGCGAGGCCGGTCTCCGCGTCGCCGGAGTCCACCTTGAGACCGCTCAGGGTGAGACGGGCGTGCAGCTCGATGTCGCGGGCGCCCACCATGCGCGCGTACTGCACGGCCTGTTCGGCGGCGGCTACGGCCTCGGGGCCGGGCCGGTGCAGCATCGACCAGTTGGCGGCGTGCGCCAGTACCTCCGCGTGCACCTCGGAGGGCGGCAGGCCGCGCACGAGGTCCTGGGCGGTGGCCAGTTCCTGCCAGCCGTCACCGCGCGACTGGGCCTGGACCAGCCTGGAGCGCTGCACCCAGAACCAGGCGGCGCGCAGCGGATCCGGCTCGTCGTCCAGCAGGCGCAGCGCACGCTTGGTGATCTTCAGGGCGCGTTCGCGCTCACCGCCGAAACGGCCCGCGACGGCCGCCTCGGCCATCAGGTCGAGATAGCGCAGCGGGGTGGTCTCCGGGTCGCAGCCGCACGGGGGATAGACCTCGGTGTAGTCGACCGGGCGCAGCGCGCAGCGCACTTCCCTCGGGACGCTGTCCCACAGCTCCATCGCCCTCTCCAGCAGCCGGAGCTGCTCGGTGTAGGCGTGCCGGCGACGGGCCACGACGGAGGCGTCCAGGACGGCGGGCAGGGCCTTGGCCGCGTCGTGGGCGTGGTACCAGTAACTGGCCAGGCGGGTCACGCGTGCGTCGGGTGCGACGAGCGTGGGGTCGGCTTCCAGGGCCTCGGCGTAGCGGCGGTTGAGCCGGGAGCGTTCGCCCGGCAGCAGGTCGTCGGCGACGGCCTCGCGGACCAGGGAGTGCCGGAAGCGGTAGCCGGCACCGCTCGGGGTGACGGCCAGGATGTTGGCGCCGACCGCTGCCCGCAGCGCCTCGATCAGGTCGTCCTCGGTGAGCTGGGCGACGGCGGCGATCAGCGGGTACTCCACGGTGGAGCCGCCCTCGGCGACGACCCGGGCCACGCGCTGGGCGCTGTCGGGCAGCGTCTCGACGCGCACCAGCAGCAGATCGCGCAGGGAGTCGGTCAGACCGGAGCGGCTGCCGCCGCAGCAGCCGGCGACGGCGAGTTCCTCGACGAAGAAGGCGTTGCCGTCGGAGCGTTCGAAGATCTCGTCGACCTGCGCGGGGTCGGGTTCGGCGGCGAGGATGCCGGCGATCTGCCGGCCGACCTCCTCGCGGGTGAAACGGGCGAGTTCGAGACGGTGGACGGTGCGCAGCCGGTCGAGCTCGGCGAGCAGCGGGCGCAGCGGGTGGCGGCGGTGGATGTCGTCGGAGCGGTAGGTGGCCAGGACGAGGAGGCGTCCGGCGCGCAGCGTGCGGAAGAGGTAGGCGAGCAGGTGGCGGGTGGAGGCGTCGGCCCAGTGCAGGTCCTCCAGCACGAGCACGACCGGGTGGCCGGTGGCGACCTGCTCCAGCAGCCGCACCGTCAGCTCGAACAGGCGGGCCACGCCCTGCTCGTCGTGGCGGCCGGCGCGCGCCTCGCCGAGTTCGGGCAGCAGTCGCGCCAGCTCCTCCTCCTGGCCGAGGGCCGCGGCGGCGAACTCCTCGGGCAGGGCCTCGCGCAGGGCGCGCAGCGCGGTGGAGAACGGGGCGAAGGGCAGCCCGTCGGCGCCGATCTCCACACAGCCGCCGAGGGCGACGACCGCCGCGCGGCGGCCCGCGGCCAGGGCGAACTCCTCGACGAGGCGGGTCTTGCCGACGCCCGCCTCACCGCCGAGCAGCAGTGCCTGCGGCTCTCCGGCGGCGGCGCGGGCGAACGCGTCGTCGAGGGTTCTCAACTCGTCGCCGCGACCGACGAATACGGGGCTGACGGACTTGGTTTCCACGGGCCCGAGCATCGCACGAGGTCCCGGGGCCGTGGCACCGGTTTTCCACAGCCCCGGTGCGATGGTCGTACCGGCAGTCGGACGAGTCGTACCGGCAACCGGAATGGGCGCGCCCTCGGACGGCGGGACGGTACCCACCGACGCGAGGGGCGCGCCCACGGACGGAAGGGTCGTACGACCGCGCAGGGCGGTCGTACGACCCCGGGGCGGGAGAGGGCCGACCCCCGTGCGGCCCTCCGATCCGCCCCCGCCGGTGCCGGTGTTCACGCGGCGCGTGGCTGCCGGTGCCGGCGGGGGTGGGCCGTATGGGACTCGGCGGCCGGGGCGGCGTCGGCGGCGGACTCCGCCCGGCGGGCGGCGCGGCGCAGCCGGGCGGCCTCGCGGGCCAGGCGGTCCTCGGCGGCCTGCTGGATCAGCTGGGCGGAACGCATCCGGTGGTACTCGATCTCGAACACGGTGCTCCTCGGGGAGAGTCGGTGTGGTGCCTCGCCTTTCGCGATGCCTCCACTCTCGTCTCCCAGGGGGGTCCGTCACATCGGGAGAGTTCCGCATCTTCGAAACCGCCGGCGGTCCACGCCCGCGTATAAGGACGCCTTAGGCGTGGTCCCGGTGGCCTCGTCCTTAAGGACGTGCGCGCCCCGCGACGGGACAAGACGGAGCCCCGGGGCGCCCGTGAAGGGTCAAGGGCGCCCCGAGGCTCGTGGGTCCGTCGGTCCTCAGCCGGCCGAGGGCAGGGCGAGCAGTGCGTCGGAGTACTTGAGGACGGCCAGCAGCAGGCCGATGACGCCGAGCGAGACACCCGCCCAGGCGACCGACTTGATCCAGGGGACCTGTGGGCGGCCGGGTGCGCCGAACGCGGGCCGGACGAGCACGACCACGCCGGTGACCAGCGCGGCGAGCGCGAACAGGCCGGCCCACAGGGCGGTGGTGTGCCAGGAGTCGCCGTAGACCGCCTTGATCTGGGTCGCCACGCCCGCCGTGGAGGACGTCCGCAGCTGGCCGACAAGCTGCTGCCGGGCACCGGCGACGGTGCCGATCCAGCCGCCGCTGAGCGAGACCAGGCCGAGTGCGGCGGACACCACTGCACCGGCGCCCAGTCCTACCCCGGAGGGCGCCTTGCCCTCCGTCGCCCGGGTGTCGAGGGCGTGATCCTCGGCATCGTCTTCGTCCTCGGCATCGGCGTCCCCGATGCCGGTGTCACCGGCGGCGGTGGAGGCCTCGGCCCTCTCCACGTCCCCGGCGGGGGCCCCGCGTTCACCGGCCTGTGTGGTGCCGGGTGCCCGTCCCTCTTCGACGGTGTCCGTCCGTGCCGTCGTCTCGTCGCCGCGCGCCTGGGTGCCGACCTCGGCTCCCGCGCCTTCCTCTGTCTTCGTTGCCATGCCCGGCACCGTACGGACGCTGTCTGAGAGGTCCCTTAACGAGCGCCGAGCCGACGGCGGGGACGAGGGCGGGGGCGGGGGCTTCGACCGGAGCGCCTCAGTCGAACTGGTCGCCCAGTGCCATGACCATCGTCCCCACCACGAGCAGCCACAGGGCACGGCGGGTACGGCCCCGGGCGCCGAGGACCGCGGCGAGGGCGCACACGCCGGCGCCGAGCGCGTAGGCGGCGGCGACGAACAGCGGCGCGGACCCGGTGAGCCGCAGGATCGCGGCGGCCAGCCCGGCGAGGCTCAGCAGGCCGCCCGCCCCGGCGGCGGCCCAGCGGGCCCGCCGGGCGTCACCGGACCACTCCTCCGGCTCCCCGGCCCTGTCCTCCGTGTCGTCGGCCTCCGTCGTCCCACGTATCTCGGGCTCGGTGTCGGCAGTGGTGCGTCCGCTCATGGCGGTCGAGCGTAGTACCCGCCGCCGCGGGCGAAGCCATGGGGGAATCCGGCTGCGGCACCCACGGGCGTCCGCCGAATTCCCGGCGTCCGCTCCCGGCACCTCGCCACCGACCGAAGCAGGTGCGTTTTCCGACGGTCCGACCGAGTTCCCACGCATCCCTCTCCCGTACGGGGCGACCAAGGAGCCCGTTCAGCGAGGTCCGACATCACACCGAAGAGCCCGCTGACCGGGCCGGCTGACCCCGAAGCCCGACGGCGACGCCGTACGCATCGCGCGGGCCGGGCCAGGCCAGGCCGGGCCGGGCCGGGCCGGGGAAGCCGTACGGCCCCGGAGGGTGAGCCTCCGGGGCCGTACGGTGTGTGCGGTGCGTGTGGGCGGGTGCCCGTGGTGCGGGGCCGTGTGGGGTCAGGCTTCGCTGACGCCCAGCTGTGCCAGGATCAGCTCCTTGACCCGGGCCGCGTCGGCCTGGCCACGGGTGGCCTTCATGACCGCGCCGACCAGGGCGCCGGCCGCGGCCACCTTGCCACCGCGGATCTTGTCCGCGATGCCCGGGTTGCCGGCGATGGCCTCCTCGACGGCGGCGGTCAGCGCGCCCTCGTCCGAGACGACCTTCAGACCGCGCTTGTCGACGACCTCGTCCGGCGTGCCCTCACCGGCGAGGACGCCTTCGATGACCTGCCGGGCCAGCTTGTCGTTCAGGTCACCCTTGGCGACCAGCTCGGTGACCCGGGCCACCTGCTGCGGGGTGATCGCCAGCTCGTCCAGGGCCTTGCCGGACTCGTTGGCACTGCGCGCCAGTTCACCCATCCACCACTTGCGGGCGGATGCCGCGTCGGCACCGGCGTCGATCGTGGCGACGATCGCGTCCAGCGCACCGGCGTTGAGAATCGCCTGCATGTCGGTGGCCGTGATGCCCCACTCGGCCAGCAGCCGGGTGCGGCGGGCCAGCGGCGGCTCGGGCAGGGCCGCGCGGATCTCCTCGACCCACTCACGCGAGGGCGCCACCGGGACGAGGTCGGGCTCCGGGAAGTACCGGTAGTCCTCGGCCTCCTCCTTCACGCGGCCCGAGGTCGTGGACCCCGTGTCCTCGTGGAAGTGGCGGGTCTCCTGGATGATCGTGCCGCCCGAGGACAGCACGGCCGCGTGCCGCTGGATCTCGAAGCGGGCCGCGCGCTCCACGGACCGCAGCGAGTTGACGTTCTTCGTCTCGGAACGGGTGCCGAACTTCTCGGTGCCGTTCGGGCGCAGCGACAGGTTCACGTCGCAGCGCATCTGGCCCATCTCCATGCGGGCCTCGGACACGCCGAGGGCACGGATGACCTCGCGCAGCTCACGGACGTACGCCTTCGCCACCTCGGGAGCGCGCTCGCCGGCGCCCTCGATCGGCTTGGTGACGATCTCGATCAGCGGGATGCCGGCGCGGTTGTAGTCCAGCAGGGAGTGGGACGCGCCGTGGATACGGCCGGTGGCGCCGCCGACGTGGGTCGACTTGCCGGTGTCCTCCTCCATGTGGGCGCGCTCGATCTCCACGCGGAAGGTCTCGCCGTCCTCCAGCTGCACGTCGAGGTAGCCGTTGAAGGCGATCGGCTCGTCGTACTGGGAGGTCTGGAAGTTCTTCGGCATGTCCGGATAGAAGTAGTTCTTCCGGGCGAAGCGGCACCACTCGGCGATCTCGCAGTTGAGCGCGAGACCGATCTTGATCGCCGACTCGACGCCGGTCGCGTTGACGGCCGGGAGCGCGCCGGGCATACCGAGGCAGACCGGGCAGGTCTGCGAGTTGGGCTCGGCGCCCAGCTCGGTGGAGCACCCGCAGAACATCTTGGTCTTGGTGCCGAGTTCGACATGGACCTCAAGGCCCATGACGGGGTCGTACGACGCCAGAGCGTCCTCGTACGACACCAGGTCGGTCGTGGTGGTCACGGTGAAAACTTCCCTCTCAGCCCAGCAGGACGTCGTCGTCGCCCAGCCGCTTCAGCTCGCGGTAGAGGATGGCGAGGCCGGTGACGATCGCGACGGCGGACACGGTGGCGTCGATCAGCCGCAGCGTGTCCTGCTCGGCGCGCGCCTTCTTGATCTGCTTGGCCACGCCGAACGCGCCGAACGCGGTTCCGGCCATCGACAGGTACGTGCCGGACTTCGACTTCTTGAAGCCCTTGGCCTTGTTCAGTGCGCTCACAGTGACGGAGCCTCCTCGATCAGCGGGTGCCCCCACTTTTCCACGAAGGCGGCCTCGACGGCGGCGCCGACCCTGTACAGACGGTCGTCCTTGAGCGCCGGAGCGATGATCTGCAGGCCCACCGGGAGGTTGTCCTCCGGGGCGAGACCGCAGGGCAGGGACATGGCCGCGTTGCCCGCCAGGTTGGTCGGGATGGTGCACAGGTCCGCGAGGTACATCGCCATCGGGTCGTCGGCGCGCTCGCCGATCGCGAAGGCGGTGGTCGGAGTCGTCGGGGAGACGATCACGTCGACCTGCTCGAACGCCTTCTCGAAGTCGCGCGTGATGAGCGTGCGGACCTTCTGGGCGCTGCCGTAGTAGGCGTCGTAGTAGCCGCTCGACAGGGCGTAGGTGCCGAGCATGATACGGCGCTTGACCTCGGGCCCGAAGCCGGCCTCGCGGGTGAGGGCGGTGACCTCCTCCGCCGAGTGGGTGCCGTCGTCGCCGACCCGCAGGCCGTAGCGCAGGCCGTCGAAGCGGGCGAGATTGGACGAGCACTCGGACGGCGCGATCAGGTAGTACGCCGACAGCGCGAGGTCGAAGGACGGGCAGTCCAGCTCGACGATCTCGGCGCCCAGCTCCTTGAGCAGCTCGACGGACTCGTCGAAGCGCTGGATGACGCCGGCCTGGTAGCCCTCGCCACGGAACTGCTTGACCACGCCGACGCGCATGCCCGCGACGCTGCCGTTGCGGGCGGCCTCGACGACCGGCGGGACCGGGGCGTCGATGGAGGTGGAGTCGAGCGGGTCGTGCCCGGCGATGACCTCGTGCAGCAGGGCGGCGTCCAGGACCGTGCGGGCGCAGGGGCCGCCCTGGTCCAGGGAGGAGGAGAAGGCGACCATGCCGTAGCGGGAGACCGCGCCGTACGTCGGCTTCACGCCGACCGTGCCGGTGACGGCGGCCGGCTGGCGGATGGAGCCGCCGGTGTCGGTGCCGATGGCCAGCGGGGCCTGGAAGGACGCGAGCGCGGCGGAGGAGCCGCCGCCGGAGCCGCCGGGGATCTTGGTGAGGTCCCAGGGGTTGCCGGTCGGCCCGTAGGCGCTGTTCTCGGTGGAGGACCCCATGGCGAACTCGTCCATGTTGGTCTTGCCGAGGATGACGACGTCGGCGTCCTTCAGACGCTTGGTGAGCGTCGCGTCGTACGGCGGGATCCAGCCCTCGAGCATCTTGGAGCCGACGGTCGTGGGCACGCCCTCGGTGGTGAAGATGTCCTTGAGCGCGAGCGGGACGCCGGCCAGCGGGCCGAGCTTCTCGCCGCGGGCGCGCTTCTCGTCCACGGCGCGGGCCTGGGCGAGGGCGCCCTCGCGGTCGACGTGCAGGAAGGCGTGCACCTTCTCGTCGACGGCCTCGATGCGGGCGAGGTGGGCCTCGGTGACCTGGACGGCCGTGAGCTCACCGGAGGCGATCTTCGCGGCGGTGTCGGCCGCCGTGAGCTTGATGATGTTGCTGTCCGTCATGACGGTTTAGTCCTCCCCCAGGATCTGCGGCACCTTGAAACGCTGCTGCTCCTGGGCCGGGGCGCCGGAGAGCGCCTGGGCGGGGGTGAGCGAGGGACGGACCTCGTCCGCCCGCATGACGTTGGTCAGCGGGAGCGGGTGTGAGGTCGGCGGTACGTCTTGGTCGGCGACCTCGCTGACGCGGGCGACCGCGCCGATGATGTCGTCCAGCTGGCCTGCGAAGTGGTCGAGTTCTTCGGGCTTCAGCTCCAGACGCGCCAGCCGGGCGAGGTGGGCGACCTCCTCGCGCGTGATGCCAGGCATGCAGCGTTCCTCTGGGGTGAGTGCGTGTGGTTTGGGGCCAATCCTATGGGGCGCCGCCCCATGCCGGTGAAACGGTTTCACGTCCCCCACCCCACACGGCACCACACCGGGCACCGACCAGGCCCCCGAGCCCACCACCCACCGGCCGAAGGGCGACCCTCCGGGGCGGGCGGGCCTGGGGTTGACGGAGGAACCGGCGGGGCCGGCGAGGCCGGGCAGCGGGACCGCCGGGGGTGGCGGACCGGCCGCCGGAACGGCTCGCGCGGGGCAGGCCGTCCGGGCGGCTCGGGGCAGCGGGTGGAGGGACACGGGGGGGGGCTGTGCGAAGGGCGAGGCGGCGGGCCGTCGGAGCTGGCGCGGGGGCGGGTGCGAAAGCCGACCGATGGACACCGTGGAGAGTGGGCCGGGGGTTGGCGGAACGCCCCCCATGAAGGAGGCGGGAGGGCGCCGGAACGGCCACGGGCAGCGCGCCGGACGGTCGGTGGACCAGACCTCGCGAGGCAGGCGGGTAGCTCCCGGGGACGGCCCGGAGCAGCGGGTGGAGAGGCCCGGACCCACCTCGAGGACCGGGCAGGTGGGCCGCCGCAAAGGCCCCGGGGAGAAGACAGGCGGGCCGCCGGAGGAAGCCTGGGGGCGGGTGCGAGGGCCGTCCGGAGATCACCGTGGACTGGGCAGAAGGATTGCCGGAACGCCCCCCTGGGATGACGCCGGACGGACCCGGGGGCCGGGCCGGAGGGTCGGCTGGCGCGGGCCCCCGTGTGCGGGCAGGCGCGGCAGCGCAAGGGACCGGGAAGCTGGCGGGCTGCCGGAGGGGCCCGCCTTCGGCGGGGGCGAGGGCCGGCCCAGAGGGCAGCGGGGAGCAGACCGAGGGGCGGGGGCGGAGCCGGAGGACCGTCGGCGGGAGGTGTTGGGGTGGGGCCGGAACGGCCCCGGGAGCAGGCCGGAGAGCGGGGCCGGAGCCGGAGGACCGTCGGCGGGAGGCGCTGGGGTGGGGCTGGGGAGGGGCCGGAGCGGGCCCCCGTGATGCGGGCAGGCGGCGGTGGGACGGCCCCGGGAGCAGGCCGGAGGGAGCAGCGTAGGCGGGCGGGGCCGAACCCGGAGGACCGTCGGCGGGAGGCGTCGGGGTGGGGCTAGGGGGCCGGAGCGGGTCCCGTGGCGCGGGCAGGTGGCGGTGGGACGGGGTAGGCGGGCGGTGCTGGGACGGGGTGCCGGGGGGCGGGGTTATTCCGCGGCTGGGAGGGCTGCGCGGGGGCGTTGCCAGCCTCGGGAGCCTCGGGCCAGCAGCCACGCCGTCGCCTCCTCCGGGGGCATCGCCGCCGCGACCAGCCAGCCCTGTACCGCGTCGCAGCCGAGGTCCCGCAGGCGCTCCCAGGTCTCGTCGTCCTCCACGCCCTCGGCGACGACGAGGAGGCCCAGCGAATGGGCGAGGTCGACGGTGCAGCGGACGATCTCCGCGTCCTCGTTGTCGACGGCCAGCCGGGCCACGAAGGAGCGGTCGATCTTCAGTTCGCTGACGGGCAGCCGCCGCAGATGGACCAGGGACGAATAGCCCGTGCCGAAGTCGTCGAGGGACATCTTCACGCCGTGCCCGGTGAGTCCGGCGAGGGTGTCGGCGGCCCGCTGGGGGTCCTCCAGCAGGACGTGTTCCGTTATCTCCAGCTGGAGCGCCCCGGCGGGCACCCCGTGCCGGGCGAGGCGCGCGGCGACCGAGCCGGCGAAACCGGGGGTGTGGACGTCGCGGGGGGAGACGTTGACGGCGACCGGGACCCGCAGCCCCTGGGCCCGCCAGCGGGCGACCTGGGCGAGCGCGGTGTCGAGGACGTACTCGGTCAGGTGGGGCATCAGCCCCGAGGACTCGGCGATCGCTATGAACTCGTCCGGCGGAACCTTCCCGCGCTCGGGATGCACCCACCGCACCAGCGCCTCCAGGCCGGCCACCTGTCCGTCGAAGCGGACCTTGGGCTGGTAGTGCAGCTGCACCTCGTGCGCGTCCAGGGCGCGGCGCAGATCGCCCAGCAGGCCGAGGCGGTCGGGGGTGTTGGAGTCACGCTTGGACTCGTACACCTCGACGCCCGTGCGGTCCCGCTTCGCCTGGTACATCGCCACGTCGGCCCGGCGCAGCAGGCCTTCGGCGTCCAGGGCGTGGTCGGGGTAGACGGCGACGCCGGCGCTGGCCTCCAGGACGAGGATGAGCCCGTCGAGGTCGAGCGGAGAGCTGAGGGCGCCGACGAGACCACGGGCGATCCGCGTGGCGGACGTCGTGGAGTCGGCGACGGGAAGTAAGACGGCGAACTCGTCACCGCCGAGCCGCGCGGCCTCCGCCCCGCGCGGCAGGGCGAGCCGCAGCCGGTCGGCGATCTGGAGCAGCAGCCGGTCCCCCGCCAGATGACCGAGGGTGTCGTTCACCGACCGGAACCGATCGAGGTCGATCAACATGAGGGCGGCGCGGGCGCCGATGCGCTCGGCGTCGTCGAGGGCGGTCCAGATCCGCTCCAGCAGCCACTGGCGGTTGGGCAGTCCGGTCAGCGGGTCGCGCAGCTGCTCCTCGGCACGGGCGCGGGCCATCCACAGGGTGGAGTCGAGGGCGATCAGCGGGATGGCGAACAGCGGGAGCAGGACCGGCTGGGCGTCGGCGACGACACACACCAGGGGTGCGATGCCGAGCAGCGCGACGGCGACCAGGCCCTGCCTGACCAGGGCGGTGCGCGCGACGGTGGGCACCCCGCCGCCGCGCGGGGCGTGCAGGTACCACAGCAGGCCGCGGCTGACGGCGAGATAGGCGACCGCGACGAGGACGACCTCGGGCACGGTGGTGGCGCTCCAGCCGGCGGGCCGCCAGGGCGTCTCGACACTCGGCACCCGGCCGAACGCGCCGAGCAGCAGGGCGCCGACGCCGATGCCGAGGATGTCCACCGCGCCGTGCAGTATGCCCTGGCGCCACCGGTGGCGCCGGGCGACGCCGACGAGGACGACGACCGTGAGGCTGACCATGCCGGCGGCCACCCAGCCGTAGAGCAGTAGTACGGCGAGGGTGAGGGCGGCGCCGGAGCCGGTGCCACCCCACCAGCGGGCGCGGCCCAGCATGACGAGGTGTCCGACGATGACGCCGGTGAGCAGGGCCAGCGACCAGCCGACGGTGCCGGACGGGAAGAGGGCGTGGTGGTCGGTGAAGGCGCGGTAGAAGCCGGCGCCGAGGGTGAGGGCGGCGGCGGCCACGACGGATGCGGGCAGCGCGGGCCAGGACGGGTGCCGTTCGGTGTCGGCGCCGGTCAGGCCGGGGGTGGGGTGGGCGGTCAGGGGTATGGGGGTGTGCGGCTCGGCGGCGGTGCGCGGTCCGGCCGGGCGCGGCTGTCCGCCCGTCCGTCCGTCGCCCCGCCCCGTCCACCGGTTTCCCCGCCACGCGACCGCACGGCGGCGCAGGCGCAGCCGTGAGTCCGGGGCGACGCTATCGGTCGGTTCCATTCCCGTCCCTCTCACAGCCGGCGGTGCCCACGCCACGCGGTCCGATGCCCGACGACCATCAGCGGCTCCGCGTCGAAGAGTCCTTCCCCGCCCTCGGCGGACAGGGGGATGCCCCGACCGCAGCTGGGCACGGCAGGCGCACCTCTCAACAGTAGGCCGCAGAAGGCTTTCTCGGGCACCGGTCGTCGACGGTTGCCCGAATGCGCCCGGGCCACCCGTATGCAACTGATATGCGCCGAACGGGTGGCCTTCAACCGCTACTCCCCGGTCGGAAGCGCGACTTCGGCCGCCGCTTCGGGCCCCTGCTCCAAAAGGACGCCGAAACCGTCCTCGTTCAGGACGGGGACCTTCAGTTGCATGGCCTTGTCGTACTTCGATCCGGGGTTGTCACCCACGACGACGAACGAGGTCTTCTTCGAGACCGATCCGGTCACCTTCGCGCCTCTGCTCTGGAGGGCGTCCTTGGCGCCGTCCCGGGTGAAGTTCTCCAGGGTGCCGGTCACGACGACGGTGAGCCCCTCCAGCGGGCGCGGGCCCTCGTCCTCGCCGGTCGACCGCTCCTCCAGCGGGACTCCGGCGGCCTTCCACTTGCGGACGATCTCGCGGTGCCAGTCCTCGGCGAACCATTCCTTGAGCGCGGCGGCGATGATCGGGCCGACACCGTCGGTGGCCGCCAGCTCCGCCTCGGTGGCCTGTTCGATGCGGTCGACGGAGCGGAACTCCCGGGCCAGGGCCTGCGCCGCGACCGGTCCCACGTGCCGGATGGACAGTCCGTTGAGGAATCGGGCCAACGGGCGCTGTTTGGCGGCCTCGATGTGCTCCAGCAGGGCGAGGGTGTTCTTCTTCGGCTCGCCCTTCTGGTTGGCGAAGACCGTGACGACCTTCTCCTCGCCCGTCTTGGGGTCGTGCTTGGGCAGACCGCTGTCCGGATCGAGGACATAGGCCTTGATGGGAAGCAGCTTGTCCACCGTCAGGTCGAACAGATCGCCCTCGTCGACCAGCGGCGGGTCGGCCGGCTCCAGCGGGCGGGTGAGCGCGGCGGCGGCCACCGCCCCGAAGTGCTCGATGTCCAGGCATTCGCGGCCCGCGAGGTAGGAGACGCGCTCCCGCAACTGGGCGGGGCAGGTGCGGGCGTTGGGGCAGCGGAGGTCGATGTCGCCCTCCTTCATGGGCCGCAGCGGTGTCCCGCACTCGGGGCACTTCGCCGGCATCACGAACTCCCGCTCGCCACCGTCGCGCAGGTCGACCACCGGGCCGAGGATCTCCGGGATGACGTCACCGGCCTTGCGGATCACCACGGTGTCCCCGATGAGCACGCCCTTGGCCTTGACGACCTCCTGGTTGTGCAGGGTGGCGAACTCGACCTCGCTGCCCGCGACCGTGACCGGCTCGACCTGGGCGTACGGCGTGACGCGGCCGGTGCGGCCGACGCCCACCTTGATGTCGATGAGTTTGGTGTTGACCTCTTCCGGCGCGTACTTGTAGGCGATCGCCCAGCGCGGCGCCCGCGCGGTGGACCCGAGGCGCCCCTGGAGACGGATCTCGTCCAGTTTGACGACGACACCGTCGATCTCGTGCTCCACGGAGTGCCGGTTCTCGCCGTAGTACGCGATGAACTCCCGGACGCCGTCGAGGTCGTCGACCACGCGGTTGTGCGGGGAGGTGGGCAGGCCCCAGGTCTTCAGCAGGTCGTACGCCTGGGAGAGGCGGGTCATGCCCGAGAAGCCCTCCAGGGCGCCGATGCCGTGGACGACCATGTGCAGCGGCCGGGTGGCGGTGACCCGCGGGTCCTTCTGGCGCAGCGAACCGGCCGCCGCGTTGCGCGGGTTGGCGAAGGGCTTGTCCCCGGCGGCGACCAGGCGCTCGTTGAGTTCGAGGAACCGCTCCATCGGGAAGTAGACCTCGCCGCGGATCTCCACCAGGTCGGGGACCTCGTCGCCGTGCAGGCGGTCCGGGATCTCCGTGATCGTGCGGACGTTCGGGGTGATGTCCTCGCCGGTGCGGCCGTCGCCGCGGGTCGCCGCCCGGGTGAGGCGGCCGTGCTCGTAGGTGAGGTTGACCGCGAGGCCGTCGACCTTCAGCTCGCACAGGAAGTGGTACTCCTGCTCGCCCAGTTCGCGCGCGATGCGGTCGACCCAGGCGGCGAGGTCGTCGTCGTTGAAGGTGTTGTCCAGGGAGAGCATCCGCTGGCGGTGCTCGACGGAGGTGAACTCCGTCTCGTAGGACCCCGCGACCTTCTGGGTCGGCGAGTCCGGGGTGCGCAGCTCCGGGTACTTCTCCTCCAGGGACTCCAGGGTCTTCAGGAGGCGGTCGAACTCCGCGTCGCTGACGACGGGGGCGTCCTTCACGTAGTACCGGAAGCGGTGCTCCTCGATCTGCTCCGCCAGCTGCGCGTGCTGCTCGCGGGCCTCCGCGGGCACCGCCGTGGTCTCCGCTTGCTTGTCGCCGGCCACCGTGTTGTCCTCCCGTTACTCTGGGTTGTCCGCGAGGGATCTCGCCGCCCGGACGCAGTGGGCCAGTGCCTGGCGCGCGTAGGCGGGTGAAGCTCCCGCCAGACCGCACGCCGGGGTGAGCGTGACCGCCTCCGCGAGCAGCTCCGGTCGCAGGCCCAGCCTGCGCCACAACGTCCTGACACCCATGACGCTACCGGCAGGGTCTGACAACGGGCCGTCCGTGCCGGGGACGACACCGGCGAACAGCCGCGTGCCGCCCTCGACCGCCTCCCCGATCACATCGTCGTCACGCTCGGTGAGCAGGGAGAAGTCGAAGGAGACACCGGCCGCGCCCGCCCGGCGCAGCAGGGCGAACGGGACGTCGGGGGCGCAGGAGTGGACCACGACGGGTCCGCCGTCGTTCACCCCGACCAGGTCGCGCAGGGTGGACTCGGCCACCTGCCGGTCCACGGCCCGGTGCGTGCGGTAGCCGCTGGCGCTGCGCACCTGTCCGCGCAGCACGGCGGTGAGGGAGGGCTCGTCCAGTTGCAGCACGAGCCGGGCGCCGGGTACGCGCCGGCGTACATCGGCGAGGTGCAGGCGCAGCCCCTCCCCCAGCGAGGCGGCGAGGTCACGGCAGGCGCCGGGGTCCGACAGGGCGACCTCGCCGTTCCTCAGCTCCAGGGTGGCGGCCAGCGTCCACGGGCCGACCGCCTGCACCTTCAGGTCGCCCTGGTAGCCCTGGGTGTACTCCTCCAGCGCGTCGAGGTCCTGTGTCAGCCAGGACCGGGCCCGGCGGGTGTCCCGGCCGGGCCGGTCCCCGATCCGCCAGCCGCTGGGCTCCACGCGCGCGTACAGCTCGACCAGCAGGCCGGTGGTGCGGCCGATCATGTCGGCGCCGGGGCCCCGGGCGGGCAGTTCGGCGAGGAAGGGGAAGTCCTCGAGGGATCCGGTGGCGGTCTTGGCGGCCTCGTGGGCATCACCGCCGGGCAGGGACCCGACCCCGGTGGCACCACCGAATCTGAACACGCTGTTTTCGCTCACCCGGGAAGCCTACGGAACCCGGGGGCCGAGGTCAGCGGCCCGGCCGTACCGTCAGGTCGTTGATCTCCGCGTCCCTCGGCAGATCCAGTGCCATCAGGATCGTCGTGGCGACCGACTCGGGGTCGATCCACCGGTCGGCGTCGTACTCCCTGCCCTCCTGCTGGTGGACCTTGGCCTGCATGGGGCTCGCCGTGCGGCCGGGGTAGACCGAGGTGACCCGGACGCCGCCGGCGTGCTCCTCCTGGCGCAGGGAGTCGGCGAGCGCCTTCAGACCGTGCTTGGAGGCCGCGTACGCGGACCAGCCGGCGGACGCGCTGAGTCCGGCACCGGAGTTGACGAAGATCACATGTCCGCGGGCCGCGCGCAGCTGCGGCAGGAAGTGCCGGGTCAGCTCGGCGGGGGCGATCAGGTTGACGTTGAGCTGGTGGCGCCAGGACTTCGGGGTCAGGTCGCCGACCGGGCCGAGGTCGACCACCCCGGCGATGTGCAGCAGGGAGTCCACCCGGTCCGGGAGCGTCTGGTGGGAGAACGCCCAGGACAGCTTGTCCGGGTCCGCGAGGTCGCCGACCAGGGTGCTCGCCCCGGGGAACCGCGCGGCCAGTTCCTTCGCCCGGCCGGCGTCGCGCGCGTGCAGCACGAGGTCGTCCCCGCGCGCGTGCAGCCGGCCGGCCACGGCGGCGCCGATGCCGGAACCGGCCCCGGTGATCAGATGAGTAGCCATGCCCGCCATGCTCGCATCAGTGGCGGCCGAGTCGCTCCTCCAGGTGGGCCAGGGCGGCGGCCGGCTTCGCGGCGAAGGTGACCAGCTCGGACAGCGGACGCGGCAGGAAGCCCTCGGCCTCCATGCGGCGGAACTGCTCCTCCAGGCCGTCGTAGAAGCCCGCGGTGTTGAGCAGCACGACCGGTTTGGTGGTGCGGCCGTGCTTCTTCAGCTCCAGGATCTCGGTCGCCTCGTCCAGCGTGCCGGTGCCGCCCACCATGATCACCACGGCGTCGGCCTTCTCCAGCAGCAGCTTCTTGCGCTCGCCGAGGTCGGCGGCGATGACCATCTCGTCCGCGCCGGGCCGGGCCTTGTTCGCGAGGAACTCCACGGAGACGCCCAGCAGTCGGCCGCCGGCCTCCTGCACACCGTCCGCGACGACCTTCATCAGGCCGCTGTCGGAGCCGCCCCAGACCAGGGTGTGGCCGGCCTTGCCGACGAGTTCGCCGAACTCGCGCGCGGGGCGCGTGTACCGCTCGTCGAGGTCGGCGGCGGACAGGAAGACGCAGATGTTCATGGCCTCCACGGTACGCGGGAAGAACCGCGGCCCTTGCGGTGCTGTGCTGGTATGGCCCAAGGACACACGATCATCATCGAAGACGGCGAGCGGCACGTGCGCGTGGTGCACGGCGACCAGGTGCTCGCCGAGAGCGACCGAGCCCTCGTGCTACGCGAGACGGGCTGTCCGGAGCGGTACTACATCCCCGCCGAGGACGTCCGCCTGGACTTGCTGACCCCGTCCGAGACCCACACCGTCTGCCCGTTCAAGGGCACCGCGTCCTACTGGTCGCTGCCGGACGCGCCCGACCTGGCCTGGGCGTACCCGGAACCGAAGGAGGACGTGGCCGCGATCAAGGATCACCTCTGCTTCTACCGGCCCGACGTGTCGTGACCGATGAGTCCCGTGCGGTAGGGCAGTCTGCACGGGCATGGACAAGAGGACGACTTCTCGCGACGGCACGTCCCTCGCGTACCAGGTGAGCGGCCAGGGGCCCACGGTGGTCCTGGTGAGCGGCGCGATGTCCACCGGTGGCACGGTGGCGCCCCTGGCCCAGCGGCTCGCGGAGCGCTGCACGGCCGTCGTGTACGACCGCCGGGGCCGTGGCGCGAGCGGTGACACACCGCCCTACGAGGTGGCCCGGGAGATCGAGGACCTGGCCGCGCTGATCGACGCGGTGGGCGGTGAGAGCGCGCTGTTCGGAGTGTCCTCCGGCGGCGCGCTGGTCCTGCGGGCGGCGGCGAGCGGTCTGCCGGTCGGCCGGGTCGCCGTCTACGAGGCGCCGTTCGCCGACTTCCTGCCGGGCGGCGCCGAGCGGGAGGCCGTGTACAAGGAGCGGTTGACCGAGGCGCTCGACGCGGGCCGGCGCGGGGACGCGGTGGCGCTGTTCCTGCGCCTGACCGGGCTGGGCGAGGAGATGATCGAGAGTGCCCGCCGGTCGCCGATGTGGGCCGGGATGGAGGCCGCCGCGCCGAGTCTCGCCTACGACGACGCCGTCATGGGCGACGGTCTGCTCCCCCGGGAGCGGCTCGCCGCGATCTCGGTGCCCGTGCTGTCCGTCGCGGGCGGGGCGAGCCCGGAGTGGATGCGCGAGGCGTCCCGCGCGGTCGCGCAGGCGGTTCCCCGGGGTCGGCACGAGGTCCTGGAGGGGCAGACCCACATGGTGGAACCGGACGTACTGGGACCGGTACTGGCAGACTTCGTCACCGGCTAGCCGGCACGGCCCGGGCCGCGCGGGGTCCGGGCCGGCGGCGTCCCCGGCGGCCCGCCTCGGACCGCGACCCGGCTCGGGCCGTCGGATCGGATCAGCCCGCGGCCCGGATCAGACGGCCGCCCGGATCAGACCGCCGCGGCCGTCGCGCGCGTGGTCGACGCGATCGTCGCCGCGGACTTCGCCGCCGGCTAGCCGGCACGGCCGGCACCGCGCGGGCCCCGGCCGGCGGCGTCCCCGGCGGCCCGCCTCGGACCGCCGCCCGGATCAGACGCGGCGGCCGTCGCACGCGTGGTCGATGCGATCGTCGCCGACCTCACCACGGCCGGCCCGGCCGCGGATGCCCCGGCCGGCGGCGTCCCCGGCGGCCCTCCTCGGACCCCGGCCCGCCTCGGACCGCGGCGGCCGTCGCGCGCGTGGTCAACCCCACCACGCGCGGCCCGGCCCGCGCGGGCCCCGGTCGGCGGCGTCCCTGGCGGCTCGCCTCGGACCCCGGCTCGCCTCGGACCCCGGCCCGCCTCGGACCGCGGCCCGGATCAGCCCGCGGCCCGGCTCGGACCGCCGCGGCCGTCGCGCGCGTGGTCGACGCGACCGTCGCCGCAGACTTCGCCGCCGGCTAGCCGGCACGGCCCACACCGCGCGGGCCCCGCCCGTCGGCGTCCCCGGCGACCCGCCTCGGACCGCGGCCCGGCTGGGACCGTCGCCCGGATCAGACCGCCGCCCGGATCAGACCGCCGCCCGGATCAGACCGCGGCGGCCGTCGCGCGCGTGGTCGATGCGATCGTCGCCGAGCCCACCACGCGCGTGCCGTCGTAGAGCACGATCGCCTGGCCGGGGGCGACTCCGCGGACCGGCTCGGTGAAGGTGACGCGCAGTTCGCCGTCGACCGTCTCGGCGGTCACCTCGGTCTCGCCGCCGTGCGCGCGCAGCTGGGCGGTGTAGGTGCCGGGTCCGGCCGGGGCGGTGCCGCACCAGCGGGGCTTGATCGCGGTGAGGGCGGTGACGTCCAGGGCGGCCGCGGGGCCGACGGTGACCGTGTTGGTGACCGGGGAGATGTCCAGGACGTAACGCGGCTTGCCGTCGGAGGCCGGGGTGCCGATGCGCAGGCCCTTGCGCTGGCCGATGGTGAAGCCGTACGCGCCCTCGTGCGTGCCCAGGCGGTTGCCGTCCTCGTCGACGATGTCGCCCTCGGCGCGGCCGAGCCGGTCGGCCAGGAAGCCCTGGGTGTCGCCGTCGGCGATGAAGCAGATGTCGTGCGAGTCCGGCTTCTTGGCCACCGCGAGGCCCCGGCGCTCGGCCTCGGCGCGGATCTCCTCCTTGGTGGTGACCGTGTCGCCGAGGGGGAACATCGCGTGGGCGAGCTGCCGGTCGTCCAGGACGCCGAGGACGTAGGACTGGTCCTTGGCCATGTCGGAGGCGCGGTGCAGCTCACGCGCGCCGTCCTCGCCGACGATCACCTTGGCGTAGTGGCCGGTGCAGACGGCGTCGAAGCCGAGGGCCAGCGCCTTGTCCAGCAGCGCGGCGAACTTGATCTTCTCGTTGCAGCGCAGGCACGGGTTCGGGGTGCGGCCGGCCTCGTACTCGGCGACGAAGTCCTCGACGACGTCCTCCCGGAAGCGGTCGGCGAGGTCCCAGACGTAGAACGGGATGCCGATGACGTCGGCCGCGCGGCGGGCGTCCCGCGAGTCCTCGATGGTGCAACAGCCCCGCGCGCCGGTGCGGAAGGACTGGGGGTTCGCGGAGAGCGCGAGGTGGACGCCGGTGACGTCATGGCCGGCTTCCGCCGCGCGCGCGGCGGCGACGGCGGAGTCGACCCCGCCGGACATGGCGGCGAGGACGCGGAGGGGACGGGTGCGCTGCGGGGTGTCAGTCATAGCCCTTCCAGGGTACGGGGGCGCGGGAACCGGGTCCGCCCGATATCCGTTGGGGGTGGCATGGGGGCGAGCGAGGACAGCGCGGGAGCGCCGGGAGGCGACACCGGCCGTCGGCTGGGGCGGCGCGCCCTGCTGGCCGGCGGGGCCGCGGCCGCCCTGGGCACGGCGGTGCTCGCCCGGGACGAGCTGTCCCGGCTGTGGTGGCGGCTGCCGGGGGTGGAGAGACCGCGCACGCCGGGCGCGGTGGACTTCCGGGGCGCGCGCTGGGTGGCGGCCTCGCCGGCGAACTACCGGCGCGCGGACCGGCCGGACGACTATCCGGTGGACCGGGTGGTCGTGCACGTCACGCAGGGCGGCTACGCGTCGGCGGTGAAGGTCTTCCAAGACCCGGCGCACGGCGCGGCCGCGCACTACATCGTGCGCGCGGACGGGCAGGTCACCCAGCTGATCCGGGAGCTGGACGTGGCGTTCCACGCGGGCAACCGGCAGTTCAACGAACGCAGCGTCGGCATCGAGCACGAGGGCTTCGTGGAGGACGCCTCCTCCTTCACGGACGCCCTGTACGCGGCGTCGGCGCGGCTGACGGCGGCGGTCTGCGAGCGGTATGGCATGCCCGTGGACCGCGAGCACGTCATCGGCCATGTGGAGGTGCCGGGCACGGACCACACGGATCCGGGGCCGCACTGGGACTGGGAGCGCTATCTGAGGCTGGTCAAACAGGCGCGGGCGGCCGGCGAAAAATCAAGAAGTTAGCCCTTTTTTGTCTGGTATGAGGGGTTTTATACTCAAGTCAGACCTGCGAGACGAGTGAGGGAGTCCAAGCGGAGTAGCCGACTTCAGCGACAGGCAGACGGTCTGCGCTGGTGCCGACGTCGACGCTCGGACTGAGAGGCCGACGGTTGCTGGTACAGAACCCGACGGCGACCCCCAGTCACCTGATCCGGACCATGCCGGCGAAGGGAACCCGCCTCGTAGGTCGTCGGCGTGGGGCGCGGCTTTCGCGTCCGCTTTCGCGTCTCAGCTGAGTCCGGCCGCGCGGGCCCGTTCCACCGCCGGGCCGATCGCCTTGGCGACCGCCTCGACGTCCGCCTCGGTGGAGGTGTGGCCGAGCGAGAAGCGCAGGGTGCCGCGGGCCAGTTCGGGATCCGTGCCGGTGGCGAGCAGCACATGGCTGGGCTGGGCGACGCCCGCGGTGCAGGCGGAGCCGGTGGAGCACTCGATGCCCTGGGCGTCCAGCAGGAGCAGCAGGGAGTCGCCCTCGCAGCCCGGGAAGGTGAAGTGCGCGTTGGCCGGGAGTCGGCCCTCGGGCGCGGGGTCGCCGCCGAGGATCGCGTCCGGTACGGCGCCGCGGACGGCGTCGACCAACCGGTCGCGCAGGGCACCGATCTCGCGCGCGAACCACGAACGCCGCTCGGCGGCGTGGCGCCCGGCGACGGCGAAGGACGCGATGGCCGGGACGTCCAGGGTGCCGGAGCGCACGTGCCGTTCCTGGCCGCCGCCGTGCAGGACCGGGACGGGGGTGTACTCGCGGCCCAGCAGCAGCGCGCCGATGCCGTACGGACCGCCGACCTTGTGGCCGGAGACGGTCATCGCGGCGAGGCCGGAGGCGGCGAAGTCGACCGGGAGCTGACCGAAGGCCTGGACCGCGTCGGAGTGCAACGGGACGCCGAACTCGGCGGCCACGTCGGCGAGTTCGCGGACCGCCATGACCGTGCCGATCTCGTTGTTGGCCCACATCACCGTGGCCAGGGCGACGTCCTTGGGGTTGCGGGCGATCGCCTCGCGCAGCGCTTCGGGGTGGACGCGGCCGTAGGAGTCGACGGGGAGGTACTCGACGGTGGCGCCCTCGTGTTCAGCGAGCCAGTGCACGGCGTCGAGGACCGCGTGGTGTTCGACGGGGCCGGACAGGACGCGGACGCGGGCCGGGTCGGCGGCCCGGCGGGACCAGAACAGGCCCTTCACGGCGAGGTTGTCGGCCTCGGTGCCGCCGGAGGTGAAGACGACCTCGCTGGGGCGCGCGCCCAGCGCTTCCGCGAGGGTTTCGCGGGACTCCTCGACCGTGCGGCGGGCCAGGCGGCCGGAGGCGTGCAGGGAGGACGCGTTGCCGGTGATGCTCAGCTGGGCGGTCAGTGCCTCCGCCGCCTCCGGGAGCATCGGGGTCGTGGCGGCGTGGTCGAGGTAAGCCATGGTGTGCCCGATTCTACGGGTCCCCCGCCCACCGGCTTCGGCCGCGTGGGGTGACGGGGGCGCGGGCCTCGCCGTTCCCCGGTGATCCGTGCGCGGCGGGCCCCGTCGTCCTCGGGGCTTCTCGCGCGCTCGGTGGTGGGTCACAGACTCCAGGACAGCGTGTGGGACGCCTGCATCACGGTCGCCAGGACCACCAGGTCGGCCACGCCCAGGGCCAGGCCGAGCCAGGCGCGCCCGCGGCGGACCGTCCCGCGCCTGAGGGCGACGGCGGCGAGCGCGATCGCGACGGGGCCGAGGAAGAGGTTGAGGACGAGCAGCCCGAGAAGGCCGAGAATGAAGGACGCGACGGCCATGCCGTCGGCGTCGCGGGTGCGCGGGCGAGTGCCGGTGCCCGTACGGGTGGTGTCGGTGCGGCTGGTCGCCGGTGCGGTGAGTTGCATGGTGCTCAGCTCCTTGAGGTCCTGTCCGACGGTCAGTTGGCCGGGGTGCGGCGGCGGGCGTGGCGCTCGCGGAGCGCGAAGACGCCGAGCCAGACGGCGATGACGGCGGCCATCACGGCGGTGACGGTCAGCGGCGCGTGGGCCACGGTGCCCATCACGACACCGAGCAGCATGAGTGCGGCGACGAGGAACAGCATGGGATGAGATCCCCCCTCCGGGATGCCTCGTGTTCAGCCGGTGTGAAGCTTGGGTGAACAGTTGTAGTAACAGTTGTTCACTGACTTCGAGTCTAGCGCGTCCGACGGCTTTTCAATTCCGGAGAACAGTTGTTAACTGGATGACATGAGTCACACCCTCGGTATCCGGCAGGCCCAGAAGCAGAAGACCCGGCAGGCGTTCCTCGACGCGGCACTCGCCCTGCTGGAGGAGCAGAGCCTGAGCAGCCTGGGACTGCGCGAGGTCACCCGGGCCGTCGGTGTCGCCCCCACCGCCTTCTATCGGCACTTCCGCTCGACCGCCGACCTCGGCGTCGCCCTGGTCGACGAGGCGCTGGGCAGTCTGCACCCGATGGTGCGGACAACGGTGTCCACCACCGGCGACAGCTCCGAACGCATCGTGGGCGCGGTGGAGTTGATCGCCCGTCATGTCGAGGCGTTCCCGGCGCACGTGCGGTTCATCGCCCGCGAGCGGCACGGCGGGGTGCAGCCGGTGCGCGAGGCCATCCGGGACCAACTGGCCCGGTTCGCCCAGGAGGTGAAGGCCGAGCTGGCCAAGGACCCCCAGGCGGCGGGCTGGAGCGACGACGACCTGCTGATGCTCGCACACCTCTACGTCGACCAGATGCTCATCACCGCCTCCCTGTTCCTGGAGACGCTGGAGGCTTCGCCGGAGGAGCGGGCGCGCGTGACGCGGCTCGCGACCAGGCAGCTGAGGCTCATCAGCATCGGCCGCGCCCACTGGCAGGACTGAGCCCGCCGACACGGCCGGGCCCGGGCCCGGCCGGCGGCCGGGCCCGGCGGGTTGCGCGCGCTCGGTGGAGGATCACCCGCGCGGGGCCGCCACGGCGCGACCCCGGACCGCGGCGCAGCTGTCGGTCAGCCGAGCCGGACGCGGGCCAGCTGGCGGGACTGGGCGACCAGGCGGTCGGCGCTGTCCCAGACCTCGGCGTCCTCCTCCAGGTAGCCGCCGGCCAGGTTGCGGGTGGTGATCGCCACCCGCAGCGGGCCGGGGGCCGGGCGGTGCCGGACATGGACGGTGAGTTCCACCGTGGGCACCCAGCCCATGATGCCGATCTCGAAGGCGGTGGGCGGCAGGGCGTCCACGGTGAGCAGCAGGGACAGCGGGTCGGCGTCACGGCCGTCGGCGAGGCCGAACCAGGCGCGCATCTCGCCCTTGCCCGAGGGGGCGCCCAGCGCCCAGCCGAGGGTGGCGGGGTCCAGCTTGAGCATCAGGCGGTCGGTGATCGCCGAGCTGCCCGGCACCGGGGCGGGGGCGTCGGCGGGGCCGAAGCACTGGTCCATGGGCGGGATCGCGGGCGGCGTCGCCGTCGTACGGACGTCGTCGGGCAGGGCCGACAGGTCGCCGTAGGAGGCGAGGACGCGGATCCGTTCGACCTCGTTGCCCTGGTCGTCGTACTGGAAGAGCGAGGCCTGGCCGGTGGAGAGGGTGCGACCGGTGCGGACCGTCTGGGTGCGGACGACCGCCGGGCCGGGCCGGGAGGCGGTGAGGTAGTGCGCGGAGACGGTGAAGGGGTCCGGGTGCGGCAGGGCGTCCGCGAGGGCCCGGCCGAGCACGGCCAGCAGATAGCCGCCGTTGACGGCGTTGATGATGGTCCAGCCGGCCGAGAGGTCGGTGTCGTAGACGTCGGCCTCGCGCCGGGTGACCGCGGTGTCGCGGTCGAACTCGCTGTCGCCGATCATGGCCCGCGGTGAGGAGGGGGCGGAAGCTGCTTCTGGCATGGATGAACGGTACAACAGGCAATTACTAAGCGGTAGCTTTCCCCGGCTCCGGACATGATCCGGCAATTTCTCGGTAAGTGTCCCGACACGTCCACAACCCGGAGCCGCGGATTCCCCTCTATGGGGGCATGAGCCTCACCGGGACTCCGTTCCTCTACACGATCGTCGTACTGGCGGTGGTCGCCCTCGTCCTGCCGCTCGTCCTGTGGTCGCGGATGCGCGGGCCCCGGCCCCTGCGGGCCGCGGCCCGGGTGCTGATGCTGCTGTTCGCCCAGGGCACGGCCGTCGCCCTGGTCTTCGTGCTGGTCAACAACCAGAACAATCTCTACGGCGACTGGGACGACCTGCTCGGTACCGGCAACCACGTCCAGCAGGCGGCGGACCTGGGGCGGGACGGCACCGGCGGGATAGCGGTCAGGCGCCTGCCCCGCGTCAAGCAGACCTTCTCCACGGCCGGCGGCCCCGGCATGCACGCGGCCGGCGGGGTGCGCGTCACCCAGCTCAAGGGCCGGGTCTCGGGCGTGAACGCCGAGGTCTACGTCTGGCTGCCGCCGCAGTACGGCGACCCGGCCCACCGGCACACCAGGTTCCCGGTGGTGGAGCTGCTGCCCGGCTACCCCGGTTCCGCGCAGGCCTGGTTCGGGGCGATGAGGGCGCACGAACAGCTGCTGCCGCTGATGCGGAGCGGGCGGGTGGCGCCGTTCATCCTGGTCGCCCCGCGCACCAATCTGCTGGCGGGCGTCGACACCGGCTGCGCCAACGTCCCCGGCCAGGTGAACGCCGACAGCTGGCTCAGCATCGACGTGCCGAAGATGGTCACGGACAACTTCCGGGCCCAGCCGGCGCCCCGCGGCTGGGCGGTGGCGGGCTACTCGGCGGGCGCGCACTGCGCGGCCAAGCTGGCCGTGGCCCACCCGGACCGCTACCGGGCCGCGGTGAGCATGTCCGGCTACAACGACCCGATCGGCGAACCCGGCTCGCTCACCGCCCAGAGCCCGGCCCTGCGCGCCGCGAACAACCCCTATCTGCTGCTGAAGAGGGCGCCCGTGCCGCCCCGGGTCGCGCTGTACCTCTCCGGCGAGTCCGGTGACGGCTACCAGGCGGGCGTGGCCCTGGAGTCGGTCGCCAAGGCGCCGACGACCGTACGCGTGGTGTTCCTGCCGCGCAGCGCGGGCGGCCACACCATGGAGCTGTGGCGTCCACAGGTCCCGGCCGCCTTCCGCTGGCTCACCCTTCAGCTGGGCCAGGGCCGTACCCCGGCGGGCCGGGACGGCGCCTCCACCGGGGCGAGCGGCGCCCTCACCGGGACGACCGCCTCCCTCACCGGGACGGCTGCCGGAGCCGGCGGTCCTACTCCTCCGTCACGGTCGAACGACGATTCCACGCGCGCGGCGCTCGCCAGTGGAACCGCATCGCGAGCAGCCGCAGCGCGAAGGCCGTGACGACCGCGAGCCCGCTGGTGAACGGGGTCAGCGCGCCGTAGTGGATGCACAGCGCGACCATCGTGGCGCCGACGATCGCCGGGACCGCGTACAGGTCGCGGTCCCAGCGCAGCAGGGACGGCACCTCGTTGGCGAGCACGTCCCGCAGCACGCCGCCGCCGACGGCGGTGGCCAGCCCCAGCGTCACCGACGCGGTCAGGCCGAGCCCGTAGCTGTACGCCTTCGTCGTACCGCTCACACAGAACAGGCCGAGGCCGGCCGCGTCGAAGACGAGCACCGCCGCCTGGATGCGCTCCACGTGCGGGTGCAGGAAGAAGACCACGAGCGTGGCGAGCAGCGGCGTGAGGAAGTACCCGAGGTCCGTGAACGCGGCCGGCGGCACGGCTCCGATGATCAGGTCACGGAAGAGCCCCCCGCCCAGCGCGGTGACCTCGGCGAGGACGGCGATGCCGAAGACGTCGAAGTTCTTGCGGACGGCCAGCAGCGCGCCGGAGATCGCGAACACGAAGATGCCGATGACATCGAGCGTGTGCTGGACGGAGGGACTGAAGAGTTGCTGGAGCTGCACCCTGACATTCTCACCCGCCGGAGCGCCTGAACCTTACAAAGCCAGGCCTACAGGGCGGGCTTCCCTGTCGAGAACAGCCAGGCGTCGAACAGGTCGTCCAGCTGACGGCCGCTGACGCGCTCGGCGAGCCGGATGAAGTCTGCGGTGCTCGCGTTGCCGTAGCGGTGCAGGCTGGTCCAGGCGGGCAGCAGCCGGAAGAAGGCAGTGTCGCCGATCCGCTCGCGCAGCGCCTGGAGCGTCATCGCGCCGCGCTGGTAGACGGCGGAGGCGAACATCGTGTCCCGCTGCGGGTCGGCCACCTCGGTCTGCCAGAAGGAGGAGTCGGCGGGCCGGGCGTCGTAGCCGGCGCGGAAGGAGTCGTGGGCGGAGCGGATGCCCTGGTGCTCGGCCCACAGCCACTGGGCGTAGGTGGCGAAGCCCTCGTTGAGCCAGACGTCCTTCCACCGGGCCACGCTCACCGAGTCGCCGAACCACTGGTGGGCCAGTTCGTGCACGATGGTCGTCTCATTGCGCACGGCCGAGTAGGCGGGCTTGCTCTGCACCTCCAGCGAGAACCCGGCCTCGGGCATGTCGTCGACGATCGCGCCGGTCTCCTCGAAGGGGTACGGCCCGAACACCCGCGACCAGTAGTCGGTGGCCGCGGCGGTGACCGCGTACACGTCCACGCTGTTGCCGTTCTTCAGCACGGGGTCGATGGCGACGTAGATCGGCGTGCCGCCGGGGGTGCGTCCGGTGCGCACGTCGAACTTCCCGATGGTGGCGGTGGCGAGGTACGTCGCCATCGGCCGGCTCTCGCGCCAGTGCGTGTACGTCGAGCCGTGCCGGTCGTACGTCGATATCAGCCGGCCGTTGGAGACCGCGGTCAGGCCCTTGGGCGCCTTGATCCGGATGTCGTAGGTGGCCTTGTCGGAGGGGTGGTCGCTCGACGGGAACCAGGTGGAGGCGGCGTTGGGTTCGCAGGCGACGAAGACGCCGTCGTTCGTCTTCATCCAGCCGTACTGGGAGCCGAACACGATGGGGCCGCTGAGGGGCTCGGGTACGCCGCCGTAGGTGACCGAGACGGTGAAGTCGCGTCCCTCGCCCAGGCTTTCGCGGGGCGTGACGGTGATCTCGTCGCCGTCGCGTGTGAACCGCGCCGTCCTGCCGTCGACCTCGATTCTCCGGATCGACAGCTGTTGCAGGTCGAGATCGAAAGTGGAGAGGTTCTGGGTGGCACGCGCGCGCAGGGTCGTACGGCCGTCCATACGGCCGGTGTCCGGGGCGTAGGCGATGTCCAGGTCGTAATGGCGGGCGTCGAAGCCGCCGTTGCCCAGCCGCGGGAAGTAGTCGTCGCCGATGCCGGGCGCGCCGGGGGTGGGGGCGGGGGCGGCGGCGATGACGAAGAAGGAGGCCGCCGCGGTGACGGCGGCCGCCAAACGTGCCGAACGGGAGAGTGCCATGGTCGTCCCTTTCGCGCGTGTACCGATCAGTGCTCGGACACGGACGACTCTGCACTCTCCCCTTCAGGCATGTACATGACTTTGCTCAGTCGTCATGTGGTGCCGCGGCGCTACTTGTCGGTCGGCTCCGGGGAGTCGGTCCCGGCCTCGCGCGCCGTCTCCTCGGCGATGGCCGCCGGCTCCTCGGAGGGAGCGTCGGTGGCGGCGCCGGTGGCGGAGGTGGGCTCCTCGGCAGCGCCGTCGGTGTCGGACACGGCCGGCTCCGGCGTGCTCTTCGCACCGGGACCGGTCTTCCCGGCGGAAGCCTTCGCCACGGAAGCCTTCTTGACGGCCTTCGCGGCGACCTCGCCCTCGGCCTTGTCGTCGGCCTCCACATCGGCCTTGTCGTCGGCCTTCGCGGCGTCCTTGTCGGCGGCCTTGGCCTCGTCGGTCGCGGCGGCCTTCTCCTCGGCCTTCGCGGCGACCTCGCCGTCGGCCTTGTCGTCGGCCTTTTCCTCGACCTTCACGTCGGCCTTCGCGGCGTCCTTGTCCTCGGCCTTCACGTCGACCTTCTCGGCAGCCTTCACGGCGTCCTTGGCGGCGTCCTTGTCGGCGACCTTGGCCTCGGCCTTCGCGGCGGCCTCGTCGGCGACGGCCTTATCCTCGGCCTTCGCGGGAGCCTCGGGCTCCGCGGCCTCGACCGTGCCCGAGACGAGCGCGTCCGGGACCAGCTCGGACGCCTCCTTCGCCGCCGAGAGCAGGACCGTGTCCTGCGGGGCCTGGTCGGCGAAGTTCTCCGGGTGGTGGCAGGCGACCCGCTGACCCGGCTTCAGCTCCACGAGCTGCGGCTCGGTGGTCTTGCAGATCTGCGTCGCCTTCCAGCACCGGGTGTGGAAGCGGCAGCCCGAGGGCGGCGCGATCGGCGAGGGGACGTCACCGCGGAGCAGGATGCGCTCGCTCTTCTGCCCCCGGCGCCGGGTGTCCGGCACCGGCACGGCCGACATCAGCGCCTTGGTGTACGGGTGCATCGGCGCCTCGTACAGCGCGTTGCGGTCCGCCAACTCGACGATCTTGCCCAGGTACATCACCGCGATCCGGTCCGAGACGTGCCGGACGACGGAGAGGTCGTGCGCGATGATGACGTAGGTCAGGCCCAGCTCCTGCTGGAGGTCGTCCATGAGGTTGACGACCTGCGCCTGGATCGAGACGTCCAGCGCCGACACCGGCTCGTCCGCCACGACCAGCTTCGGCTTCAGGGCGAGCGCGCGGGCGATGCCGATGCGCTGGCGCTGACCGCCGGAGAACTCGTGCGGATAGCGGTTGTAGTGCTCGGGGCTCAGACCGACCAGCTCCAGGAGCCGCTGGACCTCCTTCTTCACCCCGCCCTCGGGCTCGACGTTCTGCAGCCGGAAGGGCGCCGAGACGATCGAGCCGATGGTGTGGCGGGGGTTCAGGGAGCCGTAGGGGTCCTGGAAGATCATCTGAATGTCGCGGCGCAGCGGGCGCATCTGCCCGGTGCTGAGCCGCGTGATGTCCTGGCCCTCGAAGGTGATCTTGCCGCCGGTCGGGTCCTGCAACCGGGTGATGACCCGGCCCATGGTCGACTTGCCGCAGCCCGACTCGCCGACCACGCCAAGGGTCTCGCCCTTGCGCACCTCGAAGTCGATGCCGTCGACGGCCTTCACGGCGCCGACCTGGCGCTGCAGGATGCCCTTCTTGATCGGGAAGTGCTTGGTCAGGCCCTCGACCCGGAGCAGCACCTCGCGCTCCGCCGCGGCGTCGTCGGGAGCCGGCGCCTGCTGCGGGATCACGGCCTCGGCCTCGTCCGTCTTCTTGGTCTCACTCACAGCTTCGGCGCAATCTCTTCGGTCCAGATCCGCTGACGGTCCTCCGCCGGGAGGTGGCAGGCGGACCAGTGGCCGCCGTTCACCTGCTCCAGCTCGGGGCGCACCGTGCGGGTGACGTTCCCCTTGGGGATGTCCGCGTACGGGCAGCGCGGGTGGAAGGCGCAGCCCGAGGGGACGTTGATGAGGCTCGGCGGCTGGCCCTTGACCGGGATGAGCCGTTCGGAGGTCTCGCGGTCGATGCGGGGCATCGAGCCGAGCAGGCCCCAGGTGTAGGGGTGCTGCGGCTGCTCGAAGACCTCGTCGGCCGGACCACGCTCGATGCACCGGCCGCCGTACATCACGAGGACGTCGTCGGCGATCTCGGCCACCACACCCAGGTCGTGGGTGATCATGATGACCGCGGAGCCGAACTCCTTCTGCAGGTCCCGGATCAGGTCGAGGATCTGCGCCTGGACGGTCACGTCGAGGGCGGTGGTCGGCTCGTCCGCGATGAGCAGCTCGGGGTTGTTCACCAGCGCCATGGCGATCATGGCGCGCTGGCGCATACCGCCGGAGAACTCGTGCGGGTAGCCGTCGACACGCTTGGCGGGCTCGGGGATGCCGACCCGGTCGAGCATCTCGATGGCGCGCTTGCGGGCGACCTTCCTGCTGACGTCGTGGTGCACCCGGTAGGCCTCGACGATCTGGTCGCCGATCTTGTAGTAGGGGTGCATCGCGGACAGCGGGTCCTGGAAGATCATCGCCATCTCGCGGCCGCGGAGCTTGCGCACCTCGTCCGGGGCGGCGGAGACCAGTTCCTTGCCGTCCAGCCAGATCTCGCCGGTCATCCGCACGTTCTTGCCGCGGGTGCCGAGCCGGTGCAGGCCCATGATGGCCTGCGAGGTGACCGACTTGCCGGAGCCGGACTCACCGACGACGGCCAGGGTCCGGCCCTTCTCCAGCGAGAAGCTGAGCCCGTCGACGGACTTGACCACGCCGTCGTCGGTCGGGAAGTGCACCCTGAGGTCACGGACCTCGAGGAAGGCCTCGGGTGCCTTGCCGGGGGAGGCGGGCTCCCCCACGGCGGCACCGGTCTTGGAGAGTTCGGTCACGAGAGCCTCACCCGCGGGTCGGCGGCGGCGTAGAGCACGTCCACCAGGAGATTTGCTATGACGACGAAGAAGGCGGCGAGCAGGGTCACGCCGAGGATCTTGGGCAGGTCGTTGTCGGTGATGCCCTGCACCGCGTACTGGCCGATGCCGGGCAGCGAGAACACCGACTCGGTGATCACGGCACCGCCGAGCAGCAGGCCGATGTCCATGCCGAAGACGGTGATGATCGGCGTGAGCGCGGCGCGCAGTCCGTGCCGGGTGACGACGGTGCGCTCCCGCAGGCCCTTCGCCCGGGCCGTGCGGATGAAGTCCTCGTTCATCGTCTCCAGCATGCCCGAGCGGGTGAGCCGCGCGTAGATGGCGGAGTACAGCAGGGCGAGCGAACACCACGCAGGGAAGAGGGTGTTGGCCCACTGCGAGGGGTTGTCGGTGAACGGGACGTAGGTCTTGCCGAAGATCGGCCACTGGTATTCGAAGAGCAGGATCGCCAGGTTGCCCGTGAAGAACATGGGCAGCGAGACGCCGGTGAGCGCGATGCCCATGAAGCCCCGGTCGAGCACCGAGCGCGGCTTCAGTGCCGAGACGACACCGGCCACCACGCCCGAGAGCAGCCACAGCACGGCGGCACCCACGGCGAGCGAGAGGGTGATCGGAAGACGTGAGGTGAGCTCCGGCCAGACCGCCTGGTGGTTCTTGAAGGAGTAGCCGAAGCAGGGTGCGTCGCAGTGCACCGTGGTGGGGCCGAGGTCGTAGGTGGCGCCGGCCACGATCCCCTTGATGAAGTGCCAGTACTGGACGTAGACGGGCTGGTCCAGACCGAGGTTGTGCTTGACAGCGGCGATGTCCGCCGGTGACGGGCTCTTGCCGATGTACTGCTGCGCCAACTGGTCCGCTGTCTGGCCGACGAGCCGTGGCAGCAGGAAGAAGATGGCGAAGGTGACCGCGGAGACGACCAGCAGCAGGATCACTGCCGCGAACGTCCGGCGGAGGATGTACGAGATCACGGGGACCGGCGCTGGTGCCCGCGGGCCGCGAAGCCCGCGGGCACCAATGCCTTCACCTGCCTTCCGGGGCTGCTACTTCGACGCGACGCCGATGTTGAGGTAGTCGTACTGACCGCTGAAGGCCGCCGTGGAAACCAGGTTGGTGTAGTTCTGCGGGCGGGCAAGCAGGACCTTGAAGTAGGTCAGCGGGACGATGACGGCATCGTCCATGGTCTTCTTGTCGATCTGCGTGTAGAGGTTGTTGCGCTGGGTGTCGTCCTGGGTACCGATCGCCTTGCCCAGCAGGGCGTTGACGTCCTTGTTGTCGTACTGCGACAGGTTGGTGTTACCGGACTGGCTGATCGCCTTGCCGTTCAGGATCTGCTGCAGGAAGCCGTAGCCGGAGGGCCAGTCGGCACCCCACTGCATCATCTCCAGGCCGATGTTCTGCTTCTTGGTGAACTTCGGCACACCCGCGTAGTCGGTGAAGTACTTGCCGGACGGGTACTGCTTGAGGGTGGCGTTGACGCCGACCTTCTTCAGCGAGTTGATGATCGCCGTGGCGGCGTCGATCTCCTGCGGACGGTCCGAGCGGGCCGAGATGTTCGTCGAGATCGAGGACTTGCCACAGGCCTTCAGCTGGTCCTTGGCCTTGGCGACGTCACCCTTGCCACCGGCCGTGGCGTAGACGTCGGACTTGGCGTAGCCCGGGATGTCGGGCGGCAGGACGGTGGAGGCCACGTCACCGCGGATCGGGCCGCCCTCGGCGGTCTGCACCGAGACCTTGTCGATCGCGTACTGGACGGCCTTGCGGCACTCGACCTTGTCGAACGGCGCGACCTGGGTGTTGATCGCCACGTAGACCAGACGGCCACCGTAGGTGTTGTCCGTGTTGGCCTTCTTGGCGGTGTCGGTGAGCACCTTGGCCTGGGTGGAGGCCTGGACACCGGTACCGGCCAGGTCGATCGCGTCGCCGGCCAGGACGTCCTGGTCGATGGTGTCCGGGTTGACCTTCAGCTTGACGACGATCTTGTCCGGCAGCTGCTTGCGCAGCGGGTCCGTCTTGGCGTCCCAGTTCGGGTTGCGCACGAGGACGGCCTGCTTGCCGTCCTCGTAGCTCTGGAACTTGTACGAGCCCGAGGAGACGATGTGCTTGACGTAGTCGACGCCCGTGTCCTTCGCCTTGGGCACCGGAGCCGTCTGCGGGGCGGCGACCAGGTAGTCGAACTCCTGGAAGGCCTGCTTCAGGTGGAAGACGACCGTGGTGTCGTCCGGCGTCTCGATGGAGGACAGGCCCTTGGCGCTCTTGTCCTTGTAGGGGCCCTTGTACTTGTCGCCGCCGGCCATGAACTGCTGGAAGTAGTTCGGGCCGAGCGAGAGCACGTCACGCGCGAAGTTGGAGCGCTCGACGGCGTACTTGACGTCCTTCGAGGTGATCGGCGAGCCGTCCTCGTACTTCAGGCCCGAACGCAGCTTGTACGTCCAGGTCTTGCCGCCGTCGCTCGAGACACCCTTGCTCGCCGCGAGGTCCGGGACGAGGGTGTTGCCCTTCTGGCCCGCGCCGGGCTGGAAGGTCATCAGCGGGCGGGCCCACAGCCGGCTGAGGTTGTACATGTAGGCGTAGTACGTGTTGCCCGGGTCGAACGAGTCCGGGACGTCCGACAGCTCGTAGGTGAGCGTGCCGCCCTTCTTGTCCGACACGTTGACGACGCCCTTGGTCGCGGCGTTGGCCCCGGCCGACTTGGTGCCGTTCTCGTTCTTGTTGTCATCGGCCTTGCTGCAGCCTGCGAGAAGCAGACTGGCGGAGCCGATGGCCGCGATCGCGGCCAGCGCTGACCTTCGCATGATGGGCGCTTTCCCCTCCATTGTCGGAAACTTTTCGGACTCTCGGTGGCAGGCGTCAGCGACTGCGGGGGTCGAGAGCATCGCGGAGACCGTCGCCCAGCAGGTTGAAGGCCAGGACGGTCACGAAGATGGCGAGACCAGGGACGATCATGTACTGAGGGTCGACCTGGTAGTAGGTGACCGCTTCACGGAGCATGCCGCCCCAGGAGGCCTGCGGAGGCTGGATGCCGACGCCGAGGTAGCTCAGGGACGCCTCGAAGAGGATGTTGGTCGGGATGAGCAGCGTCGAGTAGACGATGATCGGGCCGACCAGGTTCGGCATCAGTTCCCGGAACAGGATGTAAGGGGCCTTGGCGCCCATGCCCCGGGAGGCGTCCACGAACTCGCGCTCGCGCAGGGCGAGGGTCTGGCCGCGGACGATCCGGCCCAGATAGGGCCAGTTGAAGAAGCCGATGACGAAGATCAGCACGCTCAGGTGCAGCGGCAGCCCGTTGAGGCCGAACGCGCCGCCCTGCAGCGTGGCGGAGATCGCGATGGCGAACAGCAGGAGGGGGAAGGCGAGGAACGTGTCCATCAGCCGGCTGATGATCGAGTCGACCCGTCCGCCGTAGTAGCCCGCGACGACGCCCATGATCGCGCCGATCACGTTCGACAGGATCGTCGCGCCGAAGGCGACCACCAGCGACACCCAGGAGCCCTCCAGGACACGGGTGGCGATGTCGCGGCCGAACTTCGGGTCCACACCGAGCGGGTGGTCGAGGCTCATGCCGCCCCAACTGCCCTTGGGCAGCGAGGTGTCAGGGGTGATCAGGTCCTGGTGGAACGCGTTCGGGTCCAGGCCGAGCAGAGCCTGGATCGGCCGCGAGAGGATCGCGAGGAGGATCAGCAGGATCACGATGACGCCACCGGCGACGGCGACCTTGTCCCTCTTGAAGCGGGTCCAGGCGATCCGGCCCAGGGAACGACCCTCGATCTGCCCCTTACCGGCACCCTCCAGCACAGCCTCCGGCTGTGTCTCGGCTGCCGCCCCGGTGGTCTCGATCGGTGCGGTCACGGTGAGCGACCCCTCTCGCCGGTGGTGACCGGCCTGCGCCTGCCGCGGATTGCGGCTTTGTCGACTTGCCATAGATCACGAGGTCTCGACCTCGTGTCTGAGTCGCGAGTCTTCAGCGTCGCTGTGATCACCCGCCAGATCTGACGGCGAAAGTATGCGCAACCGTGATGCAGTGCAGGGGATTCCGTTATCCGAACAGTGGGTAACGGCTCTCGGACACGGCCCAGTTGGGACAGAACGGGGATTTTGCGCGGTTTGGGACTTTCCGCCGCTGTCTACGCGCGCAGAAACGCGTGGTCCACGGAGATCACGCAGCGCGGTCCCGAACGGAGGGGGCCGCGGAGGAGTTGATCAGTAGCCGCCGTGCGCCGGGGGATAACCGTATCCGGCGGCCGGTGCCTGGGGGTGCGGCGGGGCCTGGAGCGGGGCGCGCTGCGCGCCCGCGTGGGCCTCGCGGTCGTAGAACGGACGGGCGTTGGCGCGCATCCACATCACCACCGGGTCGTAGCCGTCGGTCATCGCGACCGTCGACACCGGCAGCCCCTCCGGGACCGCCCCGACCGACTGCTGCATCATCGCGCGCACCGAGTCGACCGCGGCGGGCGAGGTCTCGTACACGTCCAGACCGATGGCGAGGTACGGCGTCCCGAGCGCCGGCTGCACCCAGGCGCGGCGCAGGGAGCGCAGCGCGGGGGTGCGGTGGGCGTTCTGCGCGAGCAGGGCGTAGAACTGCGGGACCTCGATGCCGGGTTCCGTGAGCGTGAGCGGGCCGGCGGGCTGGCGGTCCAGGCCGGTGGTGATGCGCCGCAGGTCCAGCCAGGGGATGCCGACACCGCCGCCGGGGGCGTGCGGGTTGAGCCAGAGGCCGTAGTGGTCCGGGTACAGGGTGCGGGCCGCGTCCAGGCCGTCGACGACCTGGTAGGAACGGTTCCAGCCACTGGCCGACAGTTCCTGGGCGGAGGTCACGCAGGGGGCGTAGTGGAAGCCTCCGACCTCCATGTCCCCGTACTGGGCGTCCGGGGAGCCGGCCTGGCCCTGCCACAGCAGCATCCAGATCTGGCCGGTGGACGGGGTGGCGAGGGCGCGCAGCAGGGCCTCGTAGGCGTCGTAGCGCCCGGGCGTGACCTGGCGCAGCGTGTGCTCGACGCTGCCGCTGTGGCTCGCGCTCACCTGTCGTACCGGCCCTTCTGGGAGTCGTCCCGCGTGTGGGGAACAGCTTATGCGCCTGCCCGTCCGGGCCCGGGTGTCCGTTCGCGAGTGCGGTGGGACCGTTACCGGCCGCGCCCTTCCGCGCGCCTTCCGGCGCGTTCTCAGTGGCCGTGCTGGTAGAAGGGGCGGACCTTCGCTTTCAGCCAGTGGGCGACCGGATCGTCCGTCACGTCCAGCAGGACCAGGTTGACCGGCCACTTGACCGGGACTTTGCCGAGGGCCTTGCCGAGGGCGTCCAGCGGGAGGGCGCGCAGGTCGCCTTCCCACTGGGCGAGTTCGACGCCGACGAACAGCACCGGGTCGGCCGTCTCGACGGCGGCGAGACAGCGGCGGGCCGTGACGACCACGCCGGTCCCGGCGAACTCGGCGGAGGCGGCGGCGAGGAAGTCGACCGGGTCGTCCTGCCAGTCGGGCTCGAAGAGCCGGACCCGGCCGCCGGTGCCGGGGCCGTCCAGCGGGGTGCGGCCGACGCGGCACAGCTCGGCCACCGCCTGGGGCGGCAGCGGCATGCCGACCACGCCGCCGGGGTTCACGGCCATGCCGACCTGCGGGGGCAGGCCCTGGGCGAACTCCACGGCGGGGGCGACGGTGTAGCCCATGTGGGAGCCGGCCGCCTGGCGGAGCTGCTCCTCGGAGCTGAACACCGGGACGTACACCTGGCCGTCGATGTCCAGCGTCGGCAGGTCCAGCGGGCCGCTGTGCGGGCCCCCGCCGTTGGGCAGCGGGATCCACAGCAGGCTCCGGCCGAGGACCTCGACGATCCGGCCGCCGGCGGAGGGTATGCCGAGGGAGACCGAGAGCACCTCCTCCAGTTCGTTGCCGGGCCAGCCGCCGTGCGGGTGGGGGTGTGCCTGTGCCGGGAAGTCAGCGGGAATGTCCGCCGGGAAGTCCATCTGCCTACCGCCTGCTGGGAACCACTGCTGGGAGCAAGAAGGCTAGCGGGTGGCGGTGACAGCGGCCGGGGCCGCGTGCCCGCCGGTGCGCTCAGCCGGAGAAGCCGATGCGCCGCACGGCGTCCGCCGCGGCCCGGTCCAGCAGGACCGCCGAGCCGCAGCCCGGGGGCAGCTCGCCGCGTCCGACCGCGCCGAGCAGCCGCGCGGCCGTACGGCGGTGACGGCGGAAGGCGTAGCGGGAGACGCGCCGGCCGCGCTCGCGCTGGCCGTCCCGGGCGGCCTCGGGCGCCACGTCGAGCAGCAGCAGATGCAGGGTGCCGCCGCGGCGGCGGACCTCCCGGGCGAGCCAGGCGCGCACCCAGGCCTGGGTGCCGCAGTCGTGCACGACGACGCCCTCCTCGGTACGCAGCGCGCGGCGCAGTCCCGCGTAGTGGGCGAGGCGGACCAGGGGGCGGTAGAGGGCGTAGGGCAGGGCCCGGGGCAGTCGGGCCGCGAAGCGGTCGCGGACGTCCTGGGAGTCGACACGCGGGCCGCCGACCGCGCGGTTCATCAGCGTGGACTTGCCGCTGCCGGGCAGGCCGGTGACGACCACGACGTCCCGGGGGCCGAAGAGCAGGGCGCGCGGGCCGCGGCCGCCCCGGTTGCGAAGGTCGCGCACGACCGGGGCGGGGCGCTCCGAGGGGTACTCGCGAGCGGGGGCGGACGGCTGCCCGGGCACCGCGCCGCCGGTCGTGGTGGCTGCTGCGGTGACGTACGCCGTGGTCCTGTTCACCGTGATCGTCCTCCCCCTGTGAACCCGGTCAATCTCATGCCCGCTTCATGTAAAGAGAAGGTAATGGGAGAGGTCGGCGGTTCGGTTCGCGTACAGCCACAGCCCGGTTACAGATGCGGGCCCTGACGTGCGGGGGTGCGGCGTGCAATGATGTGCCCGCCAACTGCATACCGGCCGTTTGAATCCGCGCGGGAGAGTCCCCAGGTCACTGGGGCGCCGAAGGAGCAAGTCCCTCCCTTGAATCTCTCAGGCCCCGTTACCGCGCGGGCGAGGCACATCTGAAAAGCGGACCGTCGCGACGGCGGTCCCACCCAAGGTGCAAGTCCTGATCGTCCCGGTGGCGGTCGTGGCGAACCTCTCAGGTTCCGATGACAGATGGGGAGGAACTTTCCTCGCCCGTCCTGTGTGCCCTTGGGAGACGACCGACCGATGAGCAGCACCGAACCCACCGAACCGCGTCATACCGCGCTGGACGCCCTGCATCGCTCGCTCGGCGCGACGATGACCGACTTCGCCGGCTGGGACATGCCCCTGCGCTACGGCTCCGAGCGCGACGAGCACCTCGCGGTGCGCACCAAGGCCGGCCTGTTCGACCTCTCGCACATGGGTGAGATCACCGTCACCGGTGCCGAGGCGGCCGCCCTGCTGAACTTCGCCCTGGTCGGCAACATCGCCTCCGTCGGCGTCGGCCGCGCCCGGTACACCATGATCGTCCAGGCCGACGGCGGCATCCTGGACGACCTGATCGTCTACCGGCTCGCCGAGACCGAGTACATGGTCGTGGCCAACGCCTCCAACGCCCAGGTGGTGCTGGACGCGCTGACCGAGCGCGCCGCCGGCTTCGACGCCGAGGTCCGCGACGACCGCGACGCCTACGCGCTGATCGCCGTCCAGGGCCCGCAGTCCCCCGGCATCCTGAAGTCGCTGACCGACGCCGACCTGGACGGGCTGAAGTACTACGCGGGCCTGCCCGGCACCGTCGCCGGTGTCCCGGCGCTGATCGCCCGCACCGGCTACACCGGCGAGGACGGCTTCGAGCTGTTCGTGCGGCCGGAGCACGCCGTGGCGCTGTGGCAGGCGCTGACCGAGGCGGGCGCGGGCGTCGGCCTGGTCCCGTGCGGCCTGTCCTGCCGGGACACCCTGCGCCTGGAGGCCGGCATGCCGCTGTACGGGCACGAGCTGAGCACCCGGCTGACCCCCTTCGACGCCGGGCTCGGCCGGGTGGTCAAGTTCGAGAAGGAGGGCGACTTCGTGGGACGCGAGGCGCTCGCCTCGGCCGCCGCCAAGGCCGAGCAGAACCCGCCGCGGGTGCTCGTCGGGCTGATCGCCGAGGGTCGCCGGGTGCCGCGCGCCGGATACCCCGTCGTCGCGGACGGCCAGGTGATCGGCGAGGTCACCTCCGGTGCCCCCTCCCCCACCCTGGGCAAGCCGATCGCCATGGCCTACGTCGACGCGGCGCACGCGGCGCCGGGCAGCGCGGGCGTCGGCGTGGACATCCGGGGCAGCCACGAACCGTACGAGGTCGTGGCACTGCCGTTCTACAAGCGCCAGAAGTAGACACTGGGCGCGCGGCGCCGCTTCGGCGTGGTCCCGCGCACGTGTCCCCTGCTCACGAGCAGTCTCATCCGTCCCCCCTTCATCAGCAGTCCCGCGCGTACAGGAGAATTCAGGCCATGAGCAACCCCCAGCAGCTGCGCTACAGCAAGGAGCACGAGTGGCTGTCGGCCGCCGAGGCCGACGTCGCGACGGTCGGCATCACCGAGTTCGCGGCCAACGCGCTCGGCGATGTCGTCTACGCCCAGCTCCCCGAGGTCGGTTCCACCGTCCAGGCCGGCGAGACCTGCGGTGAGCTGGAGTCGACCAAGTCGGTCTCCGACCTGTACTCCCCGGTCTCCGGTGAGATCGTCGAGATCAACCAGGACGTCGTCGACGACCCGTCGCTGGTGAACTCCGCCCCCTTCGAAGGCGGCTGGCTGTTCAAGGTACGCGTCGCGGACGAGCCCGCCGACCTGCTCTCCGCCGACGAGTACGACGCCCACACCGCCGCCTGAGGAGTCGTAGTCCCATGTCTGTCCTGAACACGCCCTTGCACGAGCTGGACCCCGAGGTCGCCGCCGCCGTCGACGCCGAGCTGGTCCGCCAGCAGTCCACCCTGGAGATGATCGCCTCCGAGAACTTCGCGCCGCTCGCGGTGATGGAGGCGCAGGGTTCGGTCCTCACCAACAAGTACGCCGAGGGCTACCCGGGCCGCCGCTACTACGGTGGCTGCGAGCACGTCGACGTCGCCGAGCAGATCGCCATCGACCGGATCAAGGAGCTGTTCGGCGCCGAGTACGCCAACGTGCAGCCCCACTCCGGCGCCTCCGCGAACCAGGCGGCCCTGTTCGCGCTGGCCCAGCCCGGGGACACCATCCTCGGCCTGGACCTGGCGCACGGCGGCCACCTGACCCACGGGATGCGGCTGAACTTCTCCGGCAAGCAGTTCGACGTGGTCGCCTACCACGTGGACGCCGCGACCGGCCTGGTCGACATGGCCGAGGTCGAGCGGCTCGCCAAGGAGCACCGCCCGAAGGTGATCATCGCCGGCTGGTCGGCGTACCCGCGCGAGCTGGACTTCGCCGAGTTCCGCCGGATCGCCGACGAGGTCGAGGCGTACCTGTGGGTCGACATGGCGCACTTCGCCGGCCTGGTCGCCGCCGGTCTCCACCCGAACCCGGTCGAGCACGCGCACGTGGTCACCTCGACCACCCACAAGACCCTCGGCGGTCCGCGCGGCGGCATCATCCTGGCGAAGAAGGAGTTCGCGAAGAAGCTGAACTCCTCGGTCTTCCCGGGCTTCCAGGGCGGCCCCCTGGAGCACGTGATCGCGGCCAAGGCGGTCTCCTTCAAGGTCGCCGCGAGCGAGGAGTTCAAGGAGCGCCAGCGCCGCACGGTGGAGGGCGCGCGGATCCTGGCCGAGCGCCTCACCGCGGCCGACGCCCGCGCGGCCGGTGTGAACGTCCTGTCCGGCGGCACCGACGTCCATCTGATCCTGGTGGACCTGCGCGAGTCCGAGCTGGACGGCCAGCAGGCCGAGGACCGCCTCCACGAGGTCGGCATCACGGTCAACCGCAACGCCGTCCCGAACGACCCGCGCCCGCCGATGGTCACCTCGGGTCTGCGCATCGGCACGCCCGCCCTCGCCACCCGCGGCTTCACGGCCGAGGACTTCGCCGAGGTCGCGGACGTGATCGCCGAGACGCTGAAGGCGCCCGCGTCGTTCGGCGCGGCCGAGGCCGAGGCCCTGAAGGCCCGCGTGACGGCACTCGCCGACAAGCACCCGCTGTACCCGGGTCTGAACAAGTAAGTCACCTTTCGCGGGGCACCGCGCACACTGGAGGAGACCGGTGGGCGTGGTGCCCGCGCCCCGTGTCAGCCCCGCACCACCCCCGCTTCACCGTATTGAGGAGTTCCCCCGTGGCCATCTCGGTCTTCGACCTGTTCTCGATCGGCATCGGCCCGTCCAGCTCCCACACGGTCGGCCCGATGCGCGCGGCCGGCCTGTTCGCCCGCCGGCTGCGCAACGAGGACCTGATCGGTTCCGTCGCGTCCCTGCGCTGCGAGCTGTACGGCTCGCTCGGCGCGACCGGCCACGGCCACGGCACGCCGAAGGCGGTCCTGCTCGGCCTGGAGGGCGCCTCGCCGCGCACGGTGGACGTCGAGACGGCCGACGAGCGGGTGGAGGAGATCAAGCGGGCCGGACGGCTGAACGTGCTGGGCGAGCACGAGATCGCCTTCTCCTTCGACGACGACCTGGTCCTGCACCGCCGCAAGGCCCTGCCCTACCACGCCAACGGCATGACCCTGTGGGCGTACGACTCCTCCGGCGCGGAGCTGCTCACCAAGACGTACTACTCGGTCGGCGGCGGCTTCGTGGTGGACGAGGACGCCGTCGGCGCGGACCGCATCGTGCTGGACGACACGGTCCTGAAGTACCCCTTCCGCACGGGCGACGAGCTGCTGCGCCTGGCGAAGGAGACGGGCCTGTCGATCTCCTCGCTGATGCTGGAGAACGAGCGGGCCTGGCGCACGGAGGAGGAGATCCGGGCGGGCCTGCTGGAGATATGGCGGGTGATGCGCGAGTGCGTCCAGCGCGGCATGTCCCGCGAGGGCATCCTGCCGGGCGGCCTGAAGGTCCGCCGTCGCGCGTCCGTCTCGGCGCGCCAGCTGCGCGCCGAGGGCGATCCGCTGGCGCACGCGATGGAGTGGATCACGCTCTACGCGATGGCGGTCAACGAGGAGAACGCGGCCGGCGGCCGGGTCGTCACCGCCCCCACCAACGGCGCGGCGGGCATCATCCCCGCGGTCCTGCACTACTACATCAACTTCGTGCCCGGCGCCGACGAGGACGGTGTCGTCCGCTTCCTGCTCGCCGCGGGCGCGATCGGCATGCTCTTCAAGGAGAACGCCTCCATCTCCGGCGCCGAGGTCGGCTGCCAGGGCGAGGTCGGCTCCGCCTGCTCGATGGCCGCGGGCGCGCTGGCCGAGGTGCTGGGCGGCTCCCCCGAGCAGGTGGAGAACGCCGCCGAGATCGGCATGGAGCACAATCTGGGCCTGACCTGCGACCCGGTCGGCGGCCTCGTCCAGATCCCGTGCATCGAGCGCAACGGCATGGCCGCGGTGAAGGCGGTCACGGCCGCGAAGATGGCGATGCGCGGAGACGGCTCCCACAAGGTGTCCCTGGACAAGGTCATCAAGACCATGAAGGACACGGGCGCGGACATGTCCGTGAAGTACAAGGAGACGGCCCGCGGTGGGCTGGCGGTGAACATCATCGAGTGCTGAGCCGGTTCGGCCGCCCCGCGCGCATCCCCCGTACCGCTGGACGAAGCGGGTGCCGGCCCCGGCGGTGACCTTGGCGGCCCCCGCCGAGGGGCCGGCGCAGGCGGGGGCGGCCGCCGGGGGTGCGAGCCCGGACGGTGCGCTCCCGGCCGCGAAGTCCTTCGGGGCCGGCGTGAGGCCACCTCGGTCCCGACCGTGTCGCGCGGCCGCGGTCCCGCCGGCGCCTGCCGCGGGGTCGCGGTGGCCGTCGGCGCCGTGCACGCAGAGCGTGTAGCGCCCGCGCGCCGTGGCGCGAACTCGTCCTTGTCGGGGTCGACGAAGAGCGACCGCCGGTCGGACGCCGGCGCGGGAGCGCACCCGCTCCGGCGAGGTCGCCTGTACAGCAACCCCACCTCGCCTCGCACCGGTTGGTTCGGCCCCGTCCGCCGGTGGAAGGCTGATGTTGCCCGCGGGGCTACCACTTGGTAACCGCATCCCCTTACGCTGCCGTCAACTCGGCTACGGAATAGGGGAGTTCAGGGATGCGAACGGTTCGTGTGGTGAGACGGGCGGCGGCACTCGCGGGCGCCGGCGCTCTGCTGATGGTGCTGCCGGGGAACGCGCACGCGGCGGCGCCGAAGTTCTCCGAGACCACGGCGATCGGCACGCACAACGCCTACGACAAGGGCAAGTACGCATACTTCGCGCAGGCGTTGGACTCCGGCGCCTCGCTGCTGGAGCTGGACGTCTACGTCGACAGCATCACCCACCGCTGGCGGGTCAGCCACAGCAACCCCCTGGGCAACGACAACAACTGCGAGGCGGCCAAGACCCCGGGCGAGCTCTACAGCAAGAGCCGGAACCAGGACTTCGGCAGCTGCCTGGACAACATCGCCGCCTGGAACCAGTTGCACCCCGACCACCCGCCGATCGTCTTCAAGGTGGAGATGAAGGTGGGCTTCAACGGCCGGGCGAACATGGGTGCCGACGCGTTCGACACGCTCGTCTCGCAGAAGCTGGGCAACAGCGTGTACAAGCCGGCCGACCTGCTGGGCGGGACGTACTCCTCCCTCGACGCCGCCGCGAAGGCGAACGCCTGGCCCACGCGCGACTCCCTGAAGGGCAAGTTCCTCTTCGAGTTGATCCCGGGCACGGTGGAGCAGTCCAACCCCTTCGACCACTACTGGACGGACCAGGAGTACGGCGACCACCTGCGCGACCTGTACGCGGCCGGGCACATCTCGGCGGCCCAGGCCTTCCCGGCCGTGCTCGGCGCCGCGAACGGCGATCCGCGCGCCAGTCGCTACGACGCCTCGATCCGGCCCTGGTTCGTGTTCTTCGACGGAGACGCGGCGACGTACGTCAACAACGGCTACGACACCTCGTTCTACTCCGCCAACCACTACATCTCGATCATGACCGGCGCCGACGGGGTCTCCCCCGCGATCTCCTCGACCAACCCGACGGAGGCCGAAGTCGCCGCGCGGCTGGCCCTGCTGGCCAAGGACCACGCGAGCCTGATCACCTCGGACTGGTCGGCCGAGCCGGCGAGCGTGCTGGGTTCGGTGACCTCCCGAAGCTGAGGTTCCGGACGGAGCTCAGGGGGCACAACCCTCTTATGCTCCACGGTATCGACGTCAGCGCCTTCCAGCCCTCCGCGTATGACACGGACGGCCTCTCCTTCGCCTTCATCAAGGCGACGGAGGGCCGTTCGTACGTCAACTCCCGGCTCGGCGCCCAGACCAAGACCGCCCGCGACGCCGGACTGGTCGTCGGCTTCTACCACTTCCTGTGGCCGGGCAACCTCACCGAGCAGGCCGAGTACTTCCTCCAGCACGCCCCGGACCGCCCGGGCGACCTCCTCGCGGTCGACTGGGAGACGACGGGGGACGGCACGCACGCGAGCAACGCGGAGAAGGACAGCTTCATCCGCAAACTCAGATCGCTCCGGCCGCACAACCGGGTCGTCCTCTACTGCAACCGCAGCTTCTGGCTCTCCATCGACACCACCGGCTACGCCGGGGACGGCCTGTGGATCGCCGACTACGTGACGGCGGGCAAGCCGCGCATCAAGGCCTCGTGGCGGTTCCACCAGTACGCCAGCGAACCCCACGACAAGGACGTGGCCCACTTCTCGACCAAGGCCGACCTGCGCAAGTGGGCCACGCGCTGAGACCGAGCGGACCCGCTCAGCCCCGGAAGTCCGCCGGCCGCTCCGGGGACGCCTCGGCCAGGGCCTTGCGCACGCCCTCGGTGCCTTCCCGCAGGCCGTAGACCGGGGTGCCGGGCTGCTGGCGCCAGGAGTCGTCGATGCCGCCCGCGTCGACGGTGTCGAAGCCCAGCTGGTCGATCAGTTCCCGGACGATCCGCTTGGCCGCCTCGTCGTCGCCGGCGACCGGGAGGGCGATGCGCTCCGGGTCGCCCGCGGGGCGGTGGCGGTCCAGGATGTCCTGGGCGTAGGTGCCGTTGAAGGCCTTGATCACCGGGTGCCCGAGGTGCCGTTCGGTCCAGCGGCTCTCGGTGACGCCCTCGTCCTCGATGGCCGCGATCCGGCCGTCGCGCTGCTGCGGGTAGTAGTTGCCGGTGTCGATCACGGCGGCGCCCTCGGCCGCGCCGTCCAGCAGGCCGCCGGGAAGGTCCGGGACCGCCTTCAGGGGGACGGTGACGACCACTACCTGGGCGCCCTTGGCCGCGTCCGTGGCGCGGACCGCGGTCGCGCCGGTCTCCTCGGCCAGTTCCTTCAGCGTCTCGGGGCCGCGCGAGTTGGCCACGGCGACGTCGTGGCCGAGGGCGGTGAGCCGCCGGGTGAGGTTGCCGCCGATGTTGCCCGCGCCGATGATGCCGATCTGCATGCCACGCCTCCGGGTATCGATACATGCGCGGTGCATGCGCATGCATACGTCTGTACGGTGAGCGTCAACCCCCGTCGGCGGGTGGGTATTCCGGCTTCGCGGCAATCGGGTGAAGGGGGTGCCCTCCCGCGGCGTCCGCGCACGGGAGGGCACCCCCTTCGGGCCCGTCACTTGTCCAGGTAGGCCCAGAACTCGTCGAACGACAGGACCTTGTCGCCGTTCAGGTCGCGGGTCTTGATGAGGCTCTCCGCCACCGTGTCGGTGACGTTCCAGTCACCCCCCTGGGCGAGGGCGGACTTGAACTCGGCCGCGGTGATGAATCCGTCACCGTCCGCGTCGATCCGCTGGAACTGCTTGCGTGCTTCCTCGATGTCCGCCACCGATCCGCCCCTTTTGGTCGTTTCTTCATGCCGTACCGGCGTACTGTCGCTGGTCAGATTAACGGCCCTGCCAGGTGCGCAGCGCCACGACCACCTCCGTACGCCCGCCCGGCAGGCCGAAGGGACCGTCAGCGGAAGATGCCGGTGTGCCCCAGGGAGTAGCGGCCGGGCTGCGGATAGACGGCCAGTCCGTGCGGCCCGCTGCCGACCTTGATGCGGGCCAACTGAGCGCCGGTGCGGGTGTCGATGGCGTACACCTCGGCGTTGTAGCGGCCGGACAGCCACAGCACCTTGCCGTCGGCCGAGACGCCGCCCATGTCGGGGCTGCCGCCGCCGGGCAGATGCCACTTCTTGGTGAGCCGGTTCCGGGTGAAGTCGAAGATGGAGATCGAGCCCTCGCCCCGGTTGGAGACGTACATCTCGCGGGAGTCGCGGCTGACGTAGAGGCCGTGGGCACCCTTGCCGGTGGCGAGGAACCGGGGCCGGGTGAACTTGTCCCCGTCCAGGATCCACAGGCCGTTGGCCATCATGTCGGCGATGTAGAACAGCTTGCCGTCCGGGGAGATCTTGACGTCCTGCGGCATGGCACCCTTGAACGGCAGTTTCTCCTGCTCGACGACCTTCATCCGCGCGGTGTCGACCTTGAGGACCTCACCGCTGAACTCACAGGAGACGATGAAGTAGCGGCCGTCGACGGAGAAGTCGGCGTGGTTGACGCCGTAGCAGCTGACCGGGACCGTCTTGACGACCTTCATGGTGTGCGCGTCGCGGAAGACGAGCTGGCGGTCCATGGAGGCCATGACGACGGCGTACTTGCCGTCGGGCGTGAAGTACAGGTTGTAGGGGTCGTGCACGTCGACCGGCGCCCCGGCCTTGCCGGTCCGCGGGTCGATCGGGGTCAGGCTGTTGCCGAGGTCGTTGTTGACCCAGAGGGTCTTCAGGTCCCAGGACGGCACCACGTGCTGGGGTTGGCGGCCGACCGGGATGGTCTTCAGGATCCGGTAGGTCGCGGGGTCGATCACGGTGACCGTGTTCGAGTTGGTGTTGGGGACGTACACCCGGGACGGGAAGTCCTTGACGACCGGGGAGAGCCGGCCGGGGCGGTCGGCGGAGTAGAGGTCCCCGGGGTCCTCCACGGCCGGCATCCCGGGCAGCACGTCCACCCGGGCCTTCTGCACCGGCTGCGGGACCGGTGCCTTGCTGCCGAGGGCCTCGTCCTCGTGGGCGTGGGTGCCGCCGCCGCACGCGGTCAGCAGGGTCAGGGCGGTGACCGCGGCACCGGCGGCCAGCAGGCGGGCGGCTTTCGTGGTTCGCATCAGCTCAGCAGCTCCGTGGTGGTGACCGCGCGCAGACCGCGACGGTCGAGTTCGTGGAGGAGGTCGGGCAGGGCGGCGACCGTGTCCTGGTATCCGAAGTGCAGGCTCACCACCGAGCCCGCCGTGACGCCGGCCAGGACGTTGCGGGTGACGGCGGCGGCGCCGGGGCTGGTGTAGTCGAGCGAGTCGACGTCGTACGACAGCACGTGCGGGTAGCCGGCGGCGCGGGCCAGCCGGACGACGAGCGGGGAGGCGGTGGGGGCGCGGGAGGGCCGGAACCAGGTGCCGATGGAACCGGTGAGGCGCTCCAGCCGGTCGGCGCAGCCGGTGATCTCCCTGGCCGCTTCGGCCTCCGGCAGGTCGTTGACGGAGATGTGCCGCTGGGTGTGGTTGCCGAGGTCGTGGCCGCCGTCGAGGACGCGCCGGGCGACGTCCGGGTGTTCGTCCAGCCAGGTGCCCACGGCGAGCACCGTGAGGCGTGCGCCCCGCTTCTCGGCCTCGGTGAGCAGGGAGTGGGCGATGGCGGGGTCGCCCTGACCGTGGAAGGTGAGGGCGACCCGGGGGCGGGTGCGCGGGCCGTGGGTGATCTGGGTGGGCTGTCCGGGGTAGGCGCGGGGGGTGGGGGCGGCCTGGACGGTGGCCGCGGCATGGCCGGCGGACGGGGAGACCGCGCCGGGGGGCGCGGTGGTCCGGCCGGAGCCGCAACCGGCGCCGAACGCACCGCCGGCGGCGAGCCCGGCGCCCGCGCGCAGCACCTCACGTCGGTTGGTCGTGGTCACCCGCACCATTTAAGGGGTGATAGGTAAGAAAATGCCCGATTAGCCCAAATGGGGGGCGATTCCGGGTCGCTGCGGAGGGGGGCCCGAGGGGGGCCGGCCGCCGGGGCTCAGCGGTCGGTGACCCGCATCTCGAACCAGGTGGTCTTGCCGCGCGGGAGGAGGTCCACGCCCCACCGGTCGGAGAGCTTGTCCACGAGGAAGAGGCCGCGGCCGCTGACGTCCATCTCCTGGACCGGCATCAGGCAGGGCAGTCCGCGTGAGGGGTCGCGGACCTCTACGCGGATCCAGCCGGGCCGGCGGCGCATCCGGAGGCCGAAGACCCGGGCGCCGGTGTGGCGCACGGCGTTGCCGACGAGTTCCGACACGAGTAAGACCGCGTCCTCGGTGAGCCTGGGGGTCAGCCGCCACGTGCGCAGGACGACGACCTGGGCGAGCCGGCGCGCGGTGGCCGCGGACTCGGGGCGGGACGGCAGCGGCACCTCCGCCTCCGTCGGGTTGCCGAACAGTTCGAGCGCCTTGAGCGCCTGTTCGTCCTCGACCGCAGGCGACCAGCGCGCCGCGGTCGCACGGCCGTGTCCCCGCGGCTGTTCGATGCCCTCCAGCCCCGCCATGCCCCCATGATGGCGGCCCGCCGCCGACTTGGGGGCCGTTCCGGAGGAATACGCCCCTCGCACACCCCCGGTCCGCACCGGTCGATCGTCATATGCCCAGGGCATACCGACGTCCGGTACGGGCCGGTTGACCTGCGAGGACGCCTCGCTCTCCGGCAACCGTCAGACTCCCTCACCGCACGGGACTTAAGGCTGCCTTAAGGCTCCCATAAACCGCCCCAACGAGCGACGCGAATGAGACGGCACGTCAACTGTGCTTGATCACAAAGGAGTTACGGCGAAGTTCACCTCACCTGCGATCAGCCGAACTTGGCCTTGCCCGGGCCGTCCTCGACGAAGCTGCGCATGCCCCGCTCGCGGTCCTCGGTGGCGAACAGACCGGCGAACCAGTTGCGTTCGACGGCGAGCCCGGTGTCGATGTCGGTCTCCAGGCCCGTGTCGACCGACTCCTTCGCCGCACGCAGGGCGATCGCGGGGCCCCGGGCCAGCCGGGCCGCCCAGGCGTGCGCCTGCTCGTACACCTCGGCGGCCGGCACGACCCGGTCCACCAGCCCGATGGCGAGGGCCTCGTCGGCCTTGACCTGCCGGCCGGTGAAGATCAGGTCCTTGGCCTTGGCGGGGCCGACCAGCCGGGGCAGCCGCTGGGTGCCGCCGGCGCCCGGGATCAGGCCGAGCAGGATCTCGGGCTGGCCGAGCTTGGCGTTGTCGGCGGCGATCCGGTAGTCGGCGCACAGGGCGAGTTCGCAGCCACCGCCGAGCGCGTAGCCGGTGATCGCCGCGACGACCGGCTTGGGGATGCGGGCCACCGCGGTGAAGGCGTCCTGCAGGGCGCGGGACCGCAGGATCATCCCCGCGTGGTCCATGTCCTGCATCTCCTTGATGTCCGCGCCGGCCGCGAACACCCGCTCGCCGCCGTAGATGACCACGGCGCGCACGTCGTCGCGGCGCGTGGCCTCCTCGGCGAGCTCCTTCAGCCGGTCCTGCGTGGCGATGTCCAGCGCGTTCATCGGCGGCCGGTCCAGACGCAGCGTTGCGACGCCTTCGGCGACTTCGAGAGTGACGGTCATGCAGGCAGGTTAACGGGGACTAACGACGAGGGGCCCGGTGCCGTCCGTCACAGCACCGGGCCCGCACGTCAGGGGTGGCTCACTTCTTCCACTCGGCCCAGGACATGTTCCAGCCGTTGAGGCCGTTGTCCGGGTTGACCGTGCGGTCGTGGGCGTTCTTGACGACGACCACGTCGCCGATCATCGAGTGGTCGAAGAACCAGGCCGCCGGGACGCTTTTGCTGTACCCGCCGCGCACGTCCCGCAGGCCGACGCAGCCGTGGCTGGCGTTGTAGTTGCCGAAGGCGTCGCCGCCCCAGTAGTTGCCGTGGATGAAGGTGCCGGAGTCGGTGAGGCGGATGGCGTGCGGGACGTCCTTGATGTCGTACTCGCCGCCGTAGCCGACGGTCTCGCCGTTCATCCGGGTCACGGCCAGCTTCTCGCTCATGACCATCTGGCCGTTCCAGGTGTCGTAACCGGGCTTGCCGGTGGTGACCGGGATGGTCCGCACGACCTTGCCGTCCTGGGTGACCTTCATCGTGTGCTTCCTGGCGTCCACGACGGAGACCTGGTTGCGCCCGATGGTGAACTTCAAAGTCTTGTGCTGCTTGCCGTAGACGCCGTCACGGCCCTCGACGCCGTCCAGGTCGAGGTCGACGGTGACCTTCGTGCCCGCCTTCCAGTACTGCCGCGGGCGGAAGTCCAGGCGGTCGTTGCCGAACCAGTGGCCCTCGACGTCGACGGCCGGCTCGGTCTTGACGGTGATGGCCTTCTCGACGTCCTCCGGGTGGGTGATGCCCCGGGTGAAGCGGACGGAGAACGGCATGCCGACCCCGACGGTGGAGCCGTCCTCGGGGGTGAAGTAACCGACGAAGGTGTTCTTCGGGGTCAGCGTGGTGAAGCTGGAGTCCTCGGCGGCCTTGCGGCCCTCGGAGTCCTTGGCGACCGCGTGCACCGTGTACTTGGTGCCGGCGGCCAGATGGGTCGACGGCGTCCACGAGACGCCGCCGCCGGATATCGCCCCGTCGATCCTCGCGCCCTTGGCGTCCACGACGGTGACCTCGGACAGCTTGCCGCCCGAGACGTTCACCTTGAGGGCGTCGCTGGTGTCGACGCCCGTGGCACCGGACTTGGGGGTGATGGTGACGGCGGCGGACGACTGCTTGCCCTGCCGGGCACCGCTCACGCCCTTGCCGTCACCATGGCCCGGGTCATCGCCCCCGCCGCACGCGGTGAGCGCCAGCAGCAGTGTGCCGGCCACCAACGCCAGGCCCTTGCGGCCCGTGCCCCGCCCCCCAACCGATGCCCCCGATATCGGCCGCACGTTCAAGTCGTTCTCCCCTCACAGGCCCAGGTCAGGCCCACGCCCCGGCGCTTCCCGCGCGCATTGGGGCATGGTAACCGCCGGGTTTTGAGCGTGGTGTCAGGCGAATGTCACCGTTGCGTCGCAACTTCCGCCGCCCACCGCCGCCCTCGACCCCCTCCCCCACCTGCCACTTGCCACGTGCGCCCGTCGGTCGGCGCAAGCGGACGGGCTCACCTCACCGCGCCGCCCGCCTTCCACTGTGCCCAGTCCATGTTCCAGCCGCCGAGGCCGTTGTCGGGGGCGACGGTCTTGTCCTTGCTGTGCACGATCTCGATGACGTCCCCGACGAGGCTGCGGTCGAAGAACCAGCCCGCGGGGGTGTCCGAGCTGCCGCCCTTGACGTCCATGAGGCCCACGCAGCCGTGGCTGATGTTCTCCCGGCCGGGGGCGTCCGGGGCCCAGTAGTTGCCGTGCAGGAAGGTGCCGGAGTCGGTGAGCTTCATGGCGTGCGGGACGTCGGTGATGTCGTACTCGCCGCCGAAACCGACGGTTCGGCTGTTCATGCGGGTGACCTCCAGCATGTCCATCACCACCATCTTCCCGTTGTAGCTGGGGTGCTTGGGGGCGCCCGCCGTGATGGGGACGGTGGCGAGGAGCTGTCCGTCGCGCCGGACGTCCATGGTGTGCTTGGCCACGTCGACCAGGGAGACCTGGCTGCGGCCGACGGTGAAGGAGAAGCTCTTGTGCTGCAGGCCGTAGGCCCCGCGCGCGCCCTCGACGTCCCTCAGGCGCAGGTCCACGGTCACCTCGGTGCCGGGTTTCCAGTAGTGCTCCGGGCGGAAGTCCAGGCGGCCCTTGCCGAACCAGTGCGGGCGGATCTCGACGGGGGGCCGCGCACGGACGCTGACGGCGCGTTCGACGGCCGCGCGGTCGGTGATCTCGCGGCTGAAGGACAGGGAGACGATCATTCCGGTGCCGACGGTGGCACGGTTCTCGGGGCTGACGTAGGCGATGAACCGTTCGCCCGGGATATACGTGGTGAAGGTGGCGTGCCGGGCGGAGCGGCGGCCCTGGGAGTCCAGCGCGACCGCGTCGACGGTGTACTTCGCGGCGAGCGACAGCCGGTCCCGGTAGGGCTGCCAGCTCAGTCCGTCCTCGCTGATGTGCCCGGCGACCGGGGTGTCCTGCGCGTCCTGCGACTTGACGACGGTCACCTTCTCCAGCCGCCCGCCGGGCACCCGTACCCGCAGCCGTTCACCGGCGCGTACGGCCTTGGCGCCGTCGTCGGGGGTGACGCGGATGACGTCCTCGGGGGCCGGGGCTCTGCCCGGCCCTCCTCCCATGCCCAGCGGTCCTGAGCCGTCCTGGGAGCAGCCGGCCAGCAGCCCTGCCCCCATCACTACGGCCGCCAGCGCGGCCCACGCGCGCCGCGCGCGTCCTTGTAGGTGCCTCACGCGGGGCTCAACGACGGGCCCGCCCCGGGGAAACGTGAGTGCGACGCACGCGCTGGGCAGAACAGAGGGAAGGACGACACGTTGGGAACCTCCCCGGAGGGGGCCCAGCCCGCGCCGGAGCCGTCGGGGCGCGGCCGGGCCGGGTGGCCGAGGGTGCCGACAGGCATGCCCGGCCGTCGGGCGCGGCCTACTGCGCCACTCCGGGGCGAGCCACTGGAAGAGGGGCCGACAGGTGACGAGCGCAGCCGAGCAGCGGGCACCGGCCGGGGAGCCGGCCGGGAGCGGGCAACCGGCGGCGGTGAACGGCGCCCGGCGCGCCGTACCCCCCGCCCCGACGGTGTGGCCGGGCGCGGCGACCCCGCTGGGGGCCCGGTTCCGGGTCGGCCCGGACGGGATCGCGGGCACCAACTTCGCGCTGTGGGCGGCCGGGGCGGAGGGGGTCCGGCTGTGCCTGTTCGACGAGCGGGGCCGCGAGACGCAGGTTCCCCTGACCGAGCTGACGCACGAGATATGGCACGGTTTCGTGCCCGGTGTGATGCCGGGGCAGCGGTACGGCTACCGGGTGGCCGGCCGCTGGGACCCGTGGACCGGCGCCCGCTGGAATCCGGCCAAGCTGCTGCTGGACCCGTACGCGCGGGCGGTGGACGGCGAGTTCCGGCTCCCGCCGGAGGTGTACGGGCATGTGCGGGACTGGCCGGAGCAGCAGGTCGCGGACACCGTGCGCGACGAGCGGGACTCGGCGCCGTACGTGCCGAAGGGTGTCGTCGTCCACGATGACGACGACTGGTCCGACGACCGGCGCCCCAAGACGCCGTGGGCGGACTCGGTGATCTACGAGCTGCACGTCCGTGGCTTCACCAAGCTGCACCCCGGCATCCCGGAGGAACTGCGCGGCACCTACGCCGGTCTCGCGCACCCGGCCGCGATCGAGCACCTGGTGCGCCTCGGTGTCACGGCCGTCGAGCTGCTGCCCGTGCACCAGTTCGCGCACGAGGACCATCTGCTGCGCCGGGGCCTGAAGAACTACTGGGGGTACAACTCCATCGGCTACTTCGCGCCGCACGCCGCCTACGCGGCCTCCGGTACGTCCGGCGGGCAGGTCGGCGAGTTCAAGCGGATGGTGCGGGCCCTGCACGCGGCCGGCATCGAGGTCATCCTCGACGTGGTCTACAACCACACCGCCGAGGCCGGCGAGCTGGGACCGACCCTGTCCCTGAAGGGCATCGACAACCGGGGCTACTACCGCCTCCAGGACGACGCCCGCCGCTACGCCGACTACACCGGCTGCGGCAACACCCTGCACGTCGTGCAGCCCCAGGTGCTGCGTCTGATCACCGACTCGCTGCGCTACTGGGTGACCGAGATGGGCGTCGACGGCTTCCGCTTCGACCTCGCGGCGGCGCTGGCCCGCTCGATGCACGACGTCGACATGCTCTCCCCCTTTCTCGCCGTCATCGCCCAGGACCCGGTGCTGCGCCGGGTGAAGCTGATCGCCGAGCCGTGGGACATCGGTTCGGGCGGCTACCAGGTCGGCGCGTTCCCGCCGTTGTGGACGGAGTGGAACGACCGCTACCGCGACGCGGTCCGGGACTTCTGGCGGCACGCCCTGCCGGACGTGCGCGAGATGGGCTACCGCCTCTCCGGCTCCAGCGACCTGTACGCCTGGGGCGGCCGGCGCCCCTACGCCTCGGTCAACTTCGTCACCGCGCACGACGGTTTCACCCTGCGCGACCTGGTCACCTACGAGCGCAAGCACAACGAGGCCAACGGGGAGAGCAACCGGGACGGCACCGACGACAACCGTGCCTTCCACTGCGGGACCGAGGGCGAGACCGAGGACGAGCGGGTGCGCGCGCTGCGGCGCAGGCAGCTCAGGAACCTGCTGACCACCCTGCTGCTCTCCACGGGCGTGCCCATGCTGGTGGCCGGTGACGAGCTGGGCCGCACCCAGCGCGGCAACAACAACGCCTACTGCCAGGACAACGAGATCAGCTGGCTGGACTGGTCGCTGCTGGCGGAGCCGGGCTGGCGGGCGCTGTGCGATCTGACCTCCCGGCTGATCGCGCTGCGCCACCGGCACCCGGTACTGCGCCGGCGGGCCTTCTTCTCCGGCCGTGCCCACTCGGCGGACGGGCTGCGGGACCTGGCCTGGTTCACCTCGCGGGGCGCGGAGATGACCGAGCGCGACTGGTACGCGCCGGCGGCGACGCTCGGCATGTACCTCTCCGGGCGGGACATCCCGGGCCGGGACGAGCGGGGGGCGGCGATCGTGGACGACAGCTTCCTCGCGGTGCTGCACGCGGGCGACCGGCCGACCGGCTTCGTACTGCCCGGGCCGCCGTGGGCCGAGCGGTACGAGGTGGTCGTGGACACCTCCCGGGAGGAGCAGGCCGAGGCGCCGGACGCGGTCCACCGGGCGGGCGCGGAGATCTGGGTGCCGGCCCGGGCGGTGCTGCTGCTGAAGGTCGCCTGAATACGCCCGAGGGCCGTGCGGGAGACTACGCCAGGCTGTCCCGCCAGGCCTTGTGGAGGCCGGCGAACCTGCCCGTGCCGGCGATGAGTTCGGACGGGGGGCCGTCCTCGACGATCCGGCCGTGCTCCATCACGAGCACGCGGTCCGCGACCTCCACGGTGGACAGCCGGTGCGCGATGACGACGGCCGTACGGCCCCGCAGCACCGTCGCCATCGCCCGCTGCACGGCCCGTTCACCGGGGATGTCCAGGGAACTGGTCGCCTCGTCCAGGATCAGCACCGCCGGGTCGGCGAGCAACGCCCGGGCGAACGCGACCAGTTGGCGCTGACCAGCCGAAATGCGGCCGCCTCGCTTGCGGACGTCGGTGTCGTAGCCGTCGGGCAGCGCGCTGACGAACTCGTGCGCGCCGATCGCCTTCGCGGCCCGCTCGATCTCCTCCCGGGTGGCGTCGGGCCGGCCGAGGGCGATGTTGTCGGCGACCGTGCCGGAGAAGAGGAACGCCTCCTGGGTCACCATCACCACCCCGCGCCGCAGTTCGGCCACCGGCAGGTCGCGCAGATCGACCCCGTCCAGCAGCACCCGGCCGGCGGAGGGGTCGTAGAACCGGGCGAGCAGCTTGGCCAGGGTGGACTTGCCCGCTCCGGTGGTGCCGACGACGGCGACGGTCCGACCGGCCGACAGGGTCAGGTCGAAGCGGGGCAGCACCTCACCGCCCGTACGGTAGGCGAAGCCAACGCCGTCGAAGACCACCTCACGGCCCGGGAACCCGTCCTTCGCGGGCGGCAGCGCGCGAGGGGCGGCCGGCTCGGGCACGGACGGGGTCTGCGCCAGCAGCCCGGCGATCTTCTCCAGGGACGCGGCGGCCGACTGGTAGGAGTTCAGGAACATGCCGAGCCGGTCGATGGGGTCGTACAGCCGGCGCAGGTACAGCACCGCCGCCGCGAGGACGCCCAGTTCCAGCGCGCCCGACGCCACCCGCCAGGCGCCCCACAGCACGATCCCGGCGACCGCCGCGTTGGCGACCAGCCGGGAACCCACCACATAGCGGGCCATCTCCAGCAGCGCGTCTCCGTTGGTGCGTTCGTGCCGCTGGTTGAGGACGGCGAACTCGCACTCGTTGGCCGCCTCCCGGCGGAAGGCACGCACCGGGCGGATGCCGTTCATCGTCTCCACGAACTTCACGATCACCGCGGCGATCGCCGTGGACCGCGCCCGGAACACCCGCCCGGCGCGCCGCTGGTAGCGCCGGACCAGCAGGTACAGCGGCACGAAGGAGGCCACCGCGACCGCGCCGAGGGAGAGGTCCAGCCAGAGCAGCAGGGCCGAGATGTAGACGAAGGACAGCACGACGGTCACCAGCTCCTGGAGCCCCTCCTCCAGCAGCTCCCGCAGCGACTCGACGTCCGTGGTGGAGCGGGAGATCAGCCGGCCGGAGGTGTACCGCTCGTGGAAGTCGACGCTGAGCGCCTGCGCGTGCCGGAAGATCCGGCCGCGCAGGTCCAGCAGTACGTCCTGGCTGACCCGGGCGGTGGTCTCGATGAACGCGAACTGCAGCCCGCCGGAGGCGAGGGCGCACAGCAGATAGCCGACGGCGACCGCGATCAGCGGGCCGTGCCGGTGGTCCCGGAAGGCCGGCACCGCCCGGTCGATGGCGTACGCCACCAGCAGCGGGCCCGCCTGCACGGCCGCCTGCTGCAACAGCAGCAGCAGTGCGGTGAACACGGCGCGGCCCTTGAGGGGGGCGAGCAGCGAGCGCAGCAGGGCGGCGGTGGCGCCGGGCGGGGTGGGCAGGACGTCCCGGTCGAAGGGGTCGCCGTCGTCGGGCGGGCGGACGTGTTCGTCGTCCTCGGCCGTGGGGGTGGAGGCGGTCGTGGTGGTCAACGGGATTCCTCCTGGTCCCCGGACATCAGATGGGCGTACTCGGCGTTCTCGCGCAGCAGTTCGTGGTGGGTGCCGACGGCGGCGATCCGGCCGCCGGACAGCAGGGCGACCCGGTCGGCGAGGAGCACCGTGGACGGGCGGTGGGCCACGATCAGGGCGGTGGTGTCGGCGAGGACCCGGCGCAGCGCCGCCTCGACGGCGGCCTCGGTGTGCACGTCCAGCGCGGACAGCGGGTCGTCCAGCACCAGGAACCGCGGCCGGCCGACCACCGCGCGGGCCAGGGCGAGGCGTTGGCGCTGACCCCCGGAGAGGCTGAGGCCCTGCTCGCCGACGCGGGTGTCGGTGCCCTGCGGGAGCGCGTGCGCGAACTCGGCCTGCGCCACGGCCAGGGCGCGGTCGAGGTCCGCCTTTGCGGTGCCGTCCGGGGCTCCCATGAGGACGTTCTCGCCGACGGAGGCCGAGAAGAGCGTGGGTTCCTCGAAGGCCATGGCGACCTTCGCGCGGAGTTCGGCGCGGGGCATCGACGTGATGTCCACGCCGTCCAGGGTGACGCGGCCGGAGGTGACCTCGTGCAGCCGCGGGACCAGCGCGGTCAGCGTCGTCTTGCCGCTGCCGGTGGCACCCACCAGGGCCAGGGACTCTCCGGGGCGGATGTGGAGATCGATGTGGTTGAGGAGGGGCGGGGAGTCCGGGGGCGCGTCGGGGTAACGGAATCGGACCCCTTCGAAACGGAGCCCGGCGCCGGTGTCGGCGGTGCGGGCGCCCGTACCGGTGTCCGTGCCCGGTGCCGTGGCCGAGGCATGGGCCTTCGTGGCCTGGGCGTCCTCCGGTTGTTGGTCCATCACCTCGAAGTAGCGTTCCGTGGCCGTCGCCGCCTCCTGGCTCATCGCCAGCAGGAATCCGATCGAGTCGACCGGCCACCGCAGCGCGAGCGCGGTGCTGAGGAAGGCGACCAGCGTGCCCGCCGTCAGGGGTCCGTCGGCCACCCGGACGGCCCCCACCACCAGCGCCGCGCCGATCGCCAGCTCGGGCAGCGTCACGATGACGCTCCAGATGGTGGCCAGCAGCCGCGCCTTGCGCAGCTCGGTGCCGCGCAGCGCTCCCGACAGCTCACGGAAGGCCAGCGCCTGGCTGCGGTGGCGGCCGAAGCCCTTGATGACGCGGATGCCGAGCACGCTCTCCTCGACGACCGTCGCCAGGTCGCCGATCTGGTCCTGCGCCCGCCGCGCCACGTGCGCGTACCGCCGCTCGAAGACCACACACGTCCACAGCACCGGGATGGCCGGCACGAGGACGACCAGGCCCAGCACCCAGTCCTGCACCAGCATGATCACCACACCGACGACGATGGTCACCACGTTGACCAGCAGGAACGTCAGCGGGAAGGCGAGGAACTGGCGCAGCAGCATCAGGTCGGTCGTGCCCCGGGACAGCAGTTGACCGGACGCCCAGCGGTCGTGGAAGGCCATGGGCAGCCGCTGCAGACGGCTGTACAGGGCAGCCCGCATGTCCGCCTCGACCCGCGACAGCGGCCGGGCCACGAGCCAGCGCCTTATGCCGAACAGGATCGCCTCGGCGATCCCGAGCAGGAGCAGGTACAGCGCGCCGAGCCAGACGCCCGCCGGATCCCGGTCGGCGACGGGGCCGTCGACCATCCACTTCAGGACGAGCGGGATCACCAGCCCGGTACAGGACGCGACGACCGCGACGACCGCGGCGAGGGACAGCCGGACCCGGACGGGGCGGACGAACGGCCACAGCCGCAGCAGGGTGCGCACGGCTGAGCGGTCCTCGGGGGTGGCAGGTGTCGTGGACATCAAGGGCGAGCCTACGGACCCGCACGGACATCGCCCAGCGAGTTTCGGCCCGGCACGGCTCCGACGTCGGACCTACGACCTGCGGCTTTCGCGGGGTCGTAGGCCGGTGTCAACCGATCGGCCGATGCCGTTCCGAGCGGGCCGGCCGATGTGCGGGGACCCGCGCTCCCGGGATCCTCGACGCATGCCATCCGTCATCGAAGTCACCGATCTACGCAAGACCTACGGCGGCCGGGCCGTCGTCGACGGTGTGTCCTTCGCCGTCGAGGAGGGCGAGATCTTCGGGATCCTCGGCCCGAACGGCGCCGGCAAGACCACCACCGTCGAGTGCGTCGGAGGGCTGCGGGTCCCCGACGCCGGCCGGGTCCGGGTCACCGGGCTCGACCCCGTCGCCGACCACGAGCGGGTCGCGAAGGTCCTCGGCGCCCAGCTCCAGCAGAGCGAGTTGCAGGCCAAGCTGACCGTGCGTGAGGCGCTGGAGCTGTACGCCGCGCTCTACCCGCGTCCCGCCGACTGGCGGACCCTCGCCGAACGCCTGGGTCTGACGCCGAAGCTGGACACCAGGTTCGCCAAGCTGTCGGGTGGGCAGCGGCAGCGGCTGTTCATCGCGCTGGCCCTCGTCGGCGGCCCGCGTGTCGTGGTGCTGGACGAGCTGACCACCGGCCTCGACCCCCGCGCCCGCCGGGACACCTGGCAGCTCATCGAGGACGTCCGGGCGAGCGGGGTGACCGTGCTGCTCGTCACCCACTTCATGGAGGAGGCCCAGCGGCTGTGCGACCGCGTCGCGGTGATCGACCGGGGGCGGGTGGCCGCGCTGGACACCCCTTCCGGGCTGATCCGCCGCTCGGCGGGCGCGACCGTCATCGGCTTCACGCCCTCCGCCCCGCTGGACGAGCGTGAACTGTCCGCGCTGCCCGGCCTGGCCTCGATCGAGCGGCGGGACGGCCGGATCACCCTCTCCGGCACCGACGAGACCGTGAACGCGGTCATCACCCTGCTCGCCCGCCACCATGTCACCGCCCATCAGCTGCGCGTGCTGGACGCCACGCTCGACGACGCGTTCCTGGACCTGACCGAGGAGGCCGCGGCATGAACACCGCCGTCCTGCGCACCGAGTTCCGCCTGTTCCGCCGGGAGCCCGCGGCCGTCTTCTGGATCTTCCTGTTCCCCACGCTGCTGCTGGTGGTCCTCGGCTCCATCCCGTCCTTCCGGGAGGCCGACACCTCGATGGGCGGGCTGCGGCCGGTCGAGGCCTACGTCCCGGTGGCCGTGCTGATCGCCCTGATCATGTCGGGGGTGCAGGCGCTGCCGCAGACCCTGACCGGCTACCGGGAGCGTGGTGTCCTGCGCCGGATGTCCGTCACTCCCGTACGGCCCGCCGCGCTGCTGTCCGCGCAGATGACGGTGCAGGGAGTGGTCGCGCTGGCCTCGGCCCTGCTCGTGGTGACGGTCGGTCGCGTCGGCTTCGGCGTAGGGCTGCCCGGGCAGCCGGCGGGCTATCTGCTGGCCCTCCTCCTCGCGGCCGCCGCGGCCCTGGCGCTGGGTTCGGTGGTCTCGGCGCTGTCCCGGACCACGAAGATCGCGGGGGCGATCGGCTCGGCGGTGTTCTTCCCGATGATGTTCTGCGCGGGTGTGTGGCTGCCGGTGCAGGCCATGCCGCACACGCTGGCTCGCGTGGTCGGTCTCACCCCGTTCGGCGCGGCGGCGCGCGCCCTGGGCGAGGCTGCAGCGGGCCACTGGCCCGGCTGGGACCACCTGGGCGTGCTCGCGCTGTGGGCGGCCCTGCTGACGGCCGGCGCGGCCCGCTGGTTCCGCTGGGAATGACCCGGCTTCGGCGCCGGGACGAGTGCGGACCACAGGGAGTGAGAGCCGGTGCGAGTGAGGGCCGGGGTGCGGTGCGTGCGGGCCGGGGTGCGTGAGGAGGAGCGGGGTCGTGGAGACTGGGGTCATGCCGGGCATGGAGGTCGTGGAGCGGCGGTGGGCCGCGTTCCACCGCTGGGGGCCGTACGGCCTGCTGCTGGTGGGCACGCTGGTCGCGGCCGCCGTGGCCGACGCGATCGGGATGACGGCCGGCGAGAAGCGCACCGCCGGTGCCCTCGTCGCCGCCGCCGTCGCCGTGGAGCTGGTGTGGGGCCGGGTGTCGCGCAGCCGGCCCGCCCCCGGTGCCGCGAGCGCCTGCTACTACGGCGCCCGCTGGGCCATCGCCTTCGTCCTGACCTGGCTCAACCCGCTGTTCGCCTTCTACGCCGTCATCGGCTACTTCGGCGCCGACCGGCTGCTGCCTCGGCGGGTGCGCAAGGCCGGTCTGTTCGGCACCGCCGTCACGGTGGCCGGCTCCCAGTCGGGCGGGCTGCCGCCGCACGGCGGGATGGGCTGGGTGGTGTTCGGCGCGATCCTCTGCGTCAACGTCATGCTGCTGGTGCTCTTCGCGCACCTCGCCGGGCTGGAGGAGGCCCGCGCCCGCACCCAGGACGAGACGATCGCCGAACTGGAGCGCACGAACACCGCGTTGCAGCAGGCGCTGGACGAGAACGCGGCCCTGCACTCCCAGCTCCTCATCCAGGCCCGGGAGGCGGGGGTGGCGGACGAACGGCGCCGGCTGGCCGCGGAGATCCACGACACCATCGCACAGGGCCTGACCGGCATCATCGCCCAGCTCCAGGTCGTCGCCAACGCCCCGGACCTGGACACGGCCCGCACCCACCTGGAGCGCGCCTCGAACCTCGCCCGCGACAGCCTGGGCGAGGCCCGCCGCTCGGTGCACAATCTGGCCCCGGTCGCGCTCGCCGTCGACGGACTGCCCGAGGCGCTGCAGAAGACGGTCGGCGAGTGGGGCGAACGCACCGGGGTCCGGGCAGGCTTCACGGTCACCGGCACCGCCGAGCAGCTGCACGACGAGGTCTCGGCGACCTTGCTGCGGGTCGCCCAGGAGGCGCTGTCCAACGCGTTTCGGCACGCCCGGGCGACCCGGGTCGGGGTGACCCTGTCCTTCATGGGCGACGAGGTCACCCTGGACGTCCGCGACGACGGCACCGGTTTCGACCCGGCCGCCGCGCGGGCGCGCACCCGGACCGGCGGCTTCGGCCTGGACGGCATGCGGGCCCGCGCCGAACGGATCGCGGGCGCGCTCAGCGTGGAGTCCGAACCGGGGCACGGTACGGCGGTGTCGGTTCGCGTACCGTTGGTGCGCGATGAACGCTGAGACCGCCGTGGTGCGCGCATGACCGCCGATCCCGCCATCTCCCTGCTGATCGTCGACGACCATCCGGTGGTCCGCGACGGTCTGCGCGGCATGTTCGAGTCGGCGCCCGGCTTCCGGGTGCTCGGGGAGGCGGCGGACGGTGTGGAGGCGGTCGAAAGGGCGGCCGGCCTCGACCCGGACGTGATCCTGATGGACCTGCGCATGCCCGGCGGTTCCGGGGTGGACGCCATCCGTGAGCTGTCCCGGCGCGGCGCCCGCGCGAAGGTCCTCGTCCTCACCACGTACGACACCGACTCCGACACCCTCCCGGCGATCGAGGCGGGCGCGACCGGCTACCTCCTGAAGGACGCCCCGCGCGACGAGCTGTTCACCGCCGTGCGGGCCGCCGCCGAGGGCCGTACGGTGCTCTCCCCGGCCGTCGCCTCCCGGCTGGTCCACGCCGTCCGCGCCCCCGGCAAGGAGCCCCTGTCCGCGCGGGAGCGCGAGGTGCTGGCACTGGTGGCCAAGGGCACCTCCAACCGCGAGATCGCCCGCGAGCTGTTCATCAGCGAGGCCACGGTGAAGACCCATCTGACCCACCTGTACGCCAAGTTGGGCGTCAAGGACCGGGCGGCGGCGGTGGCGGTGGCCTACGACCGGAAGATCCTCGGCTAGTTGCCCCGCGCCCCCTCGACCGGCCGTTATTGCATGGAACCCCCGTCCGCGCCTCGATAGGTTCGACGTTCGCCGTCGGACCGCACCGCCGACGGGGCCGAGCGGAGCGGGGGACGGATGATCGACGCCTATGCGGACCCGGGCAGGCCCGACACCCGTGGCGGGTGGCACTACCTGTGGTGGCTGGTGGTCCGCCAGCCGGGACGGTCCCTGCTCGGGGCGCTGCTGGCCAGCGTGTGGATGGTGCTGCTGGCCGCACAGCCGTACATGCTGGCGCGGGCGGTGGACGAGGGGCTGGTGCCGGGGCGGTTCGGGGTGCTCGCGTGGTGGAGCGTGGCGATGTTCGTGGCCGGGTCGGCGAACGCCTGGCTGAGCATCATGCGGCACCGCACGATGACCCGGGTCCGGATGGACGCCCACTTCCGCACGGTCAAGGTGGTCGTGGGGCACGTGGTGCGCCTCGGGGCCGCGCTGTCGCGCCGGGCGCAGGCCGGTGAGGTGATGACGATCGGGGTCGGCGACGTGCAGACCCTCGCCCAGGCACTCACCGTGGTCGGGCCCGGCGTGGGCTCGATCGTGGTCTATCTGGTCGTGGCCGGGGTCCTGCTGTCGGTCTCGGCGCCGCTGGCCGCGGTGGTGCTGCTGGGCATGCCGGTGATCGCGCTGCTGACCGGGCCGCTGACGCTGCGTCTGCAGGGCGCCGAGAGCGAGTACCGGGAACGGCAGGGGGTGCTCACGGCGCGGATCGGTGATCTGGCGGGCGGGCTGCGGGTCCTGGGCGGACTCGGCGGCAAGGGGCTGTTCGCGGACGCCTTCCGCGAGGACTCGCGCCGGCTGCGGGAGCAGGGCTACCGGGTGGGCGCGGCGGCCAGCTGGGTGCAGGCGCTCGGCGTGGGCCTGCCCACCCTGTTCCTGGCGGTGGTGACCTGGCTCGCGGCACGGCTGGCGGCCCAGGGGCGGATCAGCGTCGGCGAGCTGGTGTCGGTGTACGGCTATGTCGCGGTGCTGATCGGGCCGGTGGCGTTCTTCGTGCTGATGGCCTACGACCTGAACCGTGGCGTGGTGGCCGCGCGCCGGGTGGTACGGCTGCTGTGCCTGGAGCCGGAACCGGACGAGGGCACCGAGCCCGCACCGGACGGGCCGGCCGAGCTGTACGACCCGGCGTCGGGGGTGCGGGTGGCGCCGGGACGACTGACCGCGCTGGTCGCCGCCCGGCCCGCCGAGGCCGTCGCGGTGGTCGACCGGCTGGGCCGGTACGGGCCGACCGAGGTGACCTGGGGCGGGGTACGGCTGGACGCGGTGCCGCTGGACGCCGTACGGGCGCGGGTGCTGGTCGCGGACAACGAGGCGGACCTGTTCGCCGGGCCGCTGCGCGAGGTGGTGGCCGCCGACCGCCCGGCCGACGAGGCCGCGCTGCGCCGCGCGGTGTACGCGGCCGCCGCCGAGGACGTCGTGCGCGGGCTGCCGGACGGGCTGGACTCGGCCGTCGCCGGGCAGGGCCGCAGCCTGTCCGGCGGACAGCGGCAGCGGATCCGGCTGGCGCGGGCCCTGCTGGCCGACCCCGAGGTGCTGCTCGCCGTCGAGCCGACCTCGGCGCTGGACGCGCACACGGAGTCGACGGTCGCCGAGCGGCTGCGGGAGGCGCGGCAGGGCCGTACGACCGTGCTGGCGACCGCCTCGCCGCTGGTGCTCGACCGGGCGGATGTCGTGTGGTTCCTGATCGACGGCAAGGTGGCCGCGCACGGCCCGCACCGCCGCCTGCTGGCGACCGAGCCCGCCTACCGGGCACTGGTGGCCCGCGACGCCGACGACACCGCCGGGGAGGCCGTGCGATGACGACCGAGGGGAGTCTGCTGCCGGTCGCCGACCGGGCCGGGGTGCGGCGCGCCGGTGCCCGGCTGGTGCGGAGCGACGGGCGGGCGTTCGGCGCCGCGCTGGCGCTGAACGCGCTGGCGGCCGGGGCGGGGCTCGTCGGACCGTGGCTGGTCGGGCGGATCGTCGACGCGGTGCGGGCCGGGCGGGGGGTCGCGGCGGTGGACCGGCTGGCCCTGTGGATCCTGCTCGCCTCGCTGGCGCAGTTGCTGCTGGCGCGCTGGGCGCGGTACGTGGGGCACCGGTTCGGCGAGCGGACGCTGGCCCGGGTGCGGGAGGAGTACGTCGACCGGGTACTGGCGCTGCCCGCCTCCGTGGTGGAGCGGGCCGGCACCGGTGATCTGACGGCGCGGGGCACGGCGGACGTGGCGACCGTGGGGACCACGCTGCGGGATGTCGGCCCGGATCTGCTGGTCAACGGCGTGCAGGCGGTGTTCGTGCTCGGCGCGGTGTTCGCGCTGGACCCTCTGCTCGGCGCGTTCGGGCTGCTCGGGCTGGCCCCGATCGGGCCGGCGCTGCGCTGGTACCTGCGGCGCGCCCGGGACGGGTACCTCGCCGAGGGCGCGGCCACCTCGCGTGTCGCGGAGATCGTGGCGGCGACGGCGGAGGGGGCGCGGACGGTCGAGGCCTTCCGGCTGCGGCGGCCGCGGATCGCGGCGGGCCGGGAGGCGCTGGAGAGGTCCCGCCGGGCCCGCCTGCACACCCTGTTCCTGCGGACGGTGTTCTTCCCGGCGGTCGAGGTGACGTACTCGGTGCCCGTGGTGGGGGTGCTGCTGGTCGGCGGGTGGCTGCACGCGCGGGGCACGGTCGGGGTCGGCGCGGTGGTGGCCGCGGCGCTGTATCTGCGCCAGTTCACCGAGCCGCTGGACCAGATCCTGATGCGGGTGGAGCAACTGCAGAGCAGCGGCGCCTCGTTCGCGCGCGTGGAGGGCCTGGCGGCGGCACCGCGCTCGGACGCCGGGAGCCCGTCGGCGATGCCTGCGGACGACCGGATCGAGGTGCGCGGGGTGCGTTACGCCTACGAGCGGGGCGGTGAGGTGCTGCGCGGAGTGGACCTGACGGTACGGCCCGGGGAACGGCTGGCGGTGGTGGGTCCCTCCGGTGCCGGCAAGACGACCCTCAGCAGGCTGCTGGCGGGCATCGACCGGCCCACCGCCGGCACGGTGACGGTGGGCGGGGTACCGGTCGCCGAACTGGGACCGGAGCTGCTGCGCCGTCAGGTGGTCCTGGTCACCCAGGAACACCACGTCTTCCTGGGCACGGTCCGCGACAACCTGCGGATCGCCGAACCGGAGGCGACGGACGACCAGTTGTGGGCCGCGCTCACGGCGGTGGGCGCCGACGGCTGGGTCCGCGCGCTGCCGGACGGCCTCGGCACCCGGCTCGGGCCGGGCGGCCGGGCGACGGACGGCTCCCAGGCCCAGCAACTGGCTCTCGCCCGGGTGGTGCTGGCCGATCCGCACACGCTGATCCTGGACGAGGCGACGGCCCTGCTGGATCCCACCACCGCCCGGGACGCCGAACGGGCCCTGGCCGCGGTCCTGCGGGGCCGCACGGTCATCGCCATCGCCCACCGACTGCACACCGCCCACGACGCGGACCGGGTGGCGGTCATGGAGGACGGCCGCCTCACCGAACTGGGCTCCCACGAGGACCTCGTGACGGCCGACGGGGCGTACGCGGCCCTGTGGCGCACATGGCACGGCGAGGTCGCGGAGAACTGAGCACCCCGCCTGCCACCGGACGGCGTCCGGGCGCCGCCCACCGTCGGTCCCGGGCGGGCGCCGGTGCGGGCGCGGGGCGCCGGAGCCAGGCAGGGCCACAGCAGAAGAGTCGTCGCGGGGTCTTCGCGCCCCCCCTGGCGTGGCCGCCGCGACGACCACCGGCTCGGCGGCGAAGACCAGCCCCGCCGACCGCGACGGCGAGTCCCCCGGGGCGGATGGAGGCGCGGGCGGCGAGGGCCGGTCCAGGGGACACCGGGTACGCCGTCACCTGTGCCGTACCGGGCGCTGTCGGCGGGTGGCAGCCGGCTCGGCGGCGCGCTGTCCGGACTCGTCCTGGCCGGCACGGCCCGGGGCAGCGCGGGCACTGCCGTCGTCCGCATATCGAACTCGACTATCCGGTCAACGGCGCAATTCCGGCCAAGTTCATGACGCGGTCCTGACAGGTACGCCGATCCCCTGTCACTCTTCCCTGGCCGACTCACAGCGACCCCACAGCTCCGCACGCTCCACGTGAGCCGGTTTCGCACCCGCACCTGGTTCCGCGTACCGCCCTGTTCTGCCCGGACGTCTCAACCCACCGTCCGGTCTCCCCTGGCCGCGCGTGGCGCGGTCACGCAGAAGGAGTCAGTGTTGAGAAGCATTTCCTCTCGCGGACGCACCTCCCACACTCCGCACCGCCGTACCGCCGCCGTCGCCCTAGTCGGCGCGGCCGCCCTGATCGCGGCCGCCGTCCAGTCGGGCGCGGCCAGCGCCGCACCGGCGAAGCCGCAGGCCGGCAAGGCCAATCCGGCCCATGTGGCCGTCAGGCTCAGCCCCTCCCAGCGCGCCGAGCTGATACGCGACGCCGACGCCGCGAAGACGGCGACCGCCCGCTCGATCGGCCTCGGCGCCCGGGAGAAACTCGTCGTCCGGGACGTCGTCAAGGACGCCGACGGCACGGTCCACACCCGCTACGAGCGCACCTACGCCGGTCTGCCGGTGCTGGGCGGCGACCTGGTGGTGGAGTCCAGGTCGGGCAAGACCATGGACGTCATCAGGGCCACGAACGCCACGCTGAAGGTCCCCTCGCTCACCCCGGCCGCCTCGAAGGCCGCCGCCGAGAAGCTGGCCGTGGGGCGCGCCAGGGCCCTCGGCGGCACCAAGTCGGCGGCCGAGTCGGTGCGCAAGGTGATCTGGGCGGGCTCCGGCAAGCCCGTCCTCGCCTACGAGACGGTCGTCGGCGGCCTCCAGGACGACGGCACCCCCAACCAGCTGCACGTCATCACCGACGCCGCCACCGGCAAGAAGCTCTTCGAGTACCAGGGCATCGAGACCGGCGTCGGCAACACGCAGTACAGCGGGCAGGTCACGCTGACCACGACCCAGTCGGGCTCGAACTACACGCTCACCGACGGGGCGCGCGGCGGTCACAAGACGTACAACCTGAACCACGGCACCTCGGGCACCGGCACGCTGTTCTCGCAGACCAACGACACCTGGGGCAACGGCACCAACTCCAACGCCGCCACCGCCGGCGCGGACGCCCACTACGGCGCCGCGGTCACCTGGGACTTCTACAAGAACACCTTCGGGCGCAGCGGCATCAAGAACAACGGGGTCGGGGCCTACAGCCGCGTCCACTACGGCAACTCGTACGTGAACGCGTTCTGGGACGACGGCTGCTTCTGCATGACCTACGGCGACGGCTCCGGCAACGCCAAGCCGCTGACCGCCATCGACGTGGCCGGCCACGAGATGAGCCACGGCGTCACCTCCAACACCGCGGGCCTGAACTACTCGGGCGAGTCCGGCGGCCTGAACGAGGCGACCAGCGACATCTTCGGCACCGGCGTGGAGTTCTACGCCAACAACGCCACCGACGTCGGCGACTACCTCATCGGCGAGAAGATCGACATCAACGGCAACGGCAGCCCGCTGCGCTACATGGACAAGCCGAGCAAGGACGGCTCGTCCAAGGACAGCTGGTACTCGGGGATCGGCGGCGTCGACGTGCACTACTCGTCGGGCCCCGCGAACCACTTCTTCTACCTGCTGAGCGAGGGCAGCGGCGCCAAGGTCATCAACGGCGTCAGCTACAACTCGCCGACGGCGGACGGCCTTCCGGTCACCGGCATCGGCCGGGACAAGGCGCTGCAGATCTGGTACCGGGCGCTGACCACCAAGTGGACGTCCACCACCAACTACGCGGGCGCCCGCACCGGCAGCCTCGCGGCGGCCGGCGAGCTGTACGGCACCACGAGCGCCGAGTACAAGGCCGTGCAGGACGCCTGGGCGGGCGTCGGGGTCGGCACGCGCTCCGGTGGCGGCGGGGGCGGCGGCACCTCCTACGAGAACACCACGCCGGTCCCCGTCCCGGACAACGGTCCGGCGGTCACCTCCAGCATCACCGTCTCCGGCCGGACCGGGAACGCGCCAGGCAACCTCCAGGTGGCCGTCGACATCACGCACACCTGGCGGGGCGACCTGGTGATCGACCTCGTCGGCCCGTCGGGCACCGCGTACCGGCTGAAGGACTTCAGCTCCTCCGACTCGGCGGACAACGTGAACGAGACCTACACGGTCAATGCCGCCGCCGAGCCGGCCAACGGCACGTGGAAGTTGAAGGTGCAGGATCAGGCCACGTACGACACCGGAACGATCAACGGCTGGAAGCTGACGTTCCCGTAAACCGCACACCACAGCCCTGGTAATACAAGGTCGTCCGGGGGGTCGGACCCCCCGGGCGACCGCGGTTTACGTGGCCGCAATGTTTATCGGACAGTCGGCTTTCGGCCAACATCACTTCAGGGTCCTGACATGTACGCGCCCTGGATGTCACTCTCTCTCCACCCGCCGCAGCAGCACAGCAGCTTCCCAACGCCACACACTCCGGCCAGCAACCCCACGCTGTCCGGACTCCCCCACGAAGGAGCTTGCGTGAGCCCCCTCTACGCGCGTCACAAGCGCACCACCCTGGCCGTCGCCACCGCTGTCGCCGCCGGAGCCCTGCTCTCCACCGGTCTGACCACGAGTGCCTCCGCCCAGACCCCGGCCGGCTCCGCCGCCGCGAAACCCCTCGCGGCCGCCCCGACCACGCTGTCCGCCGCTGCCCGTACCGCCCTGGTCGACAAGGCGCGGGCCGGTGCCGCCGAGACGGCACGGCACATAGGCCTCGGTGCCAAGGAGAAGCTGGTCGTCAAGGACGTCGTCAAGGACGCCGACGGCACCGTGCACACCCGCTACGAGCGCACCTACGCCGGGCTGCCGGTGCTCGGCGGCGACCTGGTCGTCCACACCGCGAAGTCCGGGAAGACCGAGGGCGTCACCAAGGCGGCCAAGTCCGCGATCAAGGTGGCCTCCCTCAAGCCGCAGATCACCGCCGCCAAGGCCGAGAAGCAGGCGGTGTCCGCCGCCAGAACCCTCGGCTCGGCGAAGTCCACCGCCGACGGCGCCCGCAAGGTGATCTGGGCCGGCTCCGGCAAGCCCGTCCTCGCCTACGAGACGGTCGTCGGCGGCCTCCAGGACGACGGCACCCCCAACCAGCTGCACGTCATCACCGACGCCGCCACTGGCAAGAAGCTCTTCGAGTACCAGGGCATCGAGAACGCGACCGGCACCGGCAAGACGCTGTACTCCGGCACGGTCAGCCTCAACACCGTGCAGTCGGGCTCGACCTACCAGCTCACCGACAGCGCGCGGGGCAACCACAAGACCTACAACCTGGCCCGCAGGACGTCCGGCACGGGCACCCTGGTGGCCAGCTCGAGCAACGTCTTCGGCACCGGCACCGCCTCCAGCTCCTCCTCCGACCAGACCGCGGCCGCGGACGCCGCCTACGGCGCGGCCGAGACCTGGGACTTCTACAAGAACACCTTCGGCCGCAACGGCATCAAGAACAACGGCGTCGGCGCGTACTCCCGCGTCCACTACGGCAACGCATACGTGAACGCGTTCTGGGACGACAGCTGCTTCTGCATGACCTACGGCGACGGCTCCGGCAACGTCGACCCGCTGACCTCGCTGGACGTGGCCGGTCACGAGATGAGCCACGGCGTCACCGCCAACACCGCCGGCCTGAACTACTCGGGCGAGTCCGGTGGCCTGAACGAGGCGACCAGCGACATCTTCGGCACCGGCGTGGAGTTCTACGCCAACAACGCGTCCGACAAGGGCGACTACCTCATCGGCGAGAAGATCGACATCAACGGCGACGGCACCCCGCTGCGCTACATGGACAAGCCCAGCAAGGACGGCGGCTCGGCGGACTCCTGGTCCTCCGGTGTGGGCAACCTGGACGTCCACTACTCGTCCGGTGTCGCCAACCACTTCTTCTACCTGCTGTCCGAGGGCAGCGGCGCGAAGACGATCAACGGCGTGTCGTACAACTCCCCGACGTCCAACGGCTCCACGGTCACGGGCATCGGCCGGGACAAGGCGCTGCAGATCTGGTACAAGGCGCTGACGACGTACTTCACGTCGACGACCAACTACAAGTCGGCGCGCACCGGCACCCTGTCGGCGGCGTCCGCGCTGTACGGCTCCACCAGCGCCGAGTACAAGGCGGTGGCCGCGGCCTGGTCGGCGGTGAACGTCAACTAGCCGGTCCGGTCCGCATCGGACAGACCACAGGGCGGCACCCCGGCGTAACGCCACCGGGGTGCCGCCCTACCCTTGTGACCCATGTCCTCGGCGCCCTTCACCTACGAGCCGGTCGGTGCGACCCGCGACGACCCGGCCTTCTGCCCGCCCGGCTTCCACCCGATGCGCGTGCGCACCCGCCTCGGCGAGGGGCAGGAGGTCTTCCGGCGGGCCGCCGAAGCGGTCCTCACCTGGGAGATGCACCGCGCGCTGGGCGTGGGCATCGACGCCGCGGCCGACCGCGCGGCCCCCGGCACCGACGTCACCGTCACTCTGGCCGGCCTCGTCAAGGCCCCCTGCCGCATCGTCTGGACGGTGGAGGAGAGCCGTCGCGCCGGCTGGGCCTACGGCACCCTGGAAGGCCACCCCGAGTGCGGCGAGGAGGCCTTCGTGGTCGACCGCACCGGCGACGGCACGGTGTGGCTCACCGTCGCCGCGTTCAGCAAGGCGGCCAAGTGGTACGCCCGCGCGGGCGGGCCGGCGACCCGCGGCCTGCAGCACGCCTACGCCCGCCGTTGCGGGACGGTCCTGCGGAGACTGTGCGAGGGACTGGGCGAGGCCTGACCCGCTAAGGACCGTCCCGCCGTCAGGACGTCCCGATCACCTCAGCAGCATGCCGGACCCGTCCCCCACCTCCTGCGACGGGACCGCCAGCAGGCCCGGTTCCGCAGCGGAGGCGAGCAGCCGGTGGGCGGGCAGGATACGCACCGTGTAGCCGTAGGGGCCGGTGCGGTCCAGGGACAGCGGGCCCTCGTAGAGCCGGCGGCCCTCCAGGTCGGGGGCGCCGGTCGGCTTCAGCGGGACGATCGTGGCGTCCGTGATGCGGTCCTCCGCGTCCACCCGTCCGGAGACCGCCTGCACCTCCACGTCCTCCGGCGCCAGCTCGCCGAGGCCCACCCGGACCCGCAGCCCCACGGTCGCGCCCAGTTCCGCGCTCGCGGTCGCCGCGGTCGTCTCCACATGGTCCACCGTCACCGCCGGCCAGGCGTCCCGCACCCGGGCCTTCCACGCGGCCAGCTCCCGGGCGGTGTCCGGGGTCAGCGCGCGGTGGGACTCGGCGGCGGGGGCGTAGAGCCGGTCGACGTACTCCCGGACCATGCGCCCGGCCAGCACCTTGGGACCGAGCAGGGTCAGGGTCTGGCGGACCATCTGGATCCACCGGTCCGGCAGCCCGCCGCGCCCGCGCTCGTAGAAGCGCGGGGTCACCCGCTGCTCCATGAGGTCGTACAGGGCCGCCGCCTCGATGTCGTCCCGCCGGTCGGGGTCGGTGCCGGCACCGTCCGCGGTCGGCACGGCCCAGCCGAAGTCCGGCCTGAACCACTCGTCCCACCAGCCGTCCAGCACCGAGAGGTTGAGGCAGCCGTTCAGCGCCGCCTTCATCCCGGAGGTGCCGCACGCCTCCAGCGGGCGCAGGGGGTTGTTCAGCCACACGTCACAGCCCGGGTAGAGCTTCTGCGCCATTCCCATGCCGTAGTCCGGCAGGAAGACGATCCGGTGCCGCACCCGCGGGTCGTCCGCGAACCGCACCAGCTCCTGGATCAGCCGCTTGCCGCCGTCGTCCGCCGGGTGCGCCTTTCCCGCCACGACGATCTGCACCGGCCGCTCCGGGTGCAGCAGCAGCTCCATCAGCCGGTCCCGGTCCCGCAGCATCAGCGTCAGCCGCTTGTACGACGGCACGCGCCGGGCGAACCCGATGGTCAGGACGTCCGGGTCGAGGACCCCCTCGATCCAGCCCAACTCCGCGTCACCGGCCCCGCGTTGCCGCCAGGAGGCACGCAGCCGCTCGCGCACCTCAAGCACCAGCTGTTCGCGCAGGGTGCGGCGCAGCTCCCAGACCTCCTGGTCCGAGATGTCCGCCACCGCGTCCCAGCGGTCGCTGCCGCCGACGCTCAGCGCGTCCTCGGTCCGCTGGGCGCCGATCTGCCGGGCGCCGAGCCGCAGCACCTCCGGCGCCACCCATGTCGGCGCGTGCACCCCGTTGGTCACGGAGGTGATCGGCACCTCCTCGGCGTCGAATCCCGGCCACAGTCCGGCGAACATCTCCCGGCTGACCTGACCGTGCAGCAGCGAGACCCCGTTGGCCCGCTGGGCCAGCCGGAGCCCCATCACGGCCATGTTGAACAGGTTCGGCTCGCCGCCCGGGTAGGTCTCCATGCCCAGTGCCAGGATCCGCCGCACGTCGATGCCCGGCAGTTCGGCGTCCGTCCCGAAGTGCCGGGCGACCAGTTCCCGGTCGAAGCGGTCGATGCCGGCCGGGACCGGGGTGTGGGTGGTGAACACGGTGCCGCCGCGCACGGCCTCCAGCGCGGAGTCGAAATCCAGTCCGTCCGCGCAGAGTTCCGCGATGCGTTCGAGCCCCAGGAAGCCCGCGTGGCCCTCGTTGGTGTGGAACACCTCCGGCTCCGGGTGCCCGGTGAGCCGGCAGTACGTCCGCACCGCCCGGACACCCCCTATGCCGAGCAGCATCTCCTGCAGCAGCCGGTGCTCGCTGCCGCCGCCGTAGAGCCGGTCGGTGACGCCGCGTTCACCGAGGTCGTTCTCCTCCACGTCCGAGTCGAGCATCAGCAGCGGCACCCGGCCCACCTGGGCCAGCCAGATCCGGGCGTGCAGCGCCTTGCCACCGGGCAGGGCGAGGGACACCCGCAAGGGGGTGCCGTCGCTGTCCTTCAGCTGGGTGACCGGCAGTTCGTTGGGGTCCAGCACCGGATAGTGCTCCTGCTGCCAGCCGTCGCGCGACAGGCTCTGCCGGAAGTACCCGTGCCGGTACAGCAGACCCACCCCGATCAGCGGCACGCCGAGATCGCTGGCCGCCTTCAGATGGTCGCCGGCGAGGATGCCGAGACCGCCCGAGTACTGGGGCAGCGCGGCCGTGATGCCGAACTCCGGGGAGAAGTAGGCGACGGCGGCGGGCAGGCCGTCCGTCTGGTTCTGGTACCAGCGGTCGCCGGTCAGATAGTCGTCGAGATCGTCGGCGACGGCGGTCAGCCGGCGCAGGAACCGCCGGTCCCCGGCCAGCTCGGCGAGCCGGGCGGGGCGCACGGTGCCCAGCAGCCGCACCGGGTCGCCCGAGGAGGCGGCCCAGGCCTCGGGGTCGACGGACTGGAACAGGTCGCGCGTTTCCGCGTGCCAGGACCAGCGCAGATTGCGTGCCAGGTCGCTCAGCGGCCTTAGCGGGGCGGGGAGAACGGGACGGACGGTGAACCGACGGATCGCCTTCACATTCCACCTCGACGCGTCGCGGGGTGAGACGCACGGCGCTGTACGTCTCGTCGTCACCCTCGACGGTAGTGGTTACCCGGGCGTCGGTGGGGACGTACCCGGGGTGTCGGGGCGTCAACACGGTGCGGGTGGGCACCCGGAGGAAGAGGCCGGTCTTGTGGGTGGACGTACGCGCGAGTAGTTAACAGAGTGCCGGATTGCCCACCCGAACGGAGTGGGAAGGCTCCTCCGGTACAACACCCCACAGGCGTACTCCAGCACCTCCGCAGGACCCACCTCCCCATAGCCATCCGCCACACCCACGTTGACGCGGACAGGAGCGGTCATGCCCGCCACGCACCACTCGTCAGCACCCCCGACAAGCAGCAAGGCCAAGGCAGCAGGAAAGAGGGCAACGGGCGGGAAAGCCGCGCAACCCGCCACCACGGACCCGTCCCCGCCCAACCCGCCGGACACCCCCGGCGCACTCGGCCGGATCCCCGTCCTCGACGTGCGCCCCGTGGTCCAGCACGGGCGCCGGCCCGCCAAGGCGGTGACCGGCGAGTCGTTCGAGGTGTCGGCCACCGTGTTCCGGGAGGGGCACGACGCCGTCGCGGCGAACGTGGTGCTGCGGGACCCGGCGGGCCGGCCCGGCCCGTGGACGCCGATGCGCGAACTCGCCCCGGGCACCGACCGCTGGGGTGTCCACGTCACGCCGGGCGAGCCCGGCCGCTGGACCTTCACGGTCGAGGCGTGGTCCGACCCGCTCTCCACCTGGCGGCACCACGCCCGGATCAAGATCCCCGCGGGTATCGACACCGACCTGGTCCTGGAGGAGGGTGCCCGGCTGTACGAGCGCGCGGCCGCCGGGGTCCCGAAGGGGCGGCGGCCGCTCGTGCTGGACGCGGTGGCGGCCCTGCGCGACGAGAACCGGCCGGCCGCCTGGCGCCTCGCGGCGGCGCTGGCCCCGGAGGTGACGGAGGTCCTCGACCGTCATCCGCTGCGCGAGCTGGTGACGGCTTCCGACGCGATGCCGTTGCTGGTGGAGCGTGAACGCGCGCTGTACGGCTCGTGGTACGAGTTCTTCCCG
>NZ_JBITEB010000024.1:0-84900 GCF_044454765.1 Streptomyces sp. NPDC051452
AACACGGGTCCAGAGCCAGAGCGGCGACATTGCCATGCGTCACCACGATCCCCTTGGGCACACCCGTCGAACCCGAGGTGTACATCACATACGCGGCATCCCCCGACCGCACACCCACCCGGGGATCAGCGGGTTCGGACGCAGGGGGCCGAAAGGACTCGATGTGGAGCAGCTCCACCGCCTCGGCACCCGACTCCGGAACCGACCGTTCGTCGGTGATCAGCAAGCGCGCGCCGGTGTCGGCCAGGACATGGCGGATGCGCTCGGCCGGATAACGGGCGTCGAGAGGTACGTAGACGGCTCCGGCCTTCATCAGGCCGAGGACCGTGGTGACCGTCTCGATCGAGCGCTCCAGAAGTACGCCGACCGCGTCGCCGGGCCGCACTCCCCTGCCGATCACATGGTGCGTGAACTGGTTGGCACGCGCGTCGAGCTGTGCGTACGTGAGCGTGGTGGCGCCGTCGGTGACCGCCGGGGCATCGGGCGTCTGAGCCACCTGCCGCAGGAACAACTCCCCCAGCGAGGCATCCGGCACGGCATGAGCCGTGTCGTTGAAGTCGACCACGGCCCGCCGGTGTTCGTCGGAGGTGAGGATGTCGATGCCGGCCAGCGGGCGGTCGGGATCGGACACGGCCGCGTCCAGTAGCCGTATCCAACGGTCGAACAGGGCTTGGACGGTGGGCACGTCGTAGATGTCGCTCGAGTACTCGACGGCACCGGTGAGGCCTTGTGGCTCGCCGCGCTCCCCGCGCTGCTCCGCAAGGCTGAAGAACAGGTCGAACTTCGCCGTACCCGTCCTGCCCAACTCGACCCCGGCTCGCAGCCCCGGAAGCTCGAGTTCGGTCTCGGGCGCGTTCTGGAGGGCGAGCATCACCTGGAAGAGCGGGTGGTGCGACAGCGTCCGGGTCGGGTTGAGCAGCTCGACCAGGTACTCGAAGGGGACATCCTGGTGCGCGTAGGCGGCCAGACTCCGCTCCCGCACCCGCGAGATCAGCTCCGTGAAACTCGGATCACCCGACGTGTCCGTGCGCAACACCAACGTGTTGACGAAGAACCCGATCAGCTCGTCCAACGCCTGATCCGTGCGGCCGGCCACCGGACTGCCCACCGGAACATCCTCACCAGCCCCCAGCCGCGTCAACAAGGCCGCGAGCCCCGCCTGCAACACCATGAACAAGCTCGCACCCGACGCCCGCGCGACGTCCAACAGCCGCCGGTGCAGATCCGCATCGATGTCGACCGTGACGTAGTCACCCCGGTAGGTCATCACCGCCGGACGCGGACGATCCGAGGGCAGCGTCAGCTGATCCGGCAGACCCGCCAACGCCTCCCTCCAGTACGCGATCTGGGTGGCGAACAGACTGTCAGGGTCGTTCTGGTCCCCCAGCAGCTCGTTCTGCCACAGCGTGTAGTCCGCGTACTGCACCGGCAACGCAGACCACTCCGGCACCCGCCCCTCCACCCGCGCCGTGTAAGCCCGCGTGAGATCGGTGGCGAGCGGACCCAACGACCACCCGTCACCCGCGATGTGATGCAGGACGAGCAGCAGCGCGTGCCGGTGTTCGGACATCGTGAACAACGTGGCGTGGAGGGGGATTTGAGTCGCCAGGTCGAAGGTGTGTCGGGCCGCTGACTTCAGGGCGTCCGGCAGCTCCGTCTCGGTGATGTCGGTGACGGGCAACTCGACGCTCGCACTGTCGAGGACCTGCTGGTGCGGAACGCCCTCGGCCTCGGGGAACACCGTCCGCAGACTCTCGTGCCGGGCCACCACGTCACCAAGGGCGACACGCAGCGCGTCACGGTCCAACCTGCCCGTCAGTCGCACGACGAGCGGGATGTTGTAGGTGGCACTCGGCCCCTCCATCTTGTGCAGGAACCACAGCCGCCGCTGCGCGGACGAAAGGGGAAGCACCGGCGGGCGTACCCGCGCCGCCAGGGGCGGCCGAGCGGGTCCCGCGGTGTCGAGAAGTGCCGCCACCGCGGCCGGTGCCGGCCCGTCGAACAGCGCGCGCAGCTCCAGCTCCACGCCGAACGCGGCACGGATCCGGGCGATCAGGCGGGTGGCCAGCAGCGAGTGGCCGCCCAGATCGAAGAAGTCGTCGTCCACGCCGACCCGGGGCAGCCCCAGCACCTGCGCGAACAGATCGCACACGATCTGCTCCTGCGGCGTACGCGCCTCCCGCCCCGACCTGGGCACGGTGAAGTCCGGCTCCGGGAGCGCCGCCTTGTCCAACTTGCCGTTGGCGTTGAGTGGCATCCGGTCCAGTACGACGACGGCGGCCGGCAGCATGTAGTCGGGCAGCCGGCCCCGCGCGAACTCCTTGACGTCCCCGGCGCGGAGGGCTCCCCGTGCCACCACGTAGGCGATGAGGCGGGCATCGCCGGACGGCTCCTCGTGGACCACCACCGCCGCCTCGGTGACGTCCGGGTGGTCGGTCAGCACCTTCTCGATCTCGCCCGGTTCGATGCGGAAGCCGCGGATCTTGACCTGGTGGTCGGCGCGGCCGACGAACTCCAGCTCGCCGTCCTGGTTCCACCGCACCAGGTCACCGGTGCGGTACATCCGTGTGCCCGGCTCAGGCGCGTACGGGTCCGCCACGAACCGCTCCGCCGTCATACCGGGCCTGCCCAGATAGCCGCGGGCGACACCGGCCCCCGCGACGTACAGCTCCCCCACCACACCGGGCGCCACCAACTCCAGCCCCGGACCGAGCACATATGTCCGCAGGTCGGGAATCCCGACGCCGATGACGCTGGCCGCCGACGCGGTTGCTCGCTCCCGGGTCAGCGTCTGGTACGTCACGTGGACCGTGGTCTCGGTGATTCCGTACATGTTGACCAGGGCCGGCGTGTCGTCGGGGTGACGCCGGTACCAGTCGGCGAGACGGGACGGCTGGAGTGCCTCACCGCCGAACACCACGGTGCGCAGGGCGAGTTCACGCGCCGGCGGGGAGGCGTCGGCGTCGGCCTGTGCCAACTGGTAGAAGGCCGACGGCGTCTGGTTGAGGACGGTGACACCGCGATCGGCCAGCAGGTCCAGGAAGGCGCCGGGCGTCCTGCTGACCTCGTAGGGCACCACGACCAGCCGGCCGCCGTGCAGCAGCGCTCCCCACAGCTCCCAGACGGAGAAGTCGAAGGCGTACGAGTGGAACAGTGTCCACACGTCGTCGGAGCCGAAGCCGAACCACTTCCGGGTGGCGTCGAAGAGCCGCACCACGTTGCGGTGGGCGACGACGACGCCTTTGGGTCGTCCGGTGGAGCCGGAGGTGTAGATGACGTACGCGGGATGATCGGGCACGAGTGCGGTGACAGGGTTGTCCGCGGACCGGCCCGTCACGTCGAGCGTGTCCAGCAGCAGTACCTGCGTCCCGTCCACGGTGTCCGCCGAGAGACGGTGCCCGCTCGTCGTCAGCACAAGGGCGGGCCGCGCATCGGCGACCATATGGGCCACCCGAGCCGCCGGATAGGCCGGATCCAGAGGAAGGTAGGCCCCACCCGCCTTCAGCACCGCCAGCACGGCCACCACCAGGTCCGCACTCCGCGGCAGAGCCAGAGCCACCACGTCCTCCGGACCCACACCACGACCCACCAGCTCATGAGCCAACCGGTTCGCCCGCTCGTTCAACTCCCCGTACGACAACGTGGCCCCGCCCCACACCACCGCCACCGCACCCGGCGCCGCAACCACCCGCGCCTCGAACAACTCCGGCAACGTCACCCGCGACGGCACCACACCCGCAGGCACCGCCAGCACAGCCGCCCGCTCACTTGCGGACAGCAGATCGATCCGCCCGATCGGCCGGGAGGAATCCGTTGCCGTGACGGCTCGCAAGGCCGTGCGCAGACGACGGTGGTGAACGCTCAGTTCGTCGTGCGTGCACAGTTCGGGGTGGGCGTTCACGTCGACGGCCGGCCCGGCGCCGTCGCGCCGGTCCCACACGGCGAGGGTGAAGTCGCCCACCAGGCCGGAGGAGAGGTTGTGCGCGGTGGTCGGCAGTCCGGCGAAGGTGACCGCGTAGTCGAAGGACATGACGTTGACGACCGGTGCGTACCACGTCCCCAGGCGGCCGGGCAGTGCGAGATCGCGCTGGATGTCCTCGGCCCGGTACCGCTGGTGGCCGCCCAGTTCGCGCACGCGCTCGCCGATCTGGGCGAGGAGTTCGCCTAGCGTCAGCTCCGGTCGTAGCGTGAGCCGGAGCGGTAGGACGTTGGCGGCCGTGCCGGGGGTGCGGCGCTCCGCCTGGGTGAGGCGGGCCGTCACCGGCAGGCCGAGGACGACGGTGGTCGTGCCGGTCGTCCGGTGGACGTGGAGGGCCGCGGCGGCGATGACCAGGTGCGACCACGGGACGCGGGCCCGGCGGGCCGCGTCGCGCAGCGCCGTGTGTTCCGCCGGCTCCAACGCGGTGGTGTGCCGGAGATAGCGCTCCGGCGTGGTCGACGGCGTGCCGACGATTCCGGCCGGCTGCGGACGGTCGGAGAAGCGTTCCGTCCAGTACGCCCTGTCCTGAGCGAATTGCTCCGATGCCTGGTATGCCTGTTCGGCTGCGATCAGGTCGGACAGCGTGCCGAACGGGCTCGCTCCCACCGGGCCGCCTCCGGCGAGTGCGGTGTAGATATCGCCGACCCGGCGTGTGATCAGCCAGGACCCGAAGGCGTCCATCACGGCGTGGTGGTAGCCCTGGTACCACCAGAAGCGGTCGGCGCTCAGCTTCAGAAGCGCGTACTCGAACAGCGGGCCCTCGGTCAGGCTCATGGGCCGGGCGACCGCGGAGTCCATCCAGGCACGTGCGGCCTGTTCGGGGTCCGGCTCCGCGCTCAGGTCGGTGACCGCGAACGGCCAGTCGGCAGGCTCCTGGAGGGCCTGCCGGACCTCGCCAGGCTCCTCGACGAAGCGGACGTGCAGCGCCTCCGCCTCGGCGACGACGAGTCCCAGGGCTTGCGCGAACAGCTCCGGGTCCACGCCTCCGTGGATCTCCAGGTACTCCCCCACCCGGAAAACTCGATTCCCTCTCCCCAGCCGTTGCTCGGCGATCCATATTTCGCGCTGCGCAGCCGTGATGGGAAGCGTGGTGCCGGCACTGACGGACAAGTCTCCACCTCCGAGAATTCCCCCGCACGGACGGCCGGAGAGGCAGGAATGAAAAACCCATGACGTCCTGGAAAACGCGTCGCCGATTCGATCGCGCAGAAATGAGACGGCGACCTCTGGCCTGTCGTAGCGACGCGGTTCGCCGTGTGTGCACAGGAGCCGGGCGTAACCGCCCGGAAACGCAACAGAGGGAACCTAACCCCGGCTGATCCGAAGGGTCAAGGAGATCAATCGGCTATGCCACGTGCATGTCCACGCCGTGTCCCGCCGGCGGGACACGCGGGACAACGCGGCGGGACCCGCGCGCACGCCCGGCGTCGGCCGAGGTGCCCCGCCGATGCGGCCCGGCGGCCAACTGCCTTGGTTTGACTGGTGATGACTCGCCATCCGCGCTTGCGGTGGGGCGTGGCCGATGCTCGCCGCACGCCGGACGGAGTCCTTTCACGCGGGCTGCCCTCTGCCCGCGCGGCGACCGGCGTCGGGACCCGCGCGTCGGCCGCGGAGCGGTACGCCTTGATCAACGTGCTCTTGCCCGCCGTTTCTCCGCGGTGTTAGCTTAACTTTTCACAAATGCCGGTCGCACGTTTCCCGAGGCTGTTCCACAAAAGGAAACCCGTATGGCAAAAATGCAGTGGGTAAGTCATCTGCTGAACCGTGGAGCGGACGACGACCCGTGGGCCGTTTCGAGCGCTCCGGTCACCCGGGAACAGTTACGCGGTGCGGTAGCCGAGTTCGAGGAGCGTTTCCGGGACCAGGGAATCGGCGAAGGCAGCTCGGTTCTCCTGAGGATGACGCCGAGTTTCACTTATATACAGGTCCTGTTGGCCCTGTGGAGCCGTGGGGCGCAGGTGGTACTGGTCGACTTCCGGCTGAAACCGGCGGAGTACGAACCGCTGGCCCGGCTGGTGGGTCCGCAGTACCTCGTCGCCGCGTCCGGCGCCGGAGGGCCGGTGGCCGGATTCCGTCAGGAGTCCGACTTCACGGTCCGGCAGCTGCCGGACGGCCGGCCCGCCGTCGACGGTATCCGACTGGTGCAGTTCAGCTCGGGCTCGTCCGGCCGGCCCAAGGTGATCGGTCGCCCCGCCGACTCCGTGCTGGCCGAGATCGACCGGCATGCCGCCCTCCCCGGGATCCCCGGCGCGGGCGACCGGATGATGCTGCTGAACTCGGTCATGCACAACATGGGCCTGGTCAGCGGCGTGCTGCACGCCCTCGCGTCCGGGGCGACACTGATCATCCCGCCGACACTGCGCCCGGCCGAGGTCGTGCGGCTCATGGCGGCTACCGGGACGACCGCCGTCTACGGAACCCCCGTCCACTACGACCTGCTGTCTCGCGTCGCCGACCGGCCCCAACTGCCCGCACTGCGCCTCGCGGTGTCCGGCGGCGAGCGGGTGCCGCAGGAGACGTACGAGAACTTTCGTGCACGCTTCGGCCTGCCGATCAGCCCGGTCTACGGGCTGACCGAGATCGGACTGATCGCGGGTGACCTGTCCGGCACGTCCGTCCCTCCGCAACTGGGGCTTCCGGTGCCGGGGGCCGAGGTCAAGGTCGTCGACGAGGAGCTGTACGTGCGGATGGACCACTCGCCGTATCTGTACGGCGAGCACGCGGACCGCTACACGGACGGCTGGCTGCGGACCTACGACCGGGTTCGGCAGGACCCTGCGACCGGGGTGCTCAGCATGCTCGGCCGGGCCGACTCGCTGGCCGTGATCGGCGGACTGAAGGTCGATCTCACGGAAGTGGAGAACGTCCTGCTGACCCACGACCGGGTGACGGAGGCCGTCGTGACGCACGGAGAGGTCATCGAGGCCTTCGTGGGCGCCGAACCCACCGTCGGCGCGGACGAGTTGACGGCCTGGTGCCGGGAGCGGCTGAGCCCCGTCAAGGTCCCCAAGAGGTTCCACGTCACGCGACTGCTGCCGCGGAACTCGATGGGGAAGCTGATCCGCGACCGTGCGCTGATGCACGGACGCGTCCCGTCGCAATCGCCCTCGCGGGCACAGGGGGACCGGTGATCTCGAAAGACGACCTCAGGACGATATTGACCGAGAACGCGGGACTCGGGCCGTCGGAGGAACTGACCGACGACGCCGAGCTGGTGATCGACTCCTTCACCCTGGTGGTCCTTCAGCACGTCCTGGAGGAGCGGCACGGCGTGGTCATCGACCCGCAGTTCGACGACATGGGCCAGTTCACCTCGATCGACGGCATCCACTCCTACGTGTCCAGGGTCGCGCAGGAGCACTGACCGGCACACCCCCCTCCGACCGCATGCGCAAGGAGCGATGATGAGCAACCCCTTCGAGAACCCCGACGGCACCTTCCTGGTGCTCGTCAACGACGAGGGCCAGCACTCGCTGTGGCCCTCGTTCGCCGAGGTACCCGCGGGTTGGACGGTCGCGCTCGGCGAGAGCGACCGCCAGTCCTGCCTCGCCTACGTCGAGGAGCACTGGACCGACATGCGCCCGCTGAGCCTCGTGCGCCGATAGGAGACCTCGATGGACGACGCCGCATTCCAGCTGCTGCTGTTACGGGAGGAGGACCTCGAGGAGTCGTTCTACGGCGAGGAGCCGAGCGCCGCCTACGATCCCGCCTTCGTCTCCGGCGACGAGTCGGGGCGGGCCATCGTCGATTTGACCAACATGCTCACGCACGGCACGCATCCCGAGACGGTGCACCACGCCTCCGCGCTGTTCACGAACGTCGTGGGATCGGTGGTGTTCCACCATGTCGCCCAGTTCGGCCACGGGACCTGCCGGCAGATCTACCAGGAGCTCTTCGACGCGGTGCACGCCTGCGCGCAGTACCGGATGGAGCTCAACGACGGCGTGCGGCTCGACATCTCGAGGGTGGACCTGGCGCCTGTCGAGCTGGGAGACGGCGGCTTTCTGGTGCGCTGGCTGTCCACCGTCGACCACTTCCGCATCGAGACCGCCTGGGTGATCGTCGCGAAGGACGACATTCTCACCTTCGTCAACGCCCGTGTCCCCGACGAGTCGGAGATCCATCGGCTCGCACGCATCGCCGTCGACCGCGTCACCGAACCGACCGGTGCGTCATGACGTCCGCGGCATCCCTGGTCGACTTCGCGTCAGCGTTGGAGGCGGTCGAGGAATGGCTGACCGAGTACATCTCCGCGAGTCATCCGGAGATCGGCCGCACGGGGCCCATCTGTCCGTTCGTGGCACCCTCGCGCAAGAACCGGACGATGGAGATCCGCCTGCGGTTGGCCGGCCATGCGCCGACCCTGGAGCTGATCGAGGAGATCGCCCGCAGCAGTCTGCGAGAGTACGAGCTGACGACTTGGCAAGGCCGTAATCCCATGCTGCGGGCCATGGTGGTCGCACTTCCGGACCTGCGCAGCGAGGACACCGGACTGCTCGACCAGGCCCATGCCCGGGTGAAGGACGCCTTCGTGGAACAGGGGCTCATGATCGGCCAGTTCCACGAGAACTGCGAGGTGACGGCCGCCCGCAACCCCCGCTTCGCGGTGAGCAAGGCACCCCTGCCCCTGTTCGCCATCCGTGCCATCGCCCTGCACGACGTCTTCTTCCTGTCCGAGCGACCGCAGTGGTTCCAGCAATACCGGAAGCGGTTCGGCAAGTTCTTCGGACCGGGGTCCACCGTGATGGACCCGCTCTTGGTGGAGCGCTACCGGGAGGCCGAGCAGGCTTGCGGTGGTCCGCCGCCGTAGGTGCAGGCAACTCAGCGCAGTTGGGGTGCCCCAACAGCAGATCGCCGGGGCCGCACACCTGCCCGCACGCGCGGCAGCGCGGTCCGGCAGGCCGGCCGGGGAGGCGACGTGCGCGAGGGGGCCGCCGACACCGCCATCGCCTCCCCGTCAAGAAGCGCCGTCTCTCAAGCGGCCGTCGCCCCGCCGGGTAGCGCGTCGTGGTGAATCGGCTCCTTCGAGCCGGTCAGGGGCGCCCCGGTCCCGCCCCGCCGGGCGGCGACGATCTCGGCCGCGATCGACAGGGCCGTCTCCTCGGGTGTCCGGGCGCCGAGGTCGAGGCCGATCGGGGAGCGCAGCCGGGCCAGCTGGTGTTCGGTCACGCCCTCCGCGCGCAGGCGCCGGTCGCGCTCCTCGTGGGTGCGGCGTGAGCCCATGGCGCCGATGAAGGACACCCGCATTCCGAGGGCCTCCTTGAGCAGGGGGACGTCGAACTTCGGATCGTGGGTGAGCACGCAGAGGACCGTGCGGGCGTCGGTCTCGGTGCGTCGCAGATAGCGGTGCGGCCAGTCGACCACGACCTCGTCGGCGTCGGCGAAGCGGGCCCGCGTGGCGAAGACGGGGCGGGCGTCGCAGACGGTGACGTGGTAGCCGAGGAACTTGCCGGCCCGCGCGAGTGCCGAGGCGAAGTCGATCGCGCCGAAGATGATCATGCGCGGGGCCGGCACGTGCGACTCGACCAGCAGGGTGAGGCCGCCGGGGCAGTTCGAGCCGTCCTCGGAGACGTCCACCGTGCCGGTGCGTCCCGCCTCCAGCAGGGCCCCGGCGTTGGCCAGGGCCGCCCGGTCCAGCTCCGCGGGGCCGCCGAGACCGCCCTCGTACGTGCCGTCGGCTCGTACCAGCAGGGCGCGGCCGAGCAGTGCGGCGGGGCCGCGGGCCACCCGGGCCAGGGCCGTCGGCTCACCCCGGCCGGTGGCCGACAGCGCCGACGCAAGGACGGCCCGTTCCGGCGGCTGCCCGCACACCGGTGTGATCAGTACGTCGAGGGTGCCACCGCAGGTCAGCCCGACGGCGAAGGCGTCCTCGTCGCTGTAGCCGAAGCGTTCGGTGACGCTCTCGCCGGACTGGAGCGCCTGCACGCACAGGTCGTACACCGCGCCCTCCACACAGCCGCCGGACACCGAGCCGATGGCGGTGCCCGCGCTGTCGACGGCGAGGGCGGCGCCCGGGCCCCGTGGCGCGCTGCCGCCGACGGACACGACGGTGGCGACGGCGAAGTCCCGGCCTTCGCGCATCCACTGGTCCAGTTCCTCGGCCAGGTCAAGCATCCGGTGATCCTCCGTCCGCCGGCGTCTTCGGGCCGGTGCGCGCCGCCGCGTCCGCTGGCGCTCGCCCGCCGGTCCCCGCCGCCCTCTCCGCAGGTGCCCCGGTGCCGGCCCGCGCTCCCCCGGTCGCGTCCGCCCGCGTCCGCCCGGCCCCCGCCAGGACGCGGTCCGGCCGGATCGGCAGGCTGCGGTGGCGTACTCCGGTCGCGTGCCACACGGCGTTGGCGATGGCGGCCGCGGCGCCCACGACGCCGATCTCGCCGATGCCCTTGATTCCGACCGGGTCCTGCGGATCCGGATCGTCGATCCAGTCGGCCTCGATGTGCGGCACGTCGGCGTGCGTGGCCACGTGGTAGCCGGCGAGGTCGGCGCCGACGTGACCGCCCGAGGCGCGGTCCCGGACGGCCTCCTCGTGCAGGGCCATGGAGATGCCCCAGATCATCCCGCCCAGGAACTGGCCGCGTGCGGTGAGCGGATTGACGATGCGGCCCGCCGAGAAGATCCCGAGCATCCGCCGTACGCGTACCTCGCCGGTGCCCGGGTCCACGGCGACCTCGGCGAACTGCGCTCCGAAGGAGTGGCGTTCGGCGGGGGCGAGGGCCCCGATGGCCGCGGCCGTGTCCGAGCGCACCGTGGTGCCCTCCGGCGGGATGTCGGTGCCGAGGTCCAGCCGGTCGCGCAGTTCGTCCGCGGCCGCCGTGACCGCCCAGGCCCAGGAGCGGGTGCCCATGGAGCCGCCGGCGATCATCGCCGGTCCGAAGTCGCTGTCCCCGATGCGGACCCGGACCCGTTCCGGGGCGACGCGCAGCGCGTCCGCGGCCACCAGGGTGAGGGCCGTACGGGCTCCGGTGCCGATGTCCGCCGCGGCGATCCGGACGGTGAAGCCGCCGTCCGGGTGTGCGGTCACGGTGGCCGTGGACGGTGCCGCGCCCGCGTGGAAGGAGGCGGCGGCCGTGCCCGTGCCCAGCAGCCAGCGGCCGTCCCGTCGCAGGCCGGGTCGCGGGTCCCGGTCCGCCCACCCGAACCGGCGGGCGCCTTCACGGAAGCAGGCGGGCAGGTGGCGGCCGGCGAACGGCAGGCCCGAGACCGGCCCCCTGTCGGGTTCGTTGCGCAGGCGCAGCTCGATGGGGTCCGTCCCGCATTTCTCGGCGAGTTCGTCCAGCGCCGCCTCCAGCGCGAACGATCCCGGTGCCTCGCCGGGGGCGCGCATGAAGGTGGGGGTCGGCACGTCGAGCCGTACGACGCGGTTGGCGGTGTGATGCGCGTCGGCGTCGTACATCACGCGCGCCGGTCCGGCGCTCGATTCGATGAACTCGTACACGGTGGAGGTGACGCTCAGCGAGCGGTGTTCCAGGGCGCGCAGTCGTCCGTCGGCGTCGGCGCCGAGCCTGACCCGCTGGGTGGTGGGGCTGCGGTAGCCGGCCAGCGAGAACATCTGCCGGCGGGTCAGGACGACGCGCACCGGGCGCCGCAGGACGGTCGCGGCCATCACGGCGGCCACCTGGTGGGCGCGCACGCCCTTGCTGCCGAAGCCGCCGCCGACGTGTTCGGAGCGCACCCGCACCGTGGCCGGGTCGAGCGAGAAGAGGTTGGCGAGTTCGCCGACGACCCAGGTGGCGCCCTGGTTGGAGTCGATCACTTCGAGGCGGCCGTCGTCCCAGCGGGCGGTGGCCGCGTGGGGTTCCATCGGGTTGTGGTGCTCTTCGGGGGTGGTGTACTCGGCGTCCACGACGACGGCGGAGGCGGCCAGTTCGGCGTCCAGGTCCCCCTTCCCCGTCACGGCCGGCCCGTGGTTGTCCAGGGGGTAGGCGTCCGGGTGCTCACCGCGGAAGTCGACGTCGTGCGGCTCCTGTTCGTAGTGCACGACGAGTGCCTCCGCCGCCTCCCTGGCCTGCTCTGACGTCTCGGCGACGACGAGGGCCACGGGCCAGCCCAGATGCGGTACCCGGTCGTGCTGGAAGACGGCGCAGGTCGGGTCCGGCCGCATGCCCAGCAGACCGGTGTAGTCGGTGTCCAGGCGCAGGGCGTTGCGGTGGTCCAGGACGGCGAGAACGCCGGGCATGGCGAGGACGGCGTCGCTGTCGATGGCCCGGATGCGGCCGCGGGCGACCGTGGACAGCGCCAGCCAGCCGTGCGCGAGGTCGGCGAAGGGGATCTCGCCCGCGTAGCGGGCCGCTCCGGTGACCTTCTCCCGGCCCTCGATTCGGGTGTGCGCGCGGCCGACGGAGGCGGCTCGGGTGGGGGTGCCGGTGGCGACGGTGGTCATCGGGCGGCCTCCTCGGCGAGTTCGGTCAGTACGGCCACCACGAGATTGCGCATGAGGGCCACCTTGTACGCGTTGTGCGGCAGTGTCCTCGCCGCGGACAGTTCGGCGTCGGCGGCCGCCGCGTAGGTCTCGGCACCAGCGGGGGCGCCGACGAGAACCCGCTCGGCCGCGAGCGCCCGCCACGGTCGTGCGGCGACGGCGCCGAAGGCCAGGCGGGCGTCCTGTACGACGCCGAGCCGCACGTCGAGCGCCGCGGCGACCGAGCCGATCGCGAACGCGTAGGACGCGCGCTCGCGCACCTTGCGATAGCGGGAGTTGGCCGCGGTGGGCACGGGCGGCAGCGTGACGCCGGTGATCAGCGCCCCCGGGGGCAGGGCGGTCTCGCGGTGCGGGGTGTCGCCGACGGGCAGGTAGAGCCCGTCGATCGGCAGTTCCCCGGGCCCGGCCTTGGTCTCGTAGTGGACGACGGCGTCGAGAGCGGTGAGCGCGACGGCCATGTCCGAGGGATGTACGGCCACGCAGTGGTCGGAGGCGCCCAGGATGGCGTGGTTGTGGTGTTCGCCCTGGATGGCGGGACAACCGCTGCCGGGGACACGCTTGTTGCAGGGCTTGGTGACATCCGTGAAGTAGCCGCAGCGGGTGCGCTGGAGCAGGTTGCCGCCGACCGTGGCCATGTTGCGCAGTTGCCCGGACGCGCCGGCCAGTACCGCCTGGGCCAGGGCCGGGTAGCGGCGCCGGACCTCGGGGTGGGCGGCGAGGTCGGCGTTGGTGACGGTGGCGCCGATGCGCAGGCCGCCTCCCGGTGTCGACTCGATGTCGTCCAGCGGGAGTTCACGGATGTCGATGAGCCGGGTGGGGCGTTCGACTCCGGTCTTCATGAGGTCGACGAGGTTGGTGCCGCCGCCGAGGAAGCGCGTGTCCGGGTCGGCGCCGAGCAGGGCGACGGCGCCGGCCACGTCCGAGGCGCGTCGGTATGCGAACTCCCTCATGCCACGGCCTCCTTCGGGCGCACGGTTCCGACGCTGTCAGGCGGCGCGGCGGCCCCGGCCCCGTCCCCGTCCACTTTCCCCTCCGCTTCCGTGCCGGCCTCGGCGGCGCGAGCCACCGCCTCGACGATCGAGACGTACGCGCCGCAGCGGCACAGGTTGCCGCTCATCCGCTCGCGTATCTCCTCGGCGGTGAGCGGGGGCGGACCCGCCTCGGGACGGACATCGTCCGTGACGGCGCTGGGCCAGCCCGCCGCGTGCTCCGCGATCACTCCGATCGCCGAACAGATCTGGCCGGGAGTGCAGTAACCGCACTGCAATCCGTCGAGGTCCAGGAACGCCTGCTGTACCGGGTGCAACCGCTCACCGTCGGCGACGCCTTCGATGGTGGTGATCTCCCGGCCCTCGGCCGCCACCGCCAGTTGCAGGCAGGCGAGGGCTCGGCGGCCGTCCAGCAGAATGCTGCAGGCTCCGCATTGCCCCTGGTCACAGCCCTTCTTGGTGCCGGTGAGGTCGAGCCGCTCGCGCAGGGCGTCGAGCAGGGTGGTGCGGTGATCGACGGGCAGTGTGTATTTCTCGCCGTTGATCCTCAAGGTGATGACACTGGACGTCGACAGGGCCATGATCAGCTTCTTTCGCGTTTCCAGGACGATGGGATGTCCGAGGACCGGGGTGCAGCGGTCGCGGTGGGGAGTGCGTGGCGCGGGTCGGTGCCGGGCTGAGCTGAGCAAACGGGGTACTGGGGCCGTGGGCGGGGATGCCGACTGCCGCGGGGTCGTCCGCACGGCTATCGTGTTATCAACCGGACAGCTGTCCGCTATTGGGAACCGTAACGGACAGCTGTCCGGTTAGCAAGGCGGGGTTCGGCCATGAACCTCTCGAGGAGGACGAGTGCAACCGAGGAAGGACGTACCGCTGCGGTCGGACGCGCAGCGTAATCGGGAGCGCATTCTGGAGGTGGCACTCGCCGAGCTGACGCGCTGCGCCGACATCCCGCTGAGCGCGATCGCCAAGAAGGCCGGTGTCGGCCAGGGCACGTTCTACCGCAACTTCCCCAACCGTGAGGCACTCGTACTGGAGATCTACCGCCACGAGATGCAGCAGGTCGCCGACAGCGCGGCCCGGCTGCTGCGGAGCCGGGATCCCGAGGCGGCGCTGCGGGCCTGGATGGACCGGCTCGCCGAGTTCGCCATGACCAAGGCGGGTCTGGCCGACGCGATACGCCAGGTCACGGGGGCCCCGGGCAGCCCGGCGAAGCCCACCCACACACCCGTGACGTCCGCGGCGGAACTCCTGCTCCGGGCCAACGAGAAGGCCGGCACCATCCGCCCCGGAGTCACCGGGGACGATTTCCTCCTCGCCATCGCGGGCCTGTGGCAACTCGGGCCACACGAGGACTGGCGGCCCCGTGCCGGACGTCTGCTCGACCTCGTCATGGACGGTCTGCGGGCGGGGGCGCCGGGCCGCTGATCACGGGCACTGTCACCGACCGCCGGCAGGGCCCCGGCGGCGGCCCCCGCCGCCGGGGCGGTGCGCTGTGCCGGCCAGCGCGACGGCCGACGCCGTGCGCGCGAGCGGTGCACGGACCCGCCGCCGGGTCCAGGCGTCGTCGGTGGAATGAGGACTGGACCGCCGAGTCCGCTCCGTACGCCGAGCGGCCGACGTGCTCGTGATGACGGTGCAGGTATGGGGTGTCGCCTATCGGCTGGGTTTCCGCCGGCGGCACGGTCTGCCGACCGGGCGCCGGCTCGTGCCGCTCGTGATGGCGGCGGGCGGTCGGCGGGGTGCCCTTCGCCGCCGGCAGGCTCTACCCGCCCGGCTGCGGATCTCCGTACGCGGTGCGCCGCCCGCGGTCACCCAACTCGCCCAGTCTCCAGAGACCTTGGTCACCGACCGCCACCGACGCCGCCCAGCCGCCGCCACCGACCTTGCCCGCCCGCCGCGTGGCCTCCCTACGCGGCGAACGGCCCCGGCGGTTCCCCCGCTCCCGCTCGATCAGCCGCGTCTGCATGACCTCCGGGCGCGGTGGCGAGACGTCGCCGTGGATGCGGGCGAACAGCGGATGAGCCGCGCTCGTCGCGAGGGCGCCGGGTCAGTCATCGACCGCGCCCGGGATCACTACCGGCACCAGATCATTGCCAGCCGGGCCCCAGGTCAACGCCTCCTTCGGCGGCGGGGGTTCGCGGCCGGGGATCGGGTGACGCGGACGGACGTGATCGACAACGCTCCGGCCAGGCCCCGGCCCCCTCTGGGCGTCCCCGAGTGCGTGTCCGCCCTGGGGCAGCCCTTCGGCGGGCCGGCTACGAACCGCTTCCCAGCGCGTCCTGCCACACCGCGGCCGGCGTCTTGTTCGTCCTCGTGATGCGGCGCAGCCGGTCGACCCGGCGGGCGGAGATCGCCTCGGGGTGCTGGCTGTCGACGGTGCCGAGTCGCACGTTGCCACCCGTCAGCCAGCTCCGGACGGTCTCCGGGGCGGCCGTACCGGTGTATTCGACGGTCATCGAACGCGCCGAGTCGGCCATGTCGGTGTCGCGGACCAGTACGAGCTGGGCATCCACGACGTCCGGGCACTGCCGAGCGGAATCGACGATGTCCGCGATGTTGACGAAGTTGCCGAGAAGACCGAAGCCGTCGTCGGCACGTCCCAGGACCCGGAAGGCGTCGCCGCGTCCGCAACGGCACTGCGCCGCCTCGATGCGGTCGCCGAGGCGGTAGCGGACGACGGGCACGGTCCATCCATCGCCGGCCCGGGTCAACAGGGCGCCCGCGTCCTCCAGTTCGAAGATCTCGTCGGCGAGCAGATGGAGCGTCGTCTCGTCGCACCCCGGCCGGTTGGACCCCATCGCCCAGGTCTCGACCGAGCCGTAGATGCCCCACAGCTGTACGTCGGGAAAGGCCTGCCGAACCAGCTCCCGCTTGGACTCGGTCCATGCCTCGCCCATCCAGATGATGGTCTTGACCGGCGGCTTCACCCCGGTCTTGAGCACGGTCTCGGCGAAGTCGGCGAGCACGGAGGGGACGCTGGCCAGAGCGGTGACGCCGACCTCGCGGAGCATCGGAAGCCGGAGTTCGAGCTCCTCGGCCGTCATCGGCCCCGAGGGAATCACCGTGGATTCGGTGCGCTCGGCGAGCTTCTGGACGAAATAGTGGGTGCCCCACATGCGGCCGGCGTCATAGAGGTTGAGTACGACGTCACCGACGCCCAGCGGGCTCCAGACCGGCAGGAGCCGGTCGAAGGCCATGTGGTGGGGCAGGTAGGTCAGCTTCGGGGTGCCCGTGGTGCCGCCGCTGGAGACGAGCACACCGCCATCGCGTTCGGCCGCCGCCCTGGTCATCGCCGTGATCTCGGCAGGACCACAGATCTCCAGGTCGGAAAGCTCCTTGGCCCCGTCGGGGACTGCCTTCCCGCCGGACGAGGCGATCGTCCGGGCGTGAGCGAGCAGGGTCTCCGCGTCGATCGTTCCGATCATGACTCTCCTGGCACATCGATGGAGGGACACGGTCACGCGCGAAAGAGACAGTCGATATCTTTCGAATAATTCGCACGCCGTGTGGCATCAGGTCAAATGGATCCTATGCAACCTGCCGTCAAGCGGTCCAATAATGATTTTTGATCGACCGATAACAACTGCTGAAAGTCTCCGGCATTGTCGGCTCAGCGTCGCGTATGGAAAATAGCAGGATGAATACTAAGACCGTCGTGCTCGTGGGAGTCCCGTGGAGCGTCCACGAACTGGACGACGCCGTCCGTGACGCGACCGCGCTCGGCGCCTCGCTCCTCGTCGTCGACACACCCGAGTCCCTCGCGCAGATCGGCGAGCAGACCGCCGTGCGGACCCGGACCGTCAAGGCGCTCGACCCGTTGCTCATCGCCGACTGCGTGCGCGACACCGAGCCGGCCACCGTCCTCGCCATCACCGAGTTCTGCATGGAGCTGGCGGCGGCCGTGCGCGAGCAGCTCGGCATCCCCGGCACGCCGTCCGCCGTCGAGGCCCGCGTCCTGGACAAGGCGGCGACCCGTGAGGTGCTGCGCGAGCACGGGCTCACCAAGGTGGGTTTCCACCGGACTTCGCTGCTCTCCCCCGAGGACCTGCTCGGCGGACTGGAGCCGCCGGTGGTGGTCAAGCCGCGATCGTTCAGCGGCAGCCACGGCGTGACGTTCGTCGCCGACCGTTCCGAATTGGCGCGCGTCTTCGAGCCGTACGACCTGGCCGAGACCAATCGCGACGACCGTGACACGCGGGTGGCCCACCTGGCCGGGGACCACCGTACGCACGAGGTCATCGTCGAGGAGTATGTGCCGGGCCCCGAGATCAGCGCCGAGGGGCTCGTCGTCGACGGCCGGCTCACACTGTTCACCCTGACCGACAAGGTCAACACCGGTATGCCGCACTTCGAGGAAGTCGGCCACGTGGTGCCCAGCAGGTACACGGAGGAGCGGACCGCGCAGGTCGAGGAGTACCTCCAGGCCGTCGTGTCGGCGCTGGGCTTCGTCACCTCCCCGATGCACGCCGAGATCAAGCTGCTGGACGACCGGATCGAGCTGGTCGAGATCCACACCCGCTACCCGGGCGACCGCGTGGTCGAGCTGCTCGAATCGGCGTACGAGATACGGCCGTACGAGGCGTACTTCGACGCGATGCTCAACGGACGCACCCCGGGCCGGCCCCGGCCGACCGGTGCCCACTACGGCGTGGGCTTCTTCAACGGTCCCACCGACGCCCCCTTCGCCTGGCCGTCCTATGCCTTCCCGCACCCCGAGGCGGTCGTCTCGATCGACCTCGACCGCCGCCGGGCTCCGAAGGTCTTCGCGTACGAGGGCCTGCGCATCCGGTACTGGCGTGCGGGCCATGTCCTGTTCGCGTCCGACGATCACTCGTCCGTCCACGCGAACATCGACTTCCTCCTCGACAACACGCCCGGACAGAGCGGTTCGAGAAGCTAGCCCGCCCGGACGTGCGCGCAGTGCGGCTGCCCCGGGGCGACGGGACTCCTCGAGAGTCCTGTTCGCCGCGGGGCAGCCGCGCTCCCGGGGTCGGTCGCCGTCAGTCCGACGGCAGCGGCCGTGCGCGCACGGCGGGCTCGGTCGTCTCGCGCGGCAGCGCCAGGCAGGCGACGGCGCCCAGGGCCAGCGCCGCGATCGGCAGGACCGTGGCGGCGCGCATCGCCGCGCCGCTGCCGCCCGTCACCGACTCCAGGCCCTGTGCCAGCGCCACGACGCCGGCGGTGAAGACCATCGCGCCCAACTGTCGCGTCGTCTCCAGGATTCCGGAGGCCGCGCCCGTGAGTTCCTGGGGGACGTCGCGCATGGCCACCGTCGTCCTCGGCGCGATCGAGCAGCCGTTGCCCATGCCGATGACCGCCATGGGGGCCAGGAAGGCGGTCCAGTGCGCCGAGCCCGTCATCAGCAGCGCGGTCCACAGGATGCCGGCCCCCTGTACGACCATGCCGGTCAGCAGGATGTACCGGCCCTCGATCCGGTCGGCCAGCCGGCCTGCGACGAGGGCGATCAGCAGGGACATCGCCGACGCCGGCGCCAGGATCACCCCTGCCCGAAACGCGCTCAGGCCGAGTACCGACTGGAAGTACAGCGCGGCCACCACCGTGATGCCGAAGGTGGCTCCGGTGATCGCCGCGGCGATCCCGAGCGTCACGGTGTACCCGCGGATCCGCAAGAGGGCGAAGGGCACCAGCGGGTCGCTGTCCTGGCGCTGCCGCTGGCGGACGGTGAAGCCGGTGCCGAACAGCGCGGCCGCCACCAGCAGTGCCCAGACGAGGGGGCCCCAGTGGTGATCCGCGCCGTTGGTCACCGCGTAGGCGAAGCAGGCGAGAGCCACCGAGGCGATGCCGACGCCGAGGATGTCCAGGGAGTGCTGCCGGCCCGTTCGCAGGTCCGGGACGATCGTCAGGCCGGCCACCACGACGAGTACGCCGATCGGCAGGTTGACGAGGAAGATCCAGCGCCAGCCGGCCAGGTTGATCAGCAGGCCGCCGAGCGAGGGGCCGAGTACCGAGGCGACGCCGCCGATCGCGCCCCACACCCCCAGCGCCGTACCGCGCCGCTCGCGCGGGAAAGAGGCCACGATCAGGGTCACGCTCTGCGGCATCAGCAGCGCGGCCCCGGCACCTTGCAGCACGCGGGCGCCCACCAGGACGCCGGGTACGGTCGCGAGCCCGCACAGCAGGCTCGCGACCGTGAAGAGCAGGACGCCCACGACGAACACCTGCCGCGGGCCGTACCGGTCGCCCAGGCGGCCCGCGGTGATCAACAGGACGGTGATGGCGATGATGTAGCTGTTGAGCGCCCAGAGCACCTGGGGCAGTGCGGCGTGCATCGAGTCGATGATGCTGGGAATCGCGATGGTGACGATCGTCGAGTCCAGCAAGGTCATGAAGTACCCCAGCGACAACACCACCAGCGTCGCCCAGGGGTTGGCGCGCAGCCGGTTCACGCGGCCGCCGTCCCGTCGATGAAGTCGCGCAGCACACGGACGAAGCGGTCCGGTTCCTCCAGGAAGGGAGCGTGGCCGCTCTCCGGGAACATCTCCAGCCGGGCGTCGGGCAGCGCGCCCAGCAGCCACTTGCCGACCTCGGTGGGGAAGATCCGGCTCTTGGCCCCGTGCACCAGCAATGTCGGCAGGGTCAGGGTGCCGATCCGCTCGCGCCAGTCCTGGGTGAGGACCCCGCTCCACAGGGCCAGCAGCGCCAGCCGCGACGTCTTCAGGGATTCGGCCAACAGCGCTTGCAGCACACCGGGTTCGGGTTCACTGCCGGAGGCGAAGCAATTCTCGATCAGGGCGGTGAGGTACGTGTCCGGGTCCGCCCACTGCTGCTGGGTCGCCTGCAGCGCGCCCACCGCGTCCAGACCACCGAACGCCGCGTGCTCCCAGCCCTCCTCCCGCAGCAGGTGGGGCGACATCTCCACGGAGACCAGCCGGGAGACCCGGTCGGTGCCGTACCGGTCGAGGTAGTTGTAGGTGACGGTCGCGCCGAGCGACCAGCCGACGAGCGTGACGTCGTGCAGGTCGAGCTGCTCGACGACCTGCGCCAGGTCGGCCGCGGCGTCCTCGAGAGTCCAGCCGAGCGGGGGTACCGGACTGTTCCCGTGCCCGCGCAGGTCCACGGTGACGACGTCGTGGTCCGGGCCGAGGCCGGCCGCCATGTGTGCGAAACACTGCGAGGTCATCCCCAGGCCCGGGACGAACAACACGGTCGGTCCGGCGCCGGGGCGCCGGACATGATGCATCACTTCGAGCATGGTGAGAGCTCCAATCAATCCCCGGGTGCGGTGATCAAAATATAGGGCCAGCCCATGGGACCCAGCGGCCGATGGTGATCAAACTTTCTTATATTCGACCGCCGGAACTCGCGCGCACTAAACTCATCGATAAAGGAGTCTTATAGACGCAGGTCATCGCCCGAATCACCTTGACCGGGACGACGAGAACCGGATAGGTTTCGCCGCGAGCATTATCGACGGGAATTGCCGGCCGAGCCTGGATTCACCGGGGGCAATCCGGGTAGCCGGTAGCCCGTGGCGGCGGAGGCCTCGCCCGCCGCCGGCCGCCCCGGCCGGGGGGAGAGGCCAGGGGACGAGGCCGGGCCGGGCCGACGGGTAAAGGCCTGACCATCCTCCGCTCAAAAGGTGCTTACGGCGCAAGCGGGCCTTGGGCCGTTTTCCGGCCACGCCGTCGCCGAGCACCACCACGCTTCCCCGGGCGTCGACGCCCCGAGGGTGACGGATCGCGTGAGCAAATGCCAGGCAGCCCAACTCCCTTAGCTGGAGCCTGAGTTGTCGCGGCGGCGATAGATCCGCACTCGCGGCGAGTTTCCGGGGCCCTCCTGGTCAGCACCAACTCCAGGGCCACATCACACCAGCCGAGACCAGCCAACGGCATCCACGCGCCCTTGCGGCACACAGATCGAGCATCCAAGATCATCGAGACGTTCGGCTCGGTCCCCTGGCTGCGCAGCCCGGCAGCCCTGCCGTGATCCCACACGCACTGGCTCTAGGCTCGGTCTCCCCACCGCAAAGGAGTGAATGTGGCCGTCACGCCCCATTCCCTGGCCCCTGGCACACAAGCCTCCCGAGGCTCGGCGGTCGTCCTCGACATGATGACCGGCAACCCCTTACCAGGAGGGGGGGCTTGTGGCCCGTGCGGGGCGGTGTAGCCGATGCGGGAGAACGCCGAGTCGGCCACGCGGGAGGCACTGGCCGATTTCCTGCGCCGACGACGTGACGCTTTGTCACCGGAGGTGGTCGGGCTGCAGAGCGGTCAACGGCGCCGGACACCGGGACTGCGCCGGGACGAGGTGGCGCGCCTGGCGAACATGTCGACCACGTACTACGAACGGCTGGAGCAGGGCCGTGGCCCGCAGCCGTCGGCCGCGATCCTCGCCGGGCTGGCCAGCGCGCTGCGGCTGACCCCGGACGGGCGTGCCTACCTGTACCTGCTGGCAGGTCGCACCGAGCCCGCGGTGGCCGACCCGGACGGCGGCGTCGATCCCCAACTGCTCTCGGTGATGCGGGCGGTGGCGGCGACGTCACCGGCGTTCGTCGTGGACGACCTCGCCACCGTGGCGGCACAGAACGACCTGCACTCGACGCTGTTCGGCCACGTCGCCGGCCTGCCCGGCTGGGAGGGGAACATGTTCTGGTGCTGGTTCGGCTCGGGCCGCTGGCGGCGGTCGGTGCTGAACTCGGCGGAGCACCAGGAGGCCATCGGTCGCAGTTACGTCGGGTACCTGCGCGTCATCGTGGCCGAGCGCGGCTACGACCCGGCGGCGGCCACCCTCGTGGCCGATCTGCGCGGGGCGAGCGCGGAATTCTCGCGGATGTGGGACGAGCACCAGGTCTCCAGCGCCCCCGCTCCGATCGTGAGCGTGCTGGACGACCGGGTCGGCCGCCTGGACTTCGACTACGCGCTGATGCTGGGTACGCGGACAAGGCAGCGCCTGTTCTCGCTCCACGCGGTTCCGGGGACCCTCACCCAACAGCGTTTGACCAGGCTTTCATACGTGTCGGGAGACGCCGTGTCCACGTATCGATAGTGCGTGGCTGAGTCCGCCGATCGACCGTAGCGTTTCGCGTGGCACCTGTGCCGGTCCGGATCGGAGGGGACTGTGGAATTCCATCTCCCGGTCGTACGGGCGCAGGGTCCCAGCCACGCTAGACGGTGTTGCAGAACTGGAAGGACGGCACGATAAACCCCCACACAGCCGCCCGGCTCACTCCGGAAAGATCGCCTACGACAGCCTGGTCAGAATTCTGCCGCATGCAAAGACCACACCTGACATCGTTGTCCTCTCACGACGAGGTCGAGACGGTGGTCTTCATGGAGACGGGCGAAACCATCACCCCCGGTTTTCCGCCTCGCTGAGACATTTCGCCGCCGACGGCGGCTTCGTCAGTGCCGGCACCCGCACGGGTGCTCTTCATCATTCGACCAGATGACAATCTCAGGTTGGTTCGAGTCATGTGCAACAATTGTGGCCATATACATCAACGCGCCATCACATCACCTCCATACGGTCCGGGTGAGACGGTCGAGGACCGCCACGAGAGACTGATCGCCCTGCTGGCCACCGGTCATACCGATGCCAGCGCGGCCCGGCAGCTCGGCGTCAGCCGTCGCACCGTGACCTACATGCTCCGCTCCATGATGGACGAATTAGGTATCAACAACCGCTTCCAGCTCGGCATCGCCGTCGGCGCCCGCAGCCGGACCTGCGCCGGCTGCCCGGCACCGCGCCAACCTGCCATGACGAACGCCGCACATGACCACGGCCGTTACTGAGGACACGCTCGAAAAGCGTCCCACCCGCGGATGTGCGCAAACCCCTTCTTCGTGAAGATCAGTTCGAATATCGGGGGATGTTCGAGGCGGCTTGCCGAATGCGAAAGTGAAGACCCATGAGTCCAGAACGAACCATCACGTCCCGTAATCTCGACGTGAATCAGCTGCGAACGCTGAACACCATCGTGGAAACGGGGAGTTTCCGGCGGGCAGCGGATGCGCTCGCACTGACCCAGCCTGCGGTAAGCTACCACATTCGTCGTCTGGAAGCGGTTCTGCACGGGCCTGTCTTCGTCAGAACCAGGGGCCGGCTCGAACTCAGCGACGCCGGTGAGGAACTGCTTTTCTACGCTCGCAAGATACTCACCGTCAATGACGAGGCAATGGCCCGGTTGACCGCACCGAGGGACGGCCTCCGGCTCACCATCGGCGTCTCGGAGCAGTTGGAGGACGTCCTCCAGGACCTGCTCGTCGGCCTCACCCGCGCGCTGCCCCGGGTCACGCTGACCGCGCGGGTCGGGGCGAGTGAACACATCGCCGCGCGGACGGCCGAGCAGGAGACGGACGTCGCCGTCATCATCGGCCGTTCCCGCGGCGAACGCAGCCGCTCGCTGGGCTCGTTGCAGCTGGCCTGGTACGCGCACGACGCCGCGAGCCTGGCTTCCGGTCGTTCCATTCCCATGGTGCTGCCCGCCGAGCCGTGCAATACCCGCACCCACATCATCAGCGCCCTCGACGGCCAGGGAGTTCCCTGGCATGTCGCCTATGAGGGCCCCGACCTGGCCGGGCTGCGAGCGGCCACCCGGGCGGGGCTCGGCGTCATCGGTCTGCTCGCCGACAGCGGCGAGAAGTGGAATCTGACGCCCGTCCCCGGCGGCACGTTGCCCTTCCACCCCGGGTTCGTGCCGATCTCCTTCGTCCACGCGCCGGGCACGCCGGCCGACGTGGTCGAAGCCGCGTTCTCCGTCGCCCAGGCGGCGCTCCGTCAGACCCCGTTGATGGACGAGCCCGGACGGGTCACCGAAACCGCGGCCTGACCGGCTCACCATGACGTCCCAGTCCCCCGGCCGCCGCGCAGGTCGCGGCGGCCGTAGGGGGCAGGGGGGCACCGGGATGCCTCGCCGTCGACGGGCGTCGTCAGCCGAGGTCGAGCAACTGCTCGTAGAAGCCGCCGAATCCGCGGGACCGGTCGACGAGGTGGATCTCCAGGATCCAGTGGCAGAGCCGCCCGGCACGGTCCGGGCGGCGCATCGGCTCGTCGCTGCCGGTGGTGATGTAGTACTCGATGTCGTCGCCGTTGATGCGTTCGTGCGGGAACTCCCCGACCAGGTGGCCGGCGTGGGTGGCGCCGATCTCCCAGCCGGCCTCGCCCGCCAGCCGTTGGACCTCGGCGAACAGCTGCGCGCCGGTGATGTCCGGATGCTCGTGGAAGTAGCGGCGGCCGGCGTCGAAGACGGCCGAGACGTCGTCGCGCAGCCGATGCTTCACCGGGTCGTCACCGAGCACGTATGTGCGGCCGACATCGGCCTCCCACTGCTCCAGTAGCGGTCCGAAGTCACAGAAGACCAGGTCGTCCTCGGCGAGCAGCCGGTCCGGCGGGTTCGCGCGGTAGGGGTGCAGGGTGTTGGGGCCCGCGCGCACGATGCGCTTGTGCCAGAAGCGTTCGATGCCGAACATCTCGTGCGCCAGGTCCCGGATCTCGTCGCTGAGTTCGCGTTCGCTCTTCCCGGCGACGATCAGCTGCCGGTGCTCGATCTCGTCGAACAGTTCCCGAGCCTTCTCCTGCGCTTCCAGCAGGAGCGCCGCGCGCCTTGCCTCGTCGTCGTCCATACCTCACCCTCGCTGCTCGGCCGCGGACACCTCGACGCGGTTGTCGTGGTAGACGGCGCCGCCGCCCATGTCCGAGTCCCGCTCGGCCACGGTGGCGTTGACCCCCGCCCTGTTGCCGGTGAGCTTCGCCCACCAGCCCTTGGTGGTGCGGGCCACTCCCGGCCGCACCGAGTCGCTCACCTGGAGCCGCGCGGTGAAGGCTCCCCGGTCGTTGAAGATCCGCACCTGCTGTCCCTCGGCCAGTCCCCGGGCCGCCGCGTCGGCGGGATGCAGCTCCACGAAGGGTGCGCCGGCCCGGCGTACCAGTGATTCCTTGTTCGCGAACGTCGTGTTGAGGAAGAAGTGGGAGGCCGACGAGATGAGCACCAGCGGCAGCCGGCGTGCCAGCTCCGGGTCCGCGGCCTCCTTGGGGGGCGTGTACCCGGTCAGCGGGTCGTAGCCGTCGGCGGCGGCCGTCGCGGACACGAACTCCAGCTTCCCCGACGGTGTGGGGAAGCCGTCGGCGAACGGGACGAAGGGACTGGGGTAGTCGAGCCGGGCGTAGCCCTCACGGCGCAGCCGCTCCAGGTCGATGCCGTTCAGCGACGGGTGGCCGCTGGACAGCAGCTGCCGGGCGAGGTCCTCGTCGGAGTCGAAGAGACTCGGCTCCGTCAGGCCGAGCCGGGCCGCGAGCCGGCGGAAGGTCTCCGTGGTCGACAGGCACTCGCCGGGCGGGGCGACCGCCGGCTCGTTCCAGGTGATGTACATGTGCCCGTACCCGTCGAGCAGATCGGTGTGTTCGGTCTGCATCGTGGCCGGCAGCACGATGTCTGCGTAGTCCACCGTGTCGGTGCGGAAATGGTCCATGACCACGGTGAACAGGTCTTCGCGCAGCAGGCCCGCGTGCACCTGGTCCTGGCCGCCCACCGCCGTGGCCGGGTTGGCCCCGTAGACGAACAGCGCCTTGACCGGTGGATCGTCGACCGTGGTGAGGGCCTCGCCGAGGCGGGTCATCGACAGGCTTCGTACCGGTCCGGGCAGCAGGTCGTCACGGAAGAGGGCTTCGCGGTCGCCGCCGAAGTAGCCGTCCGTCGAGTAGGCCAGTCCGCCGCCCGGGAGCTTCCAGTCCCCCGTCACCCCGGGCAGCGCCGCCAGCGTACGCAGGGCCATGCCACCGCCGGCGTGCCGCTGGATGCCCTGCGCCGCCTTCATCCCGGTGGGCCGGGTGACGGCCAGGCGCCGCCCGAGCCGCTCGACCGTCTCCACCGGCAGTCCGCAGATCTCGGCCGTACGTTCCGGTGTGAACTCCTCGATGCGTGCGCGGAACTCGGGCCAGCCCTCGGTGTGTTCCGCCAGGTACGCACGGTCCTCGGCGCCGAGCGACAGCACCACGTTGAGCAGCCCGAGGGCGAACGCGGCGTCCGTGCCGGGGTTGAGCGGCACGTGCTCGTCGGCGAGCCGAGCCGTCTTGGTCAGCACCGGGTCGATGGCCACGACGTACGCCCCGGACCGCTGCGCCTGCGACAGCACCTTCCACAGGTGGTGGCTCGTGGTGAGCGTGTTGCAGCCCCACAACAGGATCAGCCGGGCGTGCCGCAGATCCTCAGGGTCGATGCCCCGGCTGGTGCCGAGCGTGTATCCGGTGCCGACCAGGCCCGCGACCGAGCAGATGGTCATGTCGTGGCGCGAGGCGCCCAGGGTGTTCCACAGCCGGCTGCCGGCGCGCCCCTGGAGGCCCTGCAGATAGCCCAGGTTCCCGGTTCCCTGGTAGGGCCAGATGGCCTGGCCGCCGTACCGGTCGATCACCTCCGTAAGGCGGTCGGCGATCTCGCCGAGGGCCTCGTCCCAGCCGATCCGCTCGAACCGTCCCTCGCCCTTGCGCCCGGTCCGGCGCAGCGGATGCAGCAGGCGGTCGGGGGCCCGTGTGTGCTCCAGATACTGGTTCACCTTCACGCAGAGGGTTCCGCGGGTGTACGGATGCTCCGGGTTTCCGCGCAGCCCTACCGCGACGCCGTCCTCGACCTCGACCTGCCAGGAGCACGCGTCCGGGCAGTCCAGCGGGCAGCCACCGGGAAGGATCTTCAGGGCTCGGCCGGCCGGCGCGTGGACGCCCGGCGCCGCCTGCGCCGGGCCCTGGGTGTTCCGGTTCACCGGGACGGCTCCGCGCGCAGGTGGGGTACGAACTCGTCGGCCAGGGTGATCTGGCCGACGTAGGAGCTGGGGCCGGAGAGCAGCACCCGCTCGTCCTTCGTGATCTCCACGGACACGGTGCCGCCGGGCATGACGACGGTCACCGAGGGGTCGGTGAGGCCCAGCCGGTAGGCGGCGCAGGCGGCGGCGCAGGCACCGCTGCCGGAGGCGAGGGCGTATCCGACGCCCCGCTCCCAGATCTGGATCCGCACGGTACGCCGGTCCTCGACGGTGAGCAGCTCGGCGTTGGGCCGCTCGGCGAAGCCGGCGTACTCGACGATCTTCGGGCCGATCCGGGCGGCGAGCTCGGCGGTCGCGTCGTCGACCAGCGCGACCAGATGGGGTACGCCGTTGTGGACCGCCGTCGCGGTGAGTTCGGTGCCCGGCTCGATCTCGAGGGGCACGCCGATCAGTTCCCCGCCGTCGGCCGGCGCGGGAGCGTGGTGGGTCCACGAGCCCAGGTCGATGGTGCCGGGCGCGGTGACCGGGCTGCCGAGCCGTACGCTCACGTCGCCGCCGGGTGTCCGCAGCGTGATCTCGTCGCGGCGCGTGCGGCCGTGCTCGCGCAGGTAGCGGGCGAAGATGCGCAGACCGTTCGCGTTGCGCGCGCATTCGGAACCGTCGGAGTTGAAGACCCGTACCCCGAAGGCGTCCTGCGGGCCGGCCGCCCCGCCTGCGGCTGGGAGGGGGCCGTAGAGCACCCCGTCCGCCCCGATGCCGGTGCGCCGGTCGCACAGGGCCCGGGTGGCCGTGGCACCCGGCGCGGGCGCGCCGAGTTCCGGGTCTGCGACGAGGTAGTCGTTGCCGAGGGTGTGGTACTTGAGGAGGGTGGTCATCCGCGGCCCTCGCCGATGGCCTCTTCCTCGAAGTCGTCGCCGTACCAGCGCTCGCTCCAGCGGGAGAACGACACCACCGTGATGTCGCGGTGGCCCTCCTCCTCGATCGGCACGATGTCGGTCACGTAGTGCCACAGCGCACGGTCGTCGAACGCGATGGCCTGCCCCGCCGGCAGGGTCGCGGTGAAGATGGGTGTCTCCTTGTCGTCCGCGCGGCGCAGGGTCAGTTCGGCGCCGGTGACGCCGACGCGGTTGTAGACGGAGATCACCACGAACTCGTGGCCGTCCTGGTGCACGCCCTCCGGGACGACGACGCCCTGCAGTTCCTTGTTGGCGATGACCCGGTACTGGTGGACGTTGATCTGCCAGACGTCGTCCTCGGGCAACGGGATCTGGGCGCAGGCCTCCCGGATGTGCTCGACCAGGTCGACCTGGATCGGCTGGTAGTGCCGCCGGATGCCGCCCGCGATCGGGTTGAACTTGGAGTAGGTGACGTACGGGCGGTGCGGGAGCCGCTCGAACTCCCAGGCCCCGTCGCGGTGTTCGAGCCGGTACTGGGAGAAGCGGCGCCAGCGGTTGCCGTTGCCGATGTACTCGTCGAAGGCCAGGTCGTCGAAGCTCTTCAGAATGTCGTCCCCCGTCTCGGGGAGGTCGAAGACCTGAAAGTGCTGCGCGTTGAGAGTCACGTTCGATGCCTTTCGGGGAGGCGGGGCAACGGTGGTTCAGGCGGGCTGGGGCTGCTTCAGACACACCTCGAGGACTCGGTCGAGGTACTGCGCCGAGGTGTTGAGCCGTACGAAGGTGCCGAGTGCGATCTCGCGGCCGGCGGCGGGATCACGCTCGACGACCGGCCCGATGACGTTCTTGTACCAGCCGGCCGCGTGGTGGGCGTCGACGTTGATGTGGATGTCGTGGTAGATCTTGCCCTCCGGGGGGAGCCCGAGGCGGTCCCATGCGGTGACCAGCTGGCGGAAGCGTCGGGGGGCGAGGAACTCGGTGACGCCGTAGTAGCCGATGGCGCGCAGGTAGTGGCGGCGGCTGAGCGCGAGGCCGGCCGAGATGTTGCCGCACTCCTTGGCGATGGGCAGCAGGTTCGACTCGATGTATCCCTGGTCGACGCCGATCGAGGTGAGGCACTGGGAGAAGAGCGTGGTGTGGACGTCGGCGAACTCCCCGTTGCCCATCTCGTCCCAGTAGTTGGCGGCGATCTCCATCTTCTCGGCGCCGGTCGCGCCCAGCTGCATGACGGCGAGGATGTCGTCGAAGCGCGGGTCCAGGGAGGTCTCCTGGGCCAGCAGGAAGCGTATGTCCTCGGCGGTCGCCGAGCTCGTCAGGTGCTCGGAGTACATCGGGTGGGCGCTCGCCGGGTGGTCCTGGATGAGGGCCTTGAGCCAGCGCACGTACTCCTTCTCGCCGCTGGGGTAGCCGCTGAGCAGCTCCTCCGGCACCTGCCGGAACTCGTGGTCCAGCATGGCGTTCTCGAGGATGCTCGTGACGTCCCGCAGGACCGGCTGGGGGTCCTGGTCGGGGTTGCGGGCCGCGGACTGGCTGAACTCGTAGGCGTAGACGACCTCGAGTACCTCGTGCAGGTGGGCGCGGGCCGCGGCGTCGCGACCGTGGAAGGCCAGGTCCGCAAGCCGTCGGCACTCCCCGGCCAGCTCGGCGCGGTGGGCGTAGTCGTCGACGAGCTCCTGCCATTTTTCGAAGGTCGCCGAGGTGAGCGCCGCCGTGAAGCCGGCCAGGAGCGGGAAGTCGTTCTGCTGCGGATCAGGCATGTCGGGATTCCTCTCGGTCGTCATTCTTTCGGTCCGCCGAAAGGGCTGCGAGTTTTCCCTCAGGCGAAACGCCGAATAGATTTCGGCTTCGATTGGTGTCAGCCTACCCAGAGGCGTCGCGTGGGGTCCAAGTCCATTTGTTTATCGCACTCATCAATAGATTTTTTCACCGTGCGATCACGCCGCCACGGACGTTAGCAAATGGAATGCACCGACACCGGCAGGGCCACCCGTGCCCGGTGGCCCTGCCGGTGTTGAGGTTCGCGCTGGTCAGGGGCGCGTCTGATTGATCACCGCCACCGCGGCGTCGAGTTCCGCCGCGGTGGTGTCCTCCCCGGTCCCGACGGCCCAGGTCCCACCGCTGTTGATATAGGCGATCGCCCGGCCGTCGGGGAGTTCGTGTGCCGTGGCCGTGGTAATGGTGAGTTCCAGTCCGAGTTGGGTGAGCGCGTCGGCGAATGCGGGCAACGACGCGCTTCCGGTCAGGGGTATTTCCTTGTCGATGCCGTCGAGGCTGACCGTGACGGAGGACGGCGTGTGGTCGAGGAGCCGCAGGGAGCCGGGAGGGGACGTGTACGCGGTGTAGAAGAGTTCACGCAGTCGCTCCGGGCTCAGTTCACCGCCTTCGCGGTCCGTCACCTGCTGGACCCGGACGGCGAAGTCCGCGCGGAGTTGCGAGGGCAGGCGCAGACCGTAGGAGTCGTTGAGCACGAACGCCACACCACCCTTGCCGGACTGCGAGTTGACCCGGACGACCGGTTCGTACTCGCGGCCGACATCGCTCGGGTCGATCGGCAGGTAGGGCACCTGCCAGTGCTCGTCACGCAGGTCGTATCCGCTGGAGTGGGCCTGGTCGGCGAGCGCCGAGATCCCCTTGCTGATGGCGTCCTGGTGGCCGCCGGAGAAGGCGGTGAAGACGAGTTCGCCGGCCCACGGGTGGCGTTCGTGCACCGGCAGCGCCGTGCACTCCTCCACGACCCGGCGGACCTCGCCCAGGTCGGAGAAGTCGATCTCGGGGTCGACGCCACGGCTGAACAGATTCATGCCCAGCGTGACGAGGCAGACGTTGCCGGTGCGTTCGCCGTTGCCGAACAGACACCCCTCGATGCGGTCCGCTCCGGCGGCGAGGCCGAGTTCGGCCGCGGCGACGGCGGTGCCGCGGTCGTTGTGCGGGTGCAGCGAGAGGAGGACCGAGTCGCGCCGGTCCAGATTGCGGCTCATGTACTCGATCGAGTCGGCGTAGGTGTTGGGGGTGGTCATCTCCACCGTGGCCGGCAGGCATATCGTCGCCGGTCGCCGAGGGGTGGGCCGCCAGACGTCGAGGACCGCGTTGCAGACCTCGGCGGCGAAGCCCGGCTCGGTGCCGGTGAAGGATTCCGGCGAGTACTGCAGACGTACATCGGCGCCGGTCAGCGACTCGGCGGCCGCGGCGAGTCGGCGTGCCGACGCGACGGCGAGCTCCCGGATCTGGGCCCGTTCCTGACGGAAGACCACCCGGCGCTGGAGCTCGGAGGTCGGGCTGTAGATGTGCAGGGTCACCTTGCGCACCCCGGCCACGGCCTCGACCGTGCGGTCGATGAGCTCGGGCCGGCACGGCGAGAGGACCTGGATGCGAACGTCGTCCGGGATGGCGTCGTTCTCGATGATCTCCCGGATGAAGGTGAGGTCCGTGGCACTGGCCGCGGGGAAGCCGACCTCGATCTCCTTGTAGCCCATCCGTACGAGCAGTTGGAAGAAGCGGTGCTTACGGGCCGGGTCCATCGGCACGGCGAGGGCCTGGTTTCCGTCGCGCAGATCGACCGAGCACCACAGGGGGGCACGGGTGATCGTCCGGTCCGGCCAGGTCCGGTCCGGCAGCAGAACTGGTTCGACCTCCTCGGCGTACGAGCGGTAGCGGTGGGCCGGCATGGGGCTCGGGCGCTGCTCGTTCCAGACCGGGCGGGTCGCGAATTCGTTCGTCATGGACACTCCTCGCGCATAAATTGCAAAGCATGCTAGCCAGCGAACTAGCGGCCTTCCAGGATTCTGCGCAGAAGCGAAGTCGGGGAATTGGAAGCGCCATTGCGCTTTACCGCAACGGCGTTGACACCCCTTCTTTGGCGCCGCAATACTCACCACGGTTCCGCAGCAGCGGCATGATGACGAACGGAGACAAGACGTGACGCAAACGTTTGAGATCAAGGGAAACGACCTCTGGGACCCGACGACGTTCGACGCGCTGCGCCGTCAGCTGATCCCGTCGTTCGACCTGATCTACGAGGCCGCCGTGCGTACCGTCGCGGCGACCGTGCCGGCCGCGCCGCGGGTCCTCGACCTCGGCGCCGGCACCGGTCTGCTGAGCGCGGCGATCCTGCGGGAACTCCCCCAGGCGAACGTGGTGCTCGTCGACCGCTCGGAACTGATGCTGACGCAGGCCCGCAGCCGTTTCGCCAGCCAGGAAGGGGTCTCGGTGCAGGCCGGCGACCTGACCGACCCGCTGCCGGAAGGCCAGTTCGACGCGGTGGTCTCCGGTCTCGCGATCCACCACCTGAGCCACACCGACAAGCGCGACCTGTTCCGCCGGATTCGCGAGGCGCTGCGCCCCGGCGGTGTCTTCGTCAACGTCGAACAGGTGCAGGGCCCGCTGCCGCACCTGGAATCCCTCTACGACAGTCAGCACGAACTGCACGTGGTCCGTGAGCAGGCTCCGGCGGAAGAATGGGCGGCCGGTCGCGAGCGGATGAAATTCGACGTCTGCATCGACCTGGAAACCCAATTGCAGTGGCTGCGCGACGCCGGATTCCGCAGCGTCGACTGCCTCGCCAAGGACTTCCGCTTCGCCACCTATGCGGGCTGGGTCTCCTGATGACTGCGCTGTACCAGGCAATTCGGGAGATCGCGCAACGCCGGCCGGACGCCGTCGCGGTCGAGACCACGGCCGGCGAGCGCACCTCGTACGCCGAACTGCTCGAGCGGGCCGACCGGATCACGGTCGGCCTGCGCGCCCGCGGCGTCACCGAGGGCCGGGTCGTCGTGTGCTCGGGCCTGGTCAACGACGCCTCCTACATGGCCTTCCTGCTCGGGATCTGCGCGGCCGGTGCCGCCTATGTGCCGCTGCTCGCCGACTTCGACGCCACCGCGGTGGCCCGTGCCCTGCGGATGACGGAACCCGTGCTCTGGGTCGGCCCCGACAACCACCACCGGGCGGGCGTCACTCTGCCCCGCGTGGAGCTCGCCGAGCTGGGGACCCCCGGCGCTCCGGCCGACGCCGCGCCGCAGGGACGGGCGCTGGCCCCGGGAACCTTCCGGATGCTGTGGACCTCCGGCTCGACGAAGGCGCCCAAGCTCGTCACCTGGCGGCAGGAGCCCTTCGTCCGCGAGCGCCGGCGCTGGATCGCCCACATCGAGGCCACCGAGCGCGACGCGTTCTTCTGCCGGCACACCCTCGACGTGGCGCACGCGACCGACCTGCACGCCTTCGCGGCGCTGCTCGCAGGCGCCCGCCTGATCCTCGCCGACCCGGGCGCGGAACCCGCGACGCTGCTGACGCAGCTGGGCGCGACCGGTGCCACGTACACCAGCATGCTGCCCAATCACTACGAGGACCTGATCGCGGCCGCCGGAAATCGGCCCGGCACCGATCTCTCCCGGCTGCGCCGCCCGATGTGCGGCGGCGCCTACGCCAGCCCGGCCCTCATCGCCAACGCCGCCGACGTGCTCGGCATCCACATCCGCCACATCTACGGCTCGACCGAGTTCGGCCTCGCCCTCGGCAACATGGCGGACGAGGTGCAGACCGTCGGCGGTATGCACGAGGTCGCGGGCGTGCGCGCCCGTCTGGAGGCGCTTGCCGGGTACGACCGTGACGACCTCGGCCATCTGGTGCTCACCTCCGACTGCACCAGCGACGGCTACCTGGACGACGACGAGGCCAACGCGGCCACCTTCCACGGCCCCGACTTCCGGACCGGCGACGTCGCCCAGCGCCTGGAGGACGGCAGTCTGCGCCTGCTCGGGCGCGTCACCGACCTCCTGCTGGCGACGGACGGTCCGCTGGCCGCTCCCTTCCTCGACGAACTCATCGCCCGGCACTGCCCGGTCGCCGAGTCCGTCAGCCTCGCCGCCGACACGGACACCCTGACCAACCGCGTGCTCGTGGTGCTGCGCGCGACACCGGGGACCTCCGACGACGACGCCGTCAGCGCCGTCGACAAACTCCTCGCCTCGCACGGGCTGACCGGGGCGGTCCTGGCGTTCGACCGGATCCCGCGCACCGTCGTCGGCAAGGCCGACCGCGCGCTGCTCCGCCGCCGCTACCTCGCGGACTCGAAGTCCTCCTGACGCACCCGTCGTCGGCGACATGCTCTGAAAGGGCGAGTCATGACCCGGAAAACCCTGGTAGACAAGATCTGGGACCTGCACGTCGTGGAACCCGGGGCATCCGACCTCATCTACATCGACCTGCACCTGCTGCACGAGGTCAGTTCGCCCCAGGCGTTCGCCGGATTGCGCGAGGCCGGCCGCGCGGTGCGCCGTCCCGCCCTCGCGGTCGCCACCACCGATCACGACGTCCCGACCGACGGGCGCGAGTTGTCGCCCGACGCCGGCGCCGCCGAGCAGTTGCGGGTGCTCGCCGAGAACTGCCGTGACAACGACATCGAGTTGCACCCGGTGGGCAGCCCGGGGCAGGGCATCGTGCATGTGATCGGCCCGCAGATGGGGCTCACCCGGCCCGGTACGACCATCGTCTGCGGCGACAGCCACACCGCCACCCACGGGGCGTTCGGGGCGATCGCGTTCGGCATCGGCACCAGCGAGATCGAGCACGTCCTCGCCACACAGACCCTGCGGGCCCGTCGACCGGAGTCCATGGCCGTCACGGTCACCGGCGAACTGCCGCCCGGTGCCACCGCCAAGGATCTCGCGCTCGGCATCCTCGCCGCCGGCGGCACGGACGCGGGCACGGGAACGCTCATCGAGTTCCGTGGTCCCGCGGTACGCGCGCTGTCCATGGAAGGGCGGATGACGCTGTGCAACATGGCTGTCGAGATGGGGGCGCGCAGTGGTCTGGTCGCCCCGGACGAGACCACGTTCGCGTATCTGAAGGACCGCCCCCGTGCCCCGCGGGGTGATCTGTGGGACCAGGCGGTCGCCGAGTGGCGGACGTTGGGCAGCGACCCGGACGCCGTCTTCGGCCGCGAACTGGTCGTCGACGCGGGTGCCATAGTGCCGCGGGTGACCTGGGGCACCAACCCTGGCCAGAGCGTGCCGGTCGACGGCGCGGTTCCCGACCCCGCCGACAGCACCGACCCCGCCGAGCGGGCCGCCGCCGAGCGCGCCCTCGGCTACATGGGCCTGCGTCCCGGCACGCCGATGTGCGACGTCGGCGTGGACGTGGTCTTCATCGGCTCCTGCACCAACAGCCGGATCGAGGATCTGCGCGCGGCGGCCGACGTGCTGCGTGGGCGGCGCGTGGCCGACGGGGTGCGCGGCCTCGTCGTCCCCGGCTCGATGCTCGTGCGGCACGAGGCCGAACGGGAGGGGCTGGACCGGGTCTTCACCGCGGCCGGCTTCGAGTGGCGCATGCCGGGCTGCTCGATGTGTGTCGGCATCAACGGCGACACCGTGGCGCCGGGGCAGCGCTGTGCGTCGACGTCCAACCGCAACTTCGAAGGCCGTCAGGGTGCCGGGGCCAGGACACATCTCGTGTCCCCCGCCACGGCCGCCGCCACCGCCGTCGCCGGGCGCTTCGCCACACCGGCCGATCTGTAGGGAGAAGCCGTATGGAACCGCTCATCCGCGTCACCGGCCGTGGGGTCCCCCTGGACCGGCCCAACGTCGACACCGACCAGATCATCCCCGCCGCCTGGCTGAAGAACACCACGCGCACCGGCTACGCCGACGGCCTCTTCGAACAGTGGCGCCTCGACCCGGACTTCATCCTCAACCGGCCCGAGCGTGCCAGCGCGACGATCTTGGTCAGTGGTCCGAACTTCGGCTGCGGTTCGTCGCGCGAGCACGCGCCGTGGGCGCTGCACGAGTGGGGCTTCCGGGCGGTCATCGCGCCGGGTTTCGCGGACATCTTCCGCAACAACATGCCGAACGCCGGGCTGGTGCCCGTATGGTGCGAGCCGGCGGCGGCGGCCGCCCTGATGGCCGCCACCACCGCCGACGCCGGCGCGGAGATCAGCGTCGACGTGGCCGAGCGCACGGTCACCTGCGAGGCGGCGGGGGTCCGGGCGGCGCCGTTCCGGCTCGACGACGACGCCCGCGACCGGCTCGTCGCCGGGCTGACCCAGCTGGAGGTGACGCTGCGTGCCGCCGACCGGATCGCGGCGTACGAGCGGGCTCGCGCCCCCTGGTTGGACGTGTCCGCGTAGGTCGTCTGCGTGTGAGACGAGTGCGGTGGTCGTGGGGCGAGGAGAGGCGGTTGCCGCGTTCCGCGGCGCGCGGCGCGCGGCGCGCGGCGTAGCACCTTGTCCGGAGGAGAGGGCGCCTGACCGGGGCGGATACCCGGCAGGCGCCCTCCGGCGCGTCCTGGGACCGACCCTACGGGTGGTGGAACTCGGTCGTGGAGGACCCGGACGCAGGCGCCGGACGCGAAGCCGAGCGACTTGGCCGCTCCACTCGGTGTACAGGTGACGTCCTCGTCGTGACCATGTGCGGGCCCTCCAGCGCCGGCCCGAACGCGGCGGCCGCCATCCCGACCGCCACCCCGACCGCCACCGGTGCCGGCTCGGCCGCCCACGGCCCGACCGCGGTCACGGCCGCCGACGCACGGGACCGGACCACGGGAGCCACGGCCTGGAAGCCGTGCCACCTGCCCACGGGCTGCAAGCACTTTTTCTTTTCCTTGTTTTTACGAGCGAACCGTCCCCTGCGCGCGGAAAAATTCCGAGTGTGATCGGCGTCACATACATATTTCCTGGACACGGCACCCCGGACGCCGATTCGATGGACCCGAGAGGCCGACGATCTCGGCCTGTGATTACGGGGGAAATACCCGAATCTTGTCGTTGGCAATGGCGCTGAACGAGAGGTAGGGGCGTGTCAGAGATCCTGACGTGCGCAAAAGCAGGAAACAATGCGGTAGGCACATGCTGAGCCGACTCATGCCGCCGAAAGGACCCGCTCGCCTTCTGTCCGGCATCACGCTGGTGCACACTCTGGGACAGGGCCTGTGGATGGCGCTCAACGCCATCTACGCCATCACCGTCCTCCATCTGACGCCCGGACAGTTCAGCATCGGGGTGGGCGCGGCCGCCGGTGTCGCCCTCGCCGTGAGCACACCCACCGGCCATCTGGCCGACCGGCTCGGCCCCCGCTCGGTGCAGATCTGGTCGTTCCTCGCCCTCGGGCCGCTCACCGCAGCACTCCTCGCCGTTCACGGCTTTGGCATGTACCTGGTGGTGGTGTCCGCGCAGGCGTTGGCCTACAGCGCCAGCCGCAGCGCGCGCATGGCCGTGGTGGCCGCTCTGGTCCCACCCGAGCAGCGCGTGTCGGTACGCGCCTATCTGCGGGCCACCAGCAACATCAGCGTCTCCGTCGGCGCCGTCCTCGCGGGCGTGCTGCTCGCCCTGAACTCCGGTACGGCCTACCGGGCGGCCGTCGCCTTCAACGCCGCCACGTACCTGCTGACCGGCCTGCTCTCGCTGCTGCTGCCCGTCGTCGCGCCGCAGCCGGCCCGCGGCGGACCCGCCCTGATCGTGCTGCGGGACCGGCCCTACCTGACGTTCGTGGTCCTGGACGGTCTGCTGTCCATGCACAACGTGCTGCTGGAGGTCGTCCTGCCGATCTGGGTGCTGCACCACACGACGGCACCCCGCTGGATGATCGCCGCGATCCTGATCACGAACACCGTTGCCGTGGTGTTGTTGCAGGTGAGAGCGGCGCGTGGCACCGACGAGCCCTCCTCGGCCGCCCGGGCCTCCAGATCCGGCGCCCTGCGTCTGGCACTCGCCTGCGGGGTCTTCGCCTTCAGTGGCCGGCCCTCCTGGCTGCTCGCCTCGGTCCTGCTGATCTGCGGCGCCCTGGCGCATGTCCTCGGTGAGATCCGGCAGTCGGCCGGCAGCTGGGGCATGTCGTTCGGGCTGGCCCCGGACCACGCGCAGGGCCAGTACCAGGGCACCTACGCGATGGGCTCCGACCTGGGCAAGCTCATCGCTCCCGCCCTGCTGACCTGGCTGGCCGTCGAGCACGGCACGGCCGGCTGGCTCGCGATGGCCGTCGGCTTCGCCCTGGTGGGAGCCGCCATGCCGGCCGTCGCCGGCTGGGCCCAGCGCAGCAGGCGCCTCGACCCCGATCCCGTGGCGGTCTGAGCACGCCGGGAGGCGTCCGCCGTCCCGTGTGCCGGAGATCCGACCGAGGCCTTCGGCGCAGTGTCGGCCTTCGTCGGCCCGCGCCCGCGAAATCGGCCCCGCACCATGAGGAATCGCCCCTTTCGGGACGACACGTATGTGCGCGGAAATACTTCCCGCCGGTCCGGCGGCACCCCCTGCCCTTTTTTCATGTGAATTGATGCCGTCGAATTCTTCACGCGACGCCGCCCATTCACTGAGACAATCCGTGCTTTCATCAAATGCGGCGATCATTCTCGGCGACACCCTGAAGGGGTCCTCGAAAAGAGGAAGAACGCCGATTCCATTCGCTCTTCGAACGTGACGTAAGGATCAGGCTGATGGTGGACACTTCTACCGCCTCGTCCACCGTGATACCGGCGGACGAAGCACCTGCCCTGCAATTCCCCCTCCGGGACGGAGCGGGTCCCGAGGCGGGCACACAGGCGCCGAAGACGTACGCGTGGACCTATGACCGACCGGAGGACCTGGTCGCCCTCGCCGACCGTGGAGGGGTCCGTGTGCCGGACCTTCTTCACGCGGCGTTCGGGGTGCTCGTACACCGCTACAGCGGCCAGGACGACTTCGCGCTGGCGCGGGCCGGCGGTGCGGGCGGCGCTCCCCCGCACCGTCCGGTGGCCGTACGGGCCTCGCTCGCGCCGCACGTCACCCTGTGCTCCCTGGCGTCCACCTGGGCCGCCCGGTACCGGGCGGCCGCCGACGACGGTGGCCGGGCGCCGAACGGTCTCGGGACCGGTCTGCGCGTGGGCTACGTCGACCACGACGGCACCGGCGACACCGAGGTCACCGACCGCGCCGACCGTACGACCGGCGGATGCTCCCTGCTGCTGGAGAGCGAACCGGCCGCCGCGGGGCTGCTGTTCACGCTCCGCTTCGACGGCTCCCTCTTCGCGGACGAGTTCGTCCGCCGGATGGCCGCGGGTCTCGACACCCTCCTCGAGGACGCCGTCCGCCGCCCCGACACCGCGGTGGCCGACCTCTGTGTGCTGTCCGAGGCCGAGACCCACCAGTTGGTCACCGAGGTCAACGACACGGCACTCCCCTACGCGTCCGACACCCCCCTGCACGCCCTGGTCGAGGCCCAGGCCGCACGGACCCCCGACGCGCCGGCCGTCGAATGGCGGGATACGACGCTGACCTACCGTCAGCTGGAGCGGCAGGCAGCCCGGTTGGCGCGTGCCCTGGTCGCCGCCGGGGTCGGCCCGGACTCCCGCGTCGGTGTCTGCCTGCCCCGCACCCACCGACTGGTCGTGCTGCTCCTCGCCGTCCACAAGGCCGGCTGTGCCTACGTTCCGCTGGATCCCGCCTATCCCGCCGACCGGTTGAGGGCCATCGCCGAGACCGCCGACATGGCCGCCGTCGTGCACGACGGCCCCATCGCGCCCGAATGGCTCGACGACACCGGTGCGTCCGGGCTGCCGCTGACGGAACTGTGGGAGAAGGCTTCCGGCGCGGACGACACTCCGCTCGGTCTCGCCGTGCCCGTGTCCGCCGCCACCCATCTGATCTACACCTCCGGTTCGACCGGCCGGCCCAAGGGCGTGGTGATCAGCCACCGCAACGTGACCGCCCTTCTGGCCTGGGCGGAACGCACGTACCGGGTCGAGGACCTCGCCCGGGTCCTGTTCTCCACCTCGCTCAACTTCGACCTGTCGGTCTACGAGCTGTGGGCGCCGCTCACCCGCGGCGGCTGTGTGATCGTCGTGGACAACGTCCTGACGCTCACCGAGGAGGAGGGGCTGCGTCCCACCCTCGTCAACAGCGTGCCGAGCGCGGTCAACGTGCTGCTCCAGCGGTCGGTGGTGCCGTCCTCCACCCGTGTGCTGAACGTGGCGGGCGAGCCGCTGTCCAAGGAACTCGTCAACGCCGCCTTCGAGAAGACGGACATCGAACGGCTCTTCAATCTGTACGGCCCGTCCGAGGACACCACCTACTCCACCGCCAAGTGCTTCACCGGCCCCGTCGACACCGCGCCCACCATCGGCAGGCCGATCCACAACACCGTCGCCTTCCTGCTCGACGCGCGCGGGCGACTGGTGCCGAAGGGCGCCACCGGTGAACTCCACCTGGGCGGCGCCGGGTTGGCCGACGGCTACATCAACGACCCGGAGCGGACCGCCGCGGCCTTCGTCGCCGCCCCGGCCCACCTCGCGGAACGGACCGACGGGCGGCTCTACCGCACCGGTGACCTGGCCCGCTGGACCGAGGACGGTGAACTGCGCTTTCTGGGCCGCCGGGACCATCAGGTGAAGGTGCGCGGCTTCCGGATCGAACTCGGGGAGATCGAGGCCGTCCTGCGCGAGGGCGTCGGGCTGCGCGACGTGGCCGCGCTCGCCGTGCCCGTCGGCGACGACACCCGGCTGGTGTGCTACGTCGCCCGCGACGGGGGCACGGTGTCCGTCGCGGCGCTGACCGAGCGGCTGCGCGCCAAGCTCCCCCACTACATGCAGCCCGCCAAGGTCCTCGTGGAGGACAGGCTGCCCCGGCTGCCGAACGGCAAGGTCGACCGCAACGCGCTGGCCGCGCGGGACCTCGACTGGGGGCGGCACACCGTCGCCGAGGTCACCGGGGGCGATCCGGACGAGAGCGCGGTCGCCCGGGTCTGGGCCGACCTGCTCGGCATGCCCTCCCCGACCGCGGACCTGGACTTCTTCTCCGTCGGCGGCCACTCCCTGCTGGCGAACCTGCTCGCGGCCCGGCTGTCGGACGTGGCGGGCCGCGCGGTCCGCGTCGCGGAGGTGTACGAGCACCGCACACTCGCCGCCCAGGCCGCGCTCCTGCGCAGCATCCGCGCGCGGACACCCGAGGCGCCCGGCGCCACCGGCACCGCCGGCACGCTGCGCGCTCTGGCGCTGACGCTGCGGGAGTCGGGCCGCGGCCACGGCGTGCCGGGCGCCGGCATGGCCGTACACCTGAACGGCACGACGGAGTTCACCTACCACGGCGTGGTGGACGAACGCACCGGGGACGCGTACGGCGCGCACACCCGTCAGCGTGTCACCTGTCTCACCAAGCCGATGCTCGCCTTCGTCGCCCTGCGCCTGGTCGACCGGGGCCTGGTCGGCCTGGACGAGCCGCTGCACGAGGTGCTGCCCAAGGCGTTCCGGCGCCGGGACGGCGCCGCCGTAGCGGTCACCCTGCGCCATCTGCTGTCGCACACCAGCGGTGTGGACGACTCCTACGAGATCTGGCACGACACCGACCTGCCGGGCCTTGACGCCTACCTCGACACGCTCCACGGGTACGGTCAACTCTTCGAGCCGGGCGAGGTGTTCGCGTACTCCGCGGTCGGCACCTCCATCGTCGCCGCGCTCATCGAGAAGCTGCTCGGCATGCCCTGGCGGCGCGCCGTCAACGAGCTGATGCTCACCCCGCTCGGCATCGAGGAGATCCCCGAGACCCTCGCCGAGGAGGGCCACTACGCAGGCACCGTCTCGGACGGCTTCCTGTGGGACGAGGGCGCCAAGCGCTATGTGCGCCACGATCCGCCCCGGCAGACGATCGCCGACGACGCCGCCGGCTCGTTCTCGGTCTGTCTCACCGTCGAGGAAGTGGCGCGGATCGCCGCGCTCGCCCTGAACGACGGAGTGACCCCCGACGGCGAGCGGCTGCTGTCCGCCGCGCTCGCCCAGGAGATGCGCACCCCGCAGATCCCCGTCCCGGGCCACCACTTCATGCATGCCTGGGGGCTCGGCTGGCTGATGTTCGGCCCCAGCGCCTTCGGCTTCAACTCCAACGGCAGCGGCCACCACAACTTCGTCCAGGTGTTCCCCGAGAGCCGGTCCTTCCTGGTGCTGCTCGCCAACGCCTACCCGGCGTTCGGGCTCTACGAGGACCTCCTGCGCATCCTGACCGGCGACGGACTGATCCGCACGGGGCTGCCGTTCACCATGGCCTTCGACGACTGCGTGGGCACCTACGCCTCCGACGGCTACCTGCTCCAGGTCACGCCCGGCCGGGAGCATCTGCGCTACGCCTACTCCGAGCGGCAGCCCGACGGGGCCTGGCTGCGGCTCGACGAGGGAGACCTCGTCCTGTCCGGCGCGGGTGGGTTCAGCTCCATGTCGGAGCGGAACGTCCTGGCCGGCTCCATCTCCTTCATCCCGGCCCCCGGCACCGACAGCCCGGCCTATGTCCGCATCGGGCAGCGATTCGCGAGGAAGACGGCATGACGACGGCACACATCCACCGGGACGACGGGCAGGCGCCGAAGCACGTGGTGTTCGTGACCTGGAAGGCCGGCAACGCCCCGGCGTTCGAGGCGGCCGCCCGGCTCGGCCACCACGTCACCCTCATTCGCTCCCTGCGCATGGAGGAGTCCCAGAACATCGACTTCGAGTCCTCCCCCTATGCCAAGCACGTCGACCAGGTGCACGTCCTGCGGGACGCGACCGACATCGACGCGCTGCGCAGCAGCATCCGGGCCATCCACGCCGAAAGGCCCGTCGACGGCTTCGTCGCCACCGTCGACGCGCTCGTCGTGCCGGTCGCGACGATCGCGCGGGAGATCGGTGTGCCGTTCACCGACGCGCACGCCGCCGCGGCGGCCAAGCAGAAGGACCGCTGCCGCGACATCCTCGCCGCGGCGGGCCTGGACAGCACCCGGCACGCGGTGGTCGCCGGCTTCGACGAGGCCGCCGCGTTCGCCGCGCGCACCGGATACCCCGTCGTCGTCAAGCCCGCCCGGGGGTCGGGCAGCGAGGGTGCCCATGTCGTCGCCGACGTCAGGGAGTTGCGTACGGTGCTCACCGGGCCGCGGGCGGCCGGCGCCTACCGGACGGGCATCCTGGTCGAGGAGTACCTCAGCGGACGCTTCGTCTCCGCCGAGATCGGCCTCGCGCACGGCCGGTTCCTGCGCCTCGCGGTCAGCGAGCGCTCCACCTGGGACCGCCATGAGGCGCTGGAGACGGGGACCACGATCCCCGCCGGAATCAGCCCCGAAGAACACGACCGCGTCATGGAGTTCGCCGAAGCGGTCATCGAGGCGATGGACCTCGGGCTCGGCATCTTCCATGTGGAGATCATGATCGGCGCGGACGGCCGGCCCCGGCTGATCGAACTCAATCCGCGGATCATGGGGTCCTGTCTGCCCAACCTGTTCCGGCTCGCCGGCGGTGGCGACATCTTCGAGCTGCTCGTCCGCATCCATCTGAACGAGCGCGTCGATCGCGGGCCCACCGAGTTCACCCGCCACGCCACCGTTCGGTGGTTCGGCGCCGTGGACGCCGTACCCCGGCCGGAGCGGGTGCCCGATCTCGGCTGGGCCGCGGCCGAGTACGGCGCCGATCTGCACTCCCTCACCGTCCGGTTCCCCGACACGGACACGATCCCGCCCTGCCGCGGCAACCTGGGCAACTTCGGGGAGGTGCAGGTCGTGCACGCCGACCGCGCGACCTCGATACGGATCGCCGAGGACATCGTCCAGCGCACGGCCGAGCTGCTCGGCATGGAGGTCACCAGATGATGCACACGACCGCTTTCTACCAGCAGACCCGCGCGCAACTCGCCCAGCTCGGACTGCCGGACGAGGACGCGCACAACCTCGCGGGCTCCGGCGGATCCTTCGCCGACGGCGGCCACTACCGCATCGAGGTGCCCACGGTGAACTCCGTGGAGGCGGCCGAGACCCTGCTCTCGGAGAGCCGCCGCCGCGGCTTCACCATCAACCGCATCACCGAGACACGCGGCATGTACCGGCACACCGCCCGGACGATCGGCGAGTACGTCGCCCTCGGCAAGGAGTACGGCGCCCAGATCCTGATGTCCGTCGGCCCCCGGGCCGGGTACGACATCGGCGCCGGCGTGCAGACGCCGGAAGGCGCGCGGATCGGCTACCGGCTGCGTGGCCAGGAGCAGATCGTGCGTGCCGTGGAGGACGTCAAGCGCGGCATCGACCTCGGTGTGCGGGGATTCGTCGTCTACGACGAGGGCCTGCTGTGGGTGCTCGGCCGGCTGCGGAACGCCGGTGACCTGCCCATGGACATCCACCTGAAGGTGTCCGCCCACTGCGGCCAGGGCAATCCGGCCGCCGCGCAGATGCTGGAGATGCTCGGCGCGAACAGCTTCAACCCCGTGCGCGACCTCACCCTGCCGATGATCGGAGCGCTGCGCCAGGCGGTGGCCATCCCGCTCGACTGCCATGTGGACAATCCCCGTACGTCCGGCGGTTTCGTCCGCACCTATGAGGCTCCCGACATCGTCCGCATCGCCGCGCCCGTCTACCTGAAAACGGGCAACAGCGCACTCGACGGCCACGGCACCAGCCCCACCCCGGCCCAGCTGGAGGAGATCCTGCGGCAGGTCGAGATCGTCACCGAGTTCCTCGGCCGCCACTACCCGGCCGCACGGCAGAGCGGGGTGGACTGCGCCCTGGAGCCGGTCGGTGCCGTCACCCGGACGGAGGCCTGACCCATGTGCCGCATCTACGGCTCCTTCGGCGGTGCGACGATCGGCCCGGGGGCGTGGGACGACGTCGCGCACACGATGCGCGAGGGCGGACCCGACGAGATGAGCCGCCGCTCCGGTGACGGCTGGACGCTCGGCAACAACCGGCTCGCCATCCAGGGCATCGCGGACGGCCACCAGCCCTTCGAACGCCCGGGACTGACCTGCGTCTTCAACGGCGAGATCTACAACCACCGCGCGCTGCGCGCCGAGTTGGCCGCGCGGGGGTACTCCTTCCGGGGGGACAGCGACGGTGACGTCCTGCTGCCGCTGTACGAGGTGTACGGAGACGCCTTCGTCAGCCGGCTGGAGGGCATGTTCGCCATCGCGGTGGTCGACCGCCGTGACGAGCCGTGTCTGAAGCTGTTCACGGACCACGCCGGCATGAAGTCGCTCTACTACTACCTCTCCGGCAGCGGCAACCGGTTGTGTTTCGCCTCCGAGCTGCGCGCGCTCAGCCGCCTTCCCGACTTCCCGGACACCATCGACCCGCTCGCCGTGGACCGGTATCTCGGCGGCCGGGCGGTCTGGGGCCCGGGCACCGTCTACTCCCGGGTACGCACCCTGAAACCCGGCACCACACTGCGCTTCGCGGACGGGCGCCTCACCGTCACCCAGGCACCGCAGGCCGAGGACCCCGTCGAATGGGCCGACGCAGAGCCGACCGTCGGCACCGCCGCCGCCCGGCTCGACGCGCTGCTGCGGGACGAGATGAGCCGCATGCTCGACGCGGACGTCCCGGTGTGCGTCATCACCAGTGGTGGCCTGGACTCCAGCTACACCACCGCGCTCGCCGCGGACCTGGTGCCCGACGTCGCCTCCTTCAACATCGCCTACCGGGGCGAATGGCCCTTGGACGAGCGGCACTTCGCGGCGGAGGTCGCCCGGCACTGCGGCACCCGGCACCACCAGGTGCTGCTGGATCCGGCCGACTTCCCGGCACTGGTCGAGCGGTTCGTCCGCCACCTCGACCAGCCCAACAACGCCCCCCACAGCCTCAGCACCTTCGCCCTGTTCGAGGCCGTGCACGAGGCCGGGTTCAAGGTCGCGCTGACCGGTGACGGCGCCGACGAACTCTTCGCGGGGTACGCCCGCTTCGGCAAGGCCGCCCAGGACGACTCCGTCACCTGGCACCGCGCCTACCAGGACACCATGGCCGCCGTCCACCGCCCGGCCCTGGAGCGCCTGTACACCCCGGAGTACCGGGCGCTGGTCGATCGCGCGGGCGGGTTCTTCGGCGACGGCATCGGCGACGACCTCGACGAACGGGTCCGGTCGGGGCAGCTCGACAAGCTGGAGACGCTGCTGCGGTACGACCAGTTCGAGCGGTTCCCGTACTACATCCTGCGCCGGGTCGACCATCTCGGCATGGCCCACTCGGTGGAGGCTCGCATCCCGTTCCTCCAGCCGTCCGTGATGCGGTTGGCCCACTCGCTGCCGGCCCACGTCAAGGTGGCGAACGGCGTCGTGAAGGCGCCCGTCGCCGAGGCCGCGCGCCGCTGGGTGCCGCGCAGTGTCGTCGAGCGTCCCAAGCAGCCCTTCACCCTGCCGATCACGGCCATGATCAGGCCCGGGGAGGCGCTGTACGGCATGATCGGCGACCTCCTCCTCGCGCCCGGCGCCCGCTGCCACGACTACGTCCGCGGGGACGCCGTCCGGGACCTCTTCCGCACGCAGACCGAGACGCCCACGGCGCACGCCGCCGAGACCCTCTGGTCGCTGCTGGTGCTGGAGACCTGGCTCTGCGCACGCGCCGGCTGACCGCACCGCCCCACAGCCGCACCACCCCGCAGCCGCACCACCCCACGACCGATCCACCACGGAACCGATCCACCACAGAGAAGAGCCACTTGTGAGCGACACCCGCGAAGGCACACCCGCGATCACCTCGCTGCTGGCCGGCGTCACCAAGGACGACATCCGCCGCGACCCGTTCCCGCACATCGTGATCCGCGACGCGCTGCCGACGGAGCTGTACGAGGCGCTGGCGAAGTCCATGCCCACGGCCGAGTACATAGGTGAGCGGATCGGCAAGCCGATCACCTCCAACGAACGCTACAACTACATGTCCGAGTCGATCCTCGGCGACCGGACCATGGCACAGGTGTGGAAGGACTTCGTCACCTACCACGCGTCCCCGGCGTTCTACGAGGAGTTCCTCGACCTCTTCCAGGAGGACCTGCTCGCCAACCTGCCGGACGCCGAGCGGGGCATCGGGCGGCCGCTGCGTGAGCTGCGGGTCGGGCGGCGCAACCGGGACACCTTCGAGACGCACGACATCCTCATGGACTGCACCGCCGTCATCAACTCGGCGGTGACCGGCAAACCGTCGTCGTACCGCGGCCCGCACGTCGACAAGCCGTACAAGCTCTTCGGCGGCCTCTTCTACATGCGGCTGCCCGAGGACGACGCCGCCGGTGGCGACCTCGTGCTCTACCGGTACCGCACCGGGGCCCACAAGTTCCACACCAGCGCCTCGGAGTACGGCGACAACCGCTTCGACATCGACCCGAAGTACGTCGAGGAGGTCACCACCGTCCCGTACCAGAGCAACACGCTGGTGCTGTACCCCATCAACCCCCTGGCGCTGCACGGCGTGTCCGTGCGTGCCCTGACCCCGCACCAGCGGCGCTTCGTCGCCCTCGTGGGCGACCTGGGCAACCCGCTGTTCGACCTGGCGCTCTGAAGGAGACCGTCGTGATCCCCTTCGACCAGCGGACCGGCACGATCTGGTACGACGGCGCACCGGTGGACTGGCCCGAGGCGACCCTGCACGTCCTCAGCCACGGGCTGCACTACGCCTCCAGCGTCTTCGAGGGCATCCGCGTCTACGGCGGAGCCCCGTTCATGCTGACGGAACACATCGCGCGGCTGCGCGCGTCGGCTCGCATCCTGGACTTCGACCTCGAGTACGACGACGAGACCCTGCGCACCGCCACGCTCGACGTCGTGGAGCGGACCGGGATGACCGAGGGCTATGTGCGGATGAACGCCTGGCGCGGCTCGGAGGTGATCCAGACCGCCGCGCTGAAGACGTCCGTGCACACCTCGATCGCCGCGTGGGAACTCCCCGCGGGCTACTACGCGGCCACCGACGCCCTCGACACGGGCATCGCCCTGACCATCGGGCGCTATCGCAGGCCCTCGCCCGACTCGGCGCCGGTGAAGAGCAAGGCGGCGGGCAACTACATGATCGGCACGGTCTGCAAGAACGAGGCCCTCAGGGCCGGTTTCGACGACGCCCTGCTCCTCGACGACCGCGGCAACTTCGTCGAGGCCACCGGCGCCCACCTGTTCTTCACCAAGGACGGCGCGCTGTACACGCCGACGACCCGCTGCACCATCGACGGCATCACCCGGGCCTGCGTGCTCGCGCTCGCCGAGCGGGAGGACATCGCCTGCACGGTGGGCGATCTGGGACCCGACTTCGCCAGCGAGGCGGACGGCGCGTTCCTGTGCGGCACGGCCTGCGAGATCCTCCCCGTGTCCCGGATCGACGAGCAGCGTTACGACGTCGGCGGCAACCGGGTCGTCCGGACACTGATCAGCGGCTATCAGCGCCTCGTCACGGGCGCACGGTAGCGAACGAGGCTCCTTCGCGGGAGCCGTGAAAGCAAGGGCACACGCATGGGAGCGGTCGAGGCGCTGGAGAAGCTCGCGCCGGTGGTTCTGGCCTTCGGGTGCGGGGTTCTCCTCGCGAGACGGAAGGTGGTGCCGGCCGAGAGCTCCAAGGCCTTCGCCGACTACGCCTTCCTCTTCGCGGTCCCCTGCTATCTGTTCGGCAACATCTACGCCAGCGATCTGGGCACCCTGTTCAACTGGCGGGCGATCACCGGGTACGCGGTGGCGGCGGGTGTCGCGGTGCTCCTCATCGGCGCGCTGGCGTGGGCCTCCGGTGTCCGGGAGCCGCGCGGGATCGCGCTGCGTGTCATGGCGGCCGTCCAGGTGAACACGGCCTACTTCGCCGTACCCGTGTTCATCATGCTGTTCGGCAACGCGGCACCGATCTTCCCCGTCCTCCTGTTCCAGGTGTGCGTGCTGTCCCTGGTCATCATCTCGGTGATGGAACTGGGCCGCGCGGACCGCACCGGGAGCCGGAGCCGGCAGCTCGGCGCCGCGGTGGGCGCCTCCCTGCTGACACCGGTGGTCGTCTCCTGCAACGCGGGCATCCTGCTCAACCTGCTGTCGGTCCGCCTTCCGCACGCCGTCCTCGACAGCTTCGCCTTCGTCGGCGACAGCGCCTCCCCGGTGGCGCTGTTCGCCCTCGGACTGCACCTGGGCGGGGTGGGGTTGTCCGTGCGCGGGACCACCCTGGAGGAGGTCTGCATCATCGCCTTCAAGTGTGTGGTCTTCCCCGTCCTGGCATTCGCCGTCGCCTACTACGGCTTCGGGGTGCGCGGCGACTGGCTGCGCTACCTGGTGCTGATCGCCGCGATGCCGGCCCCGCAGAACCTGTTCATCTTCGCCCAGCGGTACGAGGTGGGCGTCGACATGTCCGCCGCCCTCGTGGTCAAGAGCTCGGTCGTGGCGCTGCTTCTGCTGCCGTTGCTCATGCAGTGGGCGCACCGGACCTGACGCCGGCGCCCTGCTTCCTCCGCCTCCCTTCCCGCAGACACCTCCCCGCAGACACCTGTCAAGCATCTCGACGTTCCCTGAAAGGCACCGCCATGTCCGAAACCCTTCAGCCTCCGCAGACCGGCAGGATCACCGTCCGACAGGTGGCCGGCCGGATCGGGGCCGAGATATCCGGCGTAGACCTGCGCGAGGAACTGGACGACGCCACGGTGGCCGAGATCCGCCGGGCCGTACTGACCCATCGGGTGGTGTTCTTCCGCGGCCAGGACATCGACCACGCCCAGCACATCGCTTTCGGCCGCCGCTTCGGAGCGCTCACCCGGCGCCCGGGGAAGAAGCACGGCGTCCACCCCGAGGGCCACCCCGAGATCCTCACCGTCGACCCGAAGGCCGACAACGAGCGCTACGGCGCCGACTTCGAGGAGCACTACCGCCGCAAATGGTCCTCCCCGCTCGCCGGCTGGCACAGCGACCTCACCCAGGCGGTCAACCCGCCCGACCTGTCCATTCTGCGGGCGGAGAGCACACCGGAGTTCGGCGGTGACACCCAGTGGACCAACACGGTCGCCGCCTACGAGGGCCTGTCACCGGCCCTGCGGGAGTTCGTCGACGGGCTCAGCGCGGAGCACGCCTTCTTCACCGCCGTTCACCTGCGGCATTCGGACGAGCGGGACCGCGAGATCCTCGGGATGTACTGCGCCGACCCGCAGGTCGCGATCCACCCCGTCGTACGGGTCCACCCGGAGACCGGCGAGCGGGCCCTCTTCGTGAGCCCGGGGTCGACCACGCGCATCACGGGCTTCTCCGAGCTGGAGAGCCGGCACGTCCTGGAGCTGCTGTTCCAGCATCTGACGAGCGCGGAGTACACCGTCCGCTTCCGCTGGGAGCCGGGCAGCATCGCCTTCTGGGACAACCGCAGCACCTGCCATTTCGCCCCCACGGACTTCGCCCATCTCGGGGTGGACCGCGTGATGCACCGCGTCACCGTGCTCGGCGAGCCCGCCAAGGGCCCCGACGGGTTCGTCTCCCGGCACGTCGCGGGTGAACCGATGCAGGCCTGGTAACGGTCGGCCGGCCCGTCCCCCCTTCAGGGCCGACGGGTCGGATGGGCGGTGGCGAAGTCCCAGACGAGGGAGAGGAGTTGGTCGGGACTCTCGACCTGGGGGAGGTGGCCGGTGCGCCCGAGCGGCGCGAACCGGGCCCCCGGAACGGCCGCCGCGAACGCTCGCCCGTACTCGGTGTCGACGACCCGGTCGCTCTCGCCCCAGACGACGAGGACCGGGTGCGTGACCTTGGCCAGGCGCTCGCGCAGGCTGGGATCCTCCATGGCGTGGGGCCCGGAGTAGACCGCGAGTGCGGCGCGGCCCGCCGCCATCGCCGTGCGGGCGGCCTCGGGCAGGGTGGCCGGGTCGACGGCGAACCTCGCCGGGTCGTGGAAGGCGAGCCGGGACAGTTCGGCAGGGGTGAGCGAGAAGGTCTCGGCGACCGGGTGGCCCGGGACCTGTATCCCGACGGCGTTGACGAGGACGACGCCGCCGATCCGGTCGCTGCCGAGCAGGGCCATCTCGGCGGCGATCCAGCCGCCGATGGAGTTGCCGACGACGATGACGTCGGTGAGGCCGAGTTCGCCGAGCAGGCGCTCGTACGCCTGCGCGAGGGTGGTGACATCGGTGAGCCAGTCGGGGCGGGCGGTGCCGCCGAACCCGGGGTGGACGGGGACGAGGGTCCTGGCCGGCCGCCGGGCGGCGAGCAGGCCCGCGAACGGCGTGACCGTCTGTGGCCCCGCGCCGCCGTGCAGCAGCAGGAAGGGGCGGCCCTGGCCCTGGTCCTCCACAGTGATGGCGAGTTCCCCGACGGGGAGAGAGAGGGTGTGCATGGTGCTGGTCATGGCCTGTCCTTCGGCGGTCGGGTGAAGTCGGTGGCGGGAACGGTGGCGTAGCGGCTCATGACGTCCGCGATCGCTGCGGGGGTCGGCTCCCCGCCGCCGGCGATCATGTCGCGCAGATCGCGGAAGTACCCCACGTACAGATCCGGGGTGAAGGTGTTCAGCAGCACCGCCGGCTCGTCGCCTGGGTTGGCGAAGGTGTGCGGGGCGCCGGGCGGGATCATCGCGAGTGTGCCCGCCGGGGCCACGTGGGTGGTCTCCCCGACGGTGAAGTGCACGGTTCCGGAGACGACGTAGAACCCCTCGTCGTGCTGGGCGTGGCGGTGCTGCGGCGGGCCCTCGGTGTGCGGGGCGAGGGTGATCTCGCCGATGCCGATCCGGTGTCCGGTGGTGCTCCCGTCCTCCAGGATGCGCATCCGGGTAGGGCCCAGCTGGATGGTCTCGCCACCGTCCGGGCCGACCACGGAAACCTCGTTCATCGCCGCCTCCATTGTGAGAGTTCGCTCTCAGGAGAGTAGAGAACCCGGTCTCTTCATGCAAGTGCTCTCTCATGACGAGAGTGGAGCAGTGCTAGTCTGTCGGGGCCGGGACGGAACGAGGCAGGAGCGCACCGATGGCGACGACGCAGACGGACGGCGGCCGCAGCAACCAGAAGAAGCGCACGCGGACGGCGATCGTCACGGCCGCCCGGGAACTGATCGGCACCGGCGCCGAGGTGACCATGCCCGCGATCGCCCGCGCGGCCCTGGTCTCCGAGGCCACCGCCTACCGGTACTTCCCCGACCTCCCCTCCCTCATCGGCGAGGCCCTCGCCGACGCCTGGCCCGCGCCCGCCGATGCCCTCCAGCCGGTCGCGCACTGCGCCGACCCCGTCGAACGCGTCGCCTTCGCCTGTGAGTTCCTGCTGCGCGGCATACTCGTCCGAGAGGGGGCGGTCCGGGCCATGATCGCGGCCACCATCACCCGGCCCGAGACAGCGCGGACCCGCCCCGGCATTCGCTTCGGGCTCATCGACCAGGCGCTCTCGCCGGTCGAGGACACGCTGGGGGCGGCGGACCCCGCGGCCTTCGCGCAGCTGAAGCGGGATCTCGCCGTGGCGGTCAGCGCGGAGGCGCTCTTCTGCCTCACCGACCTGTGCGGACTGGACCCCGACGAGGCGGTCGCCAGCGCCGTACGCACCGCGACGACGCTCACCGAGGCCATGGTGCGCAGGACCGCACGGCGGTGACGACGGCGGGCCGACGTACGCCCCGGGGCAGGCGCGGCCCGGGCAGCCATGCCCCCGTCAGGCCGGTGTCTCCGTCCCGCTTTCGCATTTCTCCCGCACTCCCCGAGCCGCGGCCCCATAAGGCCGGGACCCGCCGCCCCCAAGCCTCTCCGGGCCGCAGTGCCATGGAGGCAGCCGTTCGGGTGATCCGTCACGCGGCCCACGCGGCACGGAATGCCAGGAATTCGCGCGCATCCGGCATTTTCCCGCCGTATCCGGCCGCCGATCCGGAGTGGCAGTCTGTGGACGTCCTGGCCAGACTGAAACATGGCGGTTCGTGATCAGAAAACCCCTTCGAACCACCGATCGGCATACGTCATCCAGGAGATCGAATGGTGGAGCAGTCCTCCGGGGTCCATATATCCGGGCCGGGCGAACCTGCCGTCACCATGCGCGGCGCCGTACCGACCGAGATGGAGACCGAGACCGAGACCGAGACCGAGACCGAGAGAAGACTCGCGGATGCGCTGGCAGACGTCGTGTGCGTCGAGCGTGTTCCGGTCGACAGCCATTTCTTCGAGGACCTCGGCGCCAACTCGCTGGTCATGGCCCAGTTCTGCGCACGGGTGCGGAAAATACCAGAGCTGCCGTCTCCCTCCATGAGGGACATCTACCGGTACCCCACCATCCGCGGTCTGACGGCGGCCCTCGTGCAGAAGGCTCCCGGTACGGTCGGGGCGGCCGTCTCCCCCTCGGCGCCGGCGCCCATGACGCCGGTGGCCCCGGCGCCGCACACGAATCGGCTGAGCCATGCCCTGTGCGGGACGATGCAATGTCTGATCTTCCTCATCTACTCACTGGTTTCCGGGTTCGTCACCGCCACGGGCTACGAATGGATCGCCCATGGTTCGGGACTGGCCGACGTCTACCTGCGGTCGCTGCTTTTCGGAGGCATCGGATTCATCGCCCTGTGCGTGTTCCCCGTGCTGGCCAAATGGATTCTCGTCGGCCGCTGGAAGACGGACGAGTTCCCCGTCTGGGGCCTGAAATATCTGCGCTTCTGGTTCGTCAAGGTACTGCTGCACGCGAACCCGATGGTTTTCCTCGTCGGCACTCCGCTGTACACGCTGTATCTCCGCGCCCTGGGCGCGCGCATCGGCAAGGGGGTCATCATCCTCTCCCCCTCCGTCCCGGTCTGTACCGACCTGCTGACGATCGGCGCCGGGACGGTGATCCGCAAGGACTCCTTCTTCCTGGGCTACCGGGCGCACCGCGGCCGTATCCAGACCGGCCGGGTCACGCTCGGCCGGGACGTGTACATCGGTGAGAAGACGGTCCTGGACATCGACACCTCGATGGGCGACGGTGCGCAGCTCGGCCACGCCTCCGCGCTGCACCGCGGACAGGCGGTCCCGAGCGGTGAGCACTGGCACGGCTCCCCCGCCGAGCCCACGTCGATCGACTACCTACGGGTCGCATCGGCCCCGTGCGGCGCCGCCCGCCGGGTCTGGTTCGGTGCCGTCACACTGCTGCAAATGATCTTCCTGTACGTCCCGCTGGCCGTCGGCGGCATGTACATGCTGTTCACCGAGGTGCCCGCCATCGGCAAGCGGCTCGATCCGCAGACGGCCGCGTTGAGCCGGCCGGAGCTGATCTCCGACGCGCTGGGGCTCTCCCTCGTGCTGTTCGTCGGCTTCGCCGTCCTCGGCCTGCTCGCGATGTACGCCGTACCGCGGCTGCTGGGTCTGGCCGTCAAGCCCGACCGGGTCTACCCGCTCTACGGATTCCACTACACGGCCCATCGGTTGACGGCGCGCCTGACGAACATCAAGTTCTTCACCTGGCTCTTCGGCGACAGCTCCTACGTCGTGCACTATCTGCGCGGACTCGGATACGACCTGTCGCGGGTCGAGCAGACCGGGTCGAACTTCGGCACCGAAGTGCAGCACGAGACGCCACTGCTCGTCACCGTCGGCAGCGGAACGATGGTGGCCGACGGCCTCTCCGTGATCAATGCCGACTACTCCAGCACCTCCTTCCGGCTGTCCCGGGTGTCGATCGGTCCCCACAACTTCCTGGGCAACAACATCGCCTATCCCGTGGGCGGCAGGACCGGAGACAACTGCCTTCTCGCGACCAAGGTGATGATTCCGCTCGACGGAGAGGTCCGCGAAGGCGTCGGACTGCTCGGTTCGCCGTCGTTCGAGATTCCCCGCTCGGTGGACCGTGACGCACGGTTCGACCATCTGCGGACGGGCGACACGCTCCGCCGCCATCTCGCCGCGAAGAACCGCTACAACCTGCGCTCGATGGCCTGGATGCTGGGTGTGCGCTGGCTGCACGTCTTCCTGCTCACGCTTCTCGCGCTCGCCACCGTGGACCTGTACGGCGTGCTCGGCGACGTGGTGATCGCCGTGTATCTGGCACTGACGCTCGCCCTGTCCACCGCGTACTACGTACTGGTGGAACGGTGCGTCACCTTGTTCCGCCGGCTGCGCCCCCAGTTGTGCTCCATCTACGACCGGAACTTCTGGTTGCACGAGCGTCTGTGGAAGGTTCCGGACCACTACCTCAACGTCTTCAACGGAACCCCCCTCAAGACCCTCGTCTGGCGGCTGCTGGGTGTCCGCATCGGCGCCAGGGTGTTCGACGACGGCTGCTACGTGACCGACCGGACCCTCGCGGTCATCGGCGACGAGTGCACCCTCAACGCCGGCACCAAGATCCAGTGCCACTCGCAGGAGGACGGCACCTTCAAGTCCGACAGAACCACGCTCGGCGCCGGCACCACGCTGGGCGTCGGCGCGCATGTCCACTACGGCGTGACCCTGGGCGCCGGCTCGATGCTGGCACCCGACTCCTTCCTGATGAAGGGCGAGGAAGTCCCCGCGCACGCGCACTGGGGCGGCAATCCCGCCGTGGACATGCCGGAACCCGGCCGCTCCCGCGGCGGCACCGGGCCGGCCGCTTCGGCGGCCGGCGTCACCGCGGCAACCGTGAGTTGAGGAAGGCCAAGCGATGGGAACAGGCGTGGAAGCGGACCGGGAGTTCTGGAGCCGCGTGCTGACCGCCGGTGGTCTCACCACCGTGCCGCGATGGGCACCGGAACCGGTCGCGGGAGCGGCCGAGCAGGAGACGTCGGTACCGGACGACGTGACGGACGCGGTACGCGAACTCGTGCGGCGGTGGGGAGTGCCGGTCAGCGCGCTCCTGCTGGCCGCGCACGCCAAGGTGCTGGCGGCCCTGTCCGGCGAGCAGGAGGTGGTGACGGGATACACCACCGGAGTGCGTGGCGAGCCGCTGCCGTGCCGCCTGGCCGTGCCCCCGGGGTCCTGGCGGACCCTGGTGACGACCGCCGAGCGTGCCGAGGCCGAAGTGCTCGCGCACCGCGAGTTCCCGGTCGCGGAGCTGCGCCGGGAGCTGGGGGTGACGCAGCCCTCGTACGAGGTCGTGTTCGGCCCCATGGGAGCCGATGAGGCGCACGCGGACGACGGTGCGCTGCATGTGCGCTGGTCCGAGCGGGGCGGCCGGCTGATGCTGCGGCTGCGGTACCGCACCGACGTGCTGGACGCCGCGGCGGCGGCCAGGATCGGCGGCTACCACCTGACGGCGCTGCGACTGATGGCGGCCGGCCTGGACGCCGACCACACGCGGCAGAGCCTGCTGTCGCAGGACGAGGTACGCGAACAGCTGGAGGGGCTGGCGGGCCCCCGGCGGCCGCTGCCGGACGCGCGCGCCCACGAGCTGTTCGAGCAGCGGGTACGGAAGCATCCGGACGCGGTGGCGGCCGTGCACGGCGAGCGGGTGTGGACGTACGACGAGCTGAACCGGCGGGCCAACCGGCTGGCGCGGGCGCTGCTGGCGCGCGGACTGGGCCGGGAGGACGTGGTCGCCGTCGTCACCGAGCGCGATCTCGACTGGCTGGCGGCGACGCTGGCGGTGTTCAAGGCGGGCGGCGCGTACCTGCCGATCGAGCCGCACTTCCCGGCCGGCCGGATCGCCGCGACGCTGACCCGCGCGGGCTGCCGCCTGGTGGTCACCGAGGCCGGCAGCACCGCCTGTCTGGACGAGGCGCTGGCCACGGCGCCGGACGTCGAGCGGCTGCTGGTGGACGCCGCCTACGCCGAACCGCACGCGGACCACGACCTCGGTGTGAAGGTGGCCGCCGACCAGCTGGCGTACATCTACTTCACCTCCGGCTCCACCGGTGAGCCGAAGGGCGCGATGTGCGAACACGCGGGCATGCTCAACCACCTCCACGCCAAGATCGACGACCTGGGTGTCGGCGAGGGATGCGTGGTGGCGCAGACGGCCCCGCAGTGCTTCGACATCTCCCTGTGGCAGCTCGTCTCCGCGCTGCTGGTCGGCGGTCGCACCCTGCTGGTCGAGCAGGACGTGATCGTGGACGTCGAGCGGTTCCTGGACACGCTGGTCCGCGGCCGGGTCGGCGTGGCACAGGTGGTGCCCTCCTACCTGGAGGTCGTGGTCTCCTACCTGGAACAGCGTCCCCGCGAACTGCCCGACCTGCGCTGCGTGTCCGTCACCGGTGAGGCGCTCAAGCGTGAGCTGGTGCAGCGCTGGTTCGCGATCCAGCCCGGCATCAGGCTCGTCAACGCCTATGGTCTGACCGAGACTTCGGACGACACCAACCACGAGGTCCTGGACCGGGTCCCGGAGCGGGTGCTGCTGGGCCGAGCGGTCAACAACGTCCACGTCCACGTCGTGGACGAGAGTCTGTCGCTGGTGCCGCTCGGCGCCGCCGGGCTGATCGCGTTCTCGGGTGTCTGCGTGGGTCGCGGGTACGTCAACGATCCCGAGCGCACCCGGGAGGCCTACCGGACGGACCCCTATCGGCCGGGTGAGCGGCTGTACCTGGGCGGTGACTGGGGTCGCTGGCATCCCGGCGGCAAGCTGGAGTTCCTCGGCCGCCGCGACAACCAGGTCAAGATCCGCGGTTTCCGGATCGAGATGGGCGAGATCGAGAACTCCCTGCTGCGGGTGGACGGGGTACGCGACGGCGCGGTGGTCGTCGCCGAGCTGGCCGGCGAGAACAAGCATCTGATCGCCTTCTACACCGGCAGCCGGCACCGGCCGGAGGAACTGCGCGAGGCGCTCGGCGCGGTGCTGCCCGCCTACATGGTCCCCTCGGCCTTCCACTGGCGGGACAGCCTGCCGCTGACGGCCAACGGCAAGATCGACCGCAAGGCCCTGACGGCGCTGGCCGAGCAGGCGCCGCCGGCCGACGACAGGGCCGTGCCACGGCCGGACGCTCCCGACCGCGCCGGGCCGCTCGGGCCGGCCGAGCGGCGGCTGGCGGCGGCCTGGGCCGAGGTGCTGGGCGTGTCCGAGGACCGTGTCGGCCGGAGCGACCACTTCTTCGACTCCGGGGGCACCTCCCTGACCGCCGTCAAGCTCACCCTCGCCCTCGGCCGCGCGGTGTCGCTGAAGGACATCACCCGGCACCCGGTCTTCGCCGACCTCGCGGCCCTGCTCGACGGCACCACCCGGCAGCACGCGGAGCTGCTGCAGCCGCTGTCGGAGCCGAACGGCGCCGCGGAGTGCGCGCTGGTGTGCTTCCCGTACGCGGGCGGCAACGCCGTCAACTACCAGCCGATGGCGAGCGCGCTCTCGGGCAGCGGTCTCGGTGTCCTCGCGGTGGACCTGCCCGGCCACGACCTGGCCGCGCCGCACGAGCCGTTGGCGTCGATCGCGCAGGTGGCCGAGCAGGTCGCCGCGGAGATCGCCGCGCGGGGTCTGACCCGGGTCATGCTGTGGGGCCACTCGTCGGGCGCCGCGCCCGCCCTGGAGACGGCGCGGCGACTGCAGGAGCGGGGCGTGGTCGTCACACGGGTGTTCGTCGGCGCGCAACTGCTCGGCACCGCCGCCGACCGGCGCGCGGCCGTCGACGACCTGACGGGCCGCAGCGACGCCGAGATCGCGGCGCGGCTGGCCGCGGAGAGCGGTTACCCGGAGCTCGCGGAGCTGAACGCGCGGCACGCCGAGCACATCGGCGCCGTCTACCGGCACGACTGTGTCAGCGCCCACCGCTATCTCGGCGCCGCCCTGGACTCCCCGCCACAGGTGCGGCTGTCCGCGCCGGTCACGGTGGTCGTGGCCGCCGACGACCCGCACACGGCGGGCCACACCGAGCGCCATCGGGACTGGCTGCTCCTCGCCGACCACGTCGACCTGCACGAACTCGCCGACGGGGGTCACTACTTCCCACGCACCCGTCCCGCCGAGGCGGCACAGGCCGTCCTGCGAGCCGTCGTACCGCTGGCCTCCTCCTGAGCCCCGTCGCCTTCCCGGACGGGCGATCGAAAGGAAACCGAGATGCCGTTCTCATCCCTGGCACCACCGCTCGATGTGGAGCTGCGGCCGGACAGACCCGCACTGCTGCGCGTCGATCTCCGTGCCGACGCCGCGAGTTGGGCGGCGGAGTACCGTGAGGCGCTGCGTGCGCAGGTCACCGAGCACGGGGCGCTGGTCGTCCGCGGCCTGGGACTGCGCGACGCCGGGCAGGTCGGTGCCGTCCTCAACCGGCTGGCAGGCCCGCTCATGACCGAGCGGGAGGCCTTCGCCCCCCGTGAGGTCCACGGACCGGGGGTGTACGCCTCCACCACATGGCCGGCCAACCAGCCGATGTGCATGCACCACGAGCTGAGCTACACGCGCGAGGTGCCCGGCCTGATGCTGTTCGCCTGCCTGACCGCGCCCGAGCGGGACGGCGCGACGGCGGTGGCCGACGCCGAGGAGATCCTCCAGGCGCTGCCCACCGCGCTGGCCGAGCGGTTCGAGCGCGAGGGCTGGATGCTGACCCGCAGCTACAACGACGAGATCGGGGCGTCCCTGGAGGAGTCGTTCGGCACCGACGACCGGGCCGGGATCGAGCGGTACTGCCGGGACAACGGCATCGACTTCACCTGGCAGGCCGACGGATCGCTGCGCACCGAGCAGCGCCGCAGTGCCGTCGTGCGCCACCCGGTCACGGGCCGGCGCTGCTGGTTCAACCAGATCGCGTTCCTCAACGAGTGGACGCTGGCGCCGGAGGTGCGCGAGTACCTGGTCGACGAGTACGGCGCGGACGGACTGCCCTTCAACACCCGCTACGGCGACGGCAGCCCGATCGGTGAGGACGTCGTCCAGCTGCTCAACACCACCTACGAGGCGCACACCCGCCGTGAGCCCTGGCAGGCCGGTGACCTGCTGCTCGTGGACAACATCCGGACAGCGCACAGCAGGGAGCCCTTCACCGGGGAGCGGCAGGTACTGGTGGGCATGGGCGAACCCCGGCGGCTGGCCGACCACCACCCGGAGGCGAGCGAGCGATGACCGATCTGCTGTCGACCACCGCCGACGCGGCCGTGCCCGACCCGGCCCCCAAGCCGACGTTCGCGGTGATCTCCGGTGAGCAGGTGCAAAGAGCGCTGACCGGGTCCGAGAAGCAGCTCGTGGAGCTGGTAGAGGCCACGTACCGGCTGCACGGCGCGGGAGACTCGGTCAACCCGCCGTCGTACTTCCTGCGCTTCGCCGACCGCCCCTCGTCGCGGATCATCGCGCTGCCGGCCTCCATCGGCGGATCCATCGCCGTGGACGGCCTGAAGTGGATCTCCAGCTTTCCCGGCAACGTGAGCGCGGGGCTGCCGCGGGCCTCCGCGGTGCTGATCCTCAACGATCACGACACCGGGTATCCGTTCGCCTGTCTGGAGAGCTCCATCATCAGCGCGACCAGGACCGCCGCGTCCGCCGCGCTGGCGGCCGACTGGCTCAGCCGCAACCGGCCACGCCCCACCCGCGTCGGATTCTTCGGCACGGGCCTGATCGCCCGCTACATCCACACCTTCCTGGCCCGCACGGGCTGGGAGTTCGAGGCGATCGGCGTGCACGACCTGTCCGCCGACAGCGCCGAGGGGTTCTGCGGCTATCTGCGGCAGACCGGCGCCGAGGAACCGGTCACCATCCACGACAGCGCCGAGTCGCTCATCCGCTCCAGCGACCTGGTGGTCTTCGCGACCATCGCCGGCGAGCCGCATGTGACCACCCCGGCCTGGTTCGCGCACAACCCCGTCGTCCTGCACGTGTCGTTGCGGGACCTGGCTCCCGAGGTCCTGCTCGCCTCGGCGAACTTCGTGGACGACATCGAGCACTGCCTGAAGGCGGACACCTCTCCGCACCTGGTCGAGCAGCGCACCGGCGACCGCGACTTCCTCAACGGCACCCTCAACGACGTGATGCTCGGACGCGCCGCGCCGCCGACGGACCGCCCGGTGATCTTCTCGCCCTTCGGACTCGGGGTCCTCGACCTGGCCGTCGGCAAATACGTCTACGACGAAGTAGCGAGGGCCGGACAGCTCCGCCTCATCGACGACTTCTTCCACGACCTGCGTCGGTATGGCTGAAGCCGTCTTCCTCTTCCTGGCACCAGGAGGCCCGCCGTGCCTGTCATCTCGGCTCCCTACGCCTTCAACGAAGGCCAGCTCTTCGTCGACCTAGAGTCGATCTGCGGACACTCGCTGTACCTGAAGTGCGAAGGCTTCAATTTCGCCGGCTCCATCAAGCTGAAGGCCGCGAACGAGATGGTGGAGACGGCCGAGCGCGAGGGGGTCCTGAAGCCGGATTCCATCCTCGTGGAGTCGTCGTCCGGAAACCTGGGCGTGGCGCTCAGCATGATCGCCGCGAGCAAGGGCTACCGGTTCCTGTGCGTGACGGACTCCCGCTGCAACCTGTCGACGCGCCTGCTGATGGAGGCGCTCGGCAGCGAGGTGCACGTCGTGGCCGACCAGGACTCCAACGGAGGCTTCCTGGGCGTGCGGATCGACTACGTCCGTAAGCTGTGCGCGGCCGACGACCGGTACGTGTGGCTCAGCCAGTACACCAATGCCGGGAACTGGCGGGCGCACTACCGCACGACGGGCCCGGAGATCGCCGGGAACTTCCCGGACCTCGACGTCCTGTTCGTCGGGGCGGGCACCACCGGCACCCTGATGGGGTGCGCGCGCTACTTCCGTCAGTGGCACCGGCCGGTGCGGATCGTCGCCGTGGACGCCGTGGGCTCGGTGGCCTTCGGCGGCGAGCCGGGACGGCGGATGATCCCCGGGCTCGGGATGAGCATGCGCCCACCGCTGCTCGACGAGTCCCTCGTGGACGAGGTGATCCGGGTGGAGGAGACGGACACCATCCGCACCTGCCACCACCTGGCCCGGCGCGGTTTCCTGTTCGGCGGCTCCACCGGCACCGTGGTCAGCGGCGCGACAAGCTGGCTGGCCCGGCAGGACAACCGCGACCTCACCGCGGTGGCGATCGCGCCGGACCTCGGCGAGCGCTATCTCGACACCATCTACCAGACCAACTGGCTGCAGGACCTGTACGGCGCGCACATCCTCGATCCCGAGCAGGTCGGCGTGGAGCCCGAGCAGGTCGCCGGCGCCTCCCGGGAGGTCAAGCCGGCTTCCCGGGCACCGGACCGCCGACGGAGAACGTAGCGGCGTGTCCGGCGGGGGCGAAGGGGGGCGGCCCGGCCCCTGTCGTCCCCTCACCGGCCGGCGCGGCACGGGAGGGGCGGTGCCGGCTCGGGCGGGGCGGTTTCGGCTCGGGCGGGCGAAGCCGGTGGAGCGAGCAGCGCGACGAGGACGCCAGGAGGCCCGGCCGGTGATCGCCGTCAATCCGCTGGACAGTGCCTCGGTGCTGGCCGCCTTCGGCGCGCTGGGCGTCCTCGCGGTGATCTTCGCCGAGTCGGGTCTGCTGATCGTCGGCTTCTTCCTGCCCGGCGACACGCTCCTGTTCCCGGCCGGTGTGCTGTGCGCGGGCAGTGCGGAGCAGGCGGCGCGGCTGTCGCTGTGGCAGGTGTTGGTGTGTGCCGCCGTCGGTGCGGTCGCCGGGGGGCAGGTGGGGTATCTGATCGGACGGCACGGCGGGCGGGCGCTGCTGGCGCGCACTTCCCGGCGGCGGGTGAAGAGCGCGGCGGCGCGCGCGGAGGGTCTGCTGGCCCGGTACGGCTACGGCAAGGCGCTGGTGATCGGCCGGTTCGTGCCGGTGCTGCGGACGGTCCTGCACCCGGTGGCCGGGGCGCTCGGGGTGCCGGCGCGGCCCTTCACCCTCTGGCAGACCGTGGGCGGAGTCCTGTGGACGCAGACGCTGGTCCTCGCCGGGTTCACCCTGGGGGCCGCCGTCCCGCACGTCGACGACTATCTGTTGCCGCTGATCGCGGTGGTCGTCGTCCTCTCGGCGCTGCCCCTGCTGATGGAGGCCCGCCGCGCACGCCGCGCACGCCGCCGGGCCGCCCGCTGAGCCGACGGCGAACCGGTCGGCGGCGTGCTCCTCCCCGCGGTTTGGGAGGCATTCGCGGTCATCCCCTGGACCGCCCGCGGGGCGGTGACGGCCTGGTCGGTCCGTGCGCGGGGAGGGAGAGGCCGTCGGGCCGTCGGTGCCGGCCGTGAACCGGAGCGGCGGGCGCGCAGCGGTGGACGTGTCCGGCTCGCCCGGGGCCGCGCGGACGTGGGCGGGGCAGTGGTCGTTGCTCGGGCAGGTGGTCGACCGAGCCGGCGCCTCGTCCCGGAGCGGCCTCACCCGTGAGAACGCCGCGCTGCCCGGGCGGCCGAAGAACGAGGGACGCAGGGGCCCGTCCTCTCGGCGCGCCCCCGGACTAATCTGACTCCTCGTCCGCCACTGCCGACGACCAGCGGAGCCGCCACCATGCACGTACGTCGTGTCGTGCCCAACGTCCAGTCGACCGCGCTGCCGGAGAGCACCGAGTTCTACGGCGTCCTGGGCTTCGAGGAGGTCATGAACCACGGCTGGATCACGACGCTCGCCGCCACCGGGAACCCGGCCGTCCAACTGAGCCTGATGACCGAGGACCTGACCGCCCCCGTGTCCCCGGACCTGAGCATCGAGGTCGGGGACGTCGACGCGGCGTACGCGGCGATGCGCGAGCGCGGCGCGGAGATCGTCCACCCGCTGACGGACGAGGAGTGGGGCGTGCGGCGGTTCTTCGTGCGGGATCCCAACGGCCGAGTGGTCAACGTGCTCGGCCATCGCTGACCCTCCGGTCGGAGGAACGACGGGTGCTGGACGCTTCGCCGACCGGCCGTGAGACTGGACCGGGGCCGGCGCCTGACGCCGGCGTCCGGACACTCGCGCTCCCGAGGACGGTGCCATGGCAGAGGAAGTCCCCCGCGTCGAACTCAGCCCGCGGGCCGCGGACCTGGTGCGCCGACTGCGCGCCGAGCACGGTCCGCTGATGTTCCACCAGTCGGGCGGTTGCTGCGACGGCAGCGCGCCCATGTGCTACCCGGACGGCGAGTTCCGCACCGGTGGTGCGGACGTGCTGCTGGCGGAGCTGTCCGTGGAGGGTGTGGCGGAGCCCGTCACCTTCTGGATGTCGCGCGGCCAGTACGAGACGTGGAGCCACACCCGGCTGATCGTCGACGTGGTACCCGGACGGGGCAGTGGCTTCTCGCTGGAGGCACCCGAGGGGGTACGTTTTCTCACCCGTTCTCGCGTAGTCGACGCCTAGTCGGCCCGTCGGCCGCCGCCGTCTGGTGCACTGCCCCTCATCACAGGGACAGTTGACGAGACATCAGGGGGCACGGTGACCAGACGTCGCAGGCGTTCGGCAACGGGCAGAGCGGTTCTCACGGTTGTCACGGCATGGGGGGTGCTGGCCGGGGCGGCCCTGACCGGGGCGGCGCCGGCCGATGCGGCCCCGGCGGGCCGGCGCATCGCACCGGGCGTCACCTACCGGCAGTTCGACGTCGGCACGGCCGCGGGCAAGGCACACGCGCATCTGCTCACGGTCGACCTGGGCGATCCACACGTCCGCGTCGACCTGCTCCACCCCGGCGCGGTGGCGGCCCGGGACACGGTCTCGCGGCTGGCGAACTCGGCCGGGGCCGTCGCGGGGGTCAACGGTGACTTCTTCGACATCACCGAGACCCAGCACCCGGGCGTGGAGGCCACCGGAGCGCCCGTGGGACCGGCCGTCGCGGACGGGCATGCGCTCAAGGCGGCGGTGCCCAAGGGGCAGCGCTTCGGGCCCGCGCTGCCACCCGGCACGAACACCCAGGAGGTCTTCGGTGTGGGCACCGACCGGCGGGCCCGGCTGGACCGCCTGGCCCTGACCGGCTCGGTGGGCACGCCGCAGGGCTCCTTTCCCCTCAGGGGCCTCAACCAGTACGCGTTGCCGCAGAACTCCGTCGGCGCCTTCACCGCGAAGTGGGGCGGCGCGTCGCGCAAGCGCGCCGTCTGCGGCACCGACACCGAGCGCGCGGCGCCGTGCAGCAGCGACACCCGCGAGGTGAAGGTGAAGGGCGGCCGCGTGGTCTCCGTGTCCGACGGCCCGGGCAGCGGCTCCATCCCCGCGGACACCACGGTGCTGGTGGGCCGTGAGGACGGCGCGCGCGAGCTGCGGGCGCTGTCGGTCGGCGACCCGGTGAGCGTGACGCACTCCTTGGTTGCGGCCACGTCCGGGGTGCCGTACACGTTCGCGATCGGCGGCTTCCCCGTCCTGCGCGGCGGCAAGCCGCTGTCCGGCCTGGACCACGCGACCTCGGCGGTGCGTACGGTCCTGGGCTTCAAGGACGGCGGACGGTGGCTGCTGATGCTGGCGCTTGACGGCGCCCCGGCCTACCGGACCGGCATGACCGTCGCCGAGGAGGCGGACACCATGCGGACGCTGGGGGCGTCCGACGCCTTCAACCTCGACGGCGGCGGTTCGACGGAACTGGTCACCCGTGAGGAGGGCGCGGGCGCCGTGACCGTGCGCAACCACCCGAGCGGTGGCGCGGAGCGCCCGGTGCCGAACGGCGTCGGTGTCTTCTCCACCGGCTGACACGCCCCCGCGGGCTCAGGGCCGCAGGTTGCTCACCAGGTCGGCCGTCGCGGCGAGCCCGCTGTGGATGGTGGGCGCCATGCTCGTGCAGGCCAGATAGAAGCCGAGCAGCATGCAGACCAGGGCGTGGGAGAACTTCAGCGCGCCGTTGCGCAAGAAGACCACGGCCAGGATCAGGAGCAGCAGCACCACAGAGATGGAAATGGTCATCGGGAACCTCCTCCGCCACGCCCCGGGAGCGGCGTTCGGCCGCAAGTGTGGCGTAGCGGAGGGTTCATCCGGGCGGCTGACGTGTCCTCCGATCGAGTGGTGTCACTCAGCGGGGCGGCCGTCGAGGAAGGCCTACAGGCCGGCGAGGTCGCCGGTGTCGAGGTGATCGACGCCCCCCACGAGCGGCTCCGGACGAGTTGGCCGAACCGCCGCGCTCGGTTCACCTCGCCTGTGCGGACACGGGAGGTGCGGGCTCACCAAGGCGCGGGCGACGAGGGCGCGGGCACGCGGAAAGGGCCGCCCCACAATCGGGGCGGGCCGTACCGTGCCGGACTCAGGGGGCCTGGAGATCGATCAGTCGGGCCAGCGCCTCGCGGTGGGCGCCCGCGGTTCCGTAGGCGATCGAGTCGGCCTTGGCCCGCTTCAGATACAGATGGGCCGGGTGTTCCCAGGTCATCCCGATGCCGCCGTGCAGTTGCACCGCCTCCTCGGTGGCGTGGACGGCGACGGGCGCCGCGTAGGCCTGCGCGACGGCGACCGTGACATCGGTGTCCGCACCGGAGGTGAGCGCGTCGGCGGCGGCGCGGGCGGCGGCCCGGAGGTTGACGACCTCCAGCCACAGCTGGGCGAGCCGGTGCTTGAGCGCCTGGAAGCCGCCGACCGGCCGGTTGAACTGCTTGCGTTCCTTCAGATACCGGACCGTCTCGGTCAACGCCCAGTCGGAAACGCCCAGTTGCTCGGAGGCGAGCTGACCGGCGGCGGCGCGCAGGGCCCGGCGCACGGCGGGTTCCGCGTCGCCGACTCGACGGCCGGCCGCACCGGCGAGGGTGACGGTGGCCAGTGGACGGGTCAGGTCCAGGGAGACCTGCGGGGTGACGGTCACGTCGTCGGCGGCCACGGCGTACAGGCCGCCGTCGTCGCCCGGGACGAGCAGGACGTCGGCGACGGCGGCGTCCGCGATCGTGGTCAACTCCCCGCGCAGGGCGCCGTTCTCGACCCGTACCGTCCTGAAACCGGCCCCCGGGGCAGAGTGCAGCGCGACCGCGAGCGCGCCGATGGTCCGGCCGGACGCCAACTGCCTCAGCAGTTCCTCCTCACCGCAGGCGAGCAGGGCCTCGGTGGCCACCACGGCGCTGGTGAGGTAGGGCACGGGCGCGACGGCCCGGCCCAACTCCTCCATCACCACCGCGACTTCGCGGTGGGAGGCGCCCTGTCCGCCCAGCTCCTCCGGCACCAGAAGGCCCGCGAGGCCCATACCGACGGCGAGGGACTTCCAGGCGGCGAGGTCGTGCGGGGTGTCCGACTCGCCGCGGGAGATCACGTCGGCCGGGGCGCAGTGGTCCGTGAGCAGATCACGGACGGCGGCGCGCAGCGCCTCTTCCTCCTCGGAGTAGAGGAGATCCGGCTCTGTGCTCATCGGGCGAGGTCCTTCCAGGCGACGTCCTTGTCGGTGCGCGGCTCGGCGGGCAGGCCCAGGACGCGCTCGGCGACGATGTTCAGCAGGACCTCGCTGGTCCCGCCCTCGATGCTGTTGCCCTTGGCGCGCAGATACCGGTAGCCGGCGTCGCGGCCGGTGAAGTCGACCAGTTCGGGGCGGCGCATGGTCCAGTCGTCGTACGCCAGGCCCTCCTCGCCGCGGAGTTCGACCTCCAGTCCGCTGATCTCCTGGTTGAGGCGGGCGAAGGCGAGCTTCATACCGGAGCCCTCGTAGCCGGGCTGGCCGGCGACGAGCTGCTGGCGCAGGCGTTCGGCGGTGAGGCGGGAGACCTCGGACTCCACCCACAGCTTCAGCAGCCGCTGGTGCAGCTCGTGGGTGCGCAGTTCGGGGCGTTCCCGCCAGGTGGCGGCGACCGGGCCGATCATGCCGCCCTCACGGGGCAGACGCATGCCGCCGATGGAGACGCGCTCGTTCATCAGCGTGGTCTGGGCGACCCGCCAGCCGTCGCCGACCTCGCCGAGGCGGCGGGAGTCGGGGATGCGGACGTCGGTGAGGAAGACCTCGTTGAACTCGGCCTCGCCGGTGATCTGGCGCAGCGGCCGCACCTCCACGCCGGGATCGGTCATGTCGCAGACGAAGTAGGTGATGCCCTGGTGCTTGGGCACGTCCGGGTCGGTGCGGGCGATCAGGATGGCCCAGCGGGCCACGTGCGCGCTGGACGTCCACACCTTCTGCCCGTTGACGACCCAGCCGTCACCCTCCCGCACGGCTCGCGTGCCGAGGGCGGCCAGGTCGGATCCGGCGCCGGGCTCGCTGAAGAGCTGGCACCAGACCTCCTCCCCGGTCCACAGGGGGCGCAGATAGCGGCGCTGCTGCTCTTGCGTGCCGTAGCGCAGGACGGTCGGCGCGGCCATGCCGAGACCGATGCCGATGCGCCGGGGGTCGTTGTCGGGGGCGCCCGCGGCCTCCAGCTCGGCGTCGACGACGGCCTGGAGGGAGCGCGGGGCGCCCAGGCCGCCGAGCCCCTCGGGGTAGTGCACCCAGGCCAGTCCGGCGTCGAAGCGGGCCTGGAGGAACGCCAGGCGGTCCGTCGTGGCCGGCGGGTGCGCCGACAGCAACTCCCGTGTGCGGCTGCGCAGTTCCTCGGCGTCGGTCATGCGACGGCTCCGTTCTCCGGGATGACGGCCACCCGGCCGGTGGTCACACCGTCGGCGACGCGCTGCACGGCCGCGGCGGCGTCGGACAGCGGCACCCGCTCGCTGACCAGCGGTTTGATGGCGCCCCGCGCGGCCAGCTCGGTGAGCTGTTCGTGGCAGCGCAGGATGAGCCCCGGATCCTTGGTGGCGTACAGGCCCCAGTGCAGGCCGAGGATGGCGTAGTTCTTCACCAGGGCGTGGTTGAGGGCGGGGCTCGGGATGGTGCCGCTCGCGAAGCCGACGACGACGATCCGGCCCTCGAAGGCGACCAGTTTGGCGGACTGGGTGTAGGCCGCGCCGCCGACGGAGTCGTAGACCACGTCGGCTCCCCGGCCGCCGGTGGCCTCCTTGACGGCCGCCACCACGTCCTCGGCCCGCCGGTCGACGACCACGTCACAGCCGAGTTCGCGGGCGACGGCGACCTTCTTCGCGCCGCCGACCACGCCGATCACGGTGGCTCCGGCCGCCTTGCCCAGCTGGACGGCGGCGCTGCCGACACCGCCGGCGGCCGCGTGCACGAGCAGGGTCTCCCCCGCCTGCAGTCGGGCCCGGCGGTGCAGGCCGAACCAGCCCGTCTGGTAGCCGATGTGCAGCGCCGCGGCCTCCGCGTCGTCCAGCGACTCGGGGGCGGGCAGCAGAGCGCGGGCGTCGGCGAGGGCGTACTCGGCGAAACCGCCACGCGGCAGGGTGGGGTTGGCGATCACCCGGCGGCCGTCCTCGGTCTCGCCGCAGATCTCCAGGCCCGGGGTGAAGGGCATCGGCGGGCGCACCTGGTACTGGCCCCGGCACATGAGCGCGTCCGGGAAGTTGACGTTGGCGGCGCGCACGCGCAGCAGCACCTGGCCGTCGCCGGGAGCGGGCCGCTCCACCTCCGCCAGGCGCATCACCTCGCTCGGCTCGCCGTTCTCGTGCACTTGCCATGCCTGCATGCGGGGCCTCCACGGGACTGCTTCGTCTGACCGGGTCCGACGGCATACTAAGCGGTCGCTTGCCGATCAGGGAACAGGGGGCATCGGCCAATCACGTGGGGGGGCGCGGGACTCACTCCTCCCGGCCGCGCCGAGTGGGCCGCGCCCGCACGTGCATTCGCTCCCCCTGCGGCCCGAACAGGCTCAGGAACTCCGCCGGGCCGTCCCCGGTGGACCCGAACCAGTGCGGCACCCGGGTGTCGAACTCGGCCGCCTCCCCGGGCGAGAGTACGACGTCGTGTTCGCCGAGGACGAGACGCAGCCGGCCGGAGAGCACGTACAGCCACTCGTAGCCCTCGTGGGTGCGCGGCTCCGGCTCCTCCTCGCGCCGGGGCTCGAGGACCTTGTAGGCCTGGAGGCCGCCGGGCTGCCGGGTCAGCGGCCAGAAGGTGCGGCCGCCCCGCTGGACGGGCCTGGTCCGCACCCGGGGGTCGCCGACCGGCGGGGCGCCGACCAGTTCGTCCAGCGGGACCTGGTGGGCCTGGGCGATGGGGAGCAGCAGTTCCAGGCTCGGCCTGCGCAGGCCGGACTCCAGCCGGGACAGGGTGCTCACGGAGATCCCGGTGGTCTCGGACAGCGCCGCCAGGGTCACCTCCCGTTCCTTCCGGATCCGCCGCAGTCGCGGACCCACCTCCGCGAGGACGTCGTCGGTACTCATGCCGCCATTGCAGAATCGGCAAGCCCGGTTGTCAATCCGGCAGCCTCCGCACCGGCCGCCGAGCGGTGGCGATGCGGGGGTGACCATGGCACCCGCGGCCGGTGGGCACGCGTCGCCGTGCGAACCGGGCGTCCCGAGCCGCTCTTCGCCGACCTCGACGCGGGCGTGCGGGTGTGGACCCGCCGCTCGCGGTGCACCATGACTGCATGCTGCTGAGCCGGCTCGCCCAGGTGTCCCGGGAGGTGGCCGCCACGGCGGCCCGCTCCCGCAAGACCGAACTGCTCGCCGAGCTGTTCCGGGAGGCGGAGGCCGACGACGTGCCGATCGTCATCCCCTATCTGGCCGGACGGCTGCCGCAGGGCCGGCTGGGCGTCGGCTGGAAGGTGCTCGGCCGGCCGGTGCAGCCCGCGGCCGAGCCCGGCCTCACCGTCCGGGAGGTCGACGTGCGACTCGGCGCGCTGGGCAAGGTGGCCGGGCCGGGGTCCCAGGCCGAGCGGGTCCGGCTCGTCGGCGAGCTGATGGGCGCGGCCACCGAGGAGGAGCAGCGCTTTCTGCTCGGCCTGCTCACGGGCGAGGTGCGGCAGGGCGCGCTGGACGCGGTCGCCGTGGAGGGGCTCGCCCGGGCCACCGGCGCGGACCCGGCGGCGGTACGGCGGGCGGTGATGCTCGCCGGGTCGCTGCAGCCGGTGGCCCAGGCCCTGCTCGGCGAGGGCCCAGGGGCGCTGGAGCGGTTCCGGCTCACCGTGGGCCGCCCGGTGCTGCCGATGCTGGCGCACAGCGCCACCTCGGTCGCCGAGGCGGTGCGCAAGCTGGGCGCCTGCGCGGTGGAGGAGAAGCTGGACGGCATCCGGGTCCAGGTCCACCGGGACGGCGACACGGTCCGCGTGCACACCCGCACCCTGGACGACATCACCGGCCGGCTGCCCGAAGTGACCGCGGCCGCGCTGGCGTTGCCCGGTGAGCGCTTCATCCTGGACGGCGAGGTGATCTCCTTCGACGCCGAGGGACGGCCCCGGTCGTTCCAGGAGACGGCGGGCCGGGTCGGCTCCCGGACGGACGTGGCGAGGGCCGCCGAGGAGACGCCGGTCTCCCCCGTCTTCTTCGACGCTCTGTCCGTCGACGGGCGCGACCTGCTCGACCTGCCCTTCTCCGAGCGGCACGCGGAGCTCGCCCGGCTGGTACCCGAGCCGATGCGGGTACGGCGTACGCGCGCCTCGGGGCCCGAGGACGTCCCGGTGGCGGAGCGGTTCCTCGCCGACACGCTGGCCCGAGGGCACGAGGGCGTGGTGGTCAAGGCACTCGACGCGCCCTACAGCGCGGGCCGGCGCGGTGCGTCCTGGCTGAAGGTCAAGCCCGTCCACACGCTCGACCTGGTGGTGCTGGCCGCCGAGCGGGGCCACGGCCGGCGCACCGGCAAGCTCTCCAACCTGCACCTCGGTGCCCGCGGCCCCGACGGCGGCTTCGTCATGCTCGGCAAGACCTTCAAGGGCATGACCGACGCCATGCTCGCCTGGCAGACCGAGCGGCTCGGGGAGCTGGCGGTGGCGGACGACGGCTGGGTGGTCCGGGTACGCCCCGAACTCGTCGTGGAGATCGCCTACGACGGTCTGCAGCGCTCCTCGCGCTATCCGGCGGGCGTCACCCTGCGCTTCGCCCGCGTCGTCCGCTACCGGGAGGACAAGCGCCCCGAGGAGGCCGATACCGTGGAGGCCCTTCTCGCGGCCCACCCGGAGGTCACGCCGTGACGGTGCGCAGGACGAAGCGCAGTGCGGGTCTGCTGTTGTTCCGGCACACCGACGAGGGGCTCCAGGTGTTGCTGGGCCATATGGGAGGTCCGCTCTGGGCGAAGAAGGACGCCGGGGCGTGGACCGTGCCCAAGGGCGAGTACGAACCCGGCGAACCCGCCTGGGAGGCGGCCCGGCGGGAGTTCCGCGAGGAGCTGGGGCTGGCGCCGCCCGACGGGGAGGCCGTACCCCTCGGCGAGGTCGTGCAGAAGAACGGCAAGTCCGTCACGGCCTGGGCGGTCGAGGCGGATCTCGACCCGGCGTCGATCGACCCCGGGACCTTCACCATGGAGTGGCCGCCGAGGTCCGGCCGGACGCGGGAGTTCCCGGAGCTGGACCGGGTGGCGTGGCTCGGCCTCGACCGGGCCCGTGAGGTGATCATCACGGCGCAGGCCGCGTTTCTGGACCGGCTGGCGGAGCACTCGGGCTGAACAGCGGACCACGCGTTGCGGTCGGCCGCACCGCGCGCGAAGGTCGAAGCACAGCCCGCTTCCAGGGGAGGTCAGCCATGCCCATCGCGACGGTGAACCCGGCCAACGGCGAGACGCTCAAGACGTACGAGGCCATGGGCGAGGAGGAGCTGGAGCGCCGGCTCCAGCTCGCCGAGGCCACGTTCCGCACGTACCGGACCAGCACGTTCGCCGACCGCGCCCGGTTGCTGAACAAGGCCGCCGACCTGCTGGAGGAGGACCAACGGGAGATCGGCCGGATCATGACCATCGAGATGGGCAAGCCGGTCCGGCAGGCCCGCGCGGAGGCCGCGAAGTGCGCCAAGGCGATGCGCTGGTACGCGGCGAACGCCGAGCGACTGCTCGCGGACGAGGAGCCCGCCGAGACGGACGTACGCGAGTCCGGGGCCTCGCGGGTGCGGGTGCGCTACCGCCCGCTCGGGCCGGTGCTCGCCGTGATGCCGTGGAACTTCCCGCTCTGGCAGGTGATCCGCTTCGCCGCGCCCGCGCTCATGGCGGGGAACGTGGGCCTGCTCAAGCACGCCTCGAACGTCCCGCAGACGGCGCTGTACCTGGAGGACCTCTTCCACCGGGCGGGCTTCACCGAGGGCTGCTTCCAGACGCTGCTGATCGGTTCGGGCGCGGTGGACGACATCCTGCGCGACGAGCGGGTGAAGGCGGCCACCCTGACGGGCAGCGAGCCCGCGGGCCGGGCGGTCGCCTCCACCGCCGGTGAGATGATCAAGAAGACGGTGCTGGAGCTGGGTGGCAGCGACCCCTTTGTCGTGATGCCCTCCGCCGACCTCGACCGCGCCGCCGAGGTCGCGGTGACCGCCCGGGTGCAGAACAACGGGCAGTCCTGCATCGCCGCCAAACGGTTCATCGTGCACACGGACGTCTACGACGCCTTCGCCGAGAAGTTCGTCGCGGGCATGAAGGCCCTCCGGGTGGGCGACCCGCTGGCGGAGGACACCGAGGTCGGGCCGCTCGCCAGCGAGCAGGGGCGCACCGACGTGGAGGAGCTGGTCGACGACGCGCGGCGTGGCGGGGCCGAGGTGCTGTGCGGCGGGCAGCGACCGGACGGGCCCGGCTGGTTCTATCCGCCGACCGTGCTCGCCGGCGTCACCCGGGAGATGCGCATCCACCGCGAGGAGGCATTCGGACCGGTCGCCACGCTGTATCGGGCGGGCGACCTGGACGAGGCGATCCTGATCGCCAACGACTCGCCGTTCGGCCTCAGTTCGAACGTGTGGACGCGGGACGAGGGCGAGGTGGAGCGGTTCGCCCGGGATCTGGAGGCGGGCGGCGTCTTCGTCAACGGGATGACCGCCTCCCATCCGGCGTTCCCGTTCGGCGGTGTGAAGCGGTCGGGGTACGGGCGTGAGCTGTCCGGGCACGGAATCCGCGAGTTCTGCAACATCACGACGGTTTGGCAGGGTGCGTGAGCACCACGCGGCTACCATCCCCTTTTGTGAACCGCGAAGTGACCCTGCCTCTGATCGTCGACGACCGCGGTACCTTGCAGGTGTCTGCGGCCGATGTAAGTAAGTTGTTGCGGACCGTGGGCGGGCGGTGGCTGCACCTCGTCGAGGCCGGGGAACAGCGGCTGGACGAGGACACGGTGGCCGCCCTGACCATCGAGTTGGCGAAGCTGGCCGACCGGATCGACGTCGCCTGCATCGCGCACAGCAGCGGGGCGCCGTAGACCGTCCGTGTCCGGGGCCGGTGACGATGTGCGAGCAACGGCCGCTCCGCGTGCGCGAGTTGGCCGCGAAGGCCGGATGACGTCCGGCGCCGGCCCGTCCGGCGCCGGACAGGCCCCGCCAGCCGGGAAGACCCCCTCGGCCGGGGAGGCTGCCTAGGGCCTCGCGAGCCGGAGCGCGTGCCGCCGCGCTCCCCTCCGCCGCGTTCCCTCCGGCGTGCTCCGCGAACCGGCGTGCCCCGCGAGCCGCTCGGCGCGGACCTCCCACCGGCCTCCCCCTCCCCCTCCTCCTCCCCCGCTTCGGCCGGAACCCGCCCGGTTCGACGAGCGGCGTCCAAGCACCCGCCACGGAGTCCGGGACGAGGGCCCCGTGGCCGTCCCCATCAGGCCGTTCGCCATAACGGCGCCCTCGGCGTTTTCCCTCGTCCGGCGGCGGAAATCGCCCTTCGAGCCCGACCCCGCGTCCCCGATTCGGAGTAACCCAGCGCGAGATCATCGCCCTCTCGGGTGACGGTGGACTGAGCACCCAAGAGGTGAACCACCTTCTGACCGGTGAGCGAAGGCCCGCCGGGTAGCGGAAAGCAGGGAAGGTTCATGGCGACTTTGTGCAGACCCTCGGTATCGGTCCCGGAGCACGTGATCACGATGGAGGAGACGCTGGAGCTGGCGCGCTCCCGCCACGAGGACCACCCTCAACTGGGGCTCGCCCTGCGGCTGATCGAGAACACGGGGGTGAAGACCCGGCACATCGTGCAGCCCATCGAGGAGACCCTGAAGCACCCTGGCTTCCAGGAGCGCAACAAGCTCTACGAGGCCGAGGCCAAGGCCCGGGTCCCGGCGGTGATCCAGCGCGCTCTGGACGACGCCGAGCTGCTCACCAGCGACATCGATGTGATCATCTACGTGTCGTGCACGGGCTTCATGATGCCCTCGCTCACGGCGTGGCTGATCAACGAGATGGACTTCGACAGCACCACCCGTCAGCTCCCGATCGCCCAGCTGGGCTGCGCGGCCGGCGGTGCGGCGATCAACCGTGCGCACGACTTCTGCACGGCCTACCCGAACGCCAACGCGCTCATCGTGGCCTGCGAGTTCTGCTCGCTGTGCTACCAGCCCACCGACATCGGCATCGGCTCGCTGCTCTCCAACGGCCTGTTCGGTGACGGCATCGCCGCCGCCGTGGTCCGCGGGCGCGGCGGCACGGGTGTCCGGCTGGAGCACAACGGCTCCTACCTGATCCCGAAGACCGAGGACTGGATCGCCTACGACGTCCGGTCGACGGGCTTCCACTTCCTGCTGGACAAGCGGGTGCCCACCACCATGGAGCCGCTCGCGCCGGCGCTGAAGGACCTGGCGAGCACACACGGCTGGGACGCCACCGACCTGGACTTCTACATCATCCACGCCGGCGGGCCCCGAATACTGGACGACCTCAGCAAGTTCCTGCAGGTCGACCCGCACGCCTTCCGGTTCAGCCGGTCCACGCTCACCGAGTACGGCAACATCGCCAGTGCCGTCGTGCTGGACGCGCTGCGCCGCCTGTTCGAGGAGGGCGGTCCCGAGGACCGGGCGCGGGGACTGCTCGCCGGATTCGGACCCGGCATCACCGCCGAGATGACGGTGGGCCGCTGGGTCTCCTCGGACGGGGACGGACGATGACCGACGAGACGCTCACCGAGGCGCTGCCCCCGGTCCGGCCGTGGCCGGTGCCCGACCTGGCCGGGGCGGACTTCGACCCGGTGCTGACGGAGCTGATGCGCGAGGGCCCGGTCACCCGCGTGCAGCTGCCCCACGGCGAGGGCTGGGCCTGGCTGGTCACCCGGTACGACGACGTGCGCGCGGTGGCCAACGACCCCCGGTTCGGCCGTGAGGCGGTCATGGACAAGCAGGTCACCCGGCTCGCCCCCCACTTCATCCCCGACCGGGGGGCGGTCGGCTTCCTCGACCCGCCCGACCACACCCGGCTGCGCCGCTCGGTGGCCGCCGCCTTCACCGCCAAGGGCGTGGAGCGCGTGCGGGACAAGGCGCGCGGCATGCTGGACGAACTGGTCGACGAGCTGCTCCAGGACGGTCCGCCCGCGGACCTCACGGCGGCCATCCTCGGCCCGTTCCCCATCGCGGTGATCTGCGAGCTGATGGGTGTCCCGGCCGGTGACCGGCACGACATGCACACCTGGACCCAGCTGATCCTGTCCTCCGCGCACGGCAAGGAGGTCAGCGAGCAGGCGAAGCGCGAGATGAGCGCCTACTTCAGCGACCTCGTCGGACTGCGCGCGAACAGCACGACCGAGGACGTCACCTCACTGCTCGGTGCCGCCGTGGGCCGGGGCGAGGTCACGCTGGAGGAGGCCGTCGGTCTCGCCGTGCTGCTGCAGATCGGCGGCGAGGCGGTCACCAACAACAGCGGGCAGATGTTCTACCTGCTGCTGACCCGTCCCGAGCTGGCGGAGCGGCTGCGCGACGATCCGGCGATCCGCCCCCGGGCGATCGACGAGCTCCTGCGCTTCATCCCGCACCGCAACGCGGTCGGTCTGTCCCGCATCGCCCTGGAGGACGTGGAGATCGGGGGTGTCCGCATCAACGCCGGCGACCCGGTCTACGTCTCCTACCTGGCCGCCAACCGCGACCCGGAGGTCTTCGCCGACCCGGAGACCATCGACTTCTCCCGCAACCCGAACCCGCATCTGGCGTTCGGCTTCGGCCCGCACTACTGCCCCGGCGGCATGCTGGCCCGGCTGGAGTCGGAACTCCTGGTGGACGTCCTGCTGGACCGGGTCCCGGGCCTGAAGCTGGCCGTGGCGCCGGACCAGGTGCCCTTCCGCAGGGGCGCGTTGATCCGGGGACCCGAGGCACTCCCGGTGACCTGGTGAGCGGCCCCGTGACCACGACCGAGGGACTGTACGTGCCGCCGGGTCACGGCCGTGTCGTCGCGACGCCCGCCCAGCGGGTGACGTTCAAGGTCACCGGCACGCACTCGCGGATGGCCTCCACCTTCGAGGTGGAGGTACCGCCGGGCTTCGACGTCGGCGCGCATGTGCACACGCGCAGTGAGGAGTTGTTCTATGTGCTCGAAGGCGAGCTGGACGTGCTCGCCTTCGAGCCCCGGATCCGGACCCCCGACAACTGGCAGAGGTGGGAGTCGAGTTCGGGCGGCAGGGTGGTGCGGGCGACGCCGGGCACGGTCATCGTCGTACCACCGGGATGCCCGCACGCGTTCGCGAACCCGACGGACACGCCCGCGAAGATGTTCTTCCAGGCGTCTCCCCCGCCGGACCACGAGCGGTATTTCGAGGAGCTCCTGGAGATCCTCGGCGACGGTGGCCCTCCCGATCAGGAGGCCATCGAGGCGCTGCGGGCCAAGTACGACATCGAGCAGCTCACGCCGCTCAGACATCGGTGAGGGGCCCCGCCCGGGGGCCGCGCCCGCGCCCCCGTGCGACGCTAGCGGATCGGCATCCCGGACAGCGTGCGCGCGATGACGAGCCGCTGGATCTCGCTCGTGCCCTCGAAGATCGTGTAAATGGCGGAGTCCCGGTGCATCCGCTCGACCGGGTACTCGCGGGTGTATCCGTTGCCGCCCAGGATCTGGATCGCCTGGGCGGTGACCTTTTTCGCGGTCTCGCTGGCGAACAGCTTGGACATGGAGCCCTCGGCCGCGGTGAAGGGCCTGCCGTTGACCGCCATCCAGGAGGCCCGCCAGACCAGCAGCCGGGCGGCGTCGACCTGGGTGCGCATGTCCGCCAGCTGGAAGGCCACGCCCTGGTTGTCGATGATCGGCCGGCCGAACTGCTCACGGGTCGTGGCGTAGTCGAGGGCGACCTCGTAGGCGGCCCGGGCCGTGCCGACCGCCATGGCGCCGACGGCGGGCCGCGAGGCCTCGAACGTGGCCATCGCCGCGTTCTTCACCCGCTCGCCGCCGGGGGCCTTCGCCTTCTCCCTGGCGCGGGCGAGCCGCTCGTCCAGCTTCTCCTTGCCGCCGAGCAGGCAGGACCCGGGGACGCGGACGTCGTCGAGGACGACCTCGGCGGTGTGCGAGGCGCGGATACCGTGCTTCTTGAACTTCTGGCCCTGTGCGAGGCCCGGCGTGCCCGGCGGGACGATGAAGGACGCGTGACCCTTGGAGCCGAGCTCCGGGTCGACGACCGCCACGACGACGTGGACGTTGGCGATGCCGCCGTTGGTGGCCCAGGTCTTCGTGCCGTTGATCACCCACTCGTCCTTGGCCTCGTCGTACACGGCCCGGGTGCGCAGCGAGGCGACATCGGAGCCGGCGTCGGGCTCGGAGGAACAGAACGCGGCGACCTTGACGTCGTTCGGGTCGCCGTACATCTGCGGTATCCAGGTGCCGATCTGCTCCTCGGTCCCGTTGGCGAGCACGCCCACCGCGGCCAGGCCGGTGCCCACGATGGAGAGGGCGATGCCGGCGTCGCCCCAGAAGAGCTCCTCCATGGCCATCGGGATGCCGAGGCCGGTGGGGTCGAAGTACTGCTGCGCATAGAAGTCGAGGGAGTAGATGCCGACCTTGGCAGCCTCCTGGATGACCGGCCAGGGCGTCTCCTCGCGCTCGTCCCACTCGGCGGCCGCGGGACGGATCACATCGGCCGCGAAGCCATGGAGCCAGTCCCGGACTTCCTTCTGTTCGTCGTTCAGCTCCATGGTGAACTCGGCCATGTCCCCTCCAGCGGCGTTGCATCGCGGTGCGTTGCGGTGAGATGTTACTAGCGGTAACCAGAGTCTGTTACCGGCGGGTAGGAAAAGTCAACCGCTGATGACGGCCCGGTATCCCGTTCGATGTCAGGGGCGCGGTCAGTGCTAGTTTGCGCAGGCGTCACCGAATCAGCACGGGTGGGGAGACCACATGGACACCACGCAGCGGACCGACCAGCAGCGGACCGCCGACCGCCGACGGCGCGAGTTGCTGGAGGCCGCCGACCGGGTGGTGCTGCGCGACGGCCCGCAGGCGTCGATGAACGCGATCGCCGCCGAGGCGGGGATCACGAAGCCGATCCTCTACCGGCACTTCGGCGACAAGGGCGGCCTTTACGCGGCCTTGGCCAAGCGGCACACCGACGCCCTGCTGGACTCGCTGCGGGCGGCGCTGGACGCCCCCGCCGACCGCCGGGAGCGGGTGGAGTCCACGCTGGACACCTACCTCGCGGCGATCGAGGCGCGGCCCCAGGTGTACCGGTTCCTGATGCACCCGGCGGAGGGCAGCACCGGCACGGACCAGGGGTTCGACGTCGGCAAGCACTCCGCTCCGCTGCTTCGGCGCATGGGCGAGGAACTGGCCCAGGTCATCGAGGAGCGGGTCGACCTCGGCCCCGGCAGCCAGCGGCTCGCGCGGGTGTGGGGACACGGGATCGTCGGGATGATGCATGCCGCCGGGGACTGGTGGCTGGGCGAACGCCCGTGCTCCCGGGCCGAGTTGGTGCGGTCTCTGGCCGACCTGCTGTGGGGGCGTCTGGCCGCCGCCGGCGACAAGGTGGGAGGCCCGGGCTTCTGACGGCCCGGCGCCGGCCGCGCCCCCGCGGGCACGGCCGCTCACCGATGCCAGGAAGCGCGCCGGATCCGCCGCAGCAGTGCGCGCCGGCGCCATCCCGTCAGGTGGTCGGCGTACACCCGGCCCTCCAAGTGGTCGCACTCGTGCTCAGGCACCTGGCGAAGAACCCGGTGCCGTGCACGGTGACCGGCTCCCCGGTGACCGTGCGGCCCTCGACCACCGCGTGGTCGTACCGCTCCGTGCCCGCCTCCAGACCGGGCAGGGACAGACAGCCCTCGGGGCCCCGGATCACCACGCCGTCCGCCTCGACCAGGCGGGGGTTGACCACGTGACCGAGGTGACGCACGTCCTCGTCGTCCGGACAGTCGTAGACGAACACCCGCAGACCGACGCCGATCTGGTTCGCCGCCAGGCCCACCCCGCGGGCCGCGTACATGGTGGCGAACAGGTCTTCCACGAGTGCCGCGAGGTCCGGGCCGAAGTCGGTGACCTCCTGGCATCGCTCGCGCAGAGCCGGGTCTCCGAGCAGGGAAAGGGGCCGGACGCGCCCGTTGGCGCCCGGGATCGAGCCGTGTCGCATGACGGCAAGGGTACGGTTCGTTCTGCCCATGCCCCGCCGCACCGGGATGGGCCGGGATTCGGGTGTGCGAACGGATCTCGATAGGCTGAGGCCCACACCACGTTGCCGGATGGCCCCAGGCGCGGCGCGTACGCAAGGAGGAGCGAGAACTGATGGCAGGGAACTCGGACCCGCTCTCGCCGCGGGCCAAGCTGGCCGTGACGGCGGGCAAGGCGGTCGCCGCGGCATCGCGCGCCGCGGGGCGCGGCAGCGGTTCGGTGATCGGTGGCCGGGTCGCACTGAAGCTCGACCCCGACCTGCTCGGGCGGCTCGCGCAGAATCTGGACGTGACGCTGGTCTCCGCCACCAACGGCAAGACCACGACCACCCGGCTCATCGCGGAGGCGCTGCGCGCCGCGGGCCCGGTCGTGTCGAACGCACTCGGCGCGAACATGCCGGCCGGCATCACGTCCGCGCTCGCGGGCGGCTCGGAGGCGAAGTTCGGCGTCATCGAGGTCGACGAGAAGTACCTGGCCGGCGTGGCCCGGGACACCGGCCCGAAGTGCATCGCCCTGCTCAACCTCTCCCGCGACCAGTTGGACCGCGCCGCCGAGACCCGCATGCTCGCCGAGAACTGGCGCGAGGGTCTGGCCGGGTCCAAGGCGGTCATCGTCGCCAACTGCGACGACCCGCTGGTGGTGTGGGCCGCCTCCTCCTCCCCGAATGTGATCTGGGTCGCAGCCGGGCAGATGTGGAAGGACGACGCCTGGTCCTGCCCGTCGTGCGGTGGCGTGATGCAGCGCCCCGGCGACGACTGGTTCTGCGGCGAGTGCGGCTTCCGCCGGCCGACGCCGACCTGGGCGCTGTCCGGGGACCACGTGCTGGACCCGCACGGGTCCGCCTGGCCGATCCATCTGCAGCTGCCGGGCCGTGCCAACAAGGCGAACGCGGCCAGCTCCGCGGCCGTCGCCGCCGTCTTCGGGGTGCCGCCCCAGGTCGCCCTGGAGCGGATGTACCAGGTGCAGGCGGTCGCAGGACGGTACGACGTCGTCCAGTTCCTCAACCGCGACCTGCGGCTGCTGCTGGCCAAGAACCCGGCCGGCTGGCTGGAGACCTTCTCCCTGATCGACCCGCCGCCCACCCCGGTGATCCTCTCCGTGAACGCGCGCGGGGCCGACGGCACCGACACCTCCTGGCTGTGGGACGTCGACTACACCCGGCTGACCGGCCACCCGATCTTCGTCATCGGTGACCGCAAGCTGGACCTCGCCGTCCGCCTGGAGGTCGCCAACCAGCACTTCCAGGTCTGCGAGAACCTCGACCAGGCCGTGCAGATGGCCCCGCCGGGACGCATCGAGGTCATCGCGAACTACACCGCGTTCCAGGACCTGCGCCGCCGGGTCGGCAACTGATCTCCGAAGGGCCATCACCTCATGAGCGACAACCAACTGCGGCTGGTGTGGATCTACCCGGACCTGCTGAGCACCTACGGCGACCAGGGCAACGCCCTCGTCGTGGAACGCCGGGCCCGGCAGCGCGGCCTGGACGTGGCGCGGCTCGACGTGCGCAGCGACCAGCCGATCCCGACCTCCGGTGACATCTATCTGATCGGCGGCGGCGAGGACCGTCCGCAGCGGCTCGCGGCCGAGCGGCTGCGCCGCGACGGTCATCTGCAGCGTGCGGTGGAGAACGGCGCGATCGTCTTCTCCGTGTGCGCCGGCTACCAGATCCTCGGCCACGAGTTCATCAACGACCTCGGCCAGCGCGAGCCGGGCCTCGGCCTGCTCGACGTGGTCTCGGTGCGCGGCGAGGGCGAGCGCTGCGTGGGCGACGTCCTCGGCGACATCGACCCGCAGCTCGGCCTGCCCCAGCTGACCGGTTTCGAGAACCACCAGGGCGTCACCCACCTCGGCCCGACCGCCCGCCCGTTCGCGCGGGTGCAGATCGGCAAGGGCAACGGCACCGGGGACGGCACGGAGGGCGCGTACAACGGGACCGTCTTCGGCACGTACATGCACGGGCCGGTCCTCGCCCGCAACCCGCTGATCGCCGACCTGCTGCTCAAGCTCGCGCTGGACGTCAACGCGCTCCCGCCGACCGACGACCGCTGGTACGAGGCGCTGCGCAACGAGCGCATCGCCGCCGCTCAGCAGCCCGCGTGACCGCCCCGCGGCGGGCCCCTCGCGGGCCCGCCTGACAGGCCGTCCGCTCACATGTGCGGGCGCGTCCAGCAGGCGGACGCCCGCTACGGCGACACCCGGTCACGCCGGTAGGCTGACCGGGAATCCGCCGGACAACGTGGTCCGGTCTCCCGGCCCACGTTGAGAAGGTATATCGGGCTATGCGCATTGGTGTCCTCACGTCCGGCGGCGACTGCCCCGGCCTGAACGCCGTCATCCGGTCCGTCGTGCACCGTGCCGTCGTCGACCACGGCGACGAGGTCATCGGCTTCCGGGACGGCTGGAAAGGCCTCCTGGAGTGCGACTACCTCAAGCTCGACCTCGACGCCGTGGGCGGCATCCTGGCACGCGGCGGCACCATCCTCGGCTCCTCCCGGGTGCGCCCCGAGCACTTGCGTGACGGCGTGGAGCGGGCCCGGGGCCATGTCGCGGAGCTGGGTCTGGACGCGATCATCCCGATCGGCGGCGAGGGCACGCTGAAGGCGGCCCGGCTGCTGTCGGACAACGGCCTGCCCATCGTCGGTGTGCCCAAGACCATCGACAACGACATCGCGGTCACGGACGTCACCTTCGGCTTCGACACCGCGGTGACCGTGGCCACGGAGGCCCTGGACCGGCTGAAGACGACCGCGGAGTCGCACCAGCGCGTGCTGATCGTGGAGGTCATGGGCCGCCACACCGGCTGGATCGCCCTGCACTCCGGGATGGCGGCCGGCGCCCACGCCGTCGTCGTGCCGGAACGGCCCTTCGACATCGACGAGTTGACGCGCAAGGTCGGCGAGCGGTTCGAGGCGGGCAAGCGGTTCGCCATCGTGGTCGCCGCGGAGGGCGCCAAGCCTCGGCCGGGGTCCATGGAGTTCGACGAGGGCGGCAAGGACGTCTACGGCCACGAGCGCTTCGCGGGGATCGCGCGCCAGCTGTCCGTGGAGCTGGAGCATCGGCTGGGCAAGGAGGCCCGGCCGGTCATCCTCGGCCATGTGCAGCGCGGCGGCACACCCACGGCGTACGACCGGGTGCTGGCGACGCGTTTCGGCTGGCACGCGGTGGAGGCCGTGCACCGGGGCGAGTTCGGCCGGATGACCGCCCTGCGCGGGACCGACATCGTGATGGTGTCGCTGGCGGAGGCCGTGGAGACGCTGAAGACGGTGCCCACGCAGCGGTACGACGAGGCGGAGTGCGTTCTCTGAGGCGCCGGTGACCCGCCGGGCGCGGGTCGTGCGTGGTGTGTCCCGCGGTTCCCCGCTTCCTCGGAAGCGCGCGGCCGCCCCCGGTCGCGGACGCGGCCGGGGGCGGCTCTAGTCTGGTGGGCGGACAGAATCGCACAACCCCCACGAATCAGGAGCCGGCGGATGGATCACAGCGGGCACGGCATGACCATGGATCTGCCGCCGTTCACGCTGGCACGCGGGCTCGCGTGGTCGACGGAGCCCTTCTTCCTCCTCGCCTGTCTGGCCGGCCTGGCGCTGTACGGCTGGGGTGTCGTACGGCTGCGGCGGCGCGGCGACGCCTGGCCCGTCGGCCGTACGGTGTCGTACGTCGTCGGTGTGCTCACCATCGCGCTGGTGATGTGCACCCGGCTGAACGACTACGGCATGGTCATGTTCAGCGTGCACATGGTGCAGCACATGGTGATCAGCATGTTGTCGCCGATCCTGATCCTGCTCGGAGCCCCGGTCACCCTGGCGCTGCGCGCGCTGCCGGCCGCCGGGAAGGGCCGCAAGGGGCCGCGCGAGCTGTTGCTGGCCCTGCTGCACAGCCGGTACATGCGGATCATCACCCACCCGGCGTTCACCATCCCGCTGTTCATCGCGAGCCTGTACGCCCTGTACTTCACCCCGATCTTCGACTTCCTGATGGGTTCGAAGACCGGGCACATCGCGATGATGGTGCACTTCCTCGCGGTCGGTGTCGTGTTCTTCTGGCCGATCATCGGCGTGGATCCGGGCCCGCACCGGCCGGGGCACCTGATGCGGATGCTGGAGCTGTTCGCGGGCATGCCGTTCCACGCGTTCTTCGGCATCGCGCTGATGATGGCCTCGACGCCGATGGTGGAGACGTTCCGCGATCCGCCCGCCTCGCTCGGCATCGACGCGTTGTCCGACCAGAGCGCGGCCGGCGGCATCGCGTGGGCGTTCAGCGAGCTGCCTTCCGTGCTGGTGCTGATCGCGCTGCTGTTCCAGTGGTACGGCTCCGAACAGCGGCAGGCCAAGCGCAAGGACCGGGCCGCCGACCGGGACGGCGACAAGGAGCTGGAGGCGTACAACGCCTACCTGGCGTCACTGAACACCCGCCAGGGCTAGACGGGCGTATCCCGGGACCTGTCCCGGACGTATCCCGTCCGGGTGGAAGTCGGGGCACCATGGTGGTGGACGGACCACGAGGAGGGTGCCGCGATGCCCGGTTCCACGAACGGCTCCATGAACGGTTCGACGAACGGCTCCACGAGCGGTTCCACCAAGGTGATGGGGGCGCTCACGGTCGGCGGACTCGTCGTCGTGACGGCCTACTCCGTCGCGCTCGGCAGCAACGGCTGGCTGTGGTTCGGCTGGGTGGTGCTGGGTCTGCTGACACTCGCCATGGTCGTCGCCCGGCCGTGAGCCGGCCCGCTGGTCCCGGCTGGTTACAGTGCCCGCATGAACAGCAGGACGCCGTCGTTCGACGACCTCGACCGCAAGATCATCACCGCGTTGATGGCGAACGCCCGGACCAGTTTCGCCGAGATCGGCGCGGCGATCGGGCTGTCCGCCACGGCGGTCAAGCGGCGTGCCGACCGGCTCCGGGAGACCGGGGTGATCACCGGGTTCACGGCCACCGTGCAGCCCTCGGCGCTCGGCTGGCGCACGGAGGCCTACGTCGAGGTGTACTGCGAAGGCGCCGCCCCGCCCCGGCGCCTGGCGGAGGTCGTCCGCAACCATCCGGAGATCACCGCCGCCATGACGGTGACCGGTGGCGCCGACGCGCTGCTGCACGTCCGCGCGCGGGACGTGGAGCACTTCGAGGAGGTGCTGGAGCGCATCCGCACCGAGCCGTTCATCCGCAAGACCATCAGCGTGATGGTGCTCTCCCACCTCCTCCCGGAGAGCCCCGAGGCGGGGGGCCCCCCCCGGGGGGCCCCCCCCCCCCCCCCCCCCCCCCCGCGGGGGGGGGCCCCCCCGCGCGCGGCCGCCCCCCCCCCCCCCGGTCGCGGGGCCCCCCCCCGCCCGACGGTGGGTTGGGACCCCCTACAACAAA
>NZ_JBITEB010000025.1:0-81891 GCF_044454765.1 Streptomyces sp. NPDC051452
CATCGGCCCCTGCTGACCACGTCACATCGATCGAAGAACCATCCTGAGCTGCAAAAACATGCTCAGATCGCGAACGAACCGGCGATAACGGGCGGCCCCAGGAAGATCACGTTTTCCTTGCCGACGACGAAGTCCAGCGTCCCCAGATGGGCGATGACCTCGCGTTTCACGGACCGCTGGTGGTCGAAGTCGAAGTCCTCCAGCGACTTGCGGGAGGGGAAGCGGGCCGCGCGAATGCGGCCCTCGGCGCCATGGCTGTCGCGGGCGGCGACCTCCCGCTGCAGGCAGGCGGCCAGATACTCCTCGTGGGACCAGCCCTCGTCGCGGGCCCGCTCGGCAAGCCGGGCGGCCGCGTCCCGCAGGGCCGGGGCCTTCAACGCCTTGGTGAGATAGACGAGTTCGGAGCCGACATCGCGGGCGGTCCTGGTCTGGTTCGTGCTGTTCTTCGTGCTCATCACGCTGCCCCTTCACCGGCGCTCAGGCCGCCGTCGATGACGCCGAAGATCCGGTCGTAGGTCTCCAGCGACCGCTCCTCGACCTCGGTCACCTCCGGTGCCGGCTTCTTGGCGGCGGCCGTCTTGCGGGCGGCTGCCGCGGCTGCCGCGTGGTCGGGGTCGGTGATGGTCTGGTGGCGGGCCCAGCTGCGGGCATGGCGTGCGACCTCGACGCCGTCGCAGGTCACCAGGACCTGGTCCAGGTCGGCAGCGACCTCGATGCGGCGGCCGACGGCCAGCGGATGCACCGAGTAGTCGCAGGTGTCCAGGCGGACATAGTGATCCCGCGGCAGCCGCAAGGACGCCTTCCACCAGCCCGGCGGGGCGATCGGCGGCAGGGCCAGCATCCGTGAGCGGTCCGCCTCCAGCCGGTCCGACGGGCGGGCCTGCAACGTGCGGTGGATGCGCCGGTTGGCCTTGGCCAGCCAGTCGGCGAGCTGGATGTTGAAGTCGGCCGGCGAGGTGAACACCCGCCCGGGCAAAAACGACGTCTCCAGATAGCCGTTGGCCCGCTCGACCAACCCCTTGGCCTCCGGGTCCCGCGGCTTGCAGAGCAGGAACTTGATGCCCAGCAGTCCGGCGAACGCAGCGAATTCATCGGTGAGTTGAGGACCTCCGGACCGCCAGGAACCGACGGCGCCCTCGTTGTCCCAGACCAGCACCCTGGGGACGGCTCCCAGCTCGGTCAGCAGCCGCCAGTGCCCCGCGATCAGATCGGCCGCCGAGCGGGAGGGCAGCATCCTCGCGGTGATCCACCGTGAGTAGCCCGCGACCATCACCAGCACCGGCGGCCGCCCGACCTGGCCGAAGCCGAGCGGGATGTCCGCAGGTGGAAACCACAGGTCACACTGGCCGATCTCGCCCGGCTCATAGACCGTCCGGGACGCCGGATCCGAAGGCCGATAGGCCGGTCGCAGCTCCCGGATGCGGTCCTTGAGCACGGTCAGCCCGCGGTCCCAGCCGATCCGCTCGGCAATCACCGTCGCGGGCATCTCCGGCCACTGCTCGAGCAGCTCACGAACCTGCGGCTCGACCGCATCCACGATCGAGCCCTTCGGCGCCCGCTGGTACTTCGGCGGCGCGTCGTCCGCGATCGCCCTGCGGACCGTGTTCCTCGAGATCCCCAGCTTCCTCGCGATGGCCCGCACCGGCATCTGCTCGGCCCGGTGAAGCCGGCGGATCTCCGCCCAGTCCTCCACGCTGATCACCACTCCTCCCGGCCTGGCTCAACGAGCCAGACCCCCTGGAGGGGGTCAACTTTCAAGCGCCGCTACTGGTCCACTTTTCAGCCGTCGCCGACACTGATTCACGAACCGGGGAGAGCTGACGTGCACGGCAGACTGCGGATAGAAAAAACCCTCGATGTCCTGCGTGCCGAGCTGGAGGTCGAGCGATCGGCGAAGACGGAGCTGACCAGGCGGGCTGCATGGCTGGCCTTCATGCGATTCGCGCGGCAGCGCTTCGCCACCGCGCCCACCCCCGACTCAGACGGCTTGCTCTTCCAGTACGGCACGTACGCCTTCAGCGGGCGTCCGGTGTTCACCGTGGACCTTGCCAGACAGCTCCAGGCCGACGTCTCCGACACTCTGCGCGCCCTCGGCCCGCAGGCACGGGAACTCCTGATCATCGGCGCCTTGGAGGGGGAGTTTCCAGCTGACGCTACAGATGATCTGCGTGACCAGCAGAGCACCGCGCTCGTACATACCTCCTACTTCTCCCACAAATCCGTGCTTCACCTCATCGCCACGCACATACGCATCAGTCGAGCACGCGCCGGATACAACACGGCTGGCCCGTTGTCCCGGGACGACGCCTACCAGTGGGTATGCCGCACCAAGAAGGCCAACGCACACGCCTGGCAGCACCACTTGAGACAAACAGCCAGGCCAGCACAAACACGCTGACACCGTTGCGGCAGCCTCCGCAACAACGACACCCCCTGCAGCGCCTGACCGACCAGAGAGAGAAATAGACAGACACCCGGGCCTGCTTCTCGGCAGCGTGGTCCGCGCTGACGCGATGCTGACTCCCGGGCAGAGACCTGGTTCGTTCGACCGCTGGTGCAAGGCGAGCAGTCAGCCGGTGCGTCTGAGGTGGCCCTGGGTCAGCAGCCTGTTCCAGGCCAGGGTGAAGACAGGGAACCCGAGTTCGTCGAGTCTCAGACGGGCCGGAGGCGCCCTTCTTTCAGGCCTTGGCCTCTGCGACCTCCTGCGCACGGCCAGATAGTTCTCGCACCGCGTGCGCCTTTGCGTAGGGGGCAAGGTCTGTGTGCATGGTGGCGAAGTGGTCGTCACCTCGCACCGAGGAAACGTGTTCGTATCACCAAGGAACCGCGCCCACGACTCAGAGGCGGCATCCTGGTGCCCGTACCGCAGTTGTCGCTGTGCGAGGACGGCGTAGGCGTGGACGCGGCCCTGCCGCTCTTGGGACGGCTGTACCCGGATCGACTGCGTCATGGCCTTGATGCTGCCGGGCAGGTCGCCCTCTTCCATCAGCACGTGCCAGACGTGGAAGAGGTAGGCGGTCTGGTCGTAGCCGCCGATCGCGTCGCGACGGTTGTCGGCCTGCGACAGCGCGGCCTCGGCCTCGCGCAGCCGGGTATGGGCCTGGTGCCGGTCCCCGACCATGGACGCTGCATGCGCCTGCTGCCCGCGGAGGAAAGCCACCAGTCAGGGGCCTGCAGAGGGTGCCGCCTCGGCCGCCGAGTCCGCCAGCTTCAGAGCTATCCGGCCGTGCTCCAGGTTCGACGCCTGTAGCGACATCCCGCGCAGCGTACGGTAGTAGGTGACGTGGTCCCCGGCCTCATCGGCGAGCTTCAGCGCCTTGGTGTAGTACGTCTGCCCCAGCCCGTGGGCTTTCTCGTACATGGCCATCCAACCCGTCAGGTAGGTCAGGTCAGAGGCGGCTGCGAGCATGTCCCGCTTCACCGGCTCGGAGGCCTGTGTCCTCAGCCAGGTCCCGACGGTGTTGACCAGGAACGCCGCCGCCATCGGGCGCGCGTGGCCGGCGCCGAACTCGGGGTGGAATGAGCGTAGCAACAGCATCGTGGGCCGCCCCGTATGCCGGCGCCGGGGCGGGCACATTCCAGGCTCCGCGGTGGCATAGGACCGCTCGACGACAAGGTCGGGGCCCCGGGGAGAGGGCGCCTCGTGCTTGTCCGGCTGCGAAGCGAGCCAGGACACTCGGCACCCTCCCCCGACACGCCACCTACCTGCCCCAACGCACCGCCGGCCGCATCGGATCCCTCACCCGACTCATCCGCAGGCGTGGCCTGACCCGGGACGCGGTCGACCGCGCCGCCTGCGTGGTGCACGTGCTGGAGTAGTCGACGGCGGCGGTCTGGGGGGCTGCCGAACGCGGCAGCCCCCCAGACCGTCAGACGGACCGGCCCGCGTGCACAACGCTCGTGATCACTACACGTACAGAATCCCCCGCAGAGCACCTCCCGGTCCGGCGTGGTCTGCGACCGGGGTGCCGGAAGTGCCGCTCACACTGCGGCAGCAGCGGCTCCTGGCCGTGCCACAGCTCATCCGACACGCCCCACCGGTGACGCTCCCGCACAGAGTGGAGGACGCAGGTCACGGACCCGACACGGCTGTCACCGCCCAAGAGGAGGGCCAGGAGCAGAGGTTGCAGAACAAGTTCATCTGGGCTGGATGTACAGATGCACGACCGATACCACCCCGCCAGGGATGCTTTTGACGTCCGGTATGTTCAAGACCCCACCGGGCCAGAACGACCACGAGCTGCGGACGCCGTCCGTCGTGTAGAAATCGACCCGGCCGGTGTTGCTGCCGGCGGTCATCTTGGTCGTCCAGAATCCCGAGGTGGCAAGGTCGTCATCCCCCGTACCTGTGTAGCAGATTGTTCCGTGGTATCGCGTGTACTGATGGAAGTAGTCGCTTGACGTGCAGCCGGTTGAGTTGGTGTTCGGCCGCATTGGCTGCGCGATCGCTGTACCCGTACCGATCAGGACCGAAGCGGCCGCAGCAGCAAGGGCGTAACAGATTCTCATGATTCCCTCCAGGTCCCGCCTTCGAAGGCGGATTTGGAATTCGAGTGAGAGCACGTGCTCAGTCGGATCCCCGTGGCCCCGTTCAGGTGCCCCGACGGGCAATGCGTCCCGGCGGGGGAGATGGTCATGTCCCGGGCGCGCACGGACGGGCAACCTCACTCGTCAACGATGTGTGCTGTGGCGACACTGCGGGCGCACTTGACGTGGTGGCCGAAGAACGGTGACGAGTCGGTATTCGCCACCTCCCCGGCACGAGCCGGCCGTCGAACCCTTTCACCGAGCAACGCCTGCAGGCCGCGAAACGCTGATCCACGCCTGTCGTGGTCGAAGCGGTAGCGGGGACCTTCACCTGGTAGTCGTGCTTGATCCGTTCGGCCATGCCGTCTGCGACGGAACTACTCAGGTCCGTTCAGCACTCCTGGCGCGGTTTGCGAGCGTGTCAGATGTTTCTCCAGGAAGGCGATTTCCGCCTCGACGGCATCCTCATGCGCTTCGAGGAACGGGGCATAGTGCCGGCCTTTCAGATGGACCACCTCGGACTCCGGTGCGTTGTGGGCTGCGCGGACGGCGGGGCCTGGAAGCGCGCTCTGGTCCTGGTCGCACACGACCACCAGCAGCGGGCACCGGATCCGGGAAGCGTGGCGGCCGGGCCGGTACCCGCCGAGCCGCAGCACGAGCCGGGCGGCGACCGTCTGCTCCCAGTCCGTGTAGCGGTGTCCGGGGTCCAGGGCCCGGTCGCCGTCCAGCGCGTCGGGGGTGGTGAGCGTGGCGACTGTGCCGCGGGCTCCAGCGGTCGGAACCAGCACCGGTGGCCGCCCGACGAGGCTGCCAAGCGCGTCCACGACACCCCGGCCGAAGAGCCTCAGGAAGGCGACGGGGGTCATGCAGCGCAGCGCGTGGGGAGCAACGGCGCGGCCGTCGACCAGTGGCGTCTGCGCGATCACGGAGGCCAGTTGTGGATTGTCGGCTGCGACACGCATGACGTGGCCACCTGCGAGCGAGAAACCCCAGAGCGAGATTCTGTCCGGTGCGACGTCGGGCAGAGTGGCCGCGCACTCGATCGCGGCCTGCCAGTCGGCGACCTGCTCACCGAAGCGGACGACCTGACGCGGCGCTCCCCCGCTCTCACCGAACCGCCGATGATCGAAGGCCAAGACGGCGAAGCCGGCGTCGTTGAATCGTGCGGCGAACAGGTCCGTGGCCGGTTCCTTCGTCACGGAGGTGCCTCCGGCCATGATCACGCAGCCGCCGTTCGACCCTGGGTAGTGCCAGGCGGCGCACGAGGTGTCACCGCTGGCGAAGCTCAGCTTTTCGCGTTGCCTGGACACGGGCACATGGACCTCCGTGGTGCTTCCGTCGCTCTTCGGGTTCGGGGCTCTGGGGGTTCTCGGAAAGGTCGGGCTGCAGCCCGGTGCGAGGCGTCGTCGCGTCGGGCCAGGCCCCTTCGCCGGCCGCGGGTGCAAACCCGCACGGTGCGGGCGCTCAGCCGACCAGGCCGGCCAACCAAACGCGTGAATCGAGGATCATCGCATGCACCTTCCGTGGTTCGGGTCCGCCGGCACAGACCAGGGACAAGGAGAAGCGGACGACATCCATCCTTGGGGCAGCGTGTCCGGGAGAGGCTCCACACAGCGGCCGAATGGGCGAAACTTGCCTTCATGGAGCGCGCATCGGCGGATTCCGCACTGAGTCTCACCGACCAGCGATTGGTGGCCGCGCTGCAGTGCAACGGCCGCATCACCGCGGAGCACGCGGCCCAGGTGCTAGGGCTCAGCCCCGCCTCCGTGCGCCGCCGGCTGCACGCGCTCGGCGCCGACGGCACCGTGCGCGTAGTGGTCTCCCCCGTCGCACGACCGCGCAACGGGGGCCCGGCCGGGGCCCTGTTCCTCCGCATCCGGGTACTGCGCGGAAAGCTCGACACCATCGTGGCCGCCCTCGCGGCGCGCGAGGACATCCCGTTCATCGACGTCACCACCTCGGGTGACGAGATCTTCGCGGTCGCCCGCACCGAGCCAGGCTCGCGCGACCCGCTGGTCTTCCGCCAACTGCCCTCCACTCAAGCGGTCACGTCCCTGGAGAGCGCCACCATCCTGCACGTCTTCCAACTCACCTCGAAGTGGCGGCACCAGGTACTGACCACACCGGAACGTGCTGCGCTGGACCTGGCCAAGCCAGCCCCCGGGGCAGTGGATTCCGTGTCCCCGGGCCCCTACGGCGTCGACGCAGATGCCTTGGAACAGTCACTCATCGACGCCCTCACCTCCGACGCGCGGCTGACCGCCGCGGCCCTGACCGCCCGCACCGGGCACCCCGAGAGCACAGTGCGCCGGCGCATCGCCCAACTGACTGCTCAGGGTCGGCTGATCACCCAGGTCCTCGTCGATCCCCGCCGGCTCGGACTGCCCATCGAGGCCAAGCTCCTGCTGCACGTGGCCCCCGACCACCTGGCCGCCGCCGGGCAAGCGCTGGCTGATCACCCTGCCGTGCACGGTGCGTTCGCCACGTCGGGCCCCTCGAACCTGCACGCGGCCGCCTACTTCCCGGACCTGACCACCCTCTACGACTTCCTCTCCCGCGACCTGTCAGGCCTGGGAATCAGCCACGTTGAGACAGCCATCGTCAGCCGGGTCGTCAAACGTACCCCCCACCCTGATCCTGGCCGCCCCGCCCTCACAGTCGCCCAGCGCCGCCCGGCCCGTCATGGGCAGGGCGAAAGCGCGTGAGGTGGTGTTGCCGGTGCTGTCGCAGGAGTGGGTGGCCGTGTGGGCGCCGGTGGGTCTCATCGAGCGTGCATCGGCCTGGTGTCGGGGAGATAGTCGTCGGTGCAGGACCTGGCCTGGTCCCCCGAGGCGGTGTGCTGCGTCTTGCGCTGGCCTGCGTCGATGCGGACAGGTTGTCGAGGATCACGTAGATCGGGGCGCCGTCCGGGCGGGCCGCGCGGATCGACCGCAGGGCCGCCCAGGTGTGGCCGATGCCTTGGCAACGGCGGACAACTCCCCAGAGCCGGTCGTCGCCGGCCGAGTAGCAGCCGTGGAAGTAGCTGATGCCGTGAGTGCGACGGTAGGTCGCCGGCAGCCGGTCCGGGCTTGATCGGTGAGCCCAGCATGATCGCCCTGCTCGTCCCCACCGCCGCCCAAGCCGCGCCGGGCGCCGCGGTGCCCGGTGACACGGTGACTTTGCCCGTCCGTGACGCCCTAGCCCAGCTGCCCGTGCGCGGCGAGGACCGCAGCGGGTATGAGCGCACCAAGTTCAAGGACTGGGCGGATGCCGACAAGGACGGTTGCAACACCCGCGCGGAAGTCCTGAAGGCCGAGGCCGTCATCGCGCCCGAGCAGGGCGCCAAGTGCACGCTGACCGGGGGCGAGTGGTACTCCCCCTACGACGAGCGGTACATCCACGGGCCCAGCGGGCTGGACATCGATCACCTGGTCCCGCTCGCCGAGGCCTGGGACTCCGGCGCCTCCACCTGGACCGCGAAGGAACGCGAGGCCTACGCCAACGACCTCGGTGACGACCGCGCCCTGATCGCGGTCTCCGCCACCAGCAACCGCAGCAAGGCCGGCCAGGACCCCGCCACTTGGATGCCGCCCGCGGCCGGGTACCGCTGCCAGTACGCCACCGACTGGATCGCCGACAAAACCCGGTGGGGCCTGAGCGTCGACGCCACCGAACAGGCCGCGCTCGGCGAGGTTCTCGACAGCTGCCCGGACGTACCCGTCACTGTCACTCCCGCCCGCTGACATTCCGGCACGGCGGTCACGCGACGACCGGCTCACGCCACATCCCGACGCGGCCCGGAGGAGTGGGTCAACAGCTCCCGACCCGCCGCCCGAGCTATCGGACACGCCCTAGTGCGACCGCCCGAACGAGCGGAAGCCTCCGTGCTCAATGACGGGGGTTACGGCTTCCTCTACTGGTTGGGCCAGGCCGCCAGCACTCGTGTGGTTTCGTCGTCGGTGAGGATGATCCGGGCGTCGGGCAAGTCGCCGTAGGCGCCGATCCAGCGCCGGAACTTGTCTCGGGCGGTGGTTTCCCGGCTCCACCAGCCGTGCTGGACCGCCCGGCCACTTGTGGCAAGCAGGAGGGCCGAGACGACCTGCGCAGCTTCGTCGTCGAGCACGTCGAACGGACTGTCAGAGGCAGGACCCCTCCTTCTCAGCACTGTCGGGGCGGATGCAGGCGGTGCTGGCGGTGTACTTTCCGCTGCGGTCGTAGACTTGGAGGACCGCGTCCTCATCGATACTCCACCAGGCCGCGAACGCTTCGGCTACGTACTGGCCCTGCTTCTCCAAGTCCAGCCCTCGGCGGCGAGGCAGTCCACGTCGTCGTCGCCCACCGGAAGATCGAGAGAGCAGAGCAAGCCCCGATGAACGTGACGTGCATCAGGTGCGGTTTACAGGACGTGTCTCCTCCGCCGCGCCCGCCATCGCATCAGCTTCCTGTTAGCCATGCTCCGCGACGGCACCTTCTACGGACCCCGCCTCCCCTGGGCAACGGCTGCATGAACCAGTCGGCAGGCAGGTCGATTCAGATCAACACCTTGTGCCGTCTATCCACATCGAGATATCTGCGGCATTCCGACGGACAGCTTCTTCCGGGTCCCGGGCAAGCTTCACGCAGGCCGCTGCGACGTCAGGCGGACCGTCCGGTCCCACGAGCGCGTCATGCAACCCGGTCTGCAACCAGTCAGCGTGGTTGTCTTCAGCTTCCGCGACCGCGCGAGCGATGAGCCTTATGGCGGCCACCGTTCCCACCCGGGCCAGGGCCTCTGCCGTCTGACGGGTCACCGCCGTGTCCTCGACGTCCAGCAGTAGTCCCACCAGCGCTTCCGCGGCCTCGGGAACATCCGCGAAGGAAGCAAGGTCACGCCCGGCACGAACACGTTGCGTCCATGAACGAGACGACGCCTCAGCCAAGGCCGCCTCCAACCCACCCGTCACCTCTGGCACGACCAGACAGTCTCATGGGCATGGGGCACTGCGTCCCGCCGTGCGAAACGTTCAGCGCGGCCGCGGGTCGTGGAGTGCAGGCCTACCCACGCTCATCGAGGAGCCCGAAGCCGTCGGGGAACCCTTCCAGGAACTCCCGTCGCGCGGGGTCGGCTTCGGCTTCGGCCATCGCTTCGAGCAGGGCGGTCAATTCGCTGCACTGATCGTTCGACAGTCGGCTGACCAGGTGGGCGACGCCCTCCAGGACCTTGACGGCGTCGTCCGGGTCCATCTGTTCGTCGTCACTGCCCTCGATGAACCACAGGACATCGACCAACGCCTCGGCCAGGGCGTGGGTCAAGGACGAGTACACGGACGTTACGGCAGGCTCCTTAGCAGGTCACGACAGCAGCGTCCTGCCATGCCACCGGACGCCACTGACATTACGCGTGAGGCGCCGGGCCATGTGCTGGGTCAGCAGCTTGATCGCTGGCTGGTGGTCGTACTCCTCAGCCACGTCCATGGGAGTGTCTCCGGCCGGATCGCGCAATTCTGGGTCGGCGCCGAACGCGAGCAGGATTGCGGTGGTGTGGACGGTGAGCGGCTGGCGGCTTTGCAGGGCGCTGTCTCCCTCGACGTCGAGCGCGTGGGTGAGGAGCGTCGCCGCGCCGAAGACCTCGTTGGGATCGGCTCCGCCCGCGAGCAGACGGGTCAGCGTCTCAGCGTCCTCGAGTTCCACCGCGCGGTGCGCCGGAGTCCACGTGAAGTCGTCCATGTGGGTTATCCAAGCGCAGGTCCCGGCCTGACGACCAGGCGGTTTCCGCTGTGCCGCCGGTGCTTGTCGGGACGCTGTGGCGCGGCGGCGGCAGCGGCGCTGCGCTCGTCGATCGGGTTCAGCGTTGCCGGCCGGAGCTTCGGCGCTGGGGTCGCTGCGCGGTCCGTCGGGGGCGCCGGGCTGGTGTGGTCGGGCGGTCTTCAGTTCCGGCGGTGGGCGAGGAGAAGCCACCGGGAACGCGCGGCCTGGCGGCCGGTACCGGCGCGGGAGGCTGTTCGCTTGCGCGTTGGGGCCTGGCCGCGCGGGCGACGACGGTGGTGTGCGTGAGCAGCGGGGCGCAGGCCGCGCAGACTTCTTCGATGTTCCAGACGCGGCCCACGGTGGGATCGTGCCGCAGGATGAGCGTCACGGCGCCGGCGCACTGGGTCCGGGTCTCCGGGTGGGCCTCGCAGCCGGTGGAACCACAGTGGCACCCGGCGTTGGCGCGGACGGTGGCCGCCTTCGCGTGCGCGGCGGCGTGCTGCGCGGCGAACCTGCGCAGGGCCGCCAGGTCCTTGGACCTGCCGGGCATCGTGCAGGCCGTGTTGCTGCAGGAGACGGTCGCGGAGCGGTCGGCGTAGCCGGTGAGGCGGACCGTCCAGGCCCGCCCCGGGACGCGCTCGGTGGAGGTTTGGGTGTGCGCGGTCGTCACGCGGGGTTGTCCATTCGTAGAGGAGTCGCAGGGTGTTGTCGGTTCACTATGGGCTACCCGCCTGCCGTAGGGACATCCGGTTTGTTCCGCGGTGGCGTGATCGCGGGGTGCGGAGCTGTCGGGTCCGGTCCGGTCGGCCGTGTTCCCGGGCGGCGGGGCTGCGGCGCGTTAGGGACGGTAATCCGGCGAAGGAGGAGGGGTGGGGCCGGGCCCGATCTACATTGCGTGGCGTGTCTGCAACTGCCGTCATTAATTGGTCCTTGGCGTTGCGTGAGCACTGTGGAGGGGTTCGGGCACGTCGCCTTCGTCCGCCGCGATGACGGCACCGAAGGGGTGCTGAAGTCGCCCCGGCCGAACCGGGGCAGCCGGAAGGTCAGTGACTACACGCTCAAGCGTTACCGGGAAGAAGTGCTGCGGATGGAGGAGCGAGCCGAGTACCTCGCCGCGTATCTGCAGGCTCCGGCGGGTCATGTCCTCCACCACCTGGGGCACGCTGCACGACGGTGAGCGGGCCCCGGCCCTCTTCGGGCCTGTCGGCGGCGGCCGCCATGACGGGCGCCTGGACTACGGCCTCGTCATCGCCGCCCGGGCACGCCTGCGGGGCCCTGCCTGCCCGGCGAAAAACCTACGTGGGGCCGCCGCGTGCGCGCCCTCACCGTGGACATGCGTCTGATCGCCCAGCAGGCCGCAGGACATCAGGCGGTGCCGCCAGGAGCAAGCTACGCGCCTGCCCCGGCGTCGGCACCTTCCCACCTATGCGGTTGCCGGGGTGTTCAGCTGAGGTAGTTCACCCACCCTGGTACGGCGGGGTCGTAGCTGGCGATCGACTCAAGAACCAGGGCGGTGCACGCCACCCACTCGTCCTCGGGGGCCCACACCTCCCCATTGTTGACCTGGGCGTAGAACGGACTGGGTGCCCAGGCCAACCGAATGCGCTCCTCCGACACCTCATGGATCCAGCCGAGGAACTCCCTGCCGTCAACGAGGGCGAAGCCCACCTTGTCACCGCGTTCAGAGCAGCCGGAGAAGTAGTCGTACAGCGACTGGTCTTCGAACATTTGATCAGCGTAGCGGTACTGATCCGGGAGCCGCTGCGCGCAGCCGTCCGTGCAGCTCGGCCACCTGTCCGGCCGCCGCCGGCGGGCGGAGAAGGCGTACGCCGCTCGCCCACCGCGGTGGCGCGCGGTCACCGGAGCCCATCTCGTCGCCTTGGTCGGCGCCGGCGCCACGTTCGAAAACGGTGTCCTCGTCGAACGCTCGGAGGCCCACGCGGCGTGATCCACCACGACCGGTCCATAGGATCTGCCTGGCATGCTCCCTGCCAGAACTCTTCTCGATTGACGGGTGACCGCTCATGGGTGAACCGCACCCGCTCCTGACGTTCTTCCTCGACGCGGCCGACGGTCGGTTTCCGCCCGTCGACGGCCGGGTGACCGTCCTGCCGCCCCTGCCCGCAGGGCTTGAGTGCTCGCTCGCCTTCACTGGCCACGCAGTCGTCGCCACCGCCCTGACAGATGGGGCCGTCCACGACCAGAAGCCGGACGGCTTCGGCGCGTCACTCTCACCGGACTTCTTGCGCCACCTCGCCGGCGGCAATGGTTGGATCGGCGTCACCGACGCCACGCTCACCGCCCGCGGCACGGGCGGCCCACCGCGGCTGCAGCCGCTCACCGACGCAGACGATCACCCCCGTGTGCGCTACGCCCGGGAACTGCGGAGCAACGTCACGATTCATGGTGACGAACGCGGCCTCATCACCCTGGCCGACGGCCTGGCAGGCCGACGAGAGTTGAGCATCGAACTCCACTACTCCCACAACGACAGCCACGGCCACGGACGGTCCCTGCTCACCGACGCCCTCTCCCTGGTCCCTGAAGGTGAACCCGTCTTCGCCGCCGTCTCACCCGGCAACGCCCGCTCTCTGCGCGCCTTTCTCGCCTGCGGATTTACCCCCATCGGCAGCGAGGTAGTGATCCGCCCCGAGCGGGAGTAACCAACCGCCACCCTTCGATGAGACAACCAATTGGCTTTGTCCACGAGAACGGACAGCAGATGTTCGCCACTTCGGGAGGCCAGCCGGAGATGCGGTAGGTCCCGGCCCGGATGCGGACTTGCCGACTGTCCTGTCTCCCGGACTGCCCAAGGGGTGCCGGATCCTCAGGGGCACCGTACTGTGCGGGCGGTGCTGCCGGGCGGGCGCAGGGCGGCGAGCAGCACGGGCGCGCAGGGCGGCGAAGACCTTTCGGCCGGGGCGCGTCCCGGCGCAGGCGCCGTACAGCACCTCCTCAGCCGGGGAACTCGCCGACCTGCCCAGCGCAGTGGTCCGCCGAGTCCGGGCCACGAGATGTTCTCCCCCGCTGGCGCCGAGCATCAGGTCGCCTGGACCTCGAGTGCCGGGACGGCCCCTGTCACCGCGGACGTTGAGCCCTGGGGACATGCCGCGCTACCTTCGTCGCGGCGACCGTGATCGCCCGACTCTCGTCTGCGGGGCCCCCACGTGGCCCGCGGCCTGGTGGACAGGGTTCTGCGAATCTCACGGTGAACACCCTCTGCCTGCACGTGATGCGTACCAGGCGTGGGACGTGGGGCTGCGCCGGAGACGCGACCATCATGACGCGTAATCGTGCACGCAAGCAGGCCATCCGCGCTGCGGCGGGCGAGTGCGGCTACGCCCGTACGGCCCGCATGCAAGCGGGAGGCTCCCGGGCCATCCTCACCGCCGATGTGCAGCGCAACGCGCGGAGAACGACGGCTTCCCCGAAGGGGGGCAGTGGTCCTCGTACGCCGGGCCGGTGTGGTCACTGCTTTCCCGCCCCAGCGGGACGGAGACGGACGCTCACCCCGACGGGCCAGGGAGCGGTAGCGGGTGCCCTTACCCGCGCGCAGCTGGGGAGCGGTGGTGTGCAGCTGCTCGGCAGCCCCTGGGTATCTGGCGGGCGAGGAGGGCCACGGGTGACCCGCCCGGCGTGAAGACGGAAGGCGGCCTGGCGGAAGTCCATCTCCTGGCGGCCCCCAGCCGACGCGCCGTCAGTCGGCCGGGCTCGTGTTGCTCCCCTCGGCGTCGGTGGCCTCCATGGTGGTCGGCAGGTCGGCGTGGAACCGGGTGGGGATCGTGGCGACGGCCGTGAAAATTCTTCCCTCGATCGCGGCAACCATTGCCGTGCGGGGCGGCAACTGACAGGTATCCGGGGCCGTATCAAGGCCCGCTGTGCCAGAAGGACATTCCATTGTCAGATCAGAACCGCTCTCATCGCCGCCGTCCGGCGATCCGCCGCGTGATCGCCGCCGCCGTGGTTCTCGCCGCCGCGGGTGCGGCCGTACCGCTGGTCGCCCTGGCTGCACGCACGCCGGAAGCCAGCACACCGACCCTGGCCGCCGCGGCGGCCGGCAGCGGCCGTTACTTCGGCACCGCAGTGGCTGCGGGCAGGCTCGGCGACTCCACGTACTCCGGCCTTCTCGACCGGGAATTCAAGATGATCACCCCGGAGAACGAGATGAAGTGGGACGCCATCGAACGTTCCCGCGGGTCGTTCACCTTCGCCGGCGCCGACTCGATCGTCAGCCACGCCTCCGCGCACGGCCAGCGCCTGCGCGGCCACACACTGGTCTGGCACTCCCAACTGCCCGCCTGGGTCAAGTCCATCACCGACGCCAACACCCTGCGCAGCGTGATGGACAACCACATCACCACCGAGATGACCCACTACAAGGGCAAGATCTACGCCTGGGACGTGGTCAACGAAGCGTTCGCCGACGGCGGCAGCGGCCGGCACCGCAGCTCGGTGTTCCAGGACGTGCTGGGCGACGGCTTCATCGAAGAGGCCTTCCGCACCGCCCGGAACGCCGACCCCTCCGCCAAGCTCTGCTACAACGACTACAACATCGAGAACTGGTCCGACGCCAAGACCCAGGGCGTCTACCGCATGGTCAAGGACTTCAAGTCCCGTGGCGTGCCCATCGACTGCGTCGGCTTCCAGAGCCACTTCGCAAGCAGCGGCCCGCCGGCCAGCTTCCAGACCACCCTGTCCAACTTCGCCGCTCTCGGCGTGGACGTCCAGATCACCGAGCTCGACATCGCCCAGGCGTCCGCCACCGCGTACACCAAAGCCGTCCAGGCGTGCATGAACGTCGCTCGCTGCACGGGCATCACCCTGTGGGGCATCCGCGACAGCGACTCCTGGCGCACCGGTGAGAACGCCCTGCTGTTCGACGCGAGCGGCAACAAGAAGGCCGCCTACAGCGCCGTACTCACCACCCTGGACACCGGCAGCACCGGCAGCGGCGGCACGAAGGCCGGGGAGATCACCTCCGGCACCGTCTACACGCTCTCCAACGCGGCCGGCGGACGCGTTCTCGACGAGCCCGCTGGGCAGAACGGCAACGGCACCCCGCTCCAGGTGTGGGACGCCAGCGGCGCCTCCAACCAGCAGTGGCGGGCCAACCGGAACAGCGACGGCTCCTACACCCTGACCAGCATCGCCAGCGGCCGGGTCCTGGACGAGCCGGCAGGCCGGACGGCCAACGGGACGAAGACGCTGGTCTGGGACGCCAACGGCGGCCCCCACCAGCACTGGAAGACCAACCGGAACAGCGACGGCTCCTACACGCTGACCAACGTTGCCAGCGGCCGGGCGCTGGAGCTCCCCGGCGGCAAGACCGCCAACGGCACTCCCGTCCAGATCTGGGACTCCAACGGCGGCGGCGCAAACCAGCGCTGGACCTTCAAGGCGACCGCGACGCCGAAGAGCGAGACGACCGCAGCGCCGAAGAGCGACACGTGTGCTCTTCCGTCGACGTACCGGTGGACCTCGACGGGCGCGCTGGCGCAGCCGGCGAACGGGTGGGCCTCGCTGAAAGACTTCACCAACGTGACCTACAACGGCAAGCACCTGGTCTACGGGTCGAACTTCTCGGGATCGGCCTACGGCTCGATGGCGTTCAGCCCCTTCACGAACTGGTCGGACATGGCGTCGGCCCGCCAGACCGGCATGAGCCAGAAGACCGTGGCGCCCACGCTGTTCTACTTCGCGCCCAAGAAGATCTGGGTGCTGGCGTCCCAGTGGGGCGCAGCGCCCTTTGTCTACCGCACGTCGAGCGACCCCACCAACCCCGACGGCTGGTCCGCGCCTAAACCGCTGTTCACCGGCAGCCTCCCCCGCACCGACTCCCCCACCGGCCCGATCGACCAGACCCTGATCGCCGACGACAAGAACATCCACCTGTTCTTCGCCGGTGACAACGGCAAGATCTACAAGTCGACCATGCCGATCGGGAACTTCCCCGGCAGCTTCGGCTCGTCGTACACGACGGTCATGAGCGACACGGTGAAGAACCTGTTCGAGGCGCCGCAGGTCTACAAGGTCGAGGGCCAGAACCAGTACCTCATGATCGTCGAGGCACGGGGTGCGAGCGAGCGGCGCTACTTCCGCTCCTTCACCGCCACCAGCCTGAACGGTCCGTGGACCCCGCAGGCCGCCACCGAGTCCAACCCCTTCGCCGGCAAGGCCAACAGCGGCGCTACCTGGACCAACGACATCAGCCACGGTGACCTGGTCCGCAACAACCCCGACCAGACCATGACCATCGACCCCTGCAACCTGCAGTTCCTCTACCAGGGCAAGTCCCCCAACACACCGCCGAACACCTCCTACGACAACCTGCCGTACCGCCCTGGCATCCTCACCCTGAAGCGCTGACCCGCCTGATCGACACTCACCACCGCGAGGAGCCCCAGCCGTGCATCGGCTGGGGCTCCTCTCTTTTGGATCTCGCCGCAGACGCCAGAGATCCTGCCGGCCAAATGTGCAGTTATGTCGCGAGCCTGAGGTCGAGGCGGGCGAGGTGGCTGGCGCGGGTGTGGTCGAGGGGCTGGCCGTTGCACCAGGCGTCGAGGCGGATCAGGGTCAGCGGAGTAGCTCACGGACACGGGTGCACCCCAGCGAATGAGACCAGGACTGAGACGAGGGGTCTGGGTCGTACCTTCTTGACGACGCCCCTGCCCGGAAGGGTTCTCTCCAGGTCCTCCACGTCCGAGGTGAGGACGGTGACCGGCCCGCTCACCAGACCACGGGCAGAGCCCGCAGGCCATGCTCGGGGCACCCGTGCAGGCGCTCGCGGATCGCGCGACATTCGGCCCCTTCGCGGGCGAGTGCCTGCCGGTGGAGTGCGGGGTCGCGGTGGGCCTCGATGGCCTCGCGCACAATGGAGGCCAGGACATCGGGCGGCAGGGCCTCGGCCTGGGTGGTTGTGGTGCCGGAGAACCAGCGCCGGTCGGTCGCCTTCGGTGGGGCGGTCGGCAGGTTGTAGGTGGCGATCTGCTCGGGGGTGACCGCGACGCGCTGGAACTCCACCCCGGCGCCCGCGGACTCGGCGAACGCGATCACGTCCTCCGCGAGCGAGCACAGGCGGCCGCGCTGCGCCATGGCGTCAGGTGGGCTGCGGGACGCGCGTTGCCGGAGCAGCAGCGACCTTGCGGGTCTCGCGCATTATCAGCAGGCCGTTGACCACCATCAGTGTCGCGGTAAGGCCGTGGACGCCGAGCGCGGTGGCCACGGAGCCGTGGTGGGCCAGCACGTTGGCCATGTCCCCGTACGCCGCGAGGGCCTCCACCAGCATCGCCCAGCCCAGCGCCCGGCGGTGACCTGCCACCAGCAGGACACCCAGTACCAGGGCCATGACGACGTCGCGGATTCCCTTGACGATCAGGAAGCCGCCGCTGTCGCCGGACGGCCAGCTCGGCAGGCCGAAGCCCGGCGCCACCGCCTCCGGGCGCAGGATGAACTCCGACCCGAACCATAGGATGAAGAGGACGAAGGCGGCGGCCAAGACGGTGTTGATCTTCTTCAGCGACATTGTTCCTCTCCTTGTGGGTATCGGGCTCAGACGAGGGCGGTGACCAGGAAGGCGAAGGCGGCGACGATGACGGCGACGCGGACGTAGTGGTAGCGGTCCCAGCGGTTCATCTGCTCCTTCCAGTCCGCGGGCCGGTTCTCGGGGGTCCACGTCTTGCCCCGGTTGTTGATCGGGACGAGCAGCAGGAGCGACATGATCACGCTCACGATCAGCAGCGCGGCGGCGATGACGACGAGTCCGGCGCCGGGGCGGTCCCATCCGGCGATGGCCCAGACCGCGCTGAGGACGAGCGAGCCGATGTACCAGAACGGCATGAGGGCGCCGAGCATCCGGCCTCCGTGGGCGCGGGCGAGCTGGTCACTGTCCTCAGGAAGGGTGTTGAAGATCCGGTTCATGACGAAGGCGACGGAGAACTCCACCCCCACCATCAGGCCGACGATCACGGTGGTGAACACCTTGAGTGCGTTGAGCATGATGACCCCTCCTAGGATCTAGCGTCGCTAGATGATGAGGCAACGCTAGTACTACTGCCGCTCGATTGTCTAGCGATGCTAGGATTCGAGTCATGTCGGTACAAGAACGCAAGCAGCGCGAACGGGCGGAGCGCGAGCGCCTCATCGTGGCGACAGCCCGCGAACTCGCCGAGCAGCAGGGCTGGGACGCGGTCACAACCCGCCGGCTCGCCGAGCGCATCGAGTACAGCCAGCCCGTCCTCTACAGCCACTTCCGCGGCAAGCGCGAGATCATCGGCGCCGTCGCCCTGGAGGGCGCTGCCGAGCTGGCCGCAGCGGTGCGTGCCGCGACCTCCGCCGCGGACGGCCCGCGCGGGCGGGTCGCCGCGCTCGCCCGCGCCTACCTCGACTTCGCCGCACGCAACCCGGCGGTCTACGACGCGTTGTTCCAGCTCGACGGCGGCCTGGCGTACGCGCAGGAGGACACCCCGGAGCCGCTGAAGGACGCCTTCGCCGCGCTGCTGGAGAGCCTGGGCGAGGTCGCCGGGAACGGTGTCCACCCGGGGCTGTTCACCGAGGTGTTCTGGGCGTCCCTGCACGGCCTTGCGACCCTGACCCGGGCGGGACGGTTGCTGCCGGAGGACGCCGCGCAGAGGGTGGAGCTGCTGGTGGACCGGCTCGCCGTGGTCTGACACACCGTCCCGGCGGGCACGCAGCCGGGGCCCTCGGGCCCCCGCCGCTGCCTGCGGCAACGCTTCCGGTCACTCGCGTCCACACGGCGCAGCCGCCGATCGCCGGGCCCCGTGCCCCAGGCCGGCACCCGCTCCGGAAGCTGCGATGCTCATTGATCGCGACCCGATACGCGCCCTAGCGCCAACCGCTGTTCCATTGTTCCCCGATGCCGGCATCCACGTGATCTGCAGTGCTTCGGCGTTCCGCGCTTATGTCCTCTGAGCGTGTTCCAGAGAACTGTGTCCGATCCTCGCAGGTCGTGCCTGTCATCGGTTCTCGACGCAGAGGATTCCGCTGAGTTTGGGCGGCGTGACGTGGTCAGTCCCAGACAGGCTGGCCTCGGTGCGTCGTCGTGGACAGCACGTTGCAGCCCATGCTGTGGACAGCGGCAAGCAGGGTGGAGCGAACTTGGTCTTCGTCTTCGGGTGGGAAGGCGATGCGGATTTGGTGGTTGTAGGCCGTCTCGTAGGTGAGTCTCCAACCGAGCTCGGTGGCGTCGAAGTGGTCCTGGCGGCCATCCCCTCCCGCGTAGCCACCTCGGTCGGCCGTCGGGGAGAGGGCTTCCCTGAGGAGCCGAAGGCGCTCGGGGTAGGTCTTTTGGCTGTCGGTGAGCTTGATGTAGACGTGGTTGAGCTCGCGGAACGGTTCGAACCATGGTGTCGTGACGTGCTCGTTCGCAGGGAAGACGGTGGTGTTGAGCCGACCGCTCAGCCAGCCGTATAGAAAGCCGACCGCGCCGGTCTCGTGGGCGTCGTAGTACCACCCGCGCGGGTTCCATGCGACGACGGTCCAGGCGTCCGGGTGCCCGCCGGTTACCCAACAGAGCCGGTCACCGTTGTCGGTTCCAGCCCATTCCAGCAGGCCACCGGCCTCCGGATAGTAGGGGTAGGGGCACTTTTCCGGGTTCGCCTCACGGAACGGTCGTTCGCTCTCCAGCAGCTGCTGCGCGGACTGGAGCAGGAGGTTGCGGCTACCGAACGGTGTGAGGGGGGTGATGAAGTCGACGAACTGACCCAAGCCGTAGGAACCGATGAGGGCCTTGAAGTCGGCGGGGAGTTCCAGGCCGAGGGCGTCCTCGATCTGCTTCCAGTCGCCGCTCGCGTCGATGGGATGCGTCGGTGGTGGCACCAGGGCGACCAGGTCGTCGATCGTCTTCATGCGGGTGAGGCTATCGAGGGGGCAGCGGTCGTGATGAATTTGTCCGGCTGCTTCTCTGCCCCCAGGGGGCACCGCCACGATCTCGCCATGCCTGACTGGATGCCCTCGTGGGGCATGACCGCGCTGATCTCGATCGTGACGTCCCTGCTGACCCTGAGCGTCGTGGGGCGGTATGTCTCGCCCCTGTGGGGCTCGGAAAGTCGTCGCTGCAGGTCAGCTTGTTCTTTATCTACCAAGATCTTCCAGGCTTGCCGATGGCCTTGAGGGTCTCGGGGCGTTTGACGGTCTTGCCGACGTCGTAGCGGGGTGCCCGGTGTTTGTTCTTGGCGCCAGGTGGCCGGCCGGGGCCTGCGCCTCTGGGTTTGGGAACACGGGTCGGGCAGGCGAGGTGGGCGCGGATGTTCCCGAACCCCCGTCGGACCCAGGCCGGGGTGAGCCGATAGAGGGTCGCGGGCTTCTCCCAGGGCCGGCGGAGGTCTTCGGCGAGTGGCCGGGCGAGCCGGAGCTCGGTGTGAGCGACGATCAGGAGCCAGGTCCAGCGGTCCGCAGCCTCGGGAGTACGGAGTTTCGGGGTGGTCCAGCCGAGGGTCTGTTTCGCGAAGCGGAAGGTGTGATCCAGGTCGAAGCGGCGGAGATATGCCCGCCAGAAACGGTCTACGTCGTCCGGGGTCGCACCGGTCTTCGAGGACCATAACCACACCGGCGGGGCGTCCCGCTCCTTCGGCAGGTGCTCGACCGTCAGCCGAATCAACGTGCCCTCAAACAAGGGCAGTTCGCCGTCGTGGTCGAGCCATGAGGAGCGGTGGGTGAGCCGGGGGTGGACCCGGTCCCATGCCTGGGTTTCGGCCTTGCCTTAGTTGATGGTGTCCGTGACCGTGGTGATCGCGGGATCGGGCCAGGTCTCCGACTTGGCGAAGCGGAATTCCGGGCCGTGCTTGGGTGGCCGGCCGTTCGTCCCCGGCTGGCGGGACGGCTTCGGCAACTGCATGACCCGGTCGGACCGCACTCTGCCGAACAGTTCGACGGGCTGGTCACGCAGGACCCAGGCCAGGCGAGTCACGTCGTAGCCGGCGTCGCTGACGATCACGATATGCGGGTCCCGGTCTGCCACTGGCGCGCGGTGACGAGCCGCTCCACGACGCCCCGCAACTGGGCGGCGGTGATGGCGGTCGCGTCATCCGCCGGGCCGAGCCGGACCGCGTCCAGGATCGCGGTCCAGGACGTGGCGCCCGGCTCCAGCACGGCCACAAAGGAGTAGGGCCAGCCCGGGACGAACTGCGACGCCGTCTTCGCGCGGCCCTATACGTGGCAGAACAGCCGCTCGGCCGAGCACGGCGCATCCGAGCGGAGCCACGGTGAGACATCGACGGCAAGGACCAGGCGCCCACCGTCGAAACGCGGCAGCGACACCCCGGCCAGCACGGTCCGCAGCCGGCCGATGTCGATCCGGCCGTGGTTCAGACCACCGTACATCGCTCCATGCCCACGACGATGCTCGGGCAGCAGCGTCAGATCCACCGGGGACTTCACCGCCCCTTCCGCACACAGCACCGCGTCGGTGAGTTCGAACAACTCGTCGCGCCGAGCGGTCAGACACTCGTGGAACTCTCCCCGGAAGCATGACGCTTTCGCGAACGCATCCCTCCGGACAGCATCAGGCAGCAGACTCACCCTCACGGCCTTCGTCTTGGTCACGTGCACCTTGGTCGGAGCACGGGATCAGACGAAGGCCGCCCCCACGTCCGGTGAATCCTCAGGTGAGCGACCCAGTTCGAGACACCGTTCGAGACCGGAGAAGCAGAACAAGCCAAGTTCAGGCCGCGGTGCCTTTGGAATCTTCTGCGGCCAGCTCATCGAAGAACCGGTCAATGACGTCGCTGTGGTAGGCGAAGACGTCAAGGGGCTCTCCGACGATTCGGCTCGCAAGCTCCACGGCGAGATACCTGACGTTCTCGTTCAAAGCGGCTGCGGCGAGGGCCCTGTCCACGTTGAGCTGGGCATGCGCGTCCGTCACCAGGGCATCCCGCTGCCGCTGTCCTTCTTCTCGTGCGGCGACGATGATCGCGGCTCCCTGCTCTCGGGCCTCTTGGCGAGTTGCAGCGAGCTCTCGGTAGGCCTCAGCGAGTTGCGCTTTGTACTCGGCATGGATGCCGTCGGCTTCACGCCGGGTGGCTGTAGCACGCTCACGGGTACCGATGATGGCGTCGTCGCGTTCCGCCATGACCTGCTCGATGCGAGGAAGGAGGAACTTTGCGAACACGCCGAATACAACACCGAAACAGACGAGCCCAGTTACGAGTTCGCCACCATGGGGTTCAAGGGGTCCTATGTCCATGGCCGGAGCCTACAAGACCACGGATCTCGGTTCGCCGGTGTGCCAAAGCCACTTTGTATAAGCCCTGTTGGGCGGCTCGCTTGATCCAAACGGTGACGTAGCGCCACGTCCGCTCTAGCCATGTGGAGGTCGCGCGCTCATGGCAGATGATCGCCCGACCTCAGCTATCCGTTGAGATGGGCGAACACGCCTTCCTGCTGCCACTTGGCGAAGTAGCCGTAGACCGTGTTCCAGTGCGGGAAATCGTGCGGGAGATAGCGCCACTGGATCCCGGTGCGGTCCACATACAAGACCGCGTCCATGATGTCGCGCAGGTCGTGCTCGGGCGGCCGGCCGAAGTCCAGAGCCCTGCCCCGGCGCTCGAAGCGCCAGGCCGAGAGTGCCGGCTCGATCAACTCTCAGCGGGCATCGGACAGATCACTCGGATACGGAACGTCGCGACGGCATGTTATGGGCGTATCGCCGCGGATCGGGGGGGTTGCCAGGCGCGAAGCAACGGCGCCCGAAGCACACGGCCACGAAGACAGGGCATCCTGGGATGAGACAGGAACGAGTCGCATCCCGCCCCGCCCGTCACCCCGCAGGGCCTACAGGACCCGACCACACGCACAGCCCCTTCCGCACCGCCACCCCGCACCCCGAGAATCGCCCCATACCTATTCGAGACAGATGGAAACGACCTCTCAGTGGGTGTTTTCGAACGTCAGGTTGTCCTGTCGGCCGGTTGATCTCCGCCTGATCGATCCCTCTGCAGGCTCATCGGCTCAGGAGGTGTTGTGGCCGTAGCGGGTAGCGCAGGAGAAGAGTGTAAGTACGCCTTGACAAGCGACGAGGACGAGTGCGATTTCTGGGGCATCTCGCAAGAGGCCAGGGGTTTGTTCACCCAGAGTGAGGACGGTCTGCGCCAGATCGAACTCCTGGGGTGCTTGCCGCAGGGAGCGTTCCTGACCTGCCTTGATCATCTTGGCGGCCGCCGCGCATCTACCAGAAGGACAACTACTTCGGGCGGCACGTCTGTGTCGGACGAGAGGGCGGCACCATCGGCGACCTGCGCTCCTACCAGCTCAACGACACCACCCACAGTCTGCGCAACAACAGCACCCCCTGGGGCGCCTGACCGGCCCGAGGGGTAACAGGCAGAGGCCCGGGCCCGCTTCTCGGCAGGGTGGTCCGGGCTGATGCGGTGCTGACTCCCGGGTAGACGCCGGGTTCGTTCGGCGGCTGATGCCGGGGAGTAGTCAGCCGGTGCGTCCGGGGTGGCCCTGGGTCAGCAGCGTGTTCCAGGCAGGGCGAAGACGGGAAACCTTAGTTCGGCGAGGCTCAGACGGGCCGTCTTCACCTTCACATCCCTGGCGCCGGTGGCTTCTTCGACCAGGTCGACCACGTAGTACAGGTGGGTGCCGACGAGGCCGTACCAGCTGCGGTTGAGATGGGGATCGGCTGAGTCGGCGGGCGCCAGGCAGGCGGCGGCGGCCCGGACGGTGTCGGCGGTGAGCAGGTAGGTGACGTCGCCGGCGGTAAAGGCCGCCTGCGTGCCAGCGGACATGTGATCGCTCCAAGGGCCGGGCTCATGACAGCACCCGCGTAAGCGCACCACTGCGGCCGGGGTAGGGACGCCGGAGGCGAGCCGCGCACGAGGCCAGCCCGCCTCCGTACTCGGCCGACCGGCCGGCGCCACTGGAGCGCTGGCTGACCGGTTCATGTCAGTGGCGGTGGTGGCTCCAGGAGGCGTCGTCGATGAAGCGGCCGTGGTCGTTGCGCAGGGTCGCGGTGTCGTGGTCGTTGTTCCACACGTAGGCGCGGCGGTCCTGGAAGAGGTCGGTGCGGGTGTCGCGGCCGATACCGGTGTGGACGCGCACGGTGGTGCCCCGGCCAGGCGGTAGTGGTCGAAGGTGTAGGTGTGGCCGTCCTCGTCGGCCAGCGTCCAGCCGTCGAGGTTGACGCCCGGCGGGTGGAGTTGGTGGCCGTAAATCGGGGTCCCAGTCAGCCATGCCGTGGAGCAGCCGGAGCCAAGGCAGGCGACTGCCGAGGAGGCATCACTGCTCGGCATCCAGAAGGCCGCGCTCGTCACGCACATCTGGCGGACGTCCTCCAGCGACCAGGGGCGGCCCGTGGAGACGGCGGACATCGTGATGCCCGTCGCTCATTGCGAGATCGTCTATGAGATCCCGAACAACCGTTCGTGTGCGGGCGACCGGCGGCGTGTTGGATCTTCGAATGTCAGGTCTCAGGCGTGCCCCACGCGTGCCCCTTCCGTGCCCGACAGACCGGGAAAACCACGCGACCCCAGAGCAGCAGGCCCGCCCCGCCGGGGCGGGACGCGGCCAAACCTCCCCGCCCAACGTGGTCACGGAATGGGTCCGAGGCCTGTCTGCAGTCGTCGGCGGTCGGGCCGGCCGATGGCGTCCGCGTCGGTCAGGGAGTGCGGAGACTGCTGGTGTACACGTCCGTACGGTTCTGTGGTGCGCCGGAGTGGGTCTCGGTGAGCACCGCCCGTACTCCGTTGTGGTCTGCCACCAGGCCTTGGTAGTCGCCGAGGAAGTAGCCCCCAGCGAACGGCGCCTGCAGCCAGTCGAAGACCCGCGAGATCCGTCGTTCGGTCCGGAGCTTCGGGTTTCCGTGCTGCAGCGTGGCCAGTTGGTAGGCGGTAGGCAGGGTGCTGGTGTTGCCGGGCTTGAGGAAGCGCAGGTCGTAGTAAGTGAGCGCGACCGTGCCCCGCTCGGCGACCGCGATCGATGGTGAGAAGGCCGGAACACCCTTGGGGCTGATCAGCTCCGGGGCCCCCCAGCTGCGTCCACCGTCGGTGGACCGCACCAGCTGGACGGAGTCGAACCTTCCACCGGAGAAGTCCGAGCCCTCGTAGGCCATGTACAGCGTGCCTGTCTTGGGGTCAACGGCCGGGCTCGGCAGGGTGGCCGAGGCGCGCAGCAGTTTGGTGGGGTCGTTCGGGTCGACCTCCGGTACGGACGTGTCCCGGGCCACGGTGACCGGGGCGCTCCAGGTCTCTCCGGCGTCGGTCGAGGTGACCACCTCATAGCGAGCTTCGACGACGGTGCTCAGGTCGTCGGAGTAGGTGATTCGGTCGAAGAAGTCGTACAGGTTGCCGGTGCACCGGTCGGCGACGATCAGATGGCCGATGGTCTGGGTGTTGGGCACGGTGCTGGTGTCGACGAACGGCCGGCCCTTGCTCCAGGTGCGGCCGCCGTCGCGGGTGAGGGAGATGTAGCCGGGACCGTCGAGGGAGCTGGGGCCGGGTGGGTCGTTGTCGAGGCGGTTCCAGACCTGGTAGGCGGTGCCCTTGCGGATCGGGTCGGCGGTGAGTGAGGGCTTGTCGTTGAAAAACGGCTGCTCGTCGACGTGCGTGGTGGTGAGGTTCCGCCAAGTGCGGCCGCCGTCACGGGACGTGACTGCCAGGAGGGCGCTGCGCGTGCTCTTCGTGAAGTCGACGCCCTCCCCGCCGGCGTAGATTGTGCCGTCCGGTCCGGTGCTCACCCAGGGGTCGGAGGCCCGTTCGTAGTCCGCGCCGCCGGGGGCGCACAGGCTGAACGGCAGCGTGCTCCGGTGGAAGGTGTGACCGTCCGTGGTCCAGCCGGCCGCCAGGCCACGGGCGCCGCCGTCGTTCCAGCGGTCCTGCTGGAACACGGTGACCACGCGCTTGGGGTCGCGCGGATCGACGGACAGGTACGGTTCGACCTCGGTTGCCGGGTAGACGATGCTGTCGGGGGACCTCGCTCCGATGGTGCACTTCGCGTACGGGTCGCCGTGGGACACCTTGACCAGTGGTGTGCCGTAGGGGTTCCGGTCTGCTGCGGCGGGAGTCGCGCCGGTGACCGTGCCGAGCAGGAGCGCGGCGGTGGTGACGGCGGTCAGGGACAGGAAGACGCGCATGCGGGATCTCCTCCGGGCCTGCCGGCCGGGGTACGGGACCGCCGTCATCGGAGCGGCCTGGGGCGCGGAGGCGTACCGGAACGCGAGGGTGGGGCGACTCCGCTTGGTCCTTTTCGGCGTTGCAGCCGGTGCCCTTGATGGGCCGAACGACGGAGTCATCCCCGGGTCGTCGAGGAGCATGGCGGAGCCGACCGGCGGGCCCCGTGCCGGTTGGCTCCTTGATCGTGCTGTTACGGCGCCGTCTCGTAGGTCCCCGGAGAGGGCCGTGGGCCGCGTGCCGGTTGACGATGCCAGCGGGTTCGGCCTTGACTCGGACAGGCTGGAGCGGGATGACCTGCTGGACCTCATCCACGGTGGGGATGAGTCAGGGGCCGGGGCATCCCGGGCACGATCCGGCGGCCGTCGCCTTGATGCGGCGTCGAGAACTCGAGGCGAGCTGCGAAGTCCTGAGAGTCAGTCATCTGGAGATGCGGGACTACGCCGACTCCGGGTTGATGGGCTGGCAGACCAATTGACGCCCCCGGATCCACCGGCTGCGGCTCGCGGGGTGCGAGATCTACCGCTTCGGCGGATGGGAGCTCTCCCAGCCGTACGCCGGGCAGCCGGTGCAGGACTTCTTGACGCCGGCCGGGGAACTGACCTCATCACTGATCAACCGGGCCGCGGACCGCTACAGCCTGCCGACCGCCAGCGTGCAGCGGCTGTGGACGGGCCGCAACTCCCCCACCCGGCACGACGACGGCGACGCCGCACTGCCGGCAGTCGAGGAGGATGTCGTCCCGTAAAGAGGGCCGGCGCAGGTCCGGGACGGGCACTTCATACAACGTTCAAAGTACAACGGTTCGATTTCTGTACGCGCCAGGGGCTGACACCGGGGTCCTGCTGCGCGATAACGTGCGGGCTCGGCCTGATCATCGCACTGTCCGGGGACTGTTATGCCTGATCCTTCCGTGCCGCCGGACGACCTGCCGGCGTCGCCCGTGAGGCCCCGTGTGAGGGCCGAGTCGTCGGCCGGGTCCTTGAGACGGCGTCTGGTGCTGTCGTCCGTGCTGCCGCCGAGCGTTGTGGCCGTGACGGGTGCGGTGGCCACCGCGCTGGTCGGCGATGGCCACCTGGACCAGGCGTACCAGGGCGCTGTGTTCGGCGGCGTTGTGCTCATCGGGACCGTGGCGGCCACGATCGCGGGCATGCGGGCTTCGGCGGAAGCGCGAGCAGTCACCGAGCACTGGGCGGAGCTGTCCCGCGCAGCCGACCGCAACCATGCCGAGGTGACCGAGTTGACCCGCGCCACAGCCGAGGGCAGAGCCGAACTGGAATCGCTGTGCCGTCGGCTGCGGGCCGGGGAGCGCCCTGTGCAGGGCCGGCCGGAACTCCCGCCGCGGACCGGCCCGGACGAACTCTCCCGCCTCGGATTCGAGATCGCCGTGGCCCGGCACGAGGCGAAGGCAGCCCTGCTGGAGACCGCCGCCTCCGCGATCGGCGCGGAACACCACTCCCGGCTGGAGCAGTTCGAGGTGTTCGCAAACCTGGCGCGCCGTCTGGAGTCCCTGGTGCACCGCGAGATCGGTCTGCTGGACGACCTGGAGAACGAGGTCGAGGACCCCGACCTGCTCAAGGGGCTGTTCCGGGTGGACCACCTGTCCACCCGGATCCGCCGCTACGCCGAGAACCTGGCCGTGCTCGGCGGCGCGAACACCCACCGCCAGTGGAGCCGCCCCGTCAGCCTGACCGACGTACTGCGTTCCGCCGTCGCCGAGATCGACCAGTACGCCCGGGTCAAGCTGGTCCCGCCCGTCGAGGGAACGGTCAGCGGCCACGCCGTGGTAGACGTCGTCCATCTGCTGGCCGAGCTGCTGGAGAACGCGACGGTCTTCTCACCGCCTCAGACCACCGTGCACGTACGGGTGGAGCCCGTCGCCGCGGGGGTGGCGATCGAGGTCGAGGACCGGGGCCTGGGCATGTCCCCGGCCGAGCGCGGTCAGATGAACACCGTCTTGAGCGCACCCGACAAGGTTGCGCTGGGCGAACTGCTGCAAGACGGCCGGATCGGCCTGTACGTGGTCTCCGTCCTGGCTAAGCGACACGACATCGCCGTGCAGTTGCAGAGCAACGTCTACGGCGGCACACAGGCCGTCATGGTGCTGCCCGAGGCACTGCTCGGCCCGCAGCCGGCAGCTTCCGCGCCGGAGCCCCACACCGTCCCGGTTCCCCAGGCGGAGCCGCACGACCGGACGGAGACCGAGGCAGTGGACCTCCCGGCCACGGAGACGACCGTCGTCGCGGAGCCGAGCGTGTCAGATTCCGCATCCGGGCCCGCCCCGGCCACCTCCGACGGCGAGGACGACCGCCCGCGGCTGCCTCAGCGCCGCCGTCAGGACCACGCCGCCGAAGTGCCGCAACCGGTCGGCGGCGCCGGTGCTGCCGAGGACATCGAACACGACCCCGGCCTCATGGCCGCATTCCAGACCGGACTACGCAGGGCCGAGGAAGCGGAGACGCCCTGATGGCCGTAGCCGCCATGAAGGCCCAGGGTCCGTACAGCGAAACGTTTCCTTCTGCCGAAGAGGAGTACACGATCGTGGCGAGCGAAGACCTTTCCTGGCTGTTGACGGGTCTGGTGAACCGGGTGCCGCACACCCGAAGCGCGTTGTTGCTGTCCTCGGACGGGCTGGTGAAGGCAGCGGAGGGGCTCGACAAGGACGCCGCGGACCAGCTGGCCGCGCTCGCCAGTGGGCTGTACTCGTTGGCGCGCAGCGCGGGCCGGCACTTCGACGACGGCGGTGACGTGCGACAGATCGTGACGGAGCTCAGCACCTCGCTGCTGTTCGTTTCGTCCGCCGGGCACGGCGCGGTGCTGGCGGTGCTGGCCGGACGCGATGCGGACGCGGCGGTACTGGGCTACGAGATGGGCATGATGGTGAAGAGCGTGCGTCCGCACCTGGCCACACCGCCCCGGCACCCGGTGGGGTGACCGATGACGCCGGTCCTCCCAGACGGACCGCAGCTCGACAAAGCGGCCGGGCGGCTGGTCCGTCCCTACACGGTGAGCGACGGCCGGACCAGGGCCACGTCCCATTTCACACTGGTGACCACGGTGCGGGCCACCGGCGCCCAGACGCAGGGCGTTTTCGGCCTGGAGCACGCGCAGGTGCTGGCGCTGTGCGAACAGCCCGTGAGCGTTGCCGAGGTCGCGGCCCGGATGCAGGTGCCCGCCGCCGTGGTCAAGGTACTGCTGTCCGATCTGGCCGAGGGAGGCGCGGTGGTCGCAGGTGATACGCGCCCGGCGCCCACGGACCACTCCGCACGACCTGATCGAGACCTCCTGGAAGCGATACGCGATGGCCTCCTCAAACGACTGTGACCCGCTGCCCGCTGACGTCCTGCCGATGGGCGTCAAGGTGCTGATCGCCGGCGGGTTCGGCGTGGGAAAGACCACCTTCGTCAACGCGCTCAGCGAGATCGAGCCGCTGAGCACCGAGGAGATGCTGACCGCCGTCAGCGCGGCCACGGACCGGCTGGACGGAGTGGAGAACAAGGCCACCACCACGGTGGCCTTGGACTTCGGCCGGATCACGCTCAGTCAGTCCCACGTCCTGTACCTGTTCGGCACGCCTGGGCAGGAGCGCTTCTGGTTCATGTGGGACGAACTCTCCGAGGGAGCGCTCGGGGCGGTGGTGCTCGCCGACACCCGCAGGCTGGAGCACTCCTTCGCGGCGGTGGACTTCTTCGAGCGGCGCGGCATCCCTTTCGTCGTCGCCGTGAACGAGTTCGACGGGGCTCACCGCTACCGCGGGGAAGAGGTGCGGACCGCGCTCGACCTCAGGCAGGAGGTGCCGGTGGTGTTGTGCGACGCCCGCGTCCAGAGGTCGGGCATACGCGTGCTTCTCGATCTGGTTCAGCATCTGATGACGACAAGGAGTTCCCATGGCAGCGACACAGATCAACCCACCGTCCGGGCCTGAGTCCCAGATCGCCCTGCGCCATCTGCTCCTCCCCCCGGAGGACCAGGAGGTGCGCGCCCGTTCCGAGCGGCTGCGCGAGCTGGGCATCGATGCCCGTCCGGACGCCGAACTCGACGCCTTCGCACGGGAGCTGGCACAACGCACCGGCGGCTGCTACGCCGGGGTCAACTTCTTCCTCGACGCAGACCGCCAGTACTTCGCGGGGTTGTACAGCGCCGCGCAGGACACCACGGCTCATGTGGGGCCGCCGTTGCTGGAGGAACCGGTGGCCGGCCGCGTCATGCCCCGCGACATCGACATGGGCATCTGCCCGCACGTGGTCAAGCGCCGCCGGGCGCTGGTGCTGGAGGACATCCGGGACTTCCCCCGGTTCGCCGGCAACCCGGTGGTTGACGCGATCGGCGTTCACTCCTACCTGGGCGCACCGCTGATAGACAGCACCGGCGTGGTGCTGGGCACCATCTGCGTGGTCGACCAGGACCCACAGCCGTGGGGGCGCGAAGGGCTGGAAACCATCAAGGCCATGGCTGCCGAACTGGTCGAGCGACTGGAGGAGTCGGCGAACCACCGCGGCTGACCGGCACTGCCGGACGCGCACGCGGCGCCGAAGCGGGTGACCTGGAGCAGCGGAAGGGGCAGGAGATCAGCGGTTCGCGCAGATCGCGTACACCGAGATACCGACGTCGCTGTACCGCATCTGCCGGCCGAGGCCGATCCAGCCGCGCCCGTCATCGGTCGGGAACGAGCCGACGAGGATCGCGTCCTGGCCCTGTGCCTCCGCTCCCCCGCCGATGGCGACCTTCCCCTCCGGGCAGAACACCGTCCGCCGCTGGGCCTGTGTCCCCACCCCGCGTTCTCTCGAGCGAGCTGCAGGATCAGCTTTTTGAGCGCTGCCCTGGTGGGCGGGCGTCCGGTGCGGCCGCGTTGGGCGCTGTAGTCCCGCTTTGCGGCGATGAACCTGCGGTGCCAGGCCAGCAGGGTACCGGGAGTGACCGCGAAGACCTCGCGCCAGCGGCGCCGGGGTATCAGGCTGGAGAGTGCGGCCAGCCAGAACCGGTCAGCGGGCTCGTGGCGGACCGGGCTGGCGATCAAGCATCGAGAGGATCACGGCGGGCATGGTCCCAGCCGGGACCGCTCTACCGTCCTAACCTGCGGCGGTGACTTTACGAGCCCCAGAGGGTCTCCTTCGCCGAGGTCGCCGAGTACCAACAGCGCGGCCTGATCCACTTCCACGCCGTCATCCGGCTCGGCGGCCCGGATGGCACCAGCAAGCCTCCGCCGCCGTACACCACCGTCACCGTGCTCACCGACGCCGTACGCGCCGCCGCCGCGGGTCCGCGTCATGGTCGAGTCGGACGCGGTCGGGGAACGCGAACTCGCCTGGGGCGAACAACTCGACGTACGCGAGATCGCCGCCTTCGGCGCGGACGCCGAATTCACCGATCGCGACGGAACTTCTACGAACCCCAACCCGCCAGGTCAGGCTGAATCGCCAAGCCTCCGCCACGCTTCAGCCCACAGCCGCTCGAACCCCTCTGCGGAGATCTCGGCCGCCTCGGGCTGGTCCTGCCAGCCGTCCCTGGGGCCTTCAGCGAGAACCTACCGGAACATCGCCGCGAGATCTGCATGATCACGCAAGTGCAGCACCTCCTCCAACGAGGCCGCCGTCACCCACCGCGAGACTTGCCCTCGGACCTCAACCCGTCGCGTTGCCCAGCCTTCGTCATCGGCCTCGAAATACAGCCACAGATCTTCGTCCTCCTAGTAAGTGCGGAACCAGGTCCTCATGCCGCCATCCTGAGAGCACTACGTCAGCGACGCCGGCCAGACGGCATGTGCCGGTGGAGGCGAGCGGAGCGGACTTGGTCACCCGGGTGCGGGAGGCGCTGAAGCTTCCCGGTGAACCGATGGCCTACCACTTCGTCCTCCGAGGCGCGGTGGACCGCTTGTGGAGCAGCAGACGCTCCCCTCCTGACGGGCTTGATGACTGACCTCACCGGCAGGCCGTACGAGCCTCGACCTGCGATGCGAAGCCCTGTTCGCCCACCGCTAGCCGGAGGCCCCGCTGACGCTCTGCTCATCGACGGCCCACTCAATTGTTCAACCGCCAAGTAAGGCCCGGTCACAGTGACCGAACACGCGGGAGTCGTCAGCAACGGGGTCGGATGAGCTGGGAATCGGATCGATCGAGGCGGTCTGGTTATCGCAGACGAGGCATCCGACTTGTCACGCACGCTCATTCAGCAGCCGTTACACCACCAGAAGCGAAGATCGAGACCTTGAGGCTCGTCATGGCGGTTCCATAGGTCTTGGCCGATACACGTCTGGGTTGGGAAGGGCAGTGCAGGCCACCGACGTGGTGGTCTGGTTGCTTGCGTCAGTGCCGCTGGCAGGGAATGTTCGTGGTCCCGACACGGTCGAGTAGAGGCCCTCATTGGCCCAGGCCCGGAATCGCCGGGTCGCAGAAGACAGGTGATGGAAATGCGAGACGAGGCCGCCAAGCGGGCCGAGCTGGTCTTCTCCCTCTTCGACGCCAACGGCAACGGAGTCATCGACTCCGACGACTTCGATCTGATGACGGGCCGTGTTGTGGAGGCGGCGGCCGCTTCGGACGACGGCGCCAAGGCCGCCATCCGGGCCGCGTTCCGCCGCTACTGGACGACGCTGGCCACTGAACTGGACGCCAACGGTGACGGTGTGATCACTCTGGAGGAGTTCCGCCCGTTCGTGCTCGACCCCGAGCGTTTCGGTCCCACGATCGCCGAGTTCGCCGAGGCCCTCTCGGCGCTCGGCGACCCCGACGGGGACGGCCTCATCGAGCGCCCGCTCTTCGTATCGCTGATGACGGCGATCGGCTTCGAGGAGGCGCACATCCACGCCCTGTTCGACGCCTTCGGTCCGGACTCCGAGGACCGCATCACCGTGGATACGTGGGCCATCGGTATCAAGGACTACTACGCGCCGGACATGGCCGGGATCCCGGGCGACCATCTGGTGGTGGCCCCGGCCGCCTGAGACGGCCCGCGAGCGGCTTCCCTGGCGGTAGGGGTGCCGTTGATGTGCCTCGAACTGCCGCCGCGTGAAATGTCTCCCGCCAGGCGGGACCTGCGGCCAGGCCCCGCCCTCAGCCTCCGTGAAGACGTCGTCGTACGATCGCGGGCGTCAGGGCGAGGGCTTGTGCGCGAAGACCCACCGGTTTCCCTCCAACGCATCGTTCGGCTCAGGCAGGGGGCCACGTCGGTGCCGGCGGGTGAAGTCGAATGGCGTGTGCATTGAGGTGGACCAGCCCCTGGCCGCCAGGTCGCCGACGGAGTCGGGTCGTGCTCCCTTGTCGAAGAGGCTGAGCAGGTCGATGCCGATCTCGTCTCGCGTCGCCGTGTAGATCGGGCTGTCGCGGTATGCCTGGAGGTCCTCTTCCAGCTTCGCCTCGAAGGCCAGTGCGCTGCCTGCGGTAGTCAGACTGTCCACGGTGTCGATGAGGTACCTCTCGGCGGGGCCCGGCAGGTAGAAGAGCAGTCCCTCGGCCAGCCAGACACTCGGTGCGGCCGGGTCGAAGCCGGCGGTGGTCAGCGCGGTGACCCAGTCGGCCCGCAGGTCGACGGTAACGGGGACGCGCTTCACTTTCGGGGTGGCCGACAGGTCGGTGAGCACCTGGTGCTTGAACGCCAGCACGCCCGCTCTGTCGATCTCGAAGACCACGCAGTCGGACGGCCAGTCCAGCCGGAAGGCGCGGGCATCCAACCCCGCGCCCAGCAGGACCACTTGGCGGGCGTTCGTACGGACCGACTGGAGGAGGAAGTCGTCAAGAACCCTGGTCCTCAGGCCGAAGTAGCGTGCGAACCGTCCCCATAGCGGGTTGCCGTCCCCGTCCGGGACCTGCTGGATGCGCACCGGCCAGTTCGCGCACGCCGGAGCGGCGCGCACGAAATGTTCCGCGTAGACGTCCTGGGCCAGGCTGTCGTGGCGGTGGGTCTCGATCGCCCGTGCCGCGGCAACCAGGAGGGCGGTCAGTCCCACGCCTGCGTCCACGCCTTCCCCGTCCGTGTGCTGCGGCGCGGTGCCGACCATGTTTCCTCCGTTGGCGGAAGTGGGGAGGGCGAGGTGCCTGCTTGTCGGATGCGGTGAGTCTGCGGTGCTGCCTGCCTCGCTCATCGGCTTCTTCCCTCCGGAAGCAAAACGGGTTTGACCACGCCGCCTGCGGCGCAGTCGCGTTCGGCCTCGTTGATGTCGGCCAGTGGGTAGGTGCGGATCAGCTGGTCGAAGGGGAAGCGTCCGGCCGGCCACAGCCCGATCAGCCGGGGTATCAGCAGTCCGGGAACGGCGTCCCCTTCGCAGATGTGGCGGATGCTGCGGCCTCGGTCCAGCGTGCCAGGGTCGAGCGGCAGCGCGGTGTTCAGCCGTGCCACCAGGCCGAGGCTGCCGGTGGGGCGCAGTGCCCGGAGCGCGTCGTTGATGAGCGGGGTCGATGCCGTGGTGTCCAGTGCGTACTGCGCGCCGCCGTCGGTCAGCCGCCGGATTCGCTGGGGCAGTCCGGCCCCTTCGGCGGGCAGCGGGATCGCGCCGAACCGTTTGGCCAGGGTCAGCCGCCCGGGATGCCGGTCGACGGCCACGGTCACCGCGCCGGCGGCGGTGGCTGCCATCACCGCGGCCAGGCCCACCGCTCCCGCGCCGAAGACAGCGAGGGTGTCGCCGGGGCCGGCGCCGAAGGTGTTCAGCACGGCTCCGGCGCCGGTGAGGAAGCCGCAGCCGAGCGGCCCGAGCAGCTCGACGGGCAGTGCCGGGTCGACCCGGACGGCGTTGCGGGCGTGGATGAGCGCGTACTGGGCGAACGAGGACTGGCCGAACCAGCGAGGGGCCAGCGCTCCCCCGGTTGCGTCGGTGAGCTGCGGCGCGTCCTTGCGTCCTCCGAAGAGGTTGAGGGAGGCGAAGGAGTCGCAGTAGGCGGGGGCCGCGCCGCGGCAGTTGCGGCAGTGCCCGCAGGAGTCGAAGCTCAGCACGACGTGGTCGCCGACGCCGATCGCGGTGTCCGGGCCGCCGCCCGTCCGCACCACGACGCCGGCCCCCTCGTGGCCGAGCACCGCCGGCAGTGGGCTGCGGCCCGCCGATCGCCGGACTGCGAGATCGGTCCGGCACATCCCGCAGCCCGCGATCTCGACCAAGATTTCGCCGGCGCCGGGTTCTGTGCGCAGGGCCACGTCCTCGACCGTGAACGGGCCGTCGTACGAGCGCAGTACGGCCGCTTGGTACCTCATCGTCATGCCTCCTGCGGGCGGTGGACGACGAACGGCCGAAGGTTGCCGTAGAGCCCCCACGGCCCGCCGGCGACGCCGACACCGCTGTTCTTGACGCCTGCGAAGGGCTGGGAGAGGGACAGTTCGGCGTGGTGGTTGATCCACGCCGTGCCGCATTCGAGCCGGTCGGCCACCGCCTCGGCCCGGTCGAGGTCGGTGCCCCATACGGAGCCGCCCAGTCCGAAGCCGGTGCCGTTGGCAGCGTCGACGGCTTCGTCGAGGCTCCGGTACGGCAGGACCGGCAGGACGGGGCCGAATTGCTCCTCGGTCACCACCGGGCTGTCGGGCGGGACATCGGTGAGGATCGTGGGAGCGAAGAAGTAGCCCGGCCCGTCCAGCCGGTGGCCGCCGGCCGCCGCCCGGGCTCCGTCTGCCAGGGCCTGCTTCGTGGCCTGCTCGACCCGGGCCAGCTGGGGGGCGTTGTTCACGGGGCCCAGCAGGGTGTTCGGGTCGAGGCCGGCCCCGACGGTGACGGTCTTCGCGCGCTGGGCGAGTGCTTCGACGACCTCGGAGTGGAGCCGGGCCGGGGCGTAGACGCGTTTGACCGCCATGCAGACCTGCCCGCAGTTGCGGAACGCGGCCCAGAACAGCCGGTCCGCGATCCGGTCGACGTCGATGTCGTCCAGCAGGACGGCGGCGTCGTTGCCGCCCAGTTCCAGGGTGACCCGGGCGAGGGTGGCCGCCGCCGCTTCGGCGACGGCCCGCCCGGTGGGTACCGAGCCCGTGAAGGTGACGTGGCGGATGCCCGGGTGGGAGGCGAGGCGGGCGCCGAGCGGTTCGCGGCCGGTGACGACAGTCAGGACGTCCTCGGGCAGGGCGGTGGCGAGGACGGAGCCGAGCAGTCGGGTGGCGAGGGGGGTGAACGGGGACGGTTTGAGGACCATGGTGTTGCCGGCCGCGAGCGCGGGCGCGAACTTCGACGCCGCGAGCTGGAGGGGAAAGTTCCACGGCACGATCGCGGCTACGGGTCCGAGCGGACGCCAGCGGATCTCGCTGCGCACCGGCCGACCGTCGGTGATCCGGCGAGCTTTGGGGGCCAGGTCTGCGAAGTAGCGCAGGCGGGCCGCCGTACGGGCGATCTCCGCGTACGACTCGGCCAGGGGCTTGCCCTGTTCCCGGGTGAGCAACCGGGCAAGTTCGTCTCCGGCCGCCTCCACGGCGTCGGCCGCTGCGCGTAACGCGGTGGTGCGGGCGGCAGGGTCGGCGCGCCAGGCGTGCCATGCCCGATGGGCCCGGTCGATCACGGCGTCCAACTCGTCCGGCTGCTGGTCGGGAGCCTCGTCGAAGGTCTCGCCGGTGGCCGGGTCGATGACGGCGAAACGCGCGGGTCGGCGTCCGGGAACGCGATCGGACTCGGATGTCGCCATGCCGGTCAGTTGACGGAGGGGACGCCGGCCGCGTGCTCCCGGGCCTGCCGGTCCATCTCCGCCCGGAAGGCGGCCACGAGATGCGGCTGAATCCTTCCGGCATTGCGGTCGCCGCCCTCACAGACCGCTCCGCGCACGCCCACAATGTCCGTGCCGATGCGGGTCAGCGGACCGAGGTCGGCCTGCTTGACGCTGCCCGCGAGGGCGGCGAGGCGACCGGAAGCGTGGGCCAGCCGGACAAACTCGGCGCAGACGTCCGGTGGAAGGTGGTCGAACAGCCGCGTCCCGTCCTTGATCGCCGTGTCCAGCATGGCCGCGTCGGCGCCGGAGCGGGCGGCGATGTCGGGCACGGCGAGTGGGTTGACACAGCCGATGCGGTGGGCGTCGGCGTAACCGGAGGCGACGACGAGCGCTTCGGGGCGGTGGTCCTTCACCGCCCGGACGACCGCGCGCATGACCTCGATGCCCTGATCGGGCGTCGTGCAGCCGTAGAGGCCGACCTTGATGTACGTGGCCCCCGAGACGACCGCGCCGAGCGCAGCCTGAGCCACCGTGCCGGGTTTGTACGGGACATCCCCCACGGTCGCGGACACCGGCTTGTCCGCCGGGACAGCATCGCGGATCTCCCTGATGACCCAGGGGAAGTTCGCGCCGAGAGAGCCCTCATCAGGCTTCTTGACGTCGACGATGTCGAGATGCTCCGCCGCCTTCGCACAATCGAGAGCCTCCTCGACACCGTCCGGGGAGATGAGAAGCAACACCCTGACCTCCTTCGCCGCCAGTCCGCCCGGCCGAGGGACAGGGCACCGCGGTACACCTGGCTCGCGTACGGTGCGCTCATCATTTCCGTCACCCTTGGGAATCGGGAGGGCGCACACAGTAGTCACGGGTGCTCATGTCCACGAATGGTGCGCCGTGCATACCGGGCAAAGCGATCGGCAAGCAGCGATTCGTCCGGTCGGCGAATACCTCGCGGCACCCGCGTAGGCCCGCTGAGGGATGCAGCCCTGCGCACCCGGGAACGAGTTCGCACCGGGTGCGCAGGTATCGCCAGGGCAGGACACGCGCAGTGCGGCTGCAGTAGCACCGCGACCGGCGACCAGACCAGAAGGGGCGCCGACGCCTCTGGCCGGTCAGGCTGGGCGTAGGCCCGGTTGGGGTGCTTGCGCGGAGGAATGGTGGACTTGACGAACCTGTTCCCCGGCGGGATCGGGGAGTGTTCCCGGGACTGCTGCCGATCCGGGCAGCGCGTGCGGCCGGCGCCTCGGACTCAGAAGGTGCGTGATGCGTTGCGCCGTCGAGGGCTTTGAGTGCGCAGATGGTATTCGGGCGGCTGATGCCCAGGTCGTGAAGCGGGTCTGTGCCCGTTGCAGAGCTGCGCGGGCGTGCTTCACGTCGTCATGCGACACGGACGGACGGCCGAAGGGCACCGCGCCGCTGCGATAGGCGGCTTCCACTGCCCGGCCGGTCCCCCGCAGCGGCGGCATCGGCCGGCGAGGCTGCCGCCGAACTGATGGACCCGAGTGAGACGAGGATCGGCGAGTGTTATCGCTGCCACGGCTGGGGTCCGTCGAGGCCCGTGGGCAGCTGCACCGTCTGCATCAACTGGACTCCTCGCGGCGGCGGGGACGGTGTTTGTCGCCGTTGTCGGCACCGGGCGGAGGTCGACCAGGACGGAATCTGTCGTCCCTGCACGGTCGAGATCCGACTGCTGCCCGATCTTGAGTGGACTCGCAGCGCGGTTCGGCACCAGCCCGGTCCAGTCCGTGACCTGCAGCTGTCCTTGCGGCTGCCGGGTATTCCGAACCCGAACGGGTACGTCTGCCGGAAGCGGCGACAGCCGGTCGAGCTGCCGCCCGCCGATGCCTGGAAGCGGCGCTACGGCCGTGGCGCCTGGGGCCTACAAGACGACCCCCGGGTCTGTCCGCCCCAGGTGGCTGGGCAGTTGGCCTTGCTTCCCGGGCTGCCTCGGACGTTCACCCGCGAGCATGCCCAGCGGATCGCCGACCACTCATTCCCGAGATGGCAGAGGTCCTCGACGCCGTCGAGCGCATCCGTGAGAGACGCGATCTGAGCACCGGCTGACGGTTCAGCGTGATGGAGATGATGATGCGGCGCTGGCGTCCCGGGAAGGCGGAGAGCATCTGGTCGACGAGTATGTCACCGCCCCTCGACTCAGAAGGGTCGCCCGTTGCCAAATACGGCATCCAACCGATCTCTACTCAACTTGGCCTTCAGCCACAGAAGTTGAGGATCGACCGGATTCTCGACGAAGCACACGAGACCGCCGACCCCGTTCACCTCATGCGCGTCTTCGGGATCGCCCCCGATACGGCGATGAAGTACGTCCAGGCGGCCCATCCCCACCGGTTCATCAAAGACCCAACGCGGGCCTGAAGCAGCACCAGGTGTCTAGGCCGTGTCCGGCGGATCTTGTGACTGCCCCGGCCTTGGTTCGTTCCGGCAGCGCACCGGGGTACCGTGGCGGGATCTGCCTGCGCGTTTCGGTCGGTGGAAGACCGTGTACGAGCGGCATCGGCGCTGGTCAGCAGATGGCACATGGGACAAGCTCTTCGCGGCTGTCCTCGCCGATGCTGACGCGGAAGGCCGCATCGACTGGTCCATGGTGAGCGTGGACTCCACCTCCTGCCGGGCCCACCAACACGCCGCGGGAGCACACAAGAAACCCCCGCGGCTTCCGGGAAAAGACACACGCCCCTGCAGCACCACCCCGATGAGGGCCTGGGACGCTCACGGGGCGGCCTGACCTGCAAGATCCACCTTGCCGGTGAGGGCGGACGCCGCCCACTCGCCTTGCTGATCCCCCCCGGGGCAGTGGGGCGACGCTCCGCAGCTCATCCCGGTCATGGAGCGTGTCCGTGTCGCCCGCCGGGAGGGCGGGCGACCGCGGACTCGGCCTGGCCACCTCGGCGGAGACAAGGCTTACTCATCCCGTCGCAGCCGTCGCTACCTGCGGCGACGCCAGATCAAGCACACGATCCCCGAACCGAAGAACCAGCGGGCCAACCGACAGCACAAAGGCAGCAGGGGCGGTCGGCCCGCTGGCTTCGACAGGACGCGTTTGTCGAACCTCGTCGCCACAGCCCGGAAGCTCTTGAGGGCATTGATCGTCCGCTCCACCTCGTTCCTGCGTTTGTAGATCGGAGACCTAGTGGTACCCCTTCGCCCCGTCAAGCAGTTCTCTCACGATGGACGCATGCCCCGCGTGCCGTCCGGTCTCCTCGACGAGATGGATGAGCATCCAGCGGAGGTTGGCGTTGCCGGAGCGGCAGCCGGGGTGGCGGCCGACGTCATCCCAAGAGGCCGCGGCCACGAATCTCGTTGCTTCGGGCGCACTGGCCTCGTACGACGCACACGCGCGGCGGGGAGTGCGCCCCATCGGCTTCGCGGGAACCGGATGCGCACCACCGGCCGTCGTTCAGGCCCGGGTGTAGCCGCCGTCGGCGAAGAGTTCGGCGCCGGTGACGAACGACGAGGCGTCCGAGGCCAGGAAGAGGGCGGCCTCGGCGATTTCCTCGGCGTCGGCCAGCCGCCCCAGTGGCACGACGGCCTCGGCGAACCGGTCGGCGTCCTGGCCCACGGCGCGCAGCAGGGCAGGGGTCCGCGTGGGTCCCGGGCTGAGGACGTTGACCCGGAATCGACGCTCTCGCGATTGCCGGGCCCAGTTGTGCACGAGGTTGCTCAACGCTGCCTTCGAGGCGCTGTAGACCTCGAGATGCTCATTGGGGCGCACGCTGTTGCTCGAGCCGATGACCAGGATGGAGGCGTTCTCCGCCAGCAGCGGAAGCGCCTTTTGGACGGTGAATAGTGGGCCCTTGACGTTGACGGCGAGTGTCAGGTCGACGTTCGCCTCGATGTGGGCGCCGAGCGAGGCGTCCGCGACGATTCCCGCGTTGGCCACCAGCACGTCGATGCGTCCGGCCTCCTCGCGGACTCGCGCGTAGAGCGCGTCCAGGTCGGTCAGGACCGAGACGTCGGATCGTACGCCGGTGACCGCAGGGCCCATCTCCTTGACTGCCGCTTCGAGGCGGTCGGTGTCCCGGCCGGTCACGAAGACCCGTGCGCCCTCCCGGACGAAGCGGTGGGCGATGGCCAGCCCGATCCCGCTGGTTCCTCCGGTGATCACAGCCACCTTCTCCTGCAGCACGCCTGGCATGTCGAACCCCTTCAGTTGTGGAATGGATCGTCCATAACGTAGGCAGTAATGGACGATCGAGTCAAGAATGGTTAGGCTGAAACCATGCCGAGACCACGCGCATTCGACGAACGCCAAGTCCTGGAGCAAGCCCGGGAACAGTTCTGGGCGACCGGCTATGCAGGAACCCGGATGGACGACATCGCCCAGGCGACCGGCCTGGGCAAGGGCAGCCTGTACGGCGCATTCGGCGACAAGGGCAAGCTGTTCCACCGCGTGTTTGGCGACTGGTGCACCGCAGTCGTTGAGGTGGCCGAAGGGCGGCTGGCAGGTGGCCCGGACGCAGAGGCCTTGGCCCGGCTGTCGGGATACGTGCATCTAATGGCGGAGAACACCGCCTCCGACACCGAGCGCCGCGGGTGCCTGTTGGCCAAGGGCGCGGCGGAACTGGCCCAGCACGATCCGACGGTCGCCGGACGGTCGGCCGAGACCATGACGGCACTGCTGACCCTGCTGCGGACGGAGATCAGCGCCGCCCAGCGCCACGGGGACATCGATAGCGCTGCGGATCCGGAGCGGTTGGCGGCACTGCTGTTGACGGTGGTCCGCGGTATCGAGGCGGTAGGCAAGGCCGGCCTGGACCCGGAGACGCTGCGGAACATCGCAGACACCGCACTGGCGGTCCTGCCCATGCCCGAGGGGCGAAAACGCCTCGCAACCGGGTGCAGTCCGGCCCGCGAGAACCAACTTGGTGCCATCACGGCCACGTGATCCGCCGGACAGTGCCTAGCTCGCGCGCGACTGCCGATGACCTGAGGGAGCGTGCGCGTACCCGCCAACTTTGTGAGCGAGGAGCAGCGCAAGCGCTTCGGTCGCTTCACCGAGGAACCGATGAGGGGCAGTTGGGAACGACCGACCGAGGTGAATGTGGTCCTTTGACGTAGGCGGGCACCCTGGCTGTTCAACCGGCCCCCCGGGCTGCCCCGGCTGCTCACCGGCCGTCGGAGCGGGGCGGTCCGGCCCGGAGAGGCGCGGCCAGCGTCGGCTCCTCCGGATCGGCTCGGCCGACCCGGACCCCTTGTGACGCCGGCGCCGAGGGGCGGTCCGACCGCCGGTGAGGGGGCCTCAGGAGCCGTAGAGCGCTTCGATGTCGGCCGCGTACGCCTGCACGATCGCGGCGCGACGCAGCTTCAGCGATGGCGTCATGAGGCCGTCGGCCGTGCTGAACTCGTTCGGGATGATCCGGAACGCGCGGATCGCCTCCGCCTGGGAGACCGCCGCGTTCGCCATCGTCACGGCCCGCTGGATCTCGCCACGCAGTTCCTCGTTGATCGGCGCCTCCCCGGTCCGGGCGTGCTGCTGTGCGCGAAGCCGGTACCAGTGCTGGGACGCCTCGGGATCCAGGGTGATCAGCGCCGCGATGAAGGGACGGTTGTCGCCTACGACGAGGCACTGGGAGATCAGGGGATGTCTCAGCAGCCGCTCCTCGAGCACCCGGGGATTGACGCTCTTGCCGCCACTGGTGATGAGGATGTCCTTCTTGCGTCCGGTGATGACCAGGAAGCCGTCGTCGTCCAGCCTGCCCACGTCGCCCGTCGCGAACCACCCGTCGCGCAGCACCGACCCGGTGGCCGCCGGATCGCCGAGGTAGCCGGCGAAGACGACGTCCCCGCGGACCCAGACCTCCCCGTCCCGTGCCACGTGGACGGAGCAGCCTGGCAGGGGTCTGCCGACGGTCCCGAAGCGGGGCCGGCCCGGAGGCTGGCTGGTGACGGCGGCGGTCGTCTCGGTGAGCCCGTATCCGTCGTGGATGGTGACCCCGGCCCCGGCGAAGAACAGGCCGAGTTCCCGGTCGAGATTCGACCCGCCGGAGGTGGCGTACCGGACCCGGCCGCCGAGGACGGCCCGCAGCCGCCCGTACACCAGACGGTCGAAGACGCTGTGCGAGGCCTTCAGCAGCGGTCCTGGCCCCGAACCCTCGCCCCTGTCCCGGCGCTCCACTTCCTCGGCGTAGCGCACCGCGACGTCCACGGCCCGGTCGAAGAGCGCCTCCCGGCCGGCTGCTTCGGCCGAACGCCTGGCGGAATGGAAGATCTTCTCGAAGATGTACGGCACGGCAAAGACGTACGTCGGCCGGAACGATGCCAGGGCGGGCAGCAGCGCGGCGGGAGACAGGTCCGGCTGATGCCCCAGCCGGATGCCGCCGCGCATGCAGAGGACCTGCACCATCAGGCCGTAGATGTGGGAGAGGGGCAGGAAGGCCAGAACGGCCGGCTGCTCACCGGGCTCGGCGAGGACCTCCCGCCAGCCCGCGTTCAGGGTGTCGCATTCGGCCGCGGCACCGGCGTGGGTGATCAGGCAGCCCTTGGGGTGGGGGCCGGTGGTGCCGGAGGTGTAGGCGATGGTGGCGACCGAGCCCGGCTGCACTGCCCTGCGGTGCTGGTGCACCACCTCGTCGGGGATGCCCCGGCCCGCGTCCGCCAGCCACCGGACGCAGTTCGCGTCCAGTTGCCATATCGCCCTCAGCAGCGGCAGCTGGTCGCAGACCGCCCCCACGGTCATGGCATGGTCCTCGTGTTCCACCACGACGGCCACCACCTGCGCGTCCGACAGGATCCAGCGGACCTGGTCCGACGAGGAGGTGGGGTACACGGGGACCACCTGGGCGCCGATGGACCACAACGCGTAGCTGAAGAGCGTCCACTCGTAACGGGTGCGGGACATCACGGCGACGCGGTGACCGAACTGGATCCCGCCGGCCAGCAGCCCCTTGGCCAGCGCCAGGACCTCGTCGCGGAACTCGGCCGCGGTGACCGCACACCACCTCTGCTCGTCCAGGGGGTCGCGGCGCGCCAACTGCTCCAGTTTGGGGTCGCGTTCCGCCACCTCGTACACCGAGTCCGCAAGGCCTCCCGCCGATAGGGGTTCCACCAGTGCCGGAAGACTGAAGTCGCGCACGCTACCCCCATGTTGAACCGTTCACCGTGCCCGCCTCGCGGCGGGCAGGGGCGCAACATACCGGCCGTCATCGCGGGAGCCTAGGTGCTGGCCGCCAATTCTCGTTGCATTGGTGCGCGGTGTCCGGTGCCGGGGCTTATTCCACGCCGTTCAGGCCTCCCCACCACTGGTGCTGTGATCCCGGGCAAATGCGAGGTGAACGGCTTTGTTCAACTCGGGTCCCCTCCAGGTTTGTTGCGGTAACGTCAGCGACGTGGAGTGGCTGGTGCCGGCCGGGGCTCTGGTTGCCGTGGATTACGGTGAACGGCGGGCCGGGCAGCGGCAAGACCGCTCTCGCCGTGCGGTTGCTGGGCCGTCTCATGCGCGCCCACCCCGCGATACGCCCCCGGTTCATTAACCCCCTCCGGCACGCTACGCGCCCACCTCCTCGACGCCCTCCGCGACCACGACGCGGCCCGCGAGCTGTTCCCGTAGGCCGGCTCCCTGCGCAGCACCGCCCGCCAGACAGGTGCGCTCGTCATCGACGAAGTCCAGCGCATCAAGCGGGGTGGCGCGACAGGCCTGCCACCGGACCTGGCCTCCGTGATCCAGCAGGTCCCCCTGGCCGTCATCTTCCTCGCCGAACGGCAGATCATCCGCCCCGACGAAGGCACCACCGTTGACCAAATCCGCGCCGCCGCCCGCGGGGTCGGACGCGCCCACCACCACCTCGAACTCACCGGCTCGTCCGCTGCAACGGCTCAGCCGCCTACACCGCCTGGGTCGGCAACCTGCTCTACGGCACCCCCCCCCAGCCATGGACCGGACACACCGGCTACGAACGAGGACTCGCCGAGGACCCCTTCCAGCTCCAAGTCTGGATCGACCAGGTCACCACCGCCGGACACACCGCCGGACACACCGCCCGCACCACCGCCGGACTCTGCTGGCAGTGGCCCCGTACCCGGCCCTCCGGCGCCACTGCCGCTGTGGACGGACGCCGCCGACTGCGGCCCGTGCCACCCCGGCAACGACGCGCACTGACCGCCCCGCAACGGCGAGCTCCCCGGGCCCCGGCCACACGAGAGGGGCCCGAGAGCACGCCCGGGTGCGCGGACGGGTGTGCGAGGCGGAGGGTGCTCCCTGGCCCTGCGAGGTGCGCAGTTACGGAGTTGCGGGGTCAGAGCCAGCCGCGTTCGTCGGCCACCCGCACCGCCTCCATCCGGTTGCGGGTGCCGGTCTTGGCGATGACGGACGACAGGTAGTGGCGGACCGTGCCCTCGGAGAAGTGGAGGGCGCCGGCGATGTCGGCCACGGAGCCGCTCGCCCGGGCGGCCCGCAGGACGTCCCGTTCGCGCGGGGTCAGCGGTGACTCGCCAGCGGCGAGGGTGGCGGCCGCGAGCTCCGGGTCGACGACGCGCTCTCCGCGCATCACGCGGCGGACAGCGTCGGCGAGCGCCTCGGGCGACGCGTCCTTCACCACGAAGCCCACGGCGCCGGCGGTCATAGCGCGCCGCAGATAGCCCGCCCTGCCGAAGGTGGTGAGGACGACGACGCGGCACCGCGGCACCCGTGCGGTGAGCTAGGCCGCGGCAGCGAGCCCGTCGAGTCCGGGCATCTCGATGTCGAGCAGGGCGACATCCGGGTCGTGGGCGAGCGCGGCGCCGACGACCTTGTCGCCGCGGTCGACGGAGGCGACGACCTCGAAGTCGTCCTCCAGGTCGAGCAGGGCGGACAGGGCGCTGCGGATCAGGTCCTGGTCGTCGGCGAGCAGCAGCCGGATGGTGCGGTGGGTCGTCATCGTCTCTCCCTGTCGGTTGCCCGTTTCCGGCGTCCGCCCCTCATAACGTCACCCTCAGCCGCCAACCGCGTGGTACGGCCGGCCCGGCCTCCAGGACGCCGCCGGCTTCCCCCACCCGCTCCCGCAGCCCCGCCAGTCCGTTCCCCGCTCCCCCGGTGCCGCCGCCTGCGCCGTCGTCCCGGATCTCCACGGCCGACGCGGTCAGCCTCACCTCGCAGCGTGTGGCCCGCGCGTGCCGCACCACGTTCGTCAGTCCCTCCCGCACGACCCACCCGAACAGCTCCAGCCGTTCAGCCCCGACGGGGTCCGTCGTCGGTGGCAGCCGCGCCTGATGCCCGCGGCCCGCAACAGCTCGCGCCCGCATGCGAGTTCACCGGCGAGGGTCACCTCGCGATACCCGGAGACCGCGGCCCGCACGTCGGCGAGGGTCTGCCGGGACAACTCCTCGACCTCGGTGATCTCGTCGACGGCGCCCGCGATGCCAACCTGGCGAACCATCACATCCCGATGCCACCGCAGATGCCCGGGAACCTGCCCAGCGGCATGTGATCGACACTGTACGAGCCGACACCTCAGGCACGGTCGAACGTGGCGCCTTGCTGGGTTCATCGCCGATCAGCTGCGGCTCAACGCCGTGACCGTGCCCGGATCCGCGGCGACAACTGTATCCGCTGGGGCGGCAGGCCCCTCCAGGCCGCAGCCTGACCCAGCCCCCAACCCGGCGAAACCCATGCGGTCACAGCACTAGCTACGGCAGTGCATCATCGACATCAGCAGCCTGTGGGTCTCGTCGTCGGCGGCGACCACAAGCCCACGACCTGCCTCCCCAATCGGCGCACCGTCGATCCCGGTGACAACGCAGCCGGCAGCCCGGCACAAAGCGATGCCGGCCGCGAAATGCACGCTCCTGGAAAGGTCGCCACCATCGGTGACATACGCGGCGCGCTTGCCGGCAGCCACCCAGGCCAGCGCCAGGGTCGTGGATACTACGCGGGGCCGGAAACGTTCGATGAATGCAGGATGGGCCAGCAGTTCCACGGCCCGGAATCCCGGCGCACTCGGGAACGGCGGATCCAGGTTGACGTCCACCAATCGGGTAGCGGGCGTGGGCGTCAGGAGTGTGTCGTCGGCCCCGTCCTGCCGCACCCAGCCGGTCTCCCCGTCGGTAAAGAAGACCTCGCCGCTGAACGGGTCGGCCACGGCCGCCGCCCCATCGCGCAGCGCCACGTTGACGGCCACCAGCATGTTGCCGACGGCGTAGTTCAGCGTGCCGCACAGGGGATCCACCAACCACTGGCGCACAGCGTCGGCGGCGCCTTGCTGCCCGCCTTCCTCGCCGAGCACGGCGTCATCGGGCCGTGCGGCACGGATGACGCCGAGGATCGCCTTCTCAGCCTCCACATCGGCGGCGGTGGCAAAGTCCCCGGCCCCCTTGTCTATGCGGTTGAGACGCCGGCCGTACATGCTGCGGACCACGTCCGCGCCAGCCCGCGCCCCGGCTATCGCGACTACAGCATCGTCGGAGCTCGCGTATGAGTCGATCATGCCGTGCAGACTATCGAGGCGAAGTTACCGCCCCGGCGAACCTTCGCGGTCAGGCATTGGAGAGGCGGACTTGGGTGCTCCAGCCGGCGCTCGGAGTGGTAGTCGGTGGACGGTGTGATACCTGGCGCTACCTGCGCAAATCTGGAAACGCGTTGCGAAAAATGCCTGGCGTGTTCGATGGCCTCCCAGCGCACCCGCCCTGATCTGCGGCGATCCAATTTCCTGCAGATCCCCGCTGAATGCGGCTCACCTCCGCGATCACGGCGCCCATCTGCGGTGAGCAGTGAGGTGTGAGGGACCTCAGACGCCCGGCCCGGCCCGGCCCGGCCCGGCCCGCCGGCAGCCGGCAGCCGGCAGCCGGCAGCCGGGGGCAGCATGCGAGCCAGTGGGCTGGTGCCATCCGGGTTGTCGAGGATGTGGATGACAAGGCTCATGAGGGCTGCGGATTGCGGGGCATCGGCCGGCGGGTGATCGATGGACCGGGCCAGCCAGTCGTCGCGCTGGGGCTTGAGACGGTCGGCGGGGGTTCTGCGGATGATGCATTCAATGCGTCTTCAATGCGTTGCATGGAAGGGCGAGGCACCCAGCGCGGGGGCGCCCGGAGGAGGGGGAGCGCAGTTCAGCGCGGCGCCGTCGCCGGGTTCCACCGGGCAGCACTGCCCGTCGATATCGGTGGTGATCCTGTGAGGTGCCACCCGATGGCCTTCGCACACTCCGTTTCCGCTTAGGCTTGCCGGCGGCCCGCGCCGCGCTCGGTGGCTGCGGGAGGTCGAGGAGGTGGAAGGCCGATGCCCGAGCAGGCTTCGGCATCCGAGGACGGCGCTACTGCCAAGCGCCTGCATCTGGTGCCCGACGACGTTGTCGAGGTCGGCCGGATGGAGGCGCTGCGCCGCTACGACATCCTCGACACCCCGCCCGACGGCGCGTTCGACCGGGTGGCTGCGCTGGCAGCCCGCTTGTTCGACGTCCCCGTGGCGACGGTGACGATCGTGGACGAGGACCGGATCTGGTTCAAGGCCGCGCACGGCCTGGACGGGGTCAACGAGATCGGCCGCGACCCGGGCCTGTGCGGCTCCGCGGTCCTGCGGGACGATGCGCTGGTCATTCCCGACACCCTGGTCGACGACGTCGCCTGCGGCAACCCGCTGGTCACCGGTCCGCTCGGTGTGCGGTTCTACGCCGCCGCGCCCATCACCACGACGGAGGGCTACAAGCTGGGCACGGTCAACGTGCTGGACACCAAGCCCCGCTCCATCACCTCCGAACAGACTGCCACCCTGACCGATCTGGCGGCGATCGTGATGGACGAGATGGAGCTGCGCCTGTCCGCGCTGCGCACCGTGCGCCAGGAGCAACGGGCCGCGGAGGCCGAGCGGGCGGCCCGGGAGCAGGCGGAGAGGGACAAGGCGGCGATCGCCTCCTTCGCCTCCACCTTGCAGCGCACTCTGCTGCCGCCGGCGCTGCCGACGGTGCCCGGCCTGGAGCTGGCCTGTCACTACCACACCGCGTCCGTGCACGAAGTCGGCGGCGACTTCTACGACGTCTTTCCCCTGCCCGCCGGGAGGTGGGGATTGTTCCTGGGGGACGTGTGCGGCAAGGGCGCCGAGGCGGCCACTATCACCTCCTTGGCCCGCTACACCCTGCGGGCCTCCGCCCAGCACACGGACGATCCCGTCGTGGTACTTGAGGCCCTGAACAGCGCCCTGCTGGCCGATGTGTGGGCGGGCAGCCGGTTCTGCACAGCTTTCTTCGCCACCCTCACCCCTGATGCGGCCGGGGGCTTCACCGTGATGCTGGCCACCGGTGGGCATCCCCCGGCCTACCACCTCAGCCCCGCCCCGCCCGAGGCCGGGCCCGCCACGCGCACACGGGTGGAAGCGGTCCGCCCCAAGGGGGGCATGCTCATCGGGGCCTTCCCCGGCGCCCGCTTCGCCTCCACCACCCTCCACCTCGCCCCAGGCCAGGCCCTGCTCCTCTACACCGACGGCCTGACCGAGGCACACACCAGCACCGGCACCATGCTCGGTGACGAGGGCCTGACAGCCTTCCTCACCGCTCGTCCCTCCTCGTGTGGGGCGGCGCAGTTGGTCCAGGACACCGTCGGTTTGCTGGACGCCCTGCCCGAGGGCGCCAGTGACGACGTGGCCCTGCTGGCTCTGTCGGTTCCCGCTCCCGACCAGGCCGCCGCCGCGACGGGGGCCGGTTTCACCGCCCACACCACCGCCGCGCCCGCCGGCGGGGAGCACTGACCGCCATGACCGACGACATCGAGCTGACCCTGACCGCCACCCCCGGTCCCGCAGCGGTCGCCACCGTCACCGGCGAGATCGACCTGCACACCGCACCGTCCCTGCGCACCCGCGCGCTGGAGCTGATCAACCAGGGCCACCAGCACCTCATCCTCGATCTGTCAGGTGTGGGCTACTGCGACTCCGCCGGCCTCAGCGCACTGATCGGCATCTGGCACGGCGCCCAGGACGCCGGCGGCTCCCTGACCCTGGCGGCCATCCCCGACCGGCTGATGCGCATGCTCACCCTTACCGGAGTGGACAGCTTCGTACCCCACCACCCGAGCACCGCCGACGCGCTCAGCGCCCACCAGCGCGCCCACGACGCCGCCTGAACCGCTCCGTCGCCAGCCCCTCGCCTCGCCCCTCGGGCGGCAAGGGCGGAGCGCGGTGGCACAACGAGCGGCCAGGCGCCTGGGGTGCGGTTCAGTCTTCGGCGTGCTCGTCGGCGTCCGGGTCGCGCGGCGGCGCGCGCCATCGTCGGCCTGGGACCGAGCGCGGATGCTGTAGCGGCCCAGCACGAAAAGGTCCGCCACAGTAAATCCGGAAATCCGGTATTTACCGCGGCACCACCCTGCGAACCGTCAGGATGGCAGGAGTCGGCGTGAACGTCCCCAGCCGCGTACGGTTGAACGGGGCCAGTTTCCTACGCGCTGAGGACCGGTGGTGGGCACTCTGCTGCTTGGTCGATGCGGCTGCACACCGGCAGGTGCCCTTCCGGCATGCCATGATGCGGTGCGTTGTGTCCGTACCGCCGGTCCCGGGTGATGTCGTCGGACCGCACCACGCCGACCCCCCGGAACGTCTGCTCGAAGACCTGGGTATTACGCGGCATGGGGAACCTGTCGAAGGCAGACCGATCGACACCGGAGATCACATAGAGCAGGTACGACTCGCCGGTCTCGCCCAGGACGTTGTAGAAGAAGGCGCCGAACGCCGCCCCCGCCAGGCGGGTGGCGGTCGACCGCGTGCTGGACCAGTGCGTCGAGATGGAGTTCCGCAGCCAGGGTGCTCCCCACCTCCTGGAGCAGCTCGACGATCGCCGCCTCCTCACGGAGTTCACGCTCCCGCTGCTCCAGCTCCCTTTGGGATCGCTGCAAGTCTGTCGTGGCGGAGCGCAGCTGGGCCACGACAGTCTGCAGGTGCCCGGCCCGCTGTTCGACCAGATGCTCCATGCTCTCCAGGGCGGAGCGAGCCGCGTCCGCCTGCATGGTGGGCGACGGCTGCCCGGCGGACAGAAGTGCCAGGCGCGTGCTGCCGGCGACGGTGCGGAACAGCGTGACGACCTCGGTGGACAGTGGGATACGGCAGAACAGCACCACCGCGAACCGCTCGCCCGGCGACAAGGTGCCCCCGAAGACGAGTGCGGAACGGACATCCTGTCCCGGCAGGAGTTCCTCCAGGCCGTCCAGCTGGCTGCCGGGCAGGTGCACGACGTCGACGTCGCTTACCGGGGCCACTGCGCCGTTCGTGTCCTCGGCCGTGATTCCCAGGCGTTCCAGCAGCCGGCACACCGAGAATGCCTTCTCGAAGGTGCCGGGCGACAGCGACGGCACGCCCGGCGGGCTGGAACCCTCCGTGCCGGGCGAGTGGTTGCGGGCCGCGGAACCCGGCGAGAAACATGCGCCGCCCTGGACGCTCGGACACCTCGGCGACGGCCTTCCAGGGCTCACTGAGGAAAGCGCCTACCGCAGCACACGCGCGCCCGCCGCGCCCATCTACCAGACTGTCGTAGAAGAAATCGGGGATCGCTTGCGCCGCCGCGTCCTGGGAGGGCGCACGGCTGACGGCCGTCCTCAAGCGGCCAGCACAGCGGGCGGTTTCGCTGAGCCCGAAGGCCGACAGATCGAACCGGACGTCCTGCTTGCTGAGCACACCTCGATACCTGAAGAGGGAGGCGCCTTGGAGGAGCACCGGGACCACGGGCATCAAGGTTAGCCGCCGGCCGATTCCCGATCGCCCTGATCCACCCTGGCGTCCCAGCACCCGGTCGTCCCGTGTGGATGCGAGAGCTCCCCGGCTCACTGCCTTCCGTTGCGCTCCCCTGGCGCCGCGGTAGGGGCCCCGGACGTCGCTGGGGGCACGTCGGCACGGCTATCTCCACTGCACGGTCGGGGCGCAGCCGTCGTCTTCGCCCACCGGCGGATCGAGACAGCTGAGTAACCCCAGAACGGCCGCATCCCATGAACGTGACGTGGATCTGGTGCGGTTGGCAGGGCGTGCCAGATGACCGTGCAGCGTCCTGGCGGCCCGCGCCCGACGCGCAGGCTCAGCCGGTCGGGCCGGGCTCGAAGGCCGGGACGTCGGCCCTACCAGCTCGGGCCCGACGAGCGGGCCCTGCTCGGCGTCCGCTTCCCCGTCTATCGCTGCGACGGAGCGGTGGGGGACTTGGTCGTCATGGCTTCGCTATCGACCGTGTCGCGCATCGTGCCGCCCGCCACCTCGCCATGCCGGCCGAGGAGGGCTTCACAGGCCGCGTCCGCGGTGTCGAATATTCGGCAGGTCATGCCGATCCCGGTCAGGTCGAGCACACGTCGCACTACTTGGCTGGGCGCGGCCAAGGATACGGATCCGTTGATTTTCCGCACCTCGTTGACGGTCTGTACGATGACACGTAGCCCGGAAGAGTCCATGAACGGCACGTCCGCCAGGTCCAGCACCAGGTGACGTCGTCCGTGCACCACCTGGCCGGCCAACTGGTGCTGAAGGACGAGGCCGGTGTCAGCGTCGAGCTCTCCACAGACGGTCATGATCGCGGCATCGGAGCTGATCACGGCCACCTCGACGCCCAGACCTACTGCTTCACTCACATGTTCTCCTCGGACGGGCTTCACTGGGCAGCAGCTCAGCTACCCCGTCCGGCGGCGTTCATCCGCGCGGGACGCGGTTTCCGTAGGGCGACCGGCGGCCCTCACCGTTCCAGGCTGTCCGCGCAGGGCTGGCGTCGGTCCTCGGGTACCGATGACCGACGCCGTCGAAGACGGCACCGCCAGCCCCGCGTTGCTGTGCGCCACCAGCACCAGCGGCCGGTTCTGCGAGACGTCGACGACCCCCTCCCGGACAGCCGCCGCCCGACCGGCCACACTGCGAACGATCCTGGTCGCCGACGATCTGGAAGCGGCACTGGCCGGTGCGGTCACCGCTCTGAGCGAGCACAGCGCCCAAGCGGCCTACGCGGCGCTGCGCGGTCGCATTCCCTGGCTCGGGCCGTCCTTCTTCACCAAGTTCCTCTACTTTGCCGGCAAGACAGTGCCGCCGGCGAACGACCCCGAGCCGCTCGTCCTCGACCGCGTCCTGGCCCGGCGCATGCGATCCCTGGCCTCACAGGTCGGCCGGGAAACGGGCCACGACCCCGACGGCTCGATCGCCCGCCGGGTCTGGAGGGACCAGGACTGGTCACCCCACCGCTACCAGGTCTACCTCTCGTTCCTGCACGCCGCCGCCCACCAGGCGGCGTCCACCGACGGCTGGCCGTCCGATGCCTCACTCGACCTGCTCGAATACGCACTGTTCAACACCGCGTGGATGTACGCCTCCCCGTCCGGCCACCTGCCCGCATAGGCGTACGACAGCGGTTCCCGGTGCGGCCTGGCAGGTGTTCCGGCGCGGTTCGGTAATCGGGTTGAACCCACTGGTGAGGCAGGAGACTTGCGCGGTGTTCGTAGAGCTGTCACCCCGCGATTTGACCTGGGATGAGGTCGACCCCGCCCGTCATCCGTTCGCCAGCGAGACGGCGGCACGGGTGCTCAGATCGCTCGAGCCGGCCAGGCGGGTACCCAGGCGCCCCGATCTACCGTCGGGTGACCCGGTCCTGAGCGAGTGGGGATGGGAGGAGGCCAGGCCCTGGTCCGACGCCATGACCCACGCACTGGCCAAGCACTACGGCCGCTGGATCGCCGGCTGGCGCTGGGCGCACGACGAAGGGGACTTCGACGGAGGACCGGTCGGCAACTGGTGCCGCCCCCAGAACTCGGTCACCACCCCGGACGAAATCCACGACCGGGTGACCGCCGCACTACGGGAGTGGCGAGAGTGGCTGGAAGAACTGGCTGCACGGTTCGAGGCCTACCCACTGGACCTGGCCGGTATCGACGACCAGCGGATCCTGTGGGACCGCACCGCCCGCAACCTCATCCTGCACGTCACCGACCGCACCGGCTGCGGCAGCGGCTGGTACAGCCACTGCCACCAGGTACTGAGCTGGTTCCTCAGCCGCTGGGGCGTCCCGGCCGACGCCGCCGAGCACCTCGTGGAGCAGGCGATCGGCGGCCGATTCAAGCTGGACCGGCCCCGACCCGGTGCTGGTCGAGGACATCGCCGAACGCATCGCGGCCGGCGTACGGCCCGACGGGGTCGCCCCGGCCGCCCAGTCGCCGCTGCCCGACCACCTGAAGCGCTGGCCCGCCGTGCGGGACACTGTGCCGTGGCATGAGGCCGCCGACAGCACCAAGGACGCACCGGTGACACCAGTGCACGACGGAATGGCGGAGGAGATCCGCACCTTCGACGCCATGCTGGACCCCGCCCGCGGACAGGGCCTGCTCACCGCCCTGGACCTGATGCGGGCCGACGCCGCGGCAGCGGGACCGCGGGCGACGGTCCACCGCATCCTCACCACCATGCTGATCCACCGTTCCGACGACGACGTCGCCCCGCTCGGCGTTCGCCGGGGCGGGGTGGGGTGAACCGAACCCAGATCCTGCGTGCAGGCACCATCGTGCACGGCAAGCGGCGGCGGAAGACTCGTGAGGGTCGGGTCCACCGCTCGCTCCCAGGGAGACGCTCATGACCACCGCGCCTGTAGGCACCACACCCACAGCCCTCCGTGGCATCCGCCGCGTGGTGCGCGAGCCGTTCACGGCAGCGGCCTGGCGCAGAGCCGCCTACGCCGTGCTCGCCTTTCCCCTATGCCTCCTGTGCATCCCCCTGGCACTGGTCGGCGGGCCGGCCGGGCGCGTGCAGCGGGCCCTCGTCCGCCGCCTCCTCGGTGTCGAACTGCGCGGGCACCGACGGGGCCTGGCCCATGCGCTGCTGGCCACCCCGGTGAACGTCCTGGTCATGATGGTCACCCTCTACGGCTGGTCGATCGTGCCCATGAACTTCGGCTGGCCCCTGCGGGCCGGCTCCGACTACTCCACGGCCTGGGGCGGCCCGACGTACATCGGCGCCTACGCCTTCCACGCGGTCTTCGGGGGCCTGGGGTTCCTGCTGCTCATGCCCTGGCTGGGCCGGGCGATGGCCGCCCTCCAGCTCCGCATCGCCCGGCGGCTCCTGCTGCCCTGACCCTGTGTGCCCCTCCCGGCCGGTTGCCGTGCACCACGGCGCAGGGAGGATGAAGACCGCGACGAGACATAGGTTCTCCCCATGCAGCGTCTCCGCTCCCTCGCCGTCACGACCTTCGGCCGGCCTGCCCTGGCTGCCCTGCTGTACGGACTGCTCGCCTTCCCGCTCGCGATCGTGACCGGCTGGTTCACCCTCGCCGGACTCGCGTTCGGCTGCCTGTTGTCGGTCACCCCGCTGGGCGCGTGGCTGCTGGCCGGCACCGTGCGCATGGCGATGGCGTTCGGCGGACTGCACCGCGCACTGGCGGCCCGGTTGTTGGGTCTGACCATCGCTCCCCCCTCCCCCTGCACCGCCCGCGGCGGCGCCCTCGCCTGGCCGCGCAGCGTCCTGGGCCGTCGTGCGGGCTGGAAATCCGTGGGCTGCGCGCTGCTGGCTCCGTTCACCACCGTGCTCGCCTACGTCGCGGCGGCCGTCGGCTATGTCTACGGCGCCCTGTTCACCCTGCACCCGCTCGTCCAGCACGTGAACCAGCACACCGTCCACCACGCCGACGGTTCGGTCAGCCAGGTCTCCTTGCAGGTCCTCGGAGTGCAGCTCGACACCTGGCCGCGCTGGCTGCTGCCCGTCACCGCCGGACTGCTGCTCCTGATCGCCGCACCGCACCTGGTGCGTCACGCCCTCGCTCCGCACCGGGCCCTCCTCACCTCCCTGCTCGGACCCGATGCCGCCGACCGCCGCATCCGCGCCCTCGAAGAGACCCGCGCCCAGGCGGTCGACGACGCGGCCGCGACCCTGCGCCGCATCGAACGGGACCTGCACGACGGCACACAGGCCCGGCTGGTGAGCCTCGGCATGCACCTCACCGTCATCCGGGAACTGGTCGGTGCGGGCGCCGACCCCGACCGCGTCCTCGCGGCCGTCGACACCGCCCGCTCGGGTGCCACGCAGGCCATCGCCGACCTGCGCCACCTGGTCAAAGGCATCCACCCGCCCGTCCTCGACGAAGGGCTCGAAGCGGCCCTGACGACCCTGGCCGCGGACAGCGCCCTCCCCGTCGTCCTGGACATCCGCATCCCCACCCGTCCCAGCCCGGCGCTGGAGACCATCACCTACTTCTGCGCCGCCGAACTCCTCGCCAACGCCACGAAGCACAGCGGTGCCGAGGAGGTCCGGCTGACCGTCACCGCACGCGACGGAACGCTCCGCCTGAGCGTCGCCGACGACGGCCGGGGCGGCGCGGCGGTGGGCGCCGGCTCCGGACTCACCGGCCTGCTGGCCCGCGTCCGCCCGGTGGACGGCACACTGACCTGCGACAGTCCGCCCGGGGGGCCTACGGTGGTCACCATCGAACTGCCACTGTGAGACGGGACGAAAATGCGCGTCGTCATCGCCGAGGACTCAGCGCTCCTGCGCGACGGCCTGGTCCAACTCCTCGAATTGCGCGGTGTACAGGTGGCCGCGAGCGTCGGTGACGCCGAGGCGCTGCTGGCCGCCGTCCGCGAGCATGCGCCCGACGTCGCCGTCATCGACATCCGCCTGCCGCCCACCCAGACCGACGAAGGGGTACGGGCCGCCCTGCGGCTGCGCACGGAACGACCGGGCACCGGGGTCCTGCTGTTCTCCCAGTACGTGGAGACGGCGTACGCGGACCGTATGCTGAGCGAGCCGTCGGGGTTCGGGTATCTGCTCAAGGAACGGGTCGTCGACATCGGCGAGTTCGTGGCCGCCCTGGAGCGGATCGCGGCCGGCGGTACGGTGCTGGATCCGGAAGTGGTCGCCCAGTTGTTCGGGGCCGGCCGCCGGGCGAGGGCCCTCGACAGCCTTACGCCGCGCGAGCGGGAGGTGCTGGCTCTGATGGCCGAGGGCCGCACGAACCAGTCCATCGCCGCTGCGTTCACCGTTTCCGAACGTGCCGTGGAGAAGCACATCGCCAACATCTTCGCCAAGCTCGGCCTGCCCCCGTCGGAGACGGGCCACCGCCGGGTCCTGGCGGTCCTGCGGTACCTGGAGAGCACCCGGACCGCGTGACACCCACGGCCACCGTAGTCTTCGCAGTGCTGATCATCGTGCCGGTCTTCCTCGGCCGGTAAGGCGCGAGGGGCCCGTTCAGGCGTGTGGCCGGCCGGGCGCCGGTGCCTCGGTGCCGGGCCGTCCGGGGCGGAAGGTGCGGCGCGCGCCGATCGGTCCTCCACTCGGCCCTGCGGGACCTGGTTCTTGCCGTGACGGCCGTGGACATCACCGTGGTCGACGTCGCGGAGCCGGAGCCGTTGCTCCCACCCGGCGGTGGTCCGTCATGACCGCAATCCGCACGACCGCCCTCCTCGGTGTCGCGGCCGAGGCAGCCATGGCAGTTCCCGGCGTCGCGAGCCGGAAGCCCCGCCTCCCGAGGCCTCGCGGCAGCCGCCGCGCGTCACCGTCGAACTCACCGTGACCCCAATCGCCACCTGGCACGACGGGGCGTGAGTCCAGCCACGCGCTCCTCTCGGCAGCGGCCGGCCCCCAGGAGTAACCGGTAACAGCCACCCCCTCCCCACTCACCCGCAGCCATTTCACCCCCAGCCTCATGAGACGGTGGAACCCGGCTGCGGCTCGCCGAGGCCGCACGACCAGGTCGTCCTGTGGCCGATTCCCGGTCGAGACCGGCCACAGGACACCCAAGCGTCAGAGCTCCCGCGTCAGCTGACGTCCTTGCAGGGCAGTCCGACGGAGGTGTACGTGCCGCCCGAGAGCTCCCACCCCTCGGCACAGGTCTGGCCTGTACCCCGGCCGGACCCCACGGCGCCGGGGTAGTCGCTGTCCTGGCCGTTGACCCTCATGTTGGGGCCCCACACGTTGATGTGGCCGTAGAACCGATTGGTGCCGCTGTAGTAGCCGCGGGTCGTGTACCCGGAGGCGTTGCCCGTCACGCTGATGCACACCTTGTGGTTGCACCCGCGCGCATCCTTCATCTGTGCCTCGCTGCCGACGCGCAAACACACGTCCTTCGCGCAGGTCCAGCTCGCCTCGGCCGCACGAGCCGTCTCCGTTGCTCCGGCGGCCGCGGCACTTCCTGCAATCAGGCCGAACACCGCTGCTGCGACAAGTACCGAACGCATCAAGCCTCCTGTGTGAGGGGTTCCGGGCCCGGGCCGTCCCCGTGCCTCGTCACAGGGATAGCCGGAAATCTTTGTTCGGTGTCCGGACAGCGGCGGTGAACAATCAACCGCCGAACATCACATGGTCGGTTTGCCCTCAAAGCCCGTCGGGCCGGAGACGGCTCGCGGGTGGGGGCGCCGAGGCGTCGCGCCGAACGGGGGCCGAAAATAAGCGCCCCTCCACCAGTGGCCTCCGCGGGCAACGACACTTGTCGCAGACCAGCTCGGATCGGGGGAAACATGCCGCGTAGAGAGTCACCGCTTCCTGAGGGCGACGGCCCGGTGGTGCGGTTCGCCGCAGAACTGCGGGCACTTCGCCAGGCCGCAGGTAGCCCCTCCTACCGCGATCTGGCGGCCCGCGCGCACTATTCGGTGGCGACTCTGTCGAGCGCTGCCGGGGGCCGGAAGCTGCCGTCCCTCGAGGTGACCCGGGGCTACGTCAGTGCCTGTGGTGGCGACCTGGAGCGCTGGGAGGCCCTCTGGCACAGAACGGCCGCCGGCCTGTCCGCCGAGGGGAAGGCGGCCGACGCCACCGCTCCGGCAGCGGCGCGGGACGACTCGCCCTACCCGGGACTCGCCTCCTTCGGCTCACGGCACAGCCGGTTCTTCTTCGGGCGCGAACGCGTGGTCGAGCAGCTGCGCGGACGGCTCACGGACCAGCGCTTCATCGCCCTCTTCGGCGCTTCGGGAGCCGGCAAGTCCTCGGTGCTGCACGCGGGTCTGTCACCACGCCTGCGGTCCGAAGGTCAGGTCGTGGTCACCCTCACACCAGGCGCACGGCCACTGGAGGAACTGGCGGTACGTCTGGCCGACCATGTGGCCACCACACCTGGCCATCTGCTGGAGGAGATGCGGGCGGACCCTGCCAATTTGCGCCTCGTCCTGCGCCAGATCGTCACCGGCGGGCCGGGGCGGGGCGAGGTGGTTCTGATCATCGACCAGTTCGAGGAACTCTTCACCCTCTGCCGCAGCGATGAGGAACGTGACCACTTCATCGACGTTCTCCTCCTGGCTGCCGGCGCCGACAGCCGTACCTCTCGCGTCGTCTTGGGGGTCCGGGCGGACTTCTACGCGCACTGCATCGAGCACGCCGACCTCGCCCGGACCATCGACGACGCGATGGTGACGCTCGGCCCCATGAACAGCGAGGAACTCCACCGGGCCATCTGCCGCCCCGCGGACGCGGTCGGCTGCCGAGTCGAGGGGCGACTGCTGGCCTACCTGATCGCCCAGGCCCAGGGCAACGCCGGGATGCTTCCACTTCTCTCCCACGCGCTCCTGGAAACCTGGAGGCACCGCCGGGGCACCCTGTTGACCATGGACGCCTGCCGGACCGCAGGCTCCATCGAGCACGCCTTGGCCCACACCGCTGAACGGTTTTACGAGGCCCTCAGCGCCCGGCAGAAGAAGGCGGCCCGGCACCTCTTCCTGCGGCTCGTCGCCGTCGGGGAGGGAGTCGAGGACACCAAGCGCCGGATCGGCCGCTGCGAATTGTCCCCCGACTCCGACACTACGGCGATCGTCGATCGCGCAGCCGCCGAGCGACTGATCACCGTCGACGGCCAGCACCTGGAACTGACGCACGAAGCCCTCATTCGCTGGTGGCCACGGCTCGGCGGATGGCTCGCGGAGGACCGTGAGGTCCTGCGCGCGCGTCGGCATCTGACGGAGGCGGCCACGACCTGGGCGCACCTGGAGCGGGACCCGGGCGCCCTGCTGCGAGGCGCCCGGCTGGAAGCGGCTCGTCCCCTGGCCGGGGCGAAGGAGGCCGGACTCACCACAGACGAGCGGGCGTTCCTCGAGGCGAGTCTGGCGGCGGAGAGTTCCGAGCTGGCGGCGGCAGCCCGGCGCAGGCTCCGACGGCGTCTGGTGATCGCCGCCTCGGCGGTGCTTCTCGTGGTGTCGATGACCACCTCCCTCCTCGCGGTGCAGGCCGACCGGGAGGTCACGGCCCAGCGCGACGAAGCCGTCGCCTACAACGCGAGCACGGCAGCGATCGGACTGTCGCGCAGGTCACCGGGCCTTGCCGCACAGATTGCTCTGGCTGCCTACCGGCTGAGGCCCGGCCGGTACAGCCGCGACGCGCTCCTCAGCACTCTGATGTCCACGTGGACCGCGCACCGGGCGGAGACGTTCGCCGTCGATGTCAGCCACGACGGCGCGGTCCTGGCAACGGGAGGCCGGGACCGAACCGTCCGGCTGTGGGACATGCGCGCTCCACGTGAACCCCGCGAGACCGCTGTGCTGACCGGTCACAAGGACGTCGTCTATGCGCTTGCCATGCACCCCAGTCGCCCCGTACTGGCCAGCGCCGGCGCCGACGGAACGCTCGCGCTGTGGGACATCGCCGACCCGCGCCGGCCGCGCCGGCTCTCGACACTGCGGACGCGTATGAAGACCGTCCGCGCCTTGGCCTTCAGCCCGGACGGGCAGACCCTGGTGAGCGCCGGGAGCGACGGGGACGTGGTGCTGTGGAACACCCGCTCCGTCAGGAAACCCGTCCGCGGCGTCAGCTTGCGCGGCCATCGGGACGAGGTCAGGTCGGTGGCCTTCAGCCCGGACGGACGACTGCTGGCAACCGCCGGAGGCGGTGACGAACGCGTCATCCTCTGGGACACGACGTCCCCGGAGCACCCTGTCGAGCGCGCCGACTGGCAAGCGCACGCCACGACCGCCCTCTCCGTCGCGTTCAACCCGCGCACCTCTGTCCTCGCCACGGCGGGCGGCGGAGACCGCCCCGTAAAGCTGTGGCGAGTCTCGAGGACGCACCGCCCGGTGATGCTCGCCGCGCTGGAAGGACCCACCGACGTGGTCGGCAATGTCGAGTTCAGCCCCGACGGCCGCATGCTGGGGGCGAGCAGCGACGACCGCACCGCCCGCATCTGGCGAGTCTCCTCACCCCGGCGGCCGCGGAAGTTGACCGTGCTCGTGGGCTTCACGACTGCGGTACTGGGCCTGAGGTTCTCTCCGGACGGAAGAGAGGTGGTCATCGGTGTGTTCGACGGATCCGCCCACACGCTGCCGACCGATTTCGGACGACTGGTCACCCATGCGTGCGCGTACGCCGGTCACCCCGTCACGCACGACCAGTGGCGGCAGTATCTCGGCGCGCTCCCCTACCGCCGGCCGTGCTGACGCGAGTGACCCTGCCTGAGGCGCATACGTGCCTCCGGCCGACTCAGCCAGGGCACGATCATTCCGGGCGGACGAATCCCGCGTCCGCCGCTCGGTCCTGCCGGCGGTGTCGGCGCCCCGGGCCGAGGGCCGTTGATGAGAGGCGAAGAGGCACAGCCATGCCGCCTTTAGCGGCACGCTGGGCCGCTCTTGGATTAGGTGTCGGAGGCGAACCCGCCGAGGCGGGCGTCAACCGGGTTCGCGGCGATTTGAGCCAACCTAGAGCACTTCCGACACACGCCCAAGCCGCTCGGCCTGGATGCATGCCGTGCCGGCGCTCCGGTGGTGTCGCGGTGGGCTAGGGCTTCGGCCGCCTGTCTGAGGCGTTGCCTTGGCTGCACGGCATCCCGGCCGCCTTCGAGGACATGCTCGCGGGCAAGGTTGGCCGGGCGCTGGTCGTCTTCTGACTCAGGACGCCTTCTCGGGTCGTGGCTCCCCGGCCGCGACCCGAGTCGTCCGGCCGGCGCGCGCCCGAGAGCGCGACACCGCCACACCCGCCAGGCACAACACCCCGCCCGTCATCGTGAGCACCCCGGGCACCTCGCCGAGCGCCAGCCACGACATCAGCACCACCAGCGCGGGCACCGCATACGTCGTCGCGCCCATCCGGCTCGCGGAGGTGCGGGCCAGGGCGTAGGCCCAGGTGGTGAAGGCCAGCGCGGTCGGGAAGACGCCCAGGTAGACCATGTTCAGGGTGGCCGAGAGGGGCGCGTGGGCGGCCTGGTGGACGAGCTCTCCGGCGAACGGCATACAAGCCACCGCACCGACCAGGCAGCCGAAGGTGGTCACCTGCAACGCGCTCGCCCGGCCCAGGGCGGGCTTCTGCGCGACGACACCGGAGGCGTACGCCACCGCCGCGAGCAGGCACAGCGCCACGCCGAGCAGCGAGGACCCGCCGCCGCCCGACATCGACATCCCCACGGTCACGGCGCCCGCGAACGACACGGCCATCCCCGCCAGCAGCCTCGGCGGCATCGGGTCCCCGAGCAGCCGGGCGCCCAGCAGGGCGATCAGCAGCGGTCCCACATTCACCACCAGCGCCGCGGTCCCCGCGTCCACCTGCTGCTCGCCCCAGTTCAGCACGACCATGTAGAAGCCGAACCAGAGCAGCCCGGAGAGCAGGATCCCGCGCCAGGCCGCTCTGGGCGGCAGCCCCTCCCGGCGTACGGCCCAGAGGACCCCCAGGGCGAGCGAGCCCGACGCCAGCCGCCCCAGTGCCAGCGCGCCGGGAGAGTAGGCGTCCCCGGCACTCCGGATCGACACGAAGGCGGAGGCCCACAGCACGACGGTGACGGCCGCCGCGCAGGTGGGGAGTATGTGGGGGCGGTTGCGCAGGACGTTCATCATGCTCCTGAGGTTAGGCAGCCCCCGTGAGCGGGGACCGGCGGAAATCGGACGAGGCGCAGGCGGGCGGCAGCAGAGGCCCGTCGTGCTCAGCGCAGCGTGGCCGGCTCGATGCCGAGCAGTTCGGACAGGGCCCGCTCCCCGACGGGGGTCACCCGCACGGCCCGCGCGGAACCGACGCGCACGCACCAGCCCGCGTCCAGCACGTGCCGGCACAGTGCCGCCCCCGCGGCCCCGGCGAGGTGCGGCCGCCGCTCGGTCCAGTCCAGGCACGCCCGGGCCGGCGGGCGCCGGCCGGAGAGGTCCAGGGTGATGCCCGCCACGCCGAACCACTCGATCCCCGCGTCCGTGAGCGCGAACCCCGTGTCCTGGCGCAGCAGCCCGCGCTCGGTCAGCGCGTCCGTTACCGCGATGCCCAGCCGACCCGCGAGATGGTCGTAGCAGGTGCGGCCCCGGGCCATCGCCGCGCCCGCGCTCGCCTCCCGCAGGCCGCGCACCGGGCGCGGTGCGTCCGCCGCGGCGGCAGGCCACACCTGCGCGGCGAGGTCCTCGACGAGCTGTGCCACCCCCGGGCCGGCCAGCCGGACGTACCGGTGGCGGCCCTGCCGTTCCTCGGTGAGCAGGCCGCCGGAGACGAGCCTGCCCAGGTGCTCGCTGAGGGTGGAGGCGGCGACGCCGGCGTGCCGGGCCAGTTCCCCGGCGGTCCAGGCCCGCCCGTCCAGCAGGGCCAGCAGACAGGTGGCCCGGGTCTCGTCGGCGATCAGCGCGGCGAAGGCGGCGAGGGCGGCGGCCCGGGAGTCCTTGGCGGTCATGGGTCCAGCATGGAACACCGACGTTTCGGCGGCGGCCGAAGCGTCCGCGCCCCGCTCCCCACGCCCGCCCCGTGCGTTCCCCGTCGGCCGCCGAACCGGCACGCTCTGATGTGCACCTGCTCGTACTGCTGCGCCAGACCGTCGAGCAGCGCCGTCAGACCCATCTCGAAGGCCCGCTCGAGGATCTTCTCCTGCTGTTCGGCGAGCACCTGCCCGAGGTGTCGCCCAACTGGCCGCCGAGCACGGCACCACCATCCGCAGCCTGGTCGAGGACCTCGTACAGGGCACCCCGACGCAGGCCGAGTACGCCGAGCGCGCCGAGCTGGCCCGCGCCGAGCTCGCCTCCGCCCTCGGCAGCGCGCCGAGCCCAGAGGCCGAGGCAAAGGCCAGGGCCCTGCTCGAGCGTCTGGGCGCCGCCTCGCACGGTCCGCGGGCGGCCGCGTAGTGGCGGGAGTCGCGGTCGTCCTGGACCACACGACCGCCGGTGCGCTGTACGACCCGAAGGACCCGTTCAACGAGGCCGTGGCGGTGTTCTACGTCCAGGCCTCCGGCGGACTCGGTGACCTGTACGCGCCGGTGCTGTCGCTGACGGCCGGCGATGCCGAACGGCCCGGCCTGCTCGGCTACATCAAGGGGCTGCGGTTGGATCGAGGCGTTCGACACCGACGCCGCGGTCACCGCCACCGAACTGCTGCGCTTCGGGCACCGGTCACTCCTGGGCCGCCGTCCACGCCATCCACGCCACCCGCCCCTCCCCCGCCCACCCCACCGGACTCACCCTCACCCCCAAGGCGTACGCGAGCACTGGCGTCCAAGCCGTCCACCCCCGGTGCTGCCCTTCGCCCGGGAACACCACCGGCTCACACAGGGCGGTGGCGTTCCCCGTTCTGACGTGCCCGGCCGCATGCCTGATGCGCCTGGGGAACACCTCAGGGGCGGAAGGTGCGGCGGTAGGTGTCGGGTGGGACGCCGACGCTGCGGTGGAAGTGTCGGCGCAAGGTGGTGGCCGTGCCCATGCCGGTGGCCACGGCGATGGTCTCCACGGTGGCGTTGGTGGTCTCCAGCAGTTCCTGGGCGTGGCGGATGCGCTGGGTGTGGAGCCAGTGCAGTGGTGTGGTGCCGGTCAGGTGCTTGAAGTGACGGCCGAGGTTGCGTGAGCTCATGCGGGCCTGGCGGGCGAGATCCTCCACCGTGAGCGGCTGGTCCAGTCGCTCCAACACCCAGGGGAAGAGCTCGCCCAGAGGGTGGTTTCCCGGTGCGGGCACGGGGGTTGCGATGAACTGGGACTGGCCGCCGTCGCGGTGTGGCGGGATGACGAGACGGCGGGCGATCTTGTTGGCGATGGCCGAGCCGTGGTCGAGGCGGACCAGATGCAAACACAGGTCCATGGCGGCGGCCTTACCCGCGGAGGTGAGGACGTCGCCGTTGTCGACGTAGAGGACGTCTGGATCGACGGTGGCTGCTGGGTGGCGCCGGGCCAGTTCCCGCGTGTGGGCCCAGTGTGTGGTGGCGCGTCTGCCGTCGAGCAGCCCTGCCGCGCCCAGGACGAAGGCGCCCGTGCACAGTGAGGCCACGCGGGCGCCGGCAGCGTGAGCTGCGCGCACCGCTTCGACCAGCTCGGCGGGCGGTTCGCGATCCGTGTCGGCCCAGCCGGGGACGATCACCGTGTCCGCGTGCGCGAGGTGGTCGAGTCCGTGGTCGGGTTCCAGACGGAAGCGGTCGCAGCGTACCGGACCGCTCCCACAGAGGGAGAAGTCGTACCAGGGGTCCACGATGTGGCTCAGGTCGGCCCCGAAGACCTCGACAGCCACGGACAGTTCGTAGTGGAGCATGCCGTCGGTGACGGCCAGCGCGACAGCGGGCATGTCCGAAACTGTACGTGGCATGTCGTTTCCGACGCTCGTGCGGGGTGCTGCCGCGAAGACAGGATGAGGGTGTCAGTCGGCCGCGGATCGATATCGCAGCGGGTGTTCGAGTACACGGGGAGCCATCTCATGGGGTCAGGTCAAATGGTGACGGTGTTCGGCGCGTACGGTCACACCGGGCGGTTCGTGGTGGCGGAGCTGGCCGCGCGGGGGTTCATCCCGGTGCCATCCGGGCGCAACGCCCAGGCTTTGGAGGAACTCGCCGACGAGCACGGGCTGGACGCCCGGGTGGCATCGGTCGAGGACCCGGCCTCCCTGGACCGGGCCCTGGCGGGAACAGCGGCGGTCATCAACTGCGCCGGCCCTTTCGCCTCGACCGCCGGCCCCGTCATCGAGGCCGCGCTGCGCGCGGGGATCCCGTACCTGGACGTGGCCGCCGAACTCGAGGCGAACCTCGACACCTTCGCCCACTACTCCGAGCGGGCCCGACATGCGGGAGCGGTGATCATCCCGGCCATGGCCTTCTTCGGCGGTCTCGGCGACCTGCTGGCCACCGCGGCGATGGGCGACTGGACCGAAGCCGACGAGGCACACATCGCCTACGCGCTCAGCAGTTGGCACCCCACCGCCGGCACCCGGCTCTCGGGCGCGGTCTCCCGCGAGCGGCGCGGCGCCAGCCGCCTGCGCTACCGCGGCGGACAGTGGGAGCACCGCACCGACGCCCCGCCCACCCTGGAGTGGAACTTCCCGGACCCGATGGGACCCCGGCCGGTGATCGGAGAGTTCACGATGGCGGACGTCGTCACCGTCCCCCAGCACCTGTCCATCTCCAACGTGACCAGCTATATGACCACCGAGGCGGTCCGCGACATCGCCGACCCCCACACGCCGGCCCCGACCGCCGCCGACGAGAGCGGGCGCTCGGACCAGACCTTCCTCGTCGACGTCGTCGTGCGCTCAGGCGGATCCGAACGCCGGGCCACGGCCAGCGGACAGGACATCTACGCCGTCACCGCGCCCCTGATCACGGAGGCCCTCGAACGCGTCCTGACCGGCCGCATCAAGACCCCCGGCCTTGCCTGCGCCGGCGAGATCTTCGACGCCTCAGACTTCCTGCACGCCCTCGCCCCGCACATCACACTCGACCTGCACCCGCAGAAGCGGACTGCCTGACACCAGTCCATCCACCCGGCCGTCGGGGCATGCCCTCGACAACCCATCACGACATAGGCATCGGCGCTCCTTGCTCGGTTCCCTCACCTTCCCAGGTGTTGTCCGCACAGGCTTCGGGAAGTTGCCTGACAACGACCGGGGCCTATCTTGGTGTGGTCGACAGTGCGGCGTCCTGGAAGAGACATCGCCTCCCATGTAGAGCCTGCTGTTACCGTCCACCGCGGACGTGTTGGTGCAGTCGCTGGATGTGAGCCACGAGGCGATACGCGTCAACGTCAGCAGTACATCGGCCGAGGCGGCATGCCCGTACTGTGGAAGCGAGTCGACCCGGGTGCACGGCTGTTACCTGCGGTTTCCCGCGGACGTGCCGAGCGGGGACGTCTGATGGTCCTGCAACTGCGAGTTCTGCGGTTCTTCTGTCCGCAGCCTTCGTGTGCTCGGCAGACGTTCACTGAGCAGTTGCCCGGGCTGACCCGGCGGTAAAGCAGGTGGACGGAGCGGTTGCGGTCGACTCTCGCCGCGGTGGGGCTTGCCCTCGCCGGCCGGGCCGGCGCCCGGATGGCACGGGCCTTCGGGGTGTCCATCGGCCGCAGCGCACTCTTACCGCTGCCCGGTGCCTTGCCCGCCCCGAAGTCCCGGCCCACTCGCAAGGCACGGGTCTACGGCACGGTGCTCGTCAACGTCGAGACTCGTCTGCCGGTGGATCTGCTGCCTGACCGAGAGGCGTCCAGCCTGGCCGCATGGCCGGCGAAGCGACCCGGGTTCGGCGAGTGGGCGGCCCGACTGATGCCGGAAAGCGGGGAAGGCCGCGAACCACCTGGCAGTTCTCCGTCCGCCCGGCGGCGGCGTTGTACTGCCGGCGCACACCGGCCGACCGCGTCCCCTCACGTCGTCGAGCATCTCATCGGCGTCCCACTCGATCCGGTTCAACATCCGCTGGATGCGGGCGGGACCCGCACGGCCGCCCTCCGCTGCCAGGGTCCGGCCGTTCTCCCGCTGCAGCGGAGCGATCAGCCGACACATAGAGGTCAGAGCCGACTCAAGCGGCTCAGTTGGGGCTGACCGCACGTCACCATGGATCCGGTCAGCCCAGATTGCGGGTTGCCAGGCGCTGTCCGGCGGAATCGGTGACGATGAGGTTCCAGGCAGTCCCGTCGCCGTCGTCGCCGTCCCACCAGGTCGCGAACGCGTCGGCCAGCCTCCGGATTTGTGCCTTCACTGTCTTGGCGGTGTAGGTGCTGGCGACTTCCACGTCGTAGTCCCGTTTGCCGAGGCGGACGAGGACCACTTGGCCGGCGTGCCGGGCCGACTGCTCTTCTCCGTGCGCAGAGGCCCAGGAGCGGAAGCGGCTCGACAGGTCCGGGTCGGCTTCGCGGTGCGTCACCGGCCCGGAAGGCGGGTGCCGGTCCGAACCGGCGCCCACCCCCTGCTGGCAGCCCAGTACCCAAGCTCCACGGTCCTTCTCCACGACATCGTGCGGCCGGGCCGTCAGAGATCGACGTACGCAGCCTCCCCACACCACCTCGCGGACCGCGACCCCCTTGCCACCGTCTTCGAAGATCCGTTTTCCCTCACGCCAACCCGCTGCGTACGCCGCCGTGTAGGCGTGCTCGGCAGTGGTGTGCGACGCGGAGGACTCCGGCTTCGCGCTGCCGCTGCCACTGCCGCCGCAGGCAACGGTGGCTAGACATAGGAAGGCTGCTGTGGCGACGAGTCTGGCCGACCGTGCCCGTGAGGGTGCGTGCATGCCCCGTTTCCTCTCTCAACGTCTCCGGCGATCCGCGCAGTTAGAGCAGCATTACGTTTCCTTGGTTGCCTCTTGGGATCTACTTTACGTTCGAGACGGGTTGTCGGTAGGGTCCGAGATCACCACACATTGGGCCGAACTGACCAGCGGCCATGTGTATCTGTTGCTGTATCAGCTTGGGGGAAGTATGAGGTTGAGACGCAGCCTGGCCGCGACGGCCGCGATAGCGGCGACCTTCATATCGACAGCCGCGTGGGCAGATTCCACGCCCACTCCATCAACGTCACCGAGCAGCTCGGCTACCAGCCCGTCGCCGTCCGCCTCCGCTTCGACAGAGATCTCGCCGACGGTTTCGGGCAGCACAACCGGGGCGCCCTCGGCAAACACCGGGGCGCCCACCACGCCCCACACGCCGCCGAGCGCCCCGGACACGCCCAACGCATCGCCGAGCGAGAGCGGTACCGCCGACGACGGCACACTGGCGGCGGACCTGGACGCGTTCTGGACCCCGGAGCGCATGGCGAAAGCTGTCCCGGTGGAGGAAGACCAGCCACAGCCGGGACAGGTGACCCCATCCAGCCGCAGCAAGGCCGTCGCCCGTAGGTCCCCCTCGCACACGTTCGAGGGCATTAAGGAAGTGGGCACATTCTTCTGGCAGGACAGCGACCTGAAGTACCGCTTCTGCGCCGGTACCGTCGTTCCGTCTCCGGGCAAGGACATGGTGCTGACGGCGGCGCACTGCTTTGACAGCACCGACCAGCAGAAGAAGCTCGTGTTCGTTCCCAAGCATCATCAGGCCGACCCCAAGCCGTACGGGCTCTTCCCCATCCGTGTCGGGCAGATCTACGCCGATCCCCGTTATCTGCGTAAGGGGGGCGACCACGACTACACAGACCTCGACTTCGCCCTTCTGAAGACCGACCCCCGTTCGGATGGCAAGCAGGTCCAGGACGTGGTGGGAGCGATACCGATCGGCTACGGAACGGGGTACGACCACCCCAAGACCCGCGTCATCGGCTACCCCTGGCTCCCGGACGACGACGGCAAGTACAAGCCCCACCAGGATCCGCTGGACTGCACCTCACCGATGAAGAAGTTCACCACCGAGGCGTCCGGCAGTTGGAAGGGCGGGAGCTTCTCCCAGATCGACTGCAAGGGCTACGTACGTGGCACTTCGGGCGGCCCGTTCATCATCGGTGGCGACGACCCCAAGGTCATCGGTGTGACCGGTGGCTGGCAGACCGGCGGCCACAGCGACGACACGTCCTACTCCTCGTACTTCGACAGCGACCTCAAGCGCATCTACGAGGCCGCGGTGGCCGGGAGGAAGCCGGCGCCGGTCGTCCTGCCCGCCGCCTCGACATGGAAGCACGCCACGGACATCGCCTCCGGCTACTTCGCTTTGGACGGCCCGGTGTCCGACGACCGCATGGACATGTTCGTCATGTGGTCGGACGGCGAGCTGACGATCTACCGAGGAGCGGACAAGGGCCTGAACTACTTCGACAAGGAGATCAGGGTCCAGAAGCCCAGCAAGTTCTGGGCAGACCACGCCAGGCAAGTCGTAGCTGGAGACTTCACCGGCGACAACGGCTCCGACCTCATCGTGGTGTGGACAGACGGAGAAGTCACACTGTATCCGTCGGTAGACGAGAAGGGCTTCCACGGCGAGCAGCAGATCGTCGCACCCAACGAGACGTGGAAGCACGCCACCACGGTGACCGCCGGCCGGTACGGTGGAAACAAGTGGCAGGACGATCTCGTAGTGCGCTGGTCCGACGGCGAACTGACGCTCTACCAGAACACGGGGACCAGGCTCGGCAAGGAAATCAAGGTCGTCAACCCCAACAAGCTGTGGACCCATGCGGTCGAGATCGGCTCCGGTGACTACACACAAGGCGACACCTGGGATCTCGTGGTGCGCTGGTCCGACGGCGAATTGACCCTGTACGACGACTTCACCGGCACCGGTGACACCTGGGGTGAGCACAAGTGGAAGGCCCGCAACGGCCTTTGGGAACACGCCATGCTCGTCACCGGCGGTGACTTCAGCGACAACCCATGGCCAGACGACACACTTGTCCGATGGTCGGACGGTGAACTGAGCCTGTACACCGAGGGAAACAAGTCCGGCATCGGCGCCGAGCACCAGCTCGTCGCGCCCTGAACCGGTCCCTTACGGCGTGCTCCGCGACCGCGCCGGTCGCGGAGCACGCCATTCGCCCTGGTCGCGCTGACCGCGTCCCCTTCTTCGAGAAGCCCGTGTCGTCCGTGGCCAGGACGTCGTCACGATCGCCGAGGTTGTCGACCACGTTCTGACGCACATGGCCGTTGGTCTTCTCTCAGGCCGCGGCCGCGTCTTCCTCGTCGGAGTGTGCGATCACCAGGACGCCGCCGAGATCGACTACGACCTGTCCGTCGGCGTCCGGGGCGTTCCCCTGGCCTGGGGCAAGTGGTCCTTACCCGGTCTGTCGTCTGTTGAGCGAGCATCGCGCCACAGGCGCTCGCTTTGGGCGACCGCTGCTTTGGGTGCTGGCCTACCGTCTTGCCTGATCATCGCATTGTGCGCTTCACCAGCTGTGATCGTGCGGATACGGCGGGATGGCGGGGGCACCCGTCATCCCGCCGAACCGCGGCAGTTACCGCTTGAGGAGATCGTGCTCCCGGCTTCTGCAACTAGCCCTGAACGCATTCAAATACTCGGCCGGCGCGTTTCCGCTCGTACTGCGGCGGACAGCGCGGTGGTCGTACGCGTCGCCACGGGTACGACGCACGAACGCGAAGGACACCTCCGGGTACCGCGCAAGCACGTCGAAATCGTCAATGGAGTCGAACACCGGCTGGGCGCCTTTGTGACCAACTTCCGCAGCTTTCAGTTGGGCGGGTCGAGGGAGAACACCGAACGGACTCCCGGGGCCGGGGCTATGCGTTCATTGATGCCCCACAGGCGGCCGGAGGAGGGGGCCCAGGAGAGGTTCTGGATGAGCGGAGGGCCGTACGTGAGCACGTGCGGCGCGCTGCCGGGCTTTGCCCAGTGGATGCAGTACGGAAGGTCGGCGGTCGCCGGGTCGTTGGGGTCCCGGTCCGCGTATTCGGGGCAGGTGCCGCTGAAGTAGAAGTATGTGCCGTCGGTCGCCGCTCCCTGCACCCCCCAGACCGGGGTCCGGTAGCCGGCTGTGGCGTGGACGGTGCCTTCGTAATTGGTCGTGCCGTCCGTGTCGAGCAGCGCGTCTGTGGCGTTCAGTGGCCAGCGCACGATCGGGGCGCCGCCCGTGGAACGGCGGAACTCGGACGTGATGAGCCCGTCGGTACCGGTGCGGTCGAGGCTGAGGGAGGTCATGCACGGGTTGAGGTCCGTGCATGGATCGCCCTTGGTTCCGTTGTCGTAGAAACCGATCATGGGCAGGGCCCAGTTGTGCCAGCGCGCGGAGGACTTGCCGTCGCTGATCCCGACGGACTCGCGCGTGTTATCCGACATGCGCCACAGGTGGCGCAGGTCGTAGACCTGGATCTGGTGTCCGCTCGCCACGAACAGCCTGTTGCCGTACCAGGCGATGCCGTCGGCGTGACCGGCGAACGGGCTGCCGGCGGCGCCCACGGCCTGGAAATTTCCCTGTGGTCTGGGTCTCCATATAGGGATCGACCAGCATGATGTGGTTGTAGGTCGTGTGGCCTGCGCCGTCGTTGTCTACGACGGAGATCCGGGCGAACTCGTTGCTGCCGGTGTTCCTGCTGTGCCAGGACGCGATGTAGACGTACTTGTCGAGCCACTTGCCGTCGGGCTGGGCGTCATGCGATCCGGTGATGCCCTGGGGCACCCAGTCGCCGGTGGTGTCGTCCGCTTGGTCCCAGCAGAAGCCGTCGACGCGGTAGGACGTGTTGAGGTTCTGGTTGCCGTGGCACAGATACGGGCGGCCACTGTGCCCGCTCCCGCTGAGCAGGGGCGCCAGCGAGTTGTACGCAGTCACCTTGCCGCTCGCCTCGACGGCGTCGATGGCACGCCAGCGAGACGCGAAGTCCCCGGCTGTGAGGGTCATCTTGCCGGGGTCGGATATCGGGTCCAGGGTGCTGGCCGCCGCGGCCGGTTGTGCTCTCGCCAGCATGAGCAGGAGCAATCCCAGGGTGAGCCCGACCGCCAGGTGAACCCTGAGCGTCCGCTGTGTGTTTGGTATGTGCATGGCAATGAACGATAGCCAGGCCGTGCGGCAAGTAATGCGGTGGGTCCCGGTGTTCCCTGAGTCCGAGCGGCCGTTCGCGCCTGCACGGCGCGGGCGGGTCTGGGCCGGGACTCGGAGCGCCTTGATGCCGCGGGAGACTTCGGACTTACTCGTCCTCCCAGGACTGCTGGGTAGCTCAGGCGACCGGTGGAGCGCGCCGGAGATGGTGACACCGATCCTGCTGTGCGCGCTGCTGGTGACAGGCTGCGCGCTGCCCTGAAGACCATCATCGCGCTTCGCCCGATTGAAGCCGCAGGTCAGCCGACACCAGAGGTGACACCCACCGAGCTTCGGCTCATATCCATCGGGCCGCCACGGAAGCGCTCTGGCTGCGACCCGCCTCCCGGATCTCCGCACCCCCGAATACGAGGGCGCAAGCTCCGCCACGTCGTGGAGACTTTCGCATTCCTCCACCAAGTGCCGCTCGGTGGTAACGCCGTTTGGAGTGTATGACGCCTTCGTCTCGGTCGAGTGCTCGCTCATCCGGTGAAGGAGGCTCAAGAAGTCGCTGCCGCCGCGGGTTGGCCCTCAGGCCCCTGTCGGCCGGGTATGCCCACGCCGCCACCAGGCAGTGAACTGATGAAGTGGCTGCCCTGCAGAGCGACAATCCAGCCGAAGGCGCTGGAAGAAACCGGCACGTCCAGACGCCAACCGCCAGCGAAGCGCACTCGCAGGCTGCCTGAATCGGCTGCATGGACCTCGGCGACCACCTGATCGAGCAGTTGCGGCAGTCGGTCCAGGTTGAGCCGTGCAGATGTGTGGACGGGCACGACTTCGCGGTTCGTTGTCAGCTCGGCGGGACTGTGGACCTCGATCCGGTTCGAACCGGTGTGAAGTCGCAGAACGCCGCCGATGATCATCTCGCCAATGCCGCTCCCCCGCATCGAGTGGATGTCCCAGCCGCCAACCACACGGTTGATCCCGTTGTTCATTCCGCAAGATTAAGGGCTGCTATCCCGTGGGTGATCTTGATCTGAGATGATTTTGGCCGTGTCAGGTGTGGCGTCCGAGCTGTCATGGCTCGCCACGTTTACCGGGCTGATCCCGCGCGCCCTCGGCAAGTTGGTAACCGCGCTGCGTCGTAAGGGTGCCGACTCCCCGGCCTGGGCCGGCCGTGGAAGCTGTCGCTGGGGGACCGAGTGCTGCTGGTCGCCATGTACTGGCGGACGAACTTGACGTTGCGGCAACTGGTCCCGCTGTACGGGGTGTCCAAGTCAGCCGCGGACCGGGCGATCGACGGCCGCTATTCCGCCAACCATCAGGTGGTCATCGACGCTGACACCCGCCTGGTCGTGGTGGTCGGCCGGCCGCTGCCGGGCAATAGCAACGACTGCCGGGCCCGGGCGGAGTCCGGTGGGAAGGCCGCCGTCGGCAACACGACGACCATCGCCGATGGCGGCTACCCGGGTACCGGCCTCGTGATGCCCCACCGTCGCCGCAAGGGAGAGGATCTGCCCGACTAGAAACAGGCCCACAACAAGTCCCACAAGTCCCACAAGCACGTTCGCGCCCGTGTTGAGCACGCCTTCGCTCGGATGAGGACCTGAAAGATCCTGCGACTGCTCCCTACGAGGCGACGGCGTGCACCACGCGATGCGCGGCATCGTCCGCCTGCACAACCTCGCCCTTACCGGTCAATACAGTCGACATTCCCACGGCTCGATGTCCGGCTCCCCCAGGGGCAGCTCCCCGGTGCAGTATCGGTAGTGCCAAGCTGCAGCCCTGCGCTCCGCGTGCTTCTCGTTCACCGGTTCCCCCCGCTCGTCCAGTTCGAGGACGTTGGCGAAGATCGCGACACAGATCTCCATCTGAGAGGGCGACTCGCGCAACTCCTCCCAGTAGTCGACCCCTTCCAGCATCGGGTGACCTACCGACCCCCGGGCGACCCATCCAGCGAAGCGTCGGAGGGCTCCGGAAGCACCATGACTGAGATGCGAAGGCATGCGAAGAATCTAGCCCCAGCCTTCCCCAGCCGTTCGTCGACCTCCCGCCCGCAGGAGATGACAGCCCTTCATGGGGTGATGCCGATTGTTACGGGACACCTCTTAGACCGTGTCCTACATGGTCAGTTGGCGGTTGGGCCGGGCATGGGAAGTGGACGGTGGGGAGGGATCGTTCCGGACAGCTTGTGGGAGTTGGCAAGACCGTTGTTGCCGGCGGCGCGGGTCCGTCCGCAGGGCGGCGGGGGTCACGAACATCGATGATGAGGCGGTGTTTGCCGCGATCATCTACGTCCTGGTCAGCGGCTGCGCCTGGCGGGCGTTGCCACCGTGCTTCGGAGCGTCGAAGTCGACCGTGCACCGCCGCTTCGCCATCTGGTCTCGTGCCGGGGTCTGGGGCCGTCTGCATCAAAAGGTTCTCCAACTCATGGAGGAGCAGGACCTGGTCGACCTGCCCCGTGCGGTCCTCGATTTTGCCCACATGAGGGCTAAAAAAGGGGGGGCGAATTTGCAGGTCCGAGCCCCGTGGACCGGGGTAAGCCCGGTTCCAAGATGCATGTCCTGTCCGACGCGAACGGACTGCCCCTACGGGTCGGGCTCTCCGCGGCCAACACCCACGACAGTCTCGCTCTGAAGCCGATGCTGTCCCATTTCCACATGGGACACGAACCCCACGCGGCTGACTCCAAACCCGTGCGCCTTCATGCAGACAAGGCTTACGACATCCCTCACCTCCGGCGATGGCTGTGGGGCAAACGCATCGGCGTCCGTATCGCCCGCAAGGGCATCGACTCCAGCGAGCGGCTCGGCCGTCGCAGGTGGGTCATCGCACGCACCATGTCCTGGCTGACCGGCTACCACCGTCTCAACCACCGTTACGAGCGGAAACCAGGCAACTACCTGGCCTTTCTCGGACTGGCAGCCGCACTCTGCTGCTACAAACGGTTCCTCAAACTGACCATGTAGGACAGCGTCTTAGGAACGCCGCGTGGTGACGGCCCAGATCCGAAGGGGCCCTGGCCCGCGCCACACCATGCTTGGCGGAGCCAAAGGCGCCTCCCCGTACGGCCCGTGGGAGCTCTACCTCAGCCAACCTGCCCCGTCGGCCGCACCGTGATGTGGTTGATGTCCACGCCCGCGGGCTGGTTGATGGCGAACATAACGGTGTCCGCGATCTGCTCGGCGGTCATCGTGGCAGCTGCCTCGGGGGTGCCGCCGCGGGCGTGCCAGAAGGGGGTGTCCACGATGCCGGGAGCGACTACGGTGACGCCGACTCCGTCCTGGCCGACCAGGAGGCGGGTGTTCTCGGCGAGGGCGTGGGCGGCCCACTTGGTGACGGAGTAGAGATTGCCGGGGGTGTGGCGGACGCCGGCGACCGAGCCGATGATCACGATTCGGCCCTTGGAGGTCCTCAGGTGGGGCAGGGTCTCCTGAATCAGCAGGGCGGGGCCCAGGACGTTGGTGAGGACCATGGCGCGCATGTCCTCAGGGGCGTGGGTCTCCAAGTTGCCGGGCAGGGAGAAACCAGCGTTGGCTATGACGTTGTCCAGCCGGCCCCAGGTGTCCAGCACGTGGCGGACGGCGGCGGCGACGTCATCCGCTTCGCTGGCGTCGCCGGTGATCATCAGCAGCCGCTCGCCCGCCCCCGCGGTGGTGGCGAAAGCGGCCAGCTTGCCCGCGTCGCGTCCGGTGACGGCCACGCGGTGGCCCTGCTTGAGCAGGGCGCGGGCGGTGGCGGCGCCGATTCCGGTCGAGCCGCCGGTGATCAGCGTAACGGGTTCCATGGGACGGCCTCCTCGGCGACGGGGTCATCGGGGCGAAGCGCCTGCACTATACCCAGCGATCTTCGACGCTCTCTCCCGGCTTTCTCCGACGGCTCCGCTCCTGACTGTGATCAGGGGGTAGGCAGTGTCATGCCGATCAGCTAAGGCCGTGTCCTACATGGCCAGTTGGCGGTTGGGCTGGGCATGGGGAGCGGACGGTGGGGATGGATCGTTCCGGACGGCTTGTGGGAGTTGGCAAGACCGTTGCTGCCGGCGGCGCGGGTCCGTCCGCAGGGCGGCGGGGTCACGAACATCGCCAGACAGTGGACGCCGCCGGTTCACGCTTCACCCGCCTCACCGTGGCGGAGGCCGCCGAGAGCAAGCCCACCGCCGCCATCTACGGCACGGCAACCGAGATGGCCCTGCTCATGTACATGCGCATCCCGGCCGGCTCGCTGCGGATCGAGGGCGACGCCGACCTGCTCCAACAGCTGCAGGACTGGGGCTGAGTCGACCGGCAGATGGATCACTTGAGGCGTCGGGTGGTGGGGCGGCGGTCCCCTTCCACCTCTGCCTCGCCCGCCACTCTCGTCAGGCCTGGCATGCACATCCGACGCTCGACAAGCCGCGACCGCTGGCAGAGCGGCGAAGCGGTCCCACAGGGGTTCCGCAAGGCATGCTGGGACCGCAGGCACGCGCCCTCCGGGTGATCACCGAGCGGCAGGAACTCCACGATCACTCAGGCTCGTGCCTGCCTTGAGTTCGAGCCCGCCCGGGCTGCCCCACCCACCATTTGCCGGTCGGTCTTACAACACGGTTCTTGGAGGCCTGGGGAACAGGCTCGGCAGATGCTCAGGGGGCGGCGTACGGCGCGGCGGACAGCGGATGCGCGAGCTCTGACCGCACGATGCCGAGGCGGCCGGGGGCCTGCGCGGCCATGCACCGGACCGGAGGGTGGCCCTGGACAAGTCCGGGCCCGTTGTGCAGGACGCGAGCGGGCCGACGGGAGTACAGATCGCTGCCGGCACCAGGGGGTGAGTCGAGCAAACCGGCGTCGACAGACCCGGCGACGACGGGAGCCTGATCGCGGCTCGTGTGGTCCGCCAGATGTATGTGCAACTTCGGGTGTCGGGCTCACTGCGCGCGGAAAAGGTCGCAGGCACCGCGGGGCGACGACGAGACGTGGCCGACCAACGCCGGAGACCGACTTCTTGCCGAGGCCGCGGCGTACAACGTCGCCCCGGTTGCGGTTACCAGTAGTGGCGTCGTCCGCCGACGGCGTGTCCGACGGAGCCGAGGAGGAACAGGATGGCTCCGATGACGAGCAGGATGATACCGATCGTCCACAGAATGCCGATGTGCAGGACGAATCCGACGATGAGCAGTATGACGCCGAGGGCTATCACTGGGCCCTCCTTCCTCTCCGGTCGGCGAGCCGACCGCTGGTGGCAGCGCCCCGCAAGGCGTCGCCGGCTCTTGTTCTGAATCGCTGACTTGTCCGGAACGCAAAGCCGCTTAGGCCCGACTTCATCCTATTTGCCCGACTTCGCCCACTAACGAGTACCCAGCAATTTCAGCCCTACCTCGAGTCGGCTGGCGGGATGGGGCAAGCACAACTCCCTGCCTTCGGCCTGTAAACCGCCGCTCAGGATCCACCCGAGTACAGACGACCGTGATCCATCGGGGAGGCAGGCGTGTGAAGATCGCGAGCCTTACGGGTGATCAACCGCCTTTAATCCTCGATGCCGCCAGACAACGTGCCGCTCTTGAGCCCGTTCCGTCGGGCAACAGCGGGGAGCAGTGGTCGCTGGCGGGCAACGCCACAAGAACGGCCACTGACCGAGCCACCTGGTCAGGAGCCGTTCACCTGCGGTGGGTGTGGCATTGCCTTCTCCGGGCGCTTGAGCTGTGCTTTGGTCTCTTCCTGCACGATCTCGCTACAGGCGGTATGGCTATGTGAGCCAGTACCAGGGGGCAAGTATTGGACGCCCATAACACCGCCGTTACGCAGGAGACGGCGCAGGCCTGGCTCGAACGGAGGGACCTGGTCGGTCTGCGCGCGGTGCTGGCGGCGCTGTCGCGGGCTGAGGAGTGGTGGAGGCGGCGTACGACACTGTCGAGCACGGTCGCCGCTGCCCCCGCCGTGAAGACGGCCCTGCACGACAGCGCCAGACCCGCCGGCCTCGCTGTCTGCGCCCTGTGCTGCGTGCTCTGGCTGGGCTTTCTGCTCCTGGCCCAGTACCGCATCCGCGTCCTGGCGCAGGATGGCGTACCCCCGGCCCCCACGCCGTCGCTCGCCACGGCGGTGGCTCTGTACACGGTCGCCCTGGCGGTGTGCGCGGCGGCTCTGGTCGTCTGGCGGGGCCAGCCGGGCTAGAGGGCGCCCTCGTAGTCGGGGGCGGGTTCGGGCCGGTCCACCTTCACCACGATCTTGCCCCGGGTCGGCCCCTCCTGGTTCAGCCGCTGCGCTTCCGCCGCCCGCTCCAGTGGGAACGCCTGCGACACGTGCACGGACACCACGCCCTCCTCGGTCAGCTCGGACAGCCGTGTCAGGTCGTCGGTGTCGGGGCGGACGAAGTAGTACAGGCCGCCGTAGCTGACCACCTCCGGGTCGGCGATGGAGACCAGGCGCCCCTCCGGCGTCAGCAGGTCCGCCGAGGTCTTCGTCGTCTGGCCGCCGATCGTGTCCAACGCCGCGTCCACGCCCGCGGGCGCGAGCGCCCGCACCCGTTCGGCCAGCCCCTCGCCGTACGTCACCGGTTCGGCGCCGAGCGAGCGCACGTAGTCGTGGTTGTACTCGCTCGCCGTACCGATGACCCGGGCGCCCAGGTGGGCGGCGAGCTGGACGGCGATCGAGCCGACCCCGCCCGCGGCAGCGTGCACAAGCACGGTCTCGCCCTCCTTGACCTTCATCACCTTGGTCAGCGTCTGGAAGGCGGTGAGCCCGGCGAGCGGCAGCCCGGCCGCCTCCTCGAAGGGGAGGTTGCGCGGCTTGCGGGCCAGTGTGCGCACGGGGGCGGCCACGTACTCGGCGAAGGTGCCCCGGGAGAGGAAGTCCTCGCGCACGTAGCCGATGACCTCGTCGCCGACGGCGAACTCGGTGACCGAGGCGCCCGGCTGCACCACCACCCCGGAGACATCCCAGCCCGTGATCACCGGGAAGACGGCGTCGAGGATGCCGTCCAGATGGCCCTCGCGGCACTTCCAGTCGACGGGGTTCACCGCCGCGGCCCGCACCTTCACCAAAACCGTGTCGGGTCCGACCTTGGGATCGCGGACCTCGCCGTACTCCAGCACCTCGGGGCCGCCGTACCGGCTGTAGCTGATCGCTTTCATGGGTTCGACCCTCCGGGGGTATGCGAACGCCACGCAAACCAGATGACCGATATCAGCCGCATGCGTGGCATGCCTTTCACCAGTCAACACCTCGTACCCCTGAAGGTGTCACGGGGGGGGACCGAGCCTGATCCTGGGGCATCGCATGTCTCCCCACGGAGCCTGGGCGCCACGATCCCGCCCGGGGTCACTTCCATCAGCGCCCGGCACGACAGGGGTGCCACGTGTTGACGGTGATGGTCGCCAGGCCCGCACGTCCGTGGAGACGTACACCTGACAGTGCCGTGTATCGGTCACGGAAATCGCAAACAGCAGGGGCTGGGCGCCCGCTGCCGAACCCTTGCCCTGAGGGGTGCTGCGCCGAGGGCAGCCCCATGGACTGATCTCTGGAGACCCACACAATAGAAGGTCACGCGGCTCACGAACCCTCCCGGTCACAGTCAGGGCCGTCTCAGTTTCCGTCTCGTTCAGCACCGCCAGGATGAGGCACAGGTCGTTGCCTCGGTGGATCAGGTCGAAGGCCACGAAGTGCGTCGGCGATTCCCGCGGTGCCTGGGCGGCAGTCGCCCGCGCCCGGCGAACCGCTGCCATAGCCGCTCGACCGCCGGCCTGTTCCGCTCCCACGCCACCGGTTCGCCGTCGAGAGCGCGGTCGACCGGCTCGTAGGTCAACCCAGCACCTCTTCGATCGGGGCGTCGGCGTCCACATAGCGCACGAGCTTGCGGTTCGCGAATTCCACGATGCCCACGTCACCGAGTTCGCGCCCGTAGCCGGAACGACTGATGCCGCCGAAGGGCAGCTCCGGTCGGGACGCCGTCGGGTGGTTGATCCACACCATGCCCGCCTCCAGCCGGTCCGCGACCCCTCGAGCACGTTCCGGGTCGGCGGCGAAGACCGCGCCTCCCAGGCCGTAGGGGGAGGTGTTGGCCAGCGCCACGGCCTCGCCCTCGTCGGCGACCCGGTAGACGGTGGCGACGGGGCCGAAGAGCTCTTCCCGGTAGGCCCGCATGTCCGGTGTGACGTCGGTGAGGATGGTCGGCTCGACGAAGGCGCCCGGCAGGTCGGGCCGACCGCCGCCCAGCACAACCGTGGCTCCCTTGTCCACCGCGTCACGGACCTGCTCCATCAGGAGTTCGGCCGCGGCTTCGGAGGACAGCGGGCCGAGCGTGGTGGCGGGGTCGGCCGGATCTCCCGGTTGGACCTCGCCCATCCGGTCACGCAGCCCGGCGAGGAAGGCATCGTAGACGTCGGCAAGGGCGATGAAGCGCTTGGCCGCCACACAGCACTGCCCCGTGTTGCCCATCCGGCCGAGGAACGCGGCGTAGACGGTGCGCTCGAGGTTGTGACCGTCCAGCACGACGAAGGGATCACTGCCACCCAGCTCGAGGACGGACTTTTTGACATTGCGGCCGGCGATCTCGCCCACGCTGACGCCCGCCCGCTCGCTTCCGGTCAGTGACGCTCCCTGCACACGAGAGTCATCGATGATCTTCCCGACGTCCCCGCCCCGTACGAAGAGATTGGTATAGACCCCGATCGGCGCACCCGCATCCGTGAACAGCTGCTCGAGTGCCAGTGCGGACTGAGGGCAACTGCTCGCGTGCTTGAGCAGGACCGTGTTGCCGAGGACGAGGTTCGGACCCGCGAATCGGACCACCTGGTACAGCGGGAAGTTCCAGGGCATCACACCGAGAAGGACGCCGAGCGGCTCGTTCACCAGCACGGCCGTGCCCCCGGGCACCGGTAGGGGTCGCTCTTCCAGCAGCTCGGGACCGTGCTCGCCGTAGTAGGTGAGGATGTCGGACGCGAGGTCGACCTCTGCACGGCTCGAGTTGATCAGCTTGCCGACCTCAAGGGTCAGGAGTTGCGCCAGTTCCTCCTTGCGCTCCCTCATGAGCCGGCCGGCGCGTTGCACGAGGGCCCCACGGTCCGCCGTCGACCGAGCGCGCCAGTCCGGAAAGCTACGGTGGGCCGCGTCGATCGCGCGCTCTACGTCCTCCGCGCACAGCGCCGGGAACTCCCGAACCCTTTCACCGGTGTACGGATTGACCGTGGCGATGGGGCTTCCCTGGCCAGTGACATGGGCGTCCATGGCGCCTCCCTGGAATTGGGGCACTTCGGGTTTCCACGTCCAAGCACGTTCACACTTGCTGATTCGTCCCATGCCACGGCAAACTCTGGCACCTGGGCCCTATGTGCTTGTGCACCCCGGGGACCGTGGACCTGGAGCTGCCAGCAGCCGAACCGCCCAGCAGGTTCGTCCTGCGCCCCGGCGGCCGGCGGACGTTCGGCGCGGCCGGCGCCCTTGGCGCCTTCGCGATCCTCGGCCTGATCTCCTCCCCCGGGGCGAGCGTGCTCCACGGCAGCCTGCACACCGACTCGCACCTCGTGGTCGGCCTGGCGGCCTTCCTCATGTTCGGTTCCGCGGCGGCCGCC
>NZ_JBITEB010000026.1:0-37671 GCF_044454765.1 Streptomyces sp. NPDC051452
TCGAACGACTGGATGATGGGAGCCGTGTGAATCGAGAGGTTCACGCACGGTTCTGAGAGAGCCGGGAGGTGAGATCCCTCCTGGCTACTCGCTAGAGGTGGTGGACTTCTGCGCCTGGTGGTCGTCGTTGGTCGTTGTTGGCCACTGTTGAGCGTCCTCGGACGGCCCAGAGACGGCCCAACTCCGCCGCACTCGCCTGACGCGCCGGCGCCCTCGATGCCCCCATCTGAGCCGCAGCCGACGCTCAGGAAGGTCGGCAAGAGCTGGACCGTCTAGGCATGGCTGGAGCACTGGGTCGAGAACATCGCCAAGCCGTACGTCTCCGAGAACACGTTCGACGGGTACGAGGTCGACGTGCGCGTGCACCTGGTGCCCGGCCTCGGTGCCCACAAGCTCGACCGCCTGGAGCCCGAGCACCTGGAGCGCTTCTACCGGAAGATGCAGGACTCCGGGAGCTCCGCCGGTACCGCCCATCACGTCCACCGGACGATGGAGCGGATCGCGGCCGGCGCCGACTGGGAGGGCAAAGGATACGTCTTCGCCTCGCCGACCGGCGGGCCCGCTGAGCCCGAACACCGACTTCCACGTCTGGAAGCGCCTGCTGCGGGACGCCGGTGTCCGGGACGGCCGTCTGCATGACGCTCGCCACACCGCCGCGACCGTTCTTCTGATCCTCGGCGTCCCGGACGTGGTGATCGACTCGATCATGGGTTGGGAGCCTGGGGGAGCGGCCCGGATGCGCGCGCGGTACATGCATGTGACGGGAGTGATGCTCCGCAAGGTCGCCCAGCAGGTAGGTGACGCGCTCTGGACACCTCCCGGCTCCGGGGGAAAAACCGACTGAGACGGAAACTGAGACGGACAACGACGAAGGGCCCCGCTGCAAGCAGCGGGGCCCTTCGACATCGTGCCCGGTGAGGCACTGGCGGAGGATACGAGATTCGAACTCGTGAGGGGTTGCCCCCAACACGCTTTCCAAGCGTGCGCCCTAGGCCTCTAGGCGAATCCTCCGGTGGGAACATTACATGACCGAGGGGAGTGCTCGCGAACCCGTTCCCGCAGGCCCGGATCGGGGTGGGATCGGGGTACAGACCGCCCCGCGCGATCGGGTACTGTGGGCGCAGCCCCTCACGCGGCGCTATCTGACTGAACTCCCCCAGGGCCGGAAGGCAGCAAGGGTAGGTTGGCTCTGGCGGGTGCGTGGGGGGCGCTTGCGTTCTCCGGGGTTCCGTGGGCGGAGCCGGTTGTCAGTGGGCGCCATTAACCTCGTATGCGTGTCGTCTCTCGCGCTGTACCGCCGCTATCGCCCGGAGACCTTTGCCGAGGTCATCGGGCAGGAGCATGTCACCGACCCGCTGCAGCAGGCGCTGCGGAACAACCGGGTCAATCACGCGTACCTGTTCAGCGGGCCGCGTGGCTGCGGGAAGACCACCAGCGCGCGCATCCTGGCCCGCTGCCTGAACTGCGAGCAGGGTCCCACCCCGACGCCGTGCGGGGAGTGCCAGTCCTGCCAGGACCTGGCCCGCAACGGACCGGGCTCGATCGACGTCATCGAGATCGACGCCGCGTCCCACGGTGGCGTGGACGACGCCCGTGAGCTGCGCGAGAAGGCCTTCTTCGGGCCGGCGGGCAGCCGGTACAAGATCTACATCATCGACGAGGCCCACATGGTCACGTCGGCCGGCTTCAACGCGCTGCTCAAGGTCGTCGAGGAGCCGCCCGAGCATCTGAAGTTCATCTTCGCGACCACCGAGCCCGAGAAGGTCATCGGGACCATCCGCTCGCGGACCCACCACTACCCCTTCCGGCTGGTGCCCCCGGGCACCCTGCGCGACTACCTCGCCGAGGTGTGCGGGCGCGAGAACATCCCGGTCGACGAGGGCGTACTCCCGCTCGTCGTGCGTGCGGGCGCCGGATCCGTGCGTGACTCCATGTCCGTCATGGACCAGCTCCTCGCCGGCGCCCGGGAGGAGGGTGTGACGTATGCCATGGCCACCTCCCTGCTCGGTTACACCGACGGCTCCCTGCTCGACTCCGTCGTCGAGGCGTTCGCCACCGGTGACGGGGCCGCGGCCTTCGAGGTCGTCGACCGGATCATCGAGGGCGGCAACGACCCCCGGCGGTTCGTCGCCGACCTGCTGGAGCGGTTGCGGGACCTGGTGATCCTCGCCGCCGTCCCGGACGCCGTCGACAAGGGGCTCATCGACGCCCCCGCCGACGTCCTGGAGCGGATGCAGGCCCAGGCCTCCACGTTCGGGGCCACCGAGCTGAGCCGCGCCGCCGACCTGGTCAACAACGGCCTGACCGAGATGCGCGGCGCCACCTCGCCCCGCCTCCAGCTGGAACTGATCTGCGCGCGCGTGCTGCTCCCCGCCGCCTACGGCGACGAGCGGTCGCTGATGGCCCGCCTGGACCGGCTGGAGCGCGGCGTCGACTTCTCCGGCGGTGCCGGCGCGCCCGCGATGGGGTACGTCCCCGCTCCCCAGGCCCACGGCGGCGGTGCACCCGCACCAGGCGGCGGCCCCGCCGCGGCCCGCGCGGCGGTCCGTGGCCCGGGCGGTCCAGGCGCCCCTGCCCCCACGGCACCGGTACCGGCATCGCCGCCGGCAGCCCCGGCGGGCGCATCGGCCGCATCGCCAGCATCGCCCGTATCGCCCGCATCCGCCGGACCGGCGGCCCCCGCGGCGCCGCGTTCCGCCCCCGCGGCCCCCGCTCCCGCCCCCGCCCCGGAGGCTCCCGCTCCCGCCGCGGCCCAGGTCCCGGTGTCGCCTCCGGCGCCCGCGAGCGCCGACGCTCCGGCCGCGGCCGCCCCCGGTGCCTGGCCCGCCGCCGCTGCCGCCGGTGGTGGACGGCGTCCGGGTGGCTGGCCGACGGCCGCCCAGGCGGGCGCTCAGCAGAGCCCGGCCCCGGCCCAGCCGCAGCACCAGCAGGTCGCCGCCGTCCAGCCGGCGTCCGCGGCCCCGCCGTCACCCGCGTTCTCGGCCGCCCCCACGGGCGGCCCCGACCCCCGCGCGCTCTGGCCCAACATCCTGGAGGCCGTCAAGAACCGGCGACGCTTCACCTGGATCCTGCTCAGCCAGAACGCCCAGGTGGTCGGCTTCGACGGCACCACCCTCCAGATCGGCTTCGTCAACGCCGGTGCGCGGGACAACTTCGCGAGCAGCGGCAGCGAGGACGTGCTGCGGCAGGCGCTCGCCGAGCAGTTCAACGTGCAGTGGAAGATCGAGGCGGTCGTCGACCCGTCCGGCGGCGGCTCCGCCCCGACAGCCGGTGGCTCGCCGGGTTTCGGGGGAGGCGGCGGTTACGGCGGTGCGCCCGTCGGCGGCGGCGGTGGCCACGGCGCCCCGGCCGCACCCCGTCCCGCGACCTCCCAGCCGGCCCAGCACGGCACGTCCGCCCCGCAGGGCGGCCCCGCGCCCGCCCCGGCCGCCCCCTCCCCCAGACCCGCGGCCGTCGAGCCGCCCCCGGTCGCCCCCGAGGACGACATCCCCGAGGACGACGACCCCGACCTGGACGAGTCGGCCCTGTCGGGCCACGAACTGATCGTCCGGGAACTGGGGGCGACGGTGGTCGAGGAGTTCACCAACGAGTAGTTGCCGCGGCGGGGGCCGGCGGCAGCGAGACCCGGCGTCGGTGAGACCCGGCGTCGGCGGGTACCCCCCGTCGGTAGCTTCCCGCGTCGGCACGTACCCGCCCCGGTGCGGGCGTCCCGTTCGTAGGAACGCACAGCTCGACCGGCCCCGGGCTTCGGCGACCTTGCCAGTAGGCTGACCCCCGTGAAGGTCCTCCTCATCGGCAGCGGCGCCCGCGAACACGCCCTGTGCCGCTCCCTGTCCCTCGACCCCGACGTCACCGCACTGCACTGCGCCCCCGGCAACGCCGGCATCGCCGAGGTCGCCGAGCTGCACCCGGTCGACGCGCTCGACGGTGCCGCGGTGGCCGAGCTGGCCACCGGCCTCGGTGCCGACCTGGTCGTCGTCGGCCCGGAGGCCCCGCTGGTCGCCGGTGTGGCCGATGCCGTCCGCGCGGCGGGCATCCCGGTGTTCGGCCCGTCCCGGGAAGCCGCCAGGCTGGAGGGGTCCAAGGCCTTCGCCAAGGACGTCATGGCCACGGCCGAGGTGCCGACCGCCCGCTCCTACGTGTGCACCACCGAGGCGGAGGCCGCCGAGGCACTCGACGCGTTCGGCGCCCCCTACGTCGTCAAGGACGATGGACTCGCCGCCGGCAAGGGCGTCGTCGTCACCTCGGACCGGGAGGTGGCCAGGGCGCACGCCGCCGCCTGCGAGCGGGTCGTCATCGAGGAGTTCCTCGACGGCCCCGAGGTGTCCCTCTTCGCGATCACCGACGGCGAGACGGTCGTCCCGCTCCAGCCCGCCCAGGACTTCAAGCGCGCGCTGGACGGTGACGAGGGACCGAACACCGGCGGCATGGGCGCCTACTCGCCGCTGCCCTGGGCCGACCCGAAGCTGGTCGACGAGGTGTGCGAGACCGTGCTGCAGCCGACCGTGGACGAGTTGCGCCGCCGGGGCACGCCCTTCTCGGGACTGCTCTACGCCGGGCTCGCGATCACCTCGCGCGGTGTCCGGGTCATCGAGTTCAACGCCCGCTTCGGCGATCCGGAGACCCAGGTCGTGCTGGCCCGCCTGAAGACCCCGCTGGCCGGTGTCCTGATGGCCGCCGCCACGGGCAATCTCGCCGACCTGCCGCCGCTGCGCTGGAGCGAGGACGCGGCGGTCACCGTCGTCGTCGCGTCGCACAACTACCCCGGCACCCCGCGCACCGGCGACCCGATCACCGGGCTGGACGCGGTGGCCGCCGAGGACGCCCCGCACGCGTACGTGCTGCACGCCGGGACCAGGCGGGACGGCGACGCGGTCGTCAGCGCCGGCGGCCGGGTGCTGTCGGTCACGGCCAGCGGCAAGGACCTCGCCGAGGCACGCGAACGGGCGTACCGGGCGGTCGGCCGGATCGGCCTGGACGGCTCCACGCACCGCACCGACATCGCCGCGAAGGCCGCGGCGGCGACACAGGCGCCACAGGCGTAACGCGCCAGGTCGCGCGCGCTCCCTCCCACCCTCTCGGGCCCCGGACGCAATCCGGGGCCCGATCTTTGCTGTCTGTCACCCACCTCTGACCAAAGCCATTCCATCGAGTGAGCAATCGCCCAACCGGCTGACTGGGGCCGAAGGCCCAACTATGGTGCCGCGCAAGCGTTCCGGCACTTGGCCCTCCGGCATTGCGATGTCAGTGGCGGGTGTCACAGTGGGGGAGTGAGCAGGACCAGGACAGCCCGGCATCGACAGAGGAGGGGGTGAGGTCGGCACGTGAGCGGAATCGGTGTGGAGGTGGGCGCGCAGGCCGCGCGCTCCCGGGCCCTGGCCGTGCTGCGGGTCCGTGGCCGCGCGCTGGGCGTGGCCCTGCTGCCCGCGGGGGTCGCGGTCATCCTGCTGGCCGGGGCCCCGACCGGACATCTCGTGGGTCCGGGCTGGGACGCCGCCCGCTGGGTCGTGGGCGTCCTCGCCCTGCTGGTGCTGCTGGCCACCGTCGGCATCGCCCTGGTCGTGGCCCGCGCCCGTCCGGCCGTGAGCCCCACGGTGCCGGTCCCGGAGGCCACCGCCCCGGATCTGTACCGGATGGTGCGCGACCTCGCCGACCGGCTGGAGGTGCCGGCGCCCTCGGCGATAGCGCTCACCCCGGACTGCGACAGCTGGCTGGAGGACCGTACCCATTCGGCCCACGGTCCGCCCCCGCGGCCGGCGCCCGACGAGATAGCGGGCCCGGCCGACCGTGGGCACGGCCGTACGCCGGTCGCGCCGGTCCTCGTCATCGGCTCCCCGTTCCTGTGGTGGATGCGGGTCGGCGAACTGCGCGCGGTCCTCGCCCCGGTCATCGCCGGTACGGGCCCCTCGGCCCACCCGGACATAGCGGCCGCCCGCCGCTTCGTCCGGGGGCTGGACGCCGCGGTGGCCGTCGCCTCGACGCCCGGCCGCTGTCCGCCGGCCCGTGGGATCTGCGCGGCCCTCGGCTGGGTGGCCCGGCTGCTGCTGCGCGGCTGCCGGGAGCACGCGACCCAGATGGAGCGGGGCGTCGCGGCCGCGGCGGCCGAGCGGGCACAGACGGTCGACTACGGCCTGCGGATCGTCGCCCAGGAACAGGTCGGCCTCGCCTACGCCGGCTGGGACCGGCTGCTGACCCGGGTGGCACTGCCCGCCTGGCGCATGGGCCGCTGGCCCTCCCGGCTGGACGCGGGCGTGGTGGCCGCGCTGACCGAACTGTCCCGGCGCGACCGCCTCGCCGAGGGCTTCACCTCCCGGCTCGGCGAGCGGCCCGCGTGCGACCTGCTGGAGGAGCCCGGCGCGATGGACGAGGCGACCTCGCTGCTCGCCGCGCGCCTGTTCCACGGCGGCCCCGCCGAGTCCGGCGCCGACTGGGCACCGGTGGACTGGCAGGCGTATCCGGAGGAGGTCGTGGACCGCACCTGGCGCGCCGACGCCGCCCGGCTGCACCGCGTCCTGGACGTCCTCGGCGTCCGCCCCGCCCCCGACCCCGGGGCCCCCGACCCCGCGGGCCCGACCCTGGCCCGGGTCCTGGAGCACCTCACCGTGGCCACCGAGCCCGATGACACCGCCCGAGCGGGTTCCGGCCCCGCCGGCACGGGCACCGGGGACTCCCACGACACCCGAGCCGTTTCGGCCACCTCCGCCGTTTCCCCCGTTTCCCCCGCTTCCGGCGCCCCCGCCCATGGCGCGACGGCCGACGAGCCGGCGGAGGCTGACGAGGTCGACGACGGCGACGACACCGACTCCGGTACCGAGCGCAGCGCCACCCTGGCCGCCGGGCTGAGCGCCGAGCTGGCCCGCGAGGAGGCCGCCGGACCGACGACGGGCGCGCACGCCGCCGGACAGAGCCCCGAGAGCGCCCTGTGGGACGGCTGCGACCTACCGCTGCTGCCGCTGCAGCCGCCTCGCACCGCCCGCGAACTGCTCGCCGATCACGTGAAGGCGATGGTGTGCTGCGCCGCCGTCGACACCGCCGGCGCCGTCCCCGCCCTGGACTGGCTCGACGGCCCGTCCCTGCTGCTGGGCGGCGTGCGGGCCACCGATCTGACGCCCAGGGTCCTCAGTCTGATCGAGGACGGGGACCCTGGCCCGCTGCGGGACTGGCTGACCGAGACGGGGATACGCCCGGAGAAGCCCGTACGCCTCGTCTGACCCCCGGAACCGTTAGGCGACCGCCCCGAGCGCCATAACGGAGAGGAGACTTCCACTTCAGGTCAATTCGCAACGACTGGTGACCGGGCCCGTGCGTTATGTGATGTGCTGGGATCGACCACGCCTTTGGCAAAGGCTTGCGACATACGACACCTCGTCCGAGCAAGCCGAGCGCGACCAAGCCGAGCGCGACCGCGCCGGGCACGAGCACCACCGAGACAGGGACACGGGGGCACAAGGGAGGGGAGCGATCATGGCCTCGGACCACATCCGCCGCTGGGAGTCCGGAGCGCTCGCGCACGCCGTCACCGACCCCTTCGGTCAAGGCCCGGTGCCCTGGCTGCGCGGCAGTGAGACCTACTTCGACGACACGGGACACGTCGTCCCCTGGTACGTCGACCCCAACCCGCCGCCGCCCGGCGCCTCCCGCCGTAACGCGCGCGTGCCCGGGCCGCGTTCGTCCGGCTCCGGACCCCGCTCGGCGGACGACGTACACCGCCAGATCAAAGGCTTCGCCTCCACCGGCGCGGTCACCCCGGGCGAGGCGATCGACTTCCACGTCACGGTCGACCCGCCGCAGGAGTTCAGCGTCGACATCTACCGGATCGGCCACTACGGCGGCGACGGCGCTTCCAAGATCACCACCAGTCCGCGGCTGTCCGGCATCGTGCAGCCCACGCCGCTGACCGCCGACCGCACGGTCTCCTGCCACCACTGGTGGCTGTCCTGGCGGCTCCAGGTCCCCTCCCACTGGAGCATCGGGGCCTATGTGGCCGTCCTGACCACCGTCGACGGCTACCGCTCCCACGTGCCGTTCACGGTCCGCGACGACCACCCCGCCGATCTGCTCCTGCTGCTGCCGGACGTCACCTGGCAGGCGTACAACCTCTACCCCGAGGACGGCCGCACCGGCGCCAGTCTCTACCACGCGTGGGACGAGGAGGGGCGGCTGCTCGGCGAGGCCGACGCCGCGACCACCGTCTCCTTCGACCGGCCGTACGCGGGCGCGGGCCTGCCCCTGCACGTGGGCCACGCCTACGACTTCATCCGCTGGGCCGAGCGGTACGGCTACGACATCGCCTACGCCGACGCCCGCGACCTGCACGCCGGCCGCGTCGACCCCACCCGCTACCGGGGCCTGGTCTTCCCCGGGCACGACGAGTACTGGTCCGCCCCGATGCGCCGCGCCGTCGAGGACGCCCGGGACCGCGGCACCTCGCTGGTCTTCCTCTCCGCCAACACCATGTACTGGCAGGTGGAGCTGGGGCCCTCCCCGTCGGGCGTCCCGGACCGGCTGCTGACCTGCCGCAAGCGCAAGGGCCCCGGGAAGCCCGTGCTGTGGCGGGAGATCGACCGGCCCGAGCAGCAGCTGGTCGGCATCCAGTACGCGGGCCGGGTGCCCGAGCCGCACCCGCTGATCGTCCGCAACGCCGGCCACTGGCTGTGGGAGGCGAGCGGCGCGCACGAGGGCGACGAGGTCGAGGGCCTGGTCGCCGGCGAGGCCGACCGGTACTTCCCGCGCACCGCGCTGCCCCAGCACGAAGAGCGCGTCCTGCTCGCCCACTCCCCCTACACCGACGGCGACGGCGCCCCGCGCCACCAGGAGACGTCCCTCTACCGCGCCCCCTCCGGCGCCTGGGTGTTCGCCTCCGGCACGTTCGCCTGGTCGCCGGCGCTGGACCGCCCCGGCCATGTGGACCCACGGATCCAGCGCGCCACGGCGAACCTGCTGGACCGTATCTGCAAACGCGACTGAGCCCCCGCGCGCGCCTCCGGTCGACGTGACGCCGCCCCGTGCACCGGCGTCCCAGCCACCCCTGGCCGAATCCGATCCGCCCGGTAAGGGAGAATCGAGGGACTTGGACAGAACCACGGGGAGGAACCGTGTCCGGATTCGTAGAAAAGCCCGAGCCGATCCAGGTTCCGGGCCTGGTGCACCTGCACACCGGCAAGGTGCGCGAGCTGTACCGCAACGAGGCGGGCGACCTCGTGATGGTCGCCAGCGACCGCATCTCCGCCTATGACTGGGTGCTGCCCACCGAGATCCCCGACAAGGGCCGCGTCCTCACCCGGCTCTCCCTGTGGTGGTTCGACCAGCTGCGCGATCTTGCCCCGCACCATGTGATCAGCACCGAACTGCCCGAGGGCGCCCCGGCCGACTGGGCGGGCCGCACGCTGGTCTGCAAGTCGCTGAAGATGGTCCCGGTGGAGTGCGTGGCCCGCGGCTACCTCACCGGCTCCGGCCTGGTCGAGTACGACGCGTCCCGGACCGTCTGCGGTCTGGCGCTGCCCGAGGGCCTGGTCGACGGCTCGGAGCTGCCCGGCCCGATCTTCACCCCGGCCACCAAGGCCGAGGTCGGCGAGCACGACGAGAACGTCTCCTACGAGGAGGTCGCCCGTCAGGTCGGCGCGGAGACCGCCGCCCAGCTGCGCCAGTCCACGCTCGCCGTGTACTCCCGTGCCCGGGACATCGCCCGGGAGCGGGGGATCATCCTGGCCGACACGAAGTTCGAGTTCGGTTTCGACGGCGACACCCTCGTCCTCGCCGACGAGGTGCTCACCCCGGACTCCTCTCGCTTCTGGCCGGCCGACCAGTGGCAGCCGGGCCGGGCTCAGCCGTCGTACGACAAGCAGTTCGTGCGGGACTGGCTGACCTCGGCCGAGTCCGGCTGGGACCGCAGGAGCGAGCAGCCTCCGCCGCCGCTGCCGCAGAGGGTCGTGGACGCGACGCGGGCGAAGTACGTCGAGGCGTTCGAGCTGCTGACCGGCACGAGCTGGTCGTAGGGCGAGCGGATACGCGAAAGGCCCCCGGGGAACCGGGGGCCTTCATGTGAGCGGACGACGAGGCTCGAACTCGCGACCTCAACCTTGGCAAGGTTGCGCTCTACCAACTGAGCTACGTCCGCAGTGCGCCGTGGCGCGAGAGCAACTATACCCAACCGCGCTCGCGGGCGAGACGGACCGCCGCGTGCCGGTTGTCCGCACCGAGCTTCGAGACGGCCGAGGAGAGGTAGTTCCGCACGGTCCCCGGTGACAGCGCGGCCCGCTCGGCGATCTCCGTGACGGGGGCGCCGTCGGCGGCCAGCTCCAGCACCTCGGCCTCCCGGGCGGTGAGCGGGGAGTCCCCGGCGGAGATCGCGTCGGCGGCCAACTCCGGATCCACGTAACGGTGTCCGGCGTGCACGGTCCGGATGATCTCGGCGAGCCGCTGGGCGCTGACCGTCTTCGGGACGAACCCGCGCACACCGGCCGCGAGGGCCCGCTTCAGATGCCCGGGCCGCCCGTGACCGGTGACGATCAGCACCTGGCAGCCGGGCAGTTCGGCGCGCAGGGATGTGGCGACCCTCACACCGTCGGCTCCCGGCATCTGCAGATCGAGCACGGCCACGTCGGGGGCGTGCGCGCGGGCCATCGCGAGCGCCTCCGGTCCACTCGCCGCCTCCGCGACGACGCGCAGGTCGTCCTCCAGGGAGAGCAGCGCGGCCAGCGCGCCCCGGATCAGATGCTCGTCGTCGGCGAGCAACAGCCGTACCGGATCCGTCATGACGTGACGTCGCCCACTTTCCGTCCGGCGGGTTCGCCGCTGTCCGTCAGCGGCACCTCCGCCACCACCCGGAACCGGCCGCCGCCGACGGCCCCGGCCTCCAGGCTGCCGTCCACCGCAGCCAGCCGCTCCCGCAGCCCGGCCAGTCCCGAGCCGCGCGCGGATGCGGGGGCTGCCGCGGCTTCGGTGGCGCCGCTCGCGTCCGGGGCGGCCACCCCGTCGTTCTCCACCGTCAGCACCACATGTCCCTTCCGTATCCGCAGCCCCACCTCGCACCGGGTCGCGTCCCCGTGCCGCAGCACGTTGGTCGTCGTCTCGCGCACCACCCAGGCCAGCGCGGACTGCACCGCGGTGGCCAGCTCCCCGGTCTCCGCGCGCACCTCGCAGTCGATGCCGGCGGCCGTCAGCACGCCCTGCGCACCGGCGAGTTCGACGCCGAGGTCGGCCTCCCGGTAGCCGCGTACGACGTCGCGGACCTCGCGCTGGGACTCCCGCGCGATGCGCTGGACCTCGATCATCTGCTCCACCGCCTCCGGCCGCCCCCGCCGGGCCAGTTGGACGGCCAGTTCGCTCTTGAGGGAGATCACCGACAGGTTCCGCCCCAGCACGTCGTGCAGATCCCGCCCGAACCGCAGGCGTTCCTCGGCGACGGCGAGCCGGGCCTCGGCCTCCCGGGCCCGTTCCGCCTCCCAGATCACCGACAGCGTCCAGGCGCCGCAGCGGCAGGCGAGCAGCGAGAAGAGCGTGCCGAAGGCGGTCATCACACCGGTCGCCAGGACGCCGGCCCCGTCCGGCCGGGCGAGGCCGAGGGCGGCCATCAGCAGGACCGCGAGCAGCGCTGCTCGGCGCAGGAACACCCGGACGGGTACCACCACGCCGTACGGCCCCCCGAACGGCAGCAGCGAGGCACCGATCGCCAACCTGGCCGTCGCCGCCCCGGTGCTCCCCGTCGCGGCCAGCGCCACGCTCAGCGCCAGCGCCAGGCCGAGGAGCACCGAGGAGGCTCGCAGCGCCCGGGCGGGCAACCGGGCGCGCTGGAGGTAGTGGTCGAGGGCCGGCCGGGTGAGCCGGTTGGAGTCGGCGCACTGGAGTGCCGCCACGACCAGCAGCGACCCGCCGAGGGCGAGTGGCAGCGGCCGGTGGTCCAGCCCGCCGACCAGCGGCAGCATCAGCCAGGCGAACGCGAAGAACCAGGTCGTGACGTACCAGGTGACGACGGTCTGCAGTTCGACCCGTTCGGCCTTGCTGCGATCCCGCCAGTGCCGCTGCCGCCACCGTCGCAGCCGACCCAGCATCCGCGCGTCCCCCGTCCCTCAGCGCCGCGGTTCCCACCGGAACCACCGCCGTACAGCAAACACCGCCAGGAGCGCCCAGACCAGCGCGGTGGCGAGGGCGCCGAGGATCTCGTACGCGCTGGACTGGCCGGACCAGCCGGCGCGGACCAGGCGGATCGCGGGGGACAGCGGCAGGAGTTCGCAGACGGAGGCGAGCCGGTGGGGCATGACCTCGGTGGGGACGGTGATCCCGGAGCCGACCATGGACACGAAGACCAGGGGCAGCGCGGTCACCTGGGCGCTCTCGGTGGTCCGGGTGAAGGAGGCGGTCAGCGCGGCGAGCGCGGCGCAGACCGCGAGTCCGGCGAGTACCCCGGGCAGCAGCAGGTACGGCGCCTTCGGCGCTCCGGTGTGCAGCAGCGCGGCGCAGCCCAGGGACAGCACGACGCTCTGGGCGAGGCCGATGGCGGTCGCGGGCAGGGCGGTGCCCAGGAGGATCTCGGTGTCGGAGAGTTCGCCGGTGCGCAGCCGCTTCAGGACGAGTTCCTCGCGGCGGGCGACGTAGGCGCTGACCAGGGAGGTGTAGACGGCGAAGAGGAAGGAGAAGCCGATCGCCGCGGTCAGCAGGACGGTGCCGATGCTCAATCCCTCCTTGTGCAGGTCCAGTTGGTCGAGGGCGGGCCGGATGGTGAACGGCAGGGCGAGTGGGACGGCGAGCGCGGTGAAGACGGTGCCGCGGTTGCGGAGCAGGAGGGTCAGTTCGGCGCGGGCCAGTGCCCGCAGCCGTCGTCCCGCGTCGGTGCGGTCGACGCCGCGCGTGGCACCGCCCGCAGCCGTCCGGACCCGGGGCACCCCTCGACCGCTCTCCGCTCGGGTTCCGTTCACGCCACCGCCCGTCTTCCGCGCCCGGGGCGCCCCGTGACCGGTCTTCGCTTCGGTTTCGCTCATGCCGCCGTCTCCCGTTCACGCGCGATGGTGAGGAACGCCTCCTCCAGTGAGGCCGACCGCACGTCCAGCCGGCTCAGTTCGACCCCGGCGCGCTCGGCCCAGGCCAGTACCCCGGTGGCGGTGCGCTGTGGTTGCGTGGTGCGCAGCCGTACGATCCTGCCGTCGCTCTCGTGCGCCAGGACGCCAAGGGCGGCCAGGGGCGGCAGATCGCCGAGGAGGTAGCCCTCCGGCAGTTCGAAGGACATCCGGGAGGGGCGCCCGGCGGTGACCTCGGCCGGGGTGCCGGAGGCGGCGATGCGGCCCTCGTGCAGGATGGCGAGCCGGTCGGCGAGGTCCTCGGCCTCCTCCAGGTAGTGCGTGGTGAGCAGCACGGTCGTACCGTCGTCGCGCAGTCTGCGCACCAACTCCCAGGTGTCCCGGCGGCCTTCGGCGTCGAGCCCGGTCGTCGGCTCGTCGAGGAAGAGCACCTCGGGTTCGCCGAGCAGGGCGAGTGCCAGGTCCAGGCGGCGCCGCTCGCCGCCGGACATCTGCTTGACCCGTACGTCGTGCTTGTCCGCGAGCCCGACCAGTTCCAGCGCCTGCGCCCCGGGGCGCGCCCCGCTCGTGCAGCCGGCCCACATCCGGACGGTCTCGGCGACGGTCAGCTCGGCGGGGAAACCACCTTCCTGGAGCATCACACCGGTGCGGGGGCGTACGGCGGCCCGCTCGCGGCGGGGGTCGTGGCCGAGGACCCGGACCCGGCCCCCGGCCGGTGCGGCGAGTCCCTCCAGCAGTTCCACCGTGGAGGTCTTGCCGGCGCCGTTGGTGCCCAGCAGGGCGAAGATCTCGCCGCGGGCGACGGAGAAGGTGATGCCGCGCACCGCCTCGAACCCGCCCCCGTAGACGCGCCTGAGGTCGGTGACCTCGATGACGTGCTCGTGTTCGTCTGTGTCCATGGGCCCAGCGTCCCGGCGGTGGGGGCGGCCCGGCAGTGCGCGGTGTCATCGCCCGGCATGACAAATGTCAGAGCACCGCGGGCATACGAAAAGACCCCGGTCCAGTGGACCGGGGTCTTTTTCCCGAGCGGACGACGAGGCTCGAACTCGCGACCTCAACCTTGGCAAGGTTGCGCTCTACCAACTGAGCTACGTCCGCACTGCTCCCGACCGGCTTCCACCGATCGGTGCGAGCACCAGCCTACCTGATCCACAAGAGTGGTCGTGCCGGTTGGTGCCAGAGCGGGTGACAGGGATCGCACACTGCGCCTTCCCCCTGGAAGGGGGATGTTCTACTACTGAACTACACCCGCGTGTCCTCGGGATCCGGCCTTCCGGCCTCGCCCCTCGGCGTGTCCCAGACATTAGCTGATCAGCGGGGGGGTAGCGCAAGTCGGCTCCCCTCGCGGTCCCGAATGCCCCAAGTGCACGGTTCCCAGGGCCCGCTGACGGGCCCTGGGAACCGCCCCTTCGCGGGCTTCACTGTGCGGAGCTGAACGCCTCGTAGACCTTCTTGGGGATGCGTCCGCGGGCCGGGACGTCCATCTTGTTGGCCTGGGCCCAGGCGCGGACGGCCGCCGGGTCGGGGGCGACCTCCGTCTGCTTGTAAGCCTTGCCGGACCGCGACCGCTTGCGGCCGGCCTCGACGTAGGGCGCCAGCGCCTTGCGCAGTTTTCTGGCGTTGGTTTCGTTCAGGTCGATCTCGTACGACCTGCCGTCGAGTCCGAAGGCGATCGTTTCCGCCGCTTCCGAGCCGTCGATGTCGTCAAAGAGAGTGACCACGACCTTTTGCGCCACGAATATCGGTCCCTTCGTGCGTCACGTCGATACAGCTCAACGCCGATGACGTGCCGAGTATCGGCTATTGCCAATTCATTTGTACAGTGCCCGGCAATGCATTGTGAAGCCCGACTAAATCCGTCCGCGTGTCCGAGCACAATAGGGGTTGACGGCGGACTCCCGAACTTTCCCAGAACTTTTCACGACGGTCCGGCTTCGACACCCGATCGTGATGCGCCTCACGTAGTTTCCTCCAACTCTACCCGCGTAGAAATTTTGTGCGGGTAGTCTGAAGGAACCTGCTCAGCACCACACACCGGGAGTGCCAGTGGCACGCGTCGTAGTCGACGTCATGCTCAAGCCGGAGATCCTCGACCCCCAGGGCCAGGCGGTCCAGCGTGCGCTGCCGCGCCTGGGTTTCGACGGGATCTCGGACGTACGTCAGGGAAAGCGTTTCGAACTGGAAGTTGACGGGCCGGTCGACGAGGCCGCACTCGCCCGCATCCACGATCTTGCGGAATCCTTCCTCGCCAACACCGTGATCGAGGACTTCACCGTCAAGGTGGAAGAGACGGCCGAAGTCGAGGAGGCCGCGAAGTGACCGCTCGTATTGGCGTCGTCACTTTCCCTGGCAGCCTCGACGACCGGGACACCCAGCGTGCGATCCGCGTCGCGGGCGCCGAGCCGGTCGCCCTGTGGCACAAGGACAAAGGCCTCCGGCAGGTCGACGCCGTGGTCCTGCCCGGCGGTTTCTCCTACGGGGACTATCTGCGCGCCGGTGCCATCTCCCGGTTCTCCCCGGTGATGGAGTCCGTCATCGAGCAGGCGAAGGCCGGCCTTCCGGTCCTCGGTATCTGCAACGGCTTCCAGGTCCTCACCGAGGCCCACCTCCTCCCGGGCGGCATGCTCGGCAACGACCATCTGCACTTCATCTGCCGGGACCAGAAGCTCCGGGTGGAGAACGCGGACACGGCCTGGACCGGTGACTACCGCGCCGGGCAGGAGATCCACATCCCGCTGAAGAACATGGACGGCCGGTACGTCGCCGACGAGTACACCCTCGACAAGCTGGAGGCCGAGGGCCGGGTCGTCTTCCGGTACCTGGACGTGAACCCGAACGGCTCGCTGCGGGACATCGCCGGCATCACCAACGAGGCCGGGAACGTCGTCGGTCTCATGCCGCACCCGGAGCACGCCGTCGAGCCGCTGATCGGTACGGGCCGTACCGACGGCCTGCCCTTCTTCACCTCGATCCTCAAGAAGCTGGTCAACGCATGAGCCGGACGCCTCTGGACACGGTCGAGCACGCGGCCGCGACCCCCGACGTCGAGCTGCCCTGGGCCGAACTGGGCCTGAAGAAGGACGAGTACGAGCGGGTCGTGGAGATCCTCGGCCGCCGCCCGACCGGCGCCGAGCTCGCCATGTACTCGGTCATGTGGTCCGAGCACTGCTCGTACAAGTCCTCCAAGGTCCATCTGCGCCAGTTCGGCGAGAAGGCGCCCGAGTCGGACGCGCTGCTCGTCGGCATCGGCGAGAACGCCGGTGTGGTGGACGTCGGCCAGGGCTACGCGGTCACCTTCAAGGTCGAGTCCCACAACCACCCTTCCTACGTCGAGCCCTACCAGGGCGCGGCCACCGGCGTCGGCGGCATCGTCCGCGACATCATCGCGATGGGCGCCCGCCCGGTCGCGGTCGTGGACCCGCTGCGCTTCGGCGCGGCCGACCACCCCGACACCAAGCGCGTCCTGCCGGGCGTGGTCGCCGGCATCGGCGGCTACGGCAACTGCCTGGGCCTGCCCAACATCGGCGGCGAGGTCGTCTTCGACTCCTGTTACCAGGGAAACCCGCTGGTCAACGCCGGTGCCATCGGTGTGATGCGGCACGAGGACATCCACCTCGCCAAGGCCTCCGGCGCGGGCAACCAGGTCATCCTGTACGGCGCCCGGACCGGCGGCGACGGCATCGGCGGCGCCTCGATCCTGGCCTCCGAGACCTTCGACGACGCCAAGCCCTCCAAGCGCCCCGCCGTGCAGGTCGGCGACCCGTTCCAGGAGAAGCTCCTCATCGAGTGCACCCTGGAGGCCTTCAGGGAGAAGCTGGTCGTCGGCATCCAGGACCTCGGCGCGGCCGGTCTGTCCTGCGCCACGTCCGAGCTGGCCTCGAACGGCTCCGGCGGCATGCGCGTGACCCTGGACGACGTCCCGCTGCGCGACTCCACGCTCTCGCCCGAGGAAATCCTCATGAGCGAGTCGCAGGAGCGCATGTGCGCGGTCGTCGAGCCGGGCAAGGTCGACCGCTTCCTGGAGATCTGCGAGAAGTGGGACGTCATCGCCACCGTCATCGGTGAGGTGACCGACGGCGACCGTCTGGAGATCTTCTGGCACGGCGGGAAGATCGTCGACGTCGACCCGCGCACGGTCGCCCACGACGGCCCGGTCTACGAGCGCCCCTACGCCCGGCCGGACTGGCAGGACGCCCTCCAGGCCGACGACGCGAACAAGCTGCCCCGTCCGGGCACGAGCGAGGAGCTGAAGGCCCAGGTCCTGGCGCTGGTCGGCTCCCCCAACCAGGCCTCCAAGAAGTGGATCACGTCCCAGTACGACCACTTCGTGCAGGGCAACACCGTCCTCGCCCAGCCGGAGGACTCCGGCATGATCCGCGTGGACGAGGAGACCGGTCTCGGGGTCGCCATCGCCACGGACGGCAACGGCCGCTACGCCAAGCTGGACCCGTACACGGGCGCCCAGCTGGCCCTCGCCGAGGCCTACCGGAACGTGGCGACCACCGGCGCCAAGCCGCTCGCCGTGTCCGACTGCCTGAACTTCGGCTCGCCCGAGGACCCGGCGGTGATGTGGCAGTTCGCCGAGGCCGTGCGCGGTCTCGCCGACGGCTGTCAGCAGCTGGGCACTCCGGTGACCGGCGGCAACGTCTCCCTCTACAACCAGACGGGGGAGGCGGCCATCCACCCCACCCCGGTGGTCGCCGTCCTCGGCGTCATCGACGACGTCGCCCGCCGCACGCCGGTCGCCTTCCAGGAGGAGGGCCAGCTGCTCTACCTGCTCGGCGACACCCGCGAGGAGTTCGGCGGCTCGGCCTGGTCCCAGGTGGTCCACGACCACCTCGGCGGTCTGCCGCCCAAGGTCGACCTGGAGCGGGAGCGGCTGCTGGCAGAGATCCTGATCTCCGCCTCCCGCGACGGCATGGTCGACTCCGCGCACGACCTGTCCGACGGTGGTCTGATCCAGGCGGTCGTGGAGTCCGCGCTGCTCGGCGGCAAGGGCGCGCGGCTGATCGTCCCGGACGGCCTGGACGCGTTCACCTTCCTGTTCTCCGAGTCGGCCGGCCGCGCGATCGTCGCCGTGCCGCGTTCGGAGGAGCTCCGCTTCAACGACATGTGCGGTGCGCGCGGTCTGCCGGCCACGCGCGTCGGGGTCGTGGACGGCGACTCCGTCGAGATCCAGGGCGAGTTCGCGCTCTCCCTCGCGGAGCTGCGCGAGGTCCACGAGGCCACCATCCCGGCCCTGCTGGCGTAACCGCCACGACCGGTGAGAAGGCCCCGCCCGGGAGACCGGGCGGGGCCTTCGCCGTCACCTCGCGAGAAGCGGCGGACGGCGCCGCGGACCGACCGGGTCGCCCTGCCGCGGCTCGCCCCGCCGGCACGCCCTCGGGCGGGTGGAAACGCGGCTGAAGGGCTACGCCCGCAGGGCTTAGGCTCACCGTCATGCCACCGGCCAGGAAGCGCGCCCGCAGTTACGACCCCGACCGGACCCGCGCCGCGGTCCTCGCCCAGTTCGGGCATGTACGGGAGGCCGTCCGCGGCCTCACCCCCGAGCAACTCGCGCTGCCCACGCGGCTCGGCGCGTGGACGGTGCGTGAACTGGTCGCCCACCTCGGGATGGCGCTCACGGCCGTGCACCGGGCGCTGGACCAGCCCGCCCCGCCCGCGCGGACCGTCGCGGTGACCGAGTGGCCCTTCGCCACCGCGGCCTACTCCGGCGCCATCGACGCGTTCACCCGGGGCCTCGTCGCCGACCACCCCGACCTCGGCGCCTACCTCGACGGCATCGACGAGAGCCTGCGCGTCCTGCTCGCCGAGCACCCCGGCGGCCGGCTGCTGGAGACCAACGCGGGCGCGCTGCCCCTGGACGACTACCTCGTCACCCGGACCGTGGAACTCGTCGTCCACACCGACGACCTCAACGCGGCCGTCGCGGGCCTTCGGACCCCCTACGACCGGCACGCCCTGGCCGCCGCCACCCGGCTGCTCGCCGACTCCCTCGCCGTCAAGGCGCCCGGCGCCTCCACCGAGGTGCGGGTGCCGCCGTACGCCGTCGTGCAGTGCGTCGAGGGACCCCGGCACACCCGGGGCACCCCGCCGAGCGTCGTGGAGACCGACCCGCTGACCTGGGTCCGGCTGGCCGCCGGCCGCGTGAGCTGGGCCGAGGCGCTGGCGGAGGCGAAGGTCAGCGCGAGCGGGGAGCGGGCGGACATCGGGGACCTGCTGCCGCTGATGTCGTAGCGGAACCGCTGCCACCGCCGGCACGTCGAAACCGCATGAACCGGCACAAGCAGCGCATGACTCTGACGGCGGCCGCCGTGCTCGTCCCGCTCGCGGTGGCCTGTGGCAACGGGAAGGCGGACAGTGGTGCGGTGAACGTCCAGCAGCCGGTGACCGGGATCGACTGGCGGGTCGACGGCGTCACCATCGGCGACACGACCCGGCACGCGCCCGCCACCGCGCGCCTGCGCATCGACGAGGACGGCAAGGCGTCGGGCAACCTCGGCTGCAACGGGTTCAGCGCCCGCGCCACCGTGCACGGCGACCGGATCACCTTCGGTGACCTGCGGACCACCAGGATGGCCTGCGCCCCGGACCGGATGGAGTTCGAGCGCGCCCTCGCGCGCACCCTCACCACCGGCACGCTCACCGCGCGGACCGACCGGGAGAAGCTGACGCTCACCGACGGCGACGGCGACCGGGTCCACCTCAGCCGCTCCGCACCCGCGTAGGACGCGCCACCGATTGGTGTGCGACACCTCACTCACGCAAGGGGCCGAGAGGGACGCCGTCGCCCCGCTCCGCGCGCCACACTCCCGGGGCGCACGCTGCCGCACCCCTCTGACCAGCGCGGACGTAGATTCCTCCAAGGTGATCGTCAACGCCCGTCCCGCCGGCGTCGCGCATCCCCAATTCGGACCAGTGGTCGACCTCGCCTACACTCGGTGGCGTGCCACGTGGTGACGGTCGACTCAATCACGATCTGCTTCCCGGCGAAAAGGGCCCCCAGGACGCTTGCGGCGTCTTCGGCGTCTGGGCTCCCGGTGAAGAGGTCGCAAAGCTCACGTACTTCGGGCTCTACGCCCTCCAGCACCGGGGTCAGGAATCCGCGGGAATCGCGGTCAGCAACGGCTCCCAGATCCTCGTCTTCAAGGACATGGGCCTGGTCTCCCAGGTCTTCGACGAAACCTCGCTCGGTTCGCTCCAGGGTCACATCGCGGTCGGTCACGCCCGCTACTCGACCACCGGTGCATCCGTGTGGGAGAACGCCCAGCCGACGTTCCGTGCCACCGCGCACGGCTCGATCGCCCTCGGCCACAACGGCAACCTGGTCAACACGGCGCAGCTCGCCGAGATGGTCGCCGACCTGCCGAACGACAACAACAGCCGCTCCACCCGGGTGGCGGCCACCAACGACACCGACCTGCTGACGGCCCTGCTGGCCGCCCAGGTCGACGAGGACGGCAAGCCGCTGACCATCGAGGAGGCCGCGCACGCGGTCCTGCCGAAGGTGCAGGGCGCGTTCTCCCTCGTCTTCATGGACGAGGGCACCCTCTACGCCGCCCGCGACCCGCAGGGCATCCGCCCGCTGGTGCTCGGCCGCCTGGAGCGCGGCTGGGTGGTCGCCTCCGAGTCCGCCGCCCTCGACATCTGCGGCGCGAGCTATGTGCGGGAGATCGAGCCGGGCGAGTTCATCGCCGTCGACGAGAACGGCCTGCGCAGCTCGCGATTCGCGGAAGCGAAGCCCAAGGGCTGTGTCTTCGAGTACGTGTACCTGGCCCGCCCGGACACGGACATCGCCGGTCGGAACGTGTACCTCTCCCGCGTGGAGATGGGCCGCCGCCTGGCCAAGGAGGCCCCCGCCGAAGCCGATCTGGTCATAGCGACCCCGGAATCCGGCACCCCGGCCGCCATCGGCTACGCGGAGGCCTCGGGCATCCCGTTCGGCGCCGGCCTGGTGAAGAACGCCTACGTCGGCCGCACCTTCATCCAGCCCTCGCAGACCATCCGCCAGCTGGGCATCCGCTTGAAGCTGAACCCGCTGAAGGAAGTCATCAAGGGCAAGCGCCTGGTCGTGGTCGACGACTCGATCGTGCGCGGCAACACCCAGCGGGCCCTGGTGCGCATGCTCCGGGAGGCGGGCGCAGCCGAGGTCCACATCCGGATCTCGTCCCCGCCGGTGAAGTGGCCCTGCTTCTTCGGCATCGACTTCGCCACCCGCGCGGAGCTGATCGCCAACGGGATGACCATCGACGAGATCGGCACCAGCCTCGGCGCCGACTCCCTGGCCTACATCTCCATCGACGGCATGATCGAGGCGACCACGATCGCCAAGCCGAACCTGTGCCGCGCCTGCTTCGACGGCGAGTACCCGATGGACCTGCCGGATCCCGAACTGCTCGGCAAGCAGCTCCTGGAGACCGAGCTGGCCGCCGGCCCCGCCGCCACGGCCGCCGCCGACGCCATCCGTCGCCCGTAACACCCCTGCAGTACGACACGAAAGCTCTCACAGTCATGTCTGAGACAACTGGTGCCAGCTACGCAGCGGCGGGCGTCGACATCGAGGCGGGCGACCGCGCCGTCGAGCTGATGAAGGAGTGGGTGAAGAAGACCCAGCGACCCGAGGTCCTGGGCGGCCTCGGCGGCTTCGCCGGGCTCTTCGACGCCTCCGCCCTCAAGCGCTACGAACGCCCCCTGCTCGCCTCCGCCACGGACGGCGTCGGCACGAAGGTCGACGTCGCGCGCCGTATGGGCGTCTACGACACCATCGGCCACGACCTGGTCGCCATGGTCATGGACGACATCGTCGTGTGCGGCGCCGAGCCGCTGTTCATGACCGACTACATCTGCGTCGGCAAGGTGCACCCCGAGCGGGTCGCCGCGATCGTCAAGGGCATCGCGGAGGGCTGTGTGCTGGCCGGCTGCGCCCTGGTGGGCGGCGAGACGGCCGAGCACCCCGGTCTGCTGGGCCCGGACGACTTCGACGTCGCCGGCGCCGGCACGGGTGTCGTGGAGGCCGATCGGCTGCTGGGCGCGGATCGCATCCGCAAGGGTGACGCGGTGATCGCCATGGCGGCCTCCGGTCTTCACTCCAACGGGTACTCCCTGGTCCGCCACGTCCTGCTGGACCGCGCGGGGCTGGCCCTGGAGGCGGAGATCGCGGAACTCGGCCGCACCCTGGGCGAGGAACTGCTGGAGCCCACGAAGATCTATTCGCTGGACTGCCTGGCGCTGACCCGCACCGCCGAGGTGCACGCCTTCAGCCACGTCACCGGCGGCGGCCTCGCGGCCAACCTGGCCCGGGTGATCCCGGACGGGCTGCACGCCGTGGTCGACCGCGGCACCTGGACCCCGGGCGCGATCTTCGACCTCGTCGGCAGGACCGGGGACGTCGAGCGCCTGGAGCTGGAGAAGACCCTCAACATGGGCGTCGGCATGATCGCCATCGTCCCCGAGGAGTCCGCCGAGGTGGCCCTCACGACCCTGGCCGACCGTGGTGTCGAGGCCTGGGTGGCCGGCGAGATCACCGACCGGGGTGACAAGGAGACCGGCGCCGAGCTGGTCGGCGACTACGCGGTCTGAGGCATCGCGGGTAGCACAGAACCCGGCCGGTGGCAGTGCCACCGACCGGGTGAGTGCTCAGTGCTAGGTCAAGCGCCGCGACGGTGTTGTGAGGGACCTTCGTCCTCGTCCTCGTCGTCCTCATAGAGGTCGGCGTACCGAGAATAAAGATCATCCTCATCGTCTTCATCGGCCTCGAACGGCTCGCCGTTCGGCGGCTGGCTCGAAGTCGATGCGCCCAGTTCACTGGCCAGACGTGACAGATCAGTCCCACCGCTGTTGTACTTCAGCTGGCGGGCGACCTTTGTCTGCTTGGCCTTGGCCCGGCCGCGCCCCATGGCTCGACCCCCTCGGTGACGGGGCTCGACGGCCCCAGAGTCTGACACGCGTTCATGATCCGGAACGGACCCTCCGCAGAGAGGCCGGTCCGTAGGGCTTCCACGGTACCTGAGCCCGCGCCCATACGGTACGTCGCCCGCAGCACGCGCGTGTGCACAGGACCCTCGAGGCGCCCCGTCCTCGCTGGTCAGTGGCGATTTTAACCACTTATCGTAGTACGACCCGCCGGTGGAAGTGAGAGTTCTCTCTAAGTTCCCACCGGCGGGTACCGCCCAGGCGCGCGCCCGGCTCAGCGCGCGGCGTGTCCGGCGCGGGCCTCGGCCATCCGCTGCTCGGCGATCCGGTCGGCCGCCGCGGCCGGCGGGATCCCGTCCTGCTTCGCACGTGCGAATATGGCCAGCGTGGTGTCGAAGATCCCCGCCGCCTTCGCCTTGCACCGGTCGAAGTCGAAGCCGTGCAGCTCGTCGGCCACCTGGATGACCCCGCCGGCGTTCACGACGTAGTCCGGCGCGTAGAGGATCCCGCGGTCGGCGAGGTCCTTCTCCACGCCCGGGTGGGCGAGCTGGTTGTTGGCCGCGCCGCAGACCACCCTGGCGGTCAGGAGCGGCACGGTGTCGTCGTCCAGGGCACCGCCGAGGGCGCACGGCGCGTAGATGTCCAGACCCTCGACCGCGATGAGGGATTCGGTGTCGGCGACGGCCGTGACTCCGTCCGGATGCTCCTCGAGGATCCGCTGGACGGCGTCGGCGCGTACGTCCGTGATCACGACCTCGGCGCCCTCGTCCCGCAGGTGCCGCACCAGGTGGCGGCCGACCTTGCCGACCCCGGCGACGCCCACCTTGCGGCCGCGCAGCACGGGGTCGCCCCACAGGTGCTGGGCCGAGGCGCGCATGCCCTGGTAGACGCCGAAGGCGGTGAGCACGGAGGAGTCGCCCGCGCCGCCGTTCTCGGGGGAGCGGCCGGTGGTCCAGCGGCACTCACGGGCCACGACGTCCATGTCGGCGACGTAGGTGCCCACGTCGCAGGCGGTGACATAGCGCCCGCCGAGGGAGGCGACCATACGGCCGTAGGCGAGGAGCAGTTCCGCGGTCTTGTCGCGCTCCGGATCACCGATGATCACGGCCTTGCCGCCGCCGTGGTCCAGCCCGGCCATGGCGTTCTTGTACGACATCCCGCGCGCGAGGTTGAGGGCGTCGGCGATCGCCGCGGCCTCGGTCGCGTACGGATAGAAGCGGGTGCCGCCGAGGGCCGGGCCCAGAGCGGTGGAGTGGATGGCGATCACGGCCTTCAGACCGGTCGCCCGGTCCTGGCAGAGCACGACCTGCTCGTGGCCGCCCTGGTCCGAGTGGAACAGGGTGTGCAGGACATCAGCAGGTGCGCCGGTTACGTCGGTCACTGTGGTGACTCCTGTGTAAGTAGCGGCGGGTGGGGCTCAGCCCCCGTGCGGGTGGCGGGTGCTGTGGCATGAGCGTAGAGCCTGCTCGCAGCCACCATCCGCGCAGTGTTCAGGATCACTCTCGGGGGCCGCTCAGTCACGTAGGACCGTGGGACGATCTGCCGTGGTTTCGAGCGCGATCCGTTGGGGAGGGAGCAGGCGTGTCCAAGGTGTCCCCCGTGGTCGTCCCCTACGCCGTGTACCTGCGGGTGTACGAGCCGCTGGGCGCCTTCCCCGAGCCTGAGCGCGCTCACTGGGAGCGCTACGCCCGTCGAAGGGACCGTCCCTCCTACCAGGACGAACTGCGTCGTTCGCTCGCCGATCTGCTGCCCACCCCGCCCATCGCGGTCCCGGTGCACGAGAGCGGGGACGCCTTCGTGCTGGAGGTCGACGGGGTCACCTGCGTCTGCCCCTGGCGGACCCGGCTGCGCGGCTGGCAGGCGCTCGGCGAGTTCGCCGAGGAACTGCCCCCCACGGTGTTGGACGCGGTGCTGCCGCCGGTGGTGCGCCGGCAGGCCGCCCAGGACTACGAGCGCTGGCTCGCCCGCAACCCCGACGCCCGCCCCTGGATCCGCACGGCGACCTGGCAGGTGCCGCTGAATTGGTTTGTGCTGGTCTCGGACGAGGAGCGCCGGTACGACAAGGGGACCGCCGAGGTGCCGCCCGTGCTGCGCTACCGCACGCCCATGGTGCAGGCCCGGCGGCGGGTGGCGCGGGCGCTGCGCACCCTGCGGGACACCGTCGAGGAGAGCCCGCTGATCGACGGTCTGACGGACGTCGGCCGGTGGCTGGAGGAGTTCCATCCGCGCTCCCTGGTGGAGCTGGACTACGGCGGCCTGGTGCACGTGCTGCCGGCCGGCGAGCTGGAGGACGATCACTCGGCGGCCGACGTGGCCGACGGCATCGCGGCGCTGGGCCGGGGGGACGGGGTGGCGGCCGGGGAGGCCTACGGGCGGCTCGTGGAGCGGTGGCGGGCGGTGCGGGACCGGCGCTCGGCCAACTGAACGAACTGACGTTTCAACAGAAACGTTCAAATAGTGACCCAGGTCACAGCTCAGACGTCGTCGAACAGCGTACGGTCAAGGGCACTTCACCAGTTGATGGGACGTTGGTCCCGATCCGGGCTTTTGTGTCCAGGATGGCTGAAGCGTGACGGACCGCACTTACTGGGCCCTTGCGCCTCTTCCCCCTCCTCATGCCAAAATAGGACAAGGAGTCCGGGGAGGGCTCTGTCCGCCCAACTATGCTGCATTATGGGCGGAATCTCCGCATTGCACGCTTTGGGGGGTCTGGTGACTCCTGATCGCCCCTGTGACTGATCGTCACAGAGGCGTGACTGTCCGCTATGGCATGGTCCATCGGCTTCCGTCGCTGATGAACACCTGGGAGGGCAATTCCATCGGTTTGGCCGACGCGGCTGGACAGATGGTGTAGTTGTAGTGCCGAGGACAAGCCGTTCGTCCTATAACCGACTCGACTCGCGTCCGCCATTTCGGGCAACGCGGGTCAAGGTGCAGAATTTAGAGGAAAGAACCGAGATGGTTCGGTTCTCCCGAGGAGGCCGCTCATGACCGCTCGCACCCCTGATGCCGAGCCGCTGCTGACCCCGGCTGAGGTCGCCACCATGTTCCGTGTCGACCCCAAGACGGTCACGCGGTGGGCGAAGGCCGGCAAGCTCACGTCCATCCGTACGCTCGGCGGACACCGCCGTTACCGCGAGGCCGAGGTGCGCGCTCTGCTCGCGGGCATCCCGCAGCAGCGCAGCGAGGCCTGAACAACTGAATATCGGGCGAAACGGTCGGCCCCCCAACCTGCCGCAGCGCCCGGAACCCTAGCTCCAAGCGACGTGGGTCCTGCCCCAACAGGCCCCTCGCCCAAGCCGAAGAGAACGTTCTAGGCAGCGCCACAGGGTGCGTCGTAGATCGCGCTGGACTCCGCCGGGTCCAGCGCGATCTTTTTTGTGCGCCGGCCGGGGCCGTGTGCGGGTCCCCGTGCGCGGGCTTGTCGGAGTCTGGGGAGGGCTGTCGGAAGCGCCGCGCTTCACCCTCGACCGGGGTGCAATTGCACATATTAAATCGACCGGTTGTAGGGAGGGGTTAAAAGCCGCACTTCTCGAAAGTCATGCCGTGACTCCCGTCACACGGGGAGCATCTTGTTGCCCGAGGCTCCCGTGCGCTAAAGGGGAAACCCGCGCCGACGTCCCACGCCGCGACCGGGGTTGAGGGCGGCCGGGTCACGCGCCCCGGGGGCCTTCGTCCTCCGCGGCCTCCTCGCAGGCGTCCTGGGCCTGGGGGCCGGAGTCCATGGCCAGCCGCAGCAGCCGATAACAGATGGGGCAGTGGCGGGTGAGGTGCCCGTAGGCCGAGGCGGCCGACAGATGCGCCCTCAGGAGCGCCCGCGTCTCGTGCCTCGCCGATGCCGCCATACGCCACCTCCGGGGCCGCACAGGAGGAACGGGCCCTGCTCCCTGGGTACCGAGCGGAAGTGGCGCCGTCAAGGGCGCGGTCACCCGCGCTTGACGCACCGGGAAGGGCACGGGAACAGCGGAAGGGCCCCCGAACCGGGGGCCCTTCGCCGCATACGAGTAGGGCCCGCCACCTATGCCGGTGCGGGCCCTACTCTTTCTGCGGTCCTGACGGGATTTGAACCCGCGGCCTCCACCTTGACAGGGTGGCGAGCACTCCAAGCTGCTCCACAGGACCAGGTTTCGCGGCGCTCGACTCGCTGTTTTGCGCTGCGAGAAGAGACTGTACAGGAGGCGGCCCGCCTGGTCGAACTCACCCTGGGTGAGCGTGGGATCACGCCACCGCCGCGTCGATCGCCTTCACGATCCGCTTGTCGGAGACCGGGTACGCCGTGCCCAACGCGTGGGCGAAATAGCTGACCCGCAGCTCCTCGATCATCCACCGGATGTCCAGGACCGAGGCGGGGACCGGCTGCCCCTGGGGAAGCTGCTCCAGGAGCCAGGCGTACTCGTCCTGCATCTCGTGGATCTTCTCCATGCGCGTGGTGTCCCGCTGGACGCCCGTCGGCATCTGCTGCAGACGCCGGTCGGCGGCGACCAGATAGCGCATCAGGTCGGGCAGCCGGCGTATGCCGGCCCAGGTGACGAAGCCGGGCTTCACCAGGGCGTCCAGCTGCCGGCGCACATCCGTCAGGTTCGCGAGCAGCACCGGGCTGCGCACGCCCTTCAGCCGCCGCTCACAGGCCTGCCAGGCGGCGAGGACCTGCTGCACCTGGCCGACCGCGCGGACCGTCGTGTCCACGATCTCCGCGCGCACCCTGTCGAACAGCTTCCGGTAGGACTCCTCGTCCCACACCGGGCCGCCGAAGTCCCCGATCAGCTTGTCCGCCGCGGCCATCGCGCAGTCGTCGAACAGGGCCTGGACGGAGCCGTGCGGGTTCGCCGACAGGGCGAGCTTCTGGGCGTTCGTCAGCTTGTCCGAGGCGAACTTCGCCGGGTTCACCGGGATGTTGCGCAGGATCAGCCGCCGGGTGCCCTTCCACATGGCCTCCGCCTGCTCGGCCTCGGTGTCGAAGAGCCGCACGGAGACCGTGTCGCCGTCGTCCACCAGCGCCGGGTACGCCTTGACCGGCTGGCCGGCCCTGCGGGTCTCGAAGACGCGGGTGAGCGTGCCGATCGACCAGTCCGTCAGACCCTTGCGCTCCAGGGACTCGCCGCCCTCCCGGGAGGCGGTCGCGGCCGCCGCCTGGGACAGCGCCTGGCGCGCCTTGGGCTTCAGCCGCAGCCGCAGCGCCCCCAGGTCCTTGTCCTCGGCCAGTTTGCGGCGTCGCTCGTCCACGATCCTGAAAGTGATCTTCAGATGGTCGGGGACCCGGGCCCAGTCGAAGTCCTCCGCCTCGAAGGGCACGCCGACCATCCGCTTCAGCTCGCGGGCCATGGTGGCGGTCAGCGGCTCCCGCAGGGGCACCGCCCGCTCCAGGAAGGCCTTCGCGTAGTTCGGCGCGGGCACGTAGTTGCGGCGGACCGGCTTCGGGAGGGAACGGATCAGCTCCGTCACGACCTCCTCGCGCAGGCCCGGGATCTGCCAGTCGAAGCCCTCGTCGGTGACCTGGTTGAGGACCTGGAGGGGGATGTGCACGGTCACGCCGTCGGCGTCCGCGCCCGGCTCGAACTGGTACGTCACCCGGAACTTGAGCTGCCCCTGCCGCCAGGTGTCCGGATAGTCGGCCTTGGTGACCGCCTCGGCCGACTCCCGGATGAGCATCTCCCGCTCGAAGTCCAGCAGATCCGGCTGTTCGTGCCGCTTGTGCTTCCACCAGGAGTCGAAGTGCGCGCCGGAGACGACGTGTTGCGGCACCCGCTGGTCGTAGAAGTCGAACAGCGTCTCGTCGTCGACCACGATGTTCCGGCGCCGGGCGCGGTGCTCCAGCTCCTCCACCTCGCCGAGCAGCCTGCGGTTGTCGGCGAAGAACTTGTGGTGCGTGCGCCAGTCGCCCTCGACCAGCGCGTTGCGGATGAACAGCTCGCGGCTGACCTCGGGATCGACGCGGCCGTAGTTCACCTTGCGCTGGGCCACGATCGGAACGCCGTACAGCGTGACCTTCTCGTACGCCATCACGGCCGCCTGGTCCTTCTCCCAGTGCGGCTCGCTGTACGTCCGTTTCAGCAGGTGCCCGGCGAGCGGCTCGACCCACTCCGGTTCGATTTTGGCGTTGACCCGCGCCCACAGCCGGGAGGTCTCCACCAGCTCGGCCGACATCACGAACTTCGGCTGCTTCTTGAACAGCGCCGAGCCGGGGAAGATCGCGAACTTGGCGCCGCGGGCGCCCAGGTACTCGTTCTTGCTGCCGTCCTTCACGTCCTTCATCCCGATATGGGAGAGCAGGCCGGCGAGGAGGGAGACATGGACGCGGTCGGCGGGGGCGTCGTTCTCGTCGAGATGGATGCCCATCTGCTTGGCGACCGTACGCAGCTGGGTGTAGATGTCCTGCCATTCGCGGATGCGCAGGAAGTTCAGGTACTCCTGCTTGCACATCCGGCGGAAGGAGCTGGACCCGCGCTCCCTCTGCTGCTCGCGGACGTACCGCCACAGGTTCAGATAGGCCAGGAAGTCGCTGGTCTCGTCCTTGAAGCGGGCGTGCTGCTGGTCGGCCTGGGTCTGCTTCTCCGCCGGGCGCTCGCGCGGGTCCTGGATGGAGAGCGCGGCGGCGATGACCATGACCTCGCGGACACAGCCGTTCTTGTCGGCCTCCAGGACCATCCGGGCCAGGCGCGGGTCGACGGGCAGCTGGGCCAGCTTGCGGCCGGTGTCGGTCAGCCGCTTGCGGACGTCCTTGGCCGCCGGGTCCAGCGCGCCCAGCTCCTGCAGCAGCTGCACGCCGTCGCGGATGTTGCGGTGGTCCGGCGGGTCGATGAAGGGGAACTTCTCGATGTCGCCGAGGCCGGCCGCGGTCATCTGCAGGATGACGGAGGCCAGGTTGGTACGGAGGATCTCCGCGTCCGTGAACTCCGGCCGGGCGAGGAAGTCGTCCTCGCTGTACAGGCGGATACAGATGCCGTCGGACGTACGGCCGCAGCGGCCCTTGCGCTGGTTGGCGCTGGCCTGGGAGACCGGCTCGATGGGCAGCCGCTGGACCTTGGTGCGGTGGCTGTAGCGGCTGATCCTGGCGAAGCCCGGGTCGATGACGTACTTGATGCCGGGGACGGTCAGCGAGGTCTCGGCGACGTTCGTGGCCAGGACGATCCTGCGCCCGGTGTGCGGCTGGAAGACCCGGTGCTGCTCGGCGTGGGACAGCCGGGCGTACAGGGGGAGGACTTCCGTGAACCGGTACTTCTTCTTCTCCAGCGCGTCCGCCGTGTCGCGGATCTCCCGCTCACCGGAGAGGAAGACGAGGATGTCGCCCTGCCCCTCGCCCATCAGCTCCTCGACGGCGTCGGTGATGGCGGTGATCTGGTCGCGGTCGGCGTCCGCCGCGTCGTCGGAGGCCTCCTCCAGGAGGGGCCGGTAGCGCACCTCCACCGGATACGTCCGGCCGCTGACCTCGACGATCGGGGCATCGCCGAAGTGCCGGGAGAAGCGCTCGGGGTCGATGGTCGCCGAGGTGATGACGACCTTCAGATCCGGGCGCTTCGGCAGCAGCTGGGCGAGGTAGCCGAGCAGGAAGTCGATGTTGAGGGAGCGTTCGTGGGCCTCGTCGATGATGATCGTGTCGTAGGCACGCAGCTCGCGGTCGGTCTGGATCTCGGCGAGCAGGATGCCGTCCGTCATCAGCTTGACGAAGGTGGCGTCCTGGCGCACCTGGTCGGTGAAGCGGACCTTCCAGCCGACGGCCTCGCCGAGTGGGGTCCTCAGCTCCTCCGCGACCCGCTCGGCGACGGTACGGGCGGCGATCCGGCGCGGCTGGGTGTGGCCGATCATGCCCCGGACGCCGCGGCCCAGCTCCAGACAGATCTTCGGGATCTGCGTCGTCTTACCCGAACCGGTCTCACCGGCGACGATGACGACCTGGTGGTCGCGGATCGCGGCCGCGATCTCGTCCTTCTTCTGGCTGACGGGCAGCTGCTCGGGGTAGGTGACCGCGGGCACACGGGAGCGCCGCTCGGCCATCCGGGCCTCGGCCTTGCCGACCTCGGCGTCGATCTCGGCGAGGACGGCGGCCTGGGCCTCCGGCTTACGGATCTTGCGTGCGCCCTCGAGCCGCCGGCCGAGCCGGTGCGCGTCGCGCAGCGACAGCTCCGACAGGCGGGGGGCGAGGGTGCCGAGGGCGGGGGCGGGGTGCGTAGACATACGCGACCCAGGATCTCACCCCGTGCGAAAAACACGCGAACGATTTGACCCGGGCCTCCCGAGGCCCCGCCCGAGGCCCCCCGAGGCCCCTCATGAGTCCCGACAGGAGGGCCCGGACGGGAGGGTCCCAACAGGACGGTCTCGACGGCCTCAACAGGAGACGTACGCCACGAATGCCCTAGCGTGATCCCTATGTCCGATTCGTCACACGGAGAACACGGCCGCCCTCCGACCCGCGCGGAGCGCCTCGCGGAGTTCCGGGAGTCGCCCTTCCTGCCCGCCACCGTCCTGACGCTGATCCTCGCCGCCGCGGCCGGCCTCTTCGCCGGTTCCTACACGTACGCCATGGCCAACCCGACCCCGCATAGCATCCCCACCGCCGTGGTCGGCGCCTACGACGAACCGGGCGCCCGGCGCTTCATCGCAGGCATGGAGCAGGCCCTGCACGCCTCACTCCGGCTGCACCCGTACGACAGCCGGCGGGCGGCGGTACGCGCGGTGGACGAGCAGAAGGAGTTCGCGGTGGTCGAGGCGCCCGCCGGCGGCCGGGCGATCAGCCTCGACGTGTCCGGGGCCTCCGGGGCGACGGTCGCCCAGGTGCTCACCGAGGCGGCGATGAAGGTGGGCAAGTCCACGGGCACGCCCGTGGTGGTCCACGACCTCAAGCCGCTGCAGAAGGGCGACCCGAGAGGCCTGGCGATCTTCTACATCTCGCTCGCCGCCGTGATCATCGGCTTCATCGGCGCGATCCAGCTCAGCGTGCACGCGCGGCTGCTGAACCCACTGGAACGCATCGCCTTCACCGCCGCCTACTCCCTGCTTGGCGGGTTCGTGATCGCGGCGGTGGTGGACTGGCTGCTTGCGGCCGTGCGGCTGCCCTTCGTGGAGTCCTGGCTGATCCTCGCCCTGACGATGTTCACGTCCGGCATGGTGTTCACGATGTTCAACACCCTCTTCGGGCGCTGGGCCATGCTGCCGACGTGGGGCCTGATGGTGCTGCTGGGCAACCCCTCGTCCGGCGGTGCCGTCTCCTGGCCGCTGCTGCCGTCCCCGCTCGGGACGGTCGGGCGCTGGCTGCCGCCCGGCGCCTCGGTGAACGCCCAGCACACCGCCGTGTACTTCCGGGGCCACCAGCACGCTTTCCCGTTCCTGGTGCTGGCGGGCTGGCTCGTCGTCTCCTGCGCGGTCTTCCGCATCTGGCGACACCGGCACCCGGGCGGCCGCACGGTCGGCGCGGCCCACGCGGCGTAGTACCGAGGCGGCACACGAAGAAGGCCCCGTTCACCGAACGGGGCCTTCTGGCTGTGGCTGGGGCCGGGGTCGAACCGGCGACCTTCCGCTTTTCAGGCGGACGCTCGTACCAACTGAGCTACCCAGCCACGGTGTTTCACGTGAAACACCAGCGGTCCTGACGGGATTTGAACCCGCGGCCTCCACCTTGACAGGGTGGCGAGCACTCCAAACTGCTCCACAGGACCAAGCTTGTGTGCAACAGTGTCGCACACGATCTTGCGTGCCCCCAACGGGATTCGAACCCGTGCTACCGCCTTGAAAGGGCGGCGTCCTAGGCCGCTAGACGATGAGGGCTATCGGCCCGCCTGGGCGCTTCTCAGCGCGTCGGGGACGTGAGAAGCATATGGGATGGCGGGGGGGATCGCCAAAACGGTTTACGGGGCGTGGTGCGACGGCGATCCGGAGGGGCTGGCGGAGGGTGTCCTGCCCGGGGTCGACGCGGGCCGGTTCTCGTCCGCCAGATGGCGGCTGACCTCGGCCGTCGTCAGCCCCAGCCCGCCCAGCCGAATCGCGTCCCAGGCCTGGAGGCGGTGGCTGTCGCGGTCGAAGTACAGGATCGACGCCTCGACGGGAGCCGGATACCGGTGCTCCACCGCGCGCAGACCGCTGCCACCGGTCGAGCCCTCCATGCGCAGCCGGGTGCCGTACTTCAGCATCTCGGTGCCCTCGTGATGCAGATGCCCGCACAGCACCAGCGGGACCTCGCCGTCCGTCTCCCGGGCCGCCGACGGCTCGTGGGCGATGGCCACGTCCACCGGTGTGCCGGCCGCCCGCTGGTCGCGCAGGGAGCTGGCGAGCCGGTCGCCCGCCAGCTTCTCGGAGGCGTCCCCGCCGGGCACCGTCGAGCGGTCGGGGGTGAACTGCGGATCGCCGATGCCTGCGAAACGCAGGCCGCCGACCGTCCGGGCCCGGCCGTCGTCCAGGACACGCACGTTCTTCATGCGCTCCAGGTAGCGCTGGGTGCCCGCGGAGTCGTGGTTGCCCCGCACCCAGACATACGGCACGCCCAGGTCGCCGATCGGGTCCAGGAAGCCGTTCTCCGCCGCCGTGCCGTGATCCATCGTGTCGCCCGAGTCGACGATCACGTTCACCTGGTACTGCTTCACCAGCGAGGCGATGATCTTCCAGCTCGCCGGGTTCAGATGGATGTCCGACACGTGCAGGACCCGCAGGGTGGAGGGGTCGGGCTGGTAGGCCGGGAGCGTGGACGTGACGTCGTAGAGCTTGGTCACGTTCGTCACCAGGCGCGCCAACTCCTGCTGGTAGACGTCGAACTCGGTGACGATGCTGCGCGCGTTGCCGACCACGGACGGCGCCGAGCTCAACAGGCCCGAGAACCTCGGCTCCAGCACCGACTTGGGATTCCAGGTGGCGTACGCCGTCACGCCCGAGGCGGCCAGCAGGGTCAGGGCCAGCCCACCGGCCGCGAGAGCCCGGCGCGGACGGCGGTAGACGGCGAGACCGAGGGCCGTCGCACCGGTGACGACGGCGACGCAGGAGCGCAGGGCCAGGTCGAGGGTGCCGCGCTCGACGTCGGCGGTGACCTCGTCCTGGAGGCCGGAGAGCCGCTCGGGGTGGTCGACCAGGGCCTGCGCGCGCGGCGGGTCCAGCTGGTCGACGTTGACGTCCAGCCGGACGGGGGCGACATGGCTGTCCAGGGACAGGGCGCCCAACGGCGAGATATTGATCTTCGTGCCGCCGCTGAGGGAGGGGCGCAGCGCCATCGTCGTGTCCATGGGGCCCACCGGGGCCCGTACGTTGCCGACGATCAGCAGGCCCAGCCAGGCCCCGACGAGGACGACCGCCGTCAGGCCGAGGGCGCGTACCCAGGGGCGGGGGCGCGCGGCGAGCTCCAGGCCGGGCAGGGCGGTTCCGCGCGCACGGCGTGCGCGGTCCGCGGTGCGGGCCGGGCCGTGTCCCGGGGCGCGGTGCAGCAGGCGGTTCAGGGCGGCGAGGGGGGCGCGGACCATTGGTCCCGTATGCCCATGGCCCGGCACGGATATGCGACACCCCGGCGCGCGCCCCGGGACCCCATCCGCGCTCAAGCCCCCGCCCGTGCGGGGCCCTCCGCCCATGACGGACCCCGCCCACCGGCTCCGTCTTGGCCGACAATGGCCGTGTGCTGGAGATGACGCGCGAGGAGTTCGAGGAACTGGTCGCCGAGGCGCTCGACCGGATCCCGGCGGAGCTGACGCGGCTCATGGACAACGTGGCGGTGTTCGTCGAGGAGGAACCGCCCGCCGACGACCCCGAGCTGCTCGGGCTCTACGAGGGGACGCCGCTGACCGACCGGGGCGAGTGGTACGCGGGGGTCCTGCCCGACCGGATCACCGTCTACCGGGGGCCGACACTCAGGATGTGCGAGACCCGCGAGGACGTCGTCGCGGAGACCGAGGTGACCGTGGTGCACGAGATCGCCCACCACTTCGGTATCGACGACGCCCGGTTGCATGCCCTCGGTTACGGGTGAGTGCCGGTTCGAACGGGGCGCGTGTCCTCTTGCGGGCGGCGGGAGTTGGGGAGGTTGACTCCTTTCCTTTCCCGGAGGTGGCCGCCGTGCGCCCCTTGTACGTACCCGTCCGTCTGGTCGTCACGGTGCTGGCCGTCACCGCCGCGGCAGGTTGTGTGAACGTGGGCGACGACGCGGGCCGGGCCAGGCCCGCGCACTCCGCGGGGCCGCACGGAGGCGAGGCGCCGGACGGTGGTCCGGCGGCGGGCGCCGGCGGCTCCGGGGGCGAGGGGGCCGCGGCCGACGGCAAGCACGGGCACGGCGGCAAGGCGAAGCGGGGCGAGTCGGCCTCGGCGTCGGCCACGCCGTCCCGGCCCGGCAGCGCCTCCGCGCCTCCCACGAAGCCGGGCAGGACCGTCGTCCCGGGGGATCCGGCGCCCCCGACGGCGGACCAGCCGACGCCGCCGCCCACCTCGGCCCCGCCCGAGCCGCCGGCCTCCACTCCGCCGCCGCCCGCCTCGGAGCCGCCGTCGGCCGAGCCCTCCTCCTCGGCGCACGAGGAGACGGGACCACAGCTCGTCCAGCGGGAGCCGGCGCCGACACCCGCGGCCGGCGTGACGGCGTGACGCCGACACCCGCGGCCGGCGTGACGGCGTGACGCCGACACCCGCGGCCGGCGTGACGGTGCGACGCCGTGACGCCGTGATGCTGTGATCGAGGAGGGGTGGAAGCCGCTCCCACCTGCGACTATGGGGCTCGGTTTGCCTTGAGGGGTGGTGGGTGCGTATGGTGGTAGATCGTTTGATCCCATTTGCCCGGCGCCACCACAGAGCGCGCCGTGTGGCGCGTACTCTCCTTTGCCGTGGCGGACCGCATTGAGGCGGTCGTGAGCGAAACACGGAGTTGACGGGCGCGTGCCGAAGAGACTCCGGAAGGTTTCGCATTCGCATGTCCGTGTCCAGTACTGACCAGATCGTCGTGTCCGAGAACGACAACGAACTCATCGACGAGACGACCCAGGTCACCGAGGCCCCCGAGGCCGCTGACACCACCCCCCAGACCACCTTCGCCGACCTCGGCCTCCCCGAGGGCATCGTGCGCAAGCTCGCACAGAACGGCGTCACCAGCCCCTTCCCGATCCAGGCCGCGACCATCCCGGACGCCCTGGCCGGCAAGGACATCCTCGGCCGTGGCCGCACCGGCTCCGGCAAGACCCTCTCCTTCGGTCTGCCCACCCTGGCCTTGCTGGCCGGCGGCCGTACCGAGAAGAAGCGGCCCCGCGCCGTCATCCTCACCCCGACCCGCGAGCTGGCCATGCAGGTCGCCGACGCTCTCCAGCCGTACGGTGACGTCCTCGGCCTGAAGATGAAGGTCGTCTGCGGCGGCACCTCGATGGGCAACCAGATCTACGCCCTCGAGCGTGGCGTCGACATCCTCGTCGCCACCCCGGGCCGGCTGCGCGACATCATCAGCCGCGGCGCCTGTTCCCTGGAGGACGTGCAGATCACCGTCCTGGACGAGGCCGACCAGATGTCCGACCTGGGCTTCCTGCCCGAGGTCACCGAGCTGCTCGACCAGGTCCCGTCCGGCGGCCAGCGCATGCTGTTCTCGGCCACGATGGAGAACGAGATCTCCACGCTGGTCAAGCGCTACCTGAACGACCCGGTCACCCACGAGGTCGACAGCGCCCAGGGCAACGTCACGACGATGTCCCACCACATCCTGATCGTGAAGCCCAAGGACAAGGCGCCGGTCACGGCCGCGATCGCCTCCCGCAAGGGCCGCACGATCATCTTCGTCCGCACCCAGCTGGGCGCCGACCGCGTCGCCGAGCAGCTGTGCGAGTCCGGTGTGAAGGCCGACGCGCTGCACGGCGGCATGACCCAGGGCGCCCGTACCCGCACCCTGGCCGACTTCAAGGACGGTTACGTCAACGTCCTGGTCGCCACCGACGTCGCCGCGCGCGGTATCCACGTCGACGGCATCGACCTGGTCCTGAACGTGGACCCGGCCGGTGACCACAAGGACTACCTGCACCGAGCCGGCCGTACCGCTCGCGCCGGCCGCACGGGCACCGTCGTCTCCCTGTCGCTGCCGCACCAGCGGCGCCAGATCTTCCGCCTCATGGAGGACGCCGGCGTCGACGCGGGCCGCCACATCATCCAGGGTGGCGCCGCCTTCGACCCGGAGGTCGCCGACATCACCGGCGCCCGCTCCATGACGGAGGTCCAGGCGGAGTCCGCCGCCAACGCCGCCCAGCAGGCCGAGCGTGACGTCGCCCAGCTCACCAAGGAGCTGGAGCGCGCCCAGCGCCGCGCGACCGAGCTGCGCGAAGAGGCCGACCGGCTGGTCGTGCGTGCCGCCCGCGAGCGCGGTGAGGACCCGGAGACCGCGGTGGCCGAGGCCCAGGCGTCCGCCGCCGAGGCCCTGGCCGAGGCGGCCGTCGCCGCCGAGCAGCCGGCCGAGCGCGAGGAGCGTCCGGCCGCGGCGCCGTACGAGCGCAAGGAGCGGCGTTTCGAGCGCCGCGACGACCGCGGCGAGCGTGGTTTCGAGCGTCGTGACGACCGTGGCGGCCGCTCCTTCGAGCGTCGTGACGACCGTGGTGACCGCGGTGGCCGTTCGTTCGAGCGTCGTGACGACCGGGGTGACCGTGGTGGTCGTTCCTTCGAGCGTCGTGACGACCGTCGTCCGTCCGACCGTGGCGAGCGTGGTTTCGAGCGTCGTGACGACCGTGGCGGCCGTTCGTTCGAGCGTCGTGACGACCGGGGTGACCGTGGTGGTCGTTCCTTCGAGCGTCGTGACGACCGTCGTCCGTCCGACCGTGGCGAGCGT
>NZ_JBITEB010000026.1:37769-66953 GCF_044454765.1 Streptomyces sp. NPDC051452
GTGGTTTCGAGCGTCGTGACGACCGTGGCGGCCGCTCCTTCGAGCGCCGTGACGACCGCGGTGGCTTCCGCCGTGACGAGCGCGGCGGACACCGCGGCAGCGACCGTCCGTTCAACCGTGAGCGTCGCGACGACCGTCCGGGCTTCCGCTCCGGCGGCCACGAGCGCCCCACCGGTCGCCGTGACGACCACCGTGGCACCGGTTCCTTCGGCCGCCGCGACGACAAGCCGCGCTGGAAGCGCAACGGCTGACACCGAGTGAGTCGAGGAAGGGCCCGTACGACTTCGGTCGTGCGGGCCCTTCCGCGTGGTGGCGCATGTCACGTGCCCGGCGGGGGAATTGCTGGGGGCATGACAGACGATGCGAGAGCGGACGAGCCGGTGGACGGGCCGGCCGGCCTGTCGGACGAGGACCGACTGGCCCAGCTCGGCTACACCCAGGTCCTCGCCCGCCGGATGTCGGCGTTCTCGAACTACGCCGTCTCCTTCACGATCATCTCGGTGCTCTCCGGCTGCCTCACCCTGTATCTCTTCGGGATGACCACCGGCGGCCCCGCGGTGATCACCTGGGGCTGGGTGGCGGTGGGCCTGATGACCCTGTTCGTCGGCCTGTCCATGGCCGAGATCTGCTCCGCCTACCCGACGTCGGCGGGGCTGTACTTCTGGGCCCACCGACTGGCGCCGACGCGCTCGGCGGCGGCCTGGGCGTGGTTCACGGGCTGGTTCAACGTGCTGGGCCAGGTCGCGGTGACCGCCGGCATCGACTTCGGCGCGGCCTCCTTCCTGGGCGCCTACCTGAACCTCCAGTTCGGCTTCGAGGTGACCCCGGGCCGCACGGTCCTGCTCTTCGCCGCGATCCTCCTGCTCCACGGCCTGCTGAACACCTTCGGCGTCGGGATCGTCGCCCTGCTGAACAGCGTGAGCGTGTGGTGGCACGTGCTGGGCGTCGCGGTCATCGTCGGCGCGCTCACCTTCGTGCCCGACCACCACCAGTCGGCGTCCTTCGTGTTCACGCACTTCGTCAACGACACGGGCTGGGGCAGCGGCGCCTACGTCGTGCTGCTGGGCCTTCTGATGGCCCAGTACACCTTCACCGGCTACGACGCCTCCGCCCATATGACGGAGGAGACCCACGACGCCTCCACCGCGGGCCCCCGGGGCATCGTCCGCTCCATCTGGACGTCCTGGATCGCCGGCTTCGTGTTGCTGCTGGGCTTCACCTTCGCGATCCAGTCGTACGACAGGGAGCTGGCCTCCCCGACGGGCGCCCCGCCCGCCCAGATCCTGCTGGACGCGCTCGGCGCCACGACCGGCAAGCTCCTGCTGCTGGTGGTGATCGGCGCCCAGCTCTTCTGCGGGATGGCCTCCGTCACCGCCAACAGCCGCATGATCTACGCCTTTTCCCGGGACGGCGCGCTGCCGTTCTCCCGCCTGTGGCACACCGTGAGCCCGCGCACCCGCACCCCCGTGGCGGCGGTCTGGCTGGCCGCACTGGCCGCCCTCGCCCTGGGGCTGCCCTACCTCATCAACACGACGGCCTACGCGGCGGTGACCTCGATCGCGGTCATCGGCCTGTACATCGCGTACGTCATCCCGACCTTCCTGCGGGTACGCAGGGGCGCGGCGTTCGCGCGCGGGCCATGGCATCTGGGCCGCTGGTCGCAGCCGATCGGCGTGGTCTCGGTCCTGTGGGTGGCCGCGATCACGATCCTCTTCATGCTCCCGCAGGTCTCCCCGGTCACCTGGAAGACGTTCAACTACGCCCCGGTCGCCGTACTGGTCGTGCTGGGCTTCGCCGCGACCTGGTGGCTTGCGTCGGCCCGCCACTGGTTCCTCACCCCGACCCTGGCCACCGGCCCCGGGCCCGCCGCCGCCCCGACATGGGCCGCCGATCCGGGCGCCGCCGAAAAGTGACCAACGCCCCGCTCCGTCCCCACGCGACGCGGCCGGTCACCGATACCCGATCGGAGACCGGGCCTCGTCCCGCTATGCTCGGACAGGCAACATCGCCTGGGCCCTTAGCTCAATTGGCAGAGCAGTGGACTTTTAATCCATTGGTTGTGGGTTCGAGTCCCACAGGGCCTACGGCTGCGGGGGAGGGTTCAACCCCTCCGACCTGCTACGCGGCGCCCGAGCCGGCTTCGGCCGACTCGGGCGCCGCTTCGTTTGCCGGCTCTTGTGTGAGCGATGCGTGAGCGGATGCGCCTGTGTCCTGCAAATCGGCAGGCACCGAGCCGAACGGTTCGGCAGCTGAGTGCTGGAGCGACTCCTTCACGGTGTGGATGTCGCCACCGCCTCCGTGCGTGAGCATCGCGGCCGATCCCGCAGGGTGATGGGCGGCAGGTCGGTCGTGGCGAGGATGCGGCGGAAGGTCTCTGAGACCGTCTCCGGGTGCGATGTTCATGCTGTCGAGCGCGATGGTGTTGCAGCACGGGGCCCGCATCCTCGCCGAACCGGCCCTGCCTTCGGCCTGTCGGCCGAGAGCGATGAGGCCGAACGCATCGTGGACGCGTTGTTCGCAGCCATCGAGCGCATCGGGCAGATCCCCCCTTCGCCAAGAGCATGGGCATCGCCGCCCCGCAGATCGGCATCGCCCGAGCCGGCGCGGTCGTCATGCCGGTCGACGACGCTCCTGCCGTCATCCTGCTCAACCCCCGTATCACCGACCGCTCCGAGGAGACGGACGAGCAGTACGAGGGCTGCCGGCCTCGCCCCGACTGGGACCCCCGGCACCAGAGTGGCTCACCTCTGATGGGACGGGGCATTGACGAAACGTCTGAATGTCTCCAGGGCCAGCCGATCCGTCGCGGCGCTCTGGCCGGACAGACGATGGACGAGGACCCAGCCCTGCGGTGCGGCGCCCGCGAAGACCGAGGCGCCACCCGTTGCGCCGTTGTGCCACAGCAGGTGTCCCGCTTTCTGCCAGGCCGGTGCAGGCTCGCCGAGCCTTCGGTCGACGAGCAGGCCGGTCACGAGGCGGGCGGTGGCCTCGGGCGTGGCCCACAGGCCGCCGGCGGGCAGGATCGCGCCGGTCATGGTCCAGGGCCGCTCCGGTCGTCCGAAGAGCCCCCGGCGGCACAGCCGTCTGCCGGGCGGCGGGTCGGCGGCGACGGCCGTGACGCCCAGGGGGTCGAGGACATGCCGGTGCAGGAGGTCCTCGTACGGCATGCGGGTGGCAGCGACCAGGGCAGCGCCAAGCAGGGCGTAGCCGAGGTTGGAGTACTCCTCGGTGGAACCCGCGGGAGCCGTGACCAGGGTGTCCAGTTGCCGTACGACCGCCTCCAGGGCCTGGGTGTCGAAGGCCGCGTAGGGGTCGCGGCCGCGGATTCCAGGGGGCAGTCGCGGCAGGCCCGAGGTGTGCTCGGCAAGGTGGCGCAGGGTGATGCCGGTGCCCGCGGGCGCGGGGAGGAACGACTCCAGCGGGTCGTCGAGGCTCAGAACACCGCGGCCGGCCAAAGCGGTCAGGACGGTTGCGGTGAGCGTCTTCGTCAGTGACCCGATCTGCACGAACAGGTCCAGGCTGTGGCCGTTGCGTACCTGGGGTGACTCGAAGCTGCTGAGTACGCAGGTGGGAACTCGGATCATGTTGGCCTTCAGTCGTGCGTCCGGGGCAGCGCGCATGCCGCCGTGCCCGCAGGCATGCGGTGCCGGTGGGTGGCCACCTGGCGATAGACGAGTCGAGCGGCCTGCCTGACGACGGGCGCGCGCAGGAGCAGACCCGTGGCCCGGTAGCGGAAATGGGGTGACGATGCGAGGTAGGCGCCGAGTGCCTGCGCTCCGGATTCGGCCACGTGGGCCCCGCGAAAGACGAGGACTTCGCGGTCGAGGCGTTCCCGGTGCGGCCGGGTGATGTGGTCGGGCAGGGCATGCCACGGCGTGGCCCGCATCCGTGGCCTGGCATGGCGTTGCAGACGGGTGATGGTTGCCTGACAGAAACCGCAGTCACCGTCGAAGGTGAGCGTGGGCGCGTCGGGGCTGACGGCTGTCGAGAGGTCGATGCGCACGGGCTAGTCCTCCTGTGCAGGGTTCGTGGGCAGGGCCGGGCAGGCGCGGACCCGTCCCCGAAGGAACGGTCAGGCGCGTGCGAGCCAGAGTTCGAGCACGGCCTCCCGCTCTCGTGACCGGAGGACCTTGGCCGGCCGGGCCTGTTCCCACCACTCGGTCATGACGGCGGGCGTGGCGGTGCCCTGGGTGAAGTGGCTGATCAACCGGCGTGAGAGAGCGACCTCGCGCGGGGAATAGGCGACGGCGGCGCTGGAGTAGACCGGCGTCCGGTAGGTGCCGTCGGACGCGATGGCGCAGACGGTCATCTCGGTCGGGCTGCTTGGCACCCAGGCGTCCAGAGCTGCTGCGACGAAGCTCGCGGCGTGGGTCGCCCAGCGTTGCGGAGCGGAGCGGGCCGGGACCTCGGTGATCTCCAGGCCGACCAGGTCCGACCATGTCCACTCCCGTGGGTGCGGACCGGTGACGCGGGGCCCCGCAGCCGTGAGCATCACGTTCGGGGCCGGTGCCGTCGCTGGGGCTCCCACGTACACGCCGTCCGCCGAGACCCAGAACAGTCCCACCGTGGCGCCGTCCTCAGCGGGGTGGAGAGGCGGGATCTCTTCCATGTCCTGTCGGTCTCCTTGGTCGGTCCGGTGAAGCTGGGAGCTTGCCCGGCGCCGGGTGTCGATGCGCCGTTTCCGGCCAAAGGCGTCGGGAAGGCGCTGCGAGTTATTCGGATTCCTCGGTGAGCGCTCCTTCGTGGGCACGCTCGGTGCGCTGCTGCGTCTTGCGGGCCCACCGGCTTAGACGAACCCCAGCAGGGCACGGGTTCCGGACACGCCGACGCCGGGCGGCACCGAACTCCACCTGTCGGCGACGGAGATGAGCTTTTTCATCCGATGGCCTCCGCGTTCCGCCACTTGAGGTCCTCGAAGCTAGTCCTTCCCTCGGCGGAGGAACCCTTGCGCTGCGACCACGAGGGCAGTTCATGCACGTACATGCGCACCTGCACGGCGGAAGGCGCTGCGCCGTCACAGACCTTTGGCATGGTTGTGGGTTCGAGTCCCACAGGGCCTACGGCTGCGGGGGAGGGTTCAACCCCTCCGACCTGCTACGCGGCGCCCGAGCCGGCTTCGGCCGACTCGGGCGCCGCGGCGTTGCGCCGTCATCCTCGGACGGCGGTCCCGGCGTCCACCGCCCGGTGGCCGGACAGCGCGGCCGGAGCGGGCAGTTCCGTCAGCTCGGCCGGCGCGGGCGGCTCCGGCGACTCGGTCAGTTCCGCCAGTTCCGCGAGTGCGGGCAGTTCGGGCAGCTCGGCCAGGGGCAGTGTGTGCTGGGTCTGGAGGACCTTCGCCCGCAGATAGCGGACGTTGTGGGCCGTGGTGAAGACGCCGGTCGGCACCCGTTCCCGGACGACCGTGCCCAGCGCGCGCAACTGCCCGGCCTTGTCGGGGTTGTTGGACAGCAGGTCCAGCTCGCCGATGCCGAGGGCGGCGAGCATCTGCGCGGCGGCCGTGTAATCGCGGGCGTCCTCGGGGAGGCCGAGGGCGGCGTTCGCCGCGTAGGTGTCGAGGCCCTCGTCCTGCAGGGCATAGGCGTCGAGCTTGTTGTAGAGGCCGATGCCGCGCCCCTCCTGGCGCAGGTAGAGCAGCACACCGCCACGGCCGGCGATGCGTTCGACCGCCTCGCGCAGCTGGGGTCCGCAGTCGCAGCGCGCGGAGCCGAAGACGTCGCCGGTCAGGCACTCGGAGTGCAGTCGCACCAGGGGCACCGGGCCGGGGTCGCCGAGGACCACGGCGAGATGCTCCTGGCCGTCGACGAGCCCGTGGAAGGTGACGAGTTCCGCGTCGACGCCGTAGCCGTCGTCGAAGCGCAGCGGTACCCGGACGCGGGCGCGCGGGGTGGCGGCGGGGATGTCGGGCATGCGGGTCTCCGGGGTCCGTACCGTGCTACCTGCTTCAGATTTGAAGCAGATATCGGGTTCGGGAGCCTACCTCATGCTTAAAAGTTGAAGCAATCAATTACGGCGGCGGTCGCCGGCTCACTCGGGCGTGGGGCCCGAGCACGGCGAGGACCGGCGCCGCCACGGCACGTCCTGCGTGCCCTCCCGCTTCTCGTCCCGCCGCTGCAGCCCCCGCGCGATCCCCGTGCAGATCTCCTCCAGCTGCCCCACCTGCTCGGGTGTGAGCCGGTCGAACAGGGTGGAGCGGACCGTCTCGACATGTCCGGGTGCCGTACGCTCCAGCACGGCCGTCCCCTCGTCCGTCAGGACCGCGAGACTGCTGCGCTTGTCCCGGTCGCACTCCTCCCGGCGCACCAGCCCGTCCCGCTCCAGCCGGGTCACCACGTACGTCAGCCTGCTGCGGGTGATCTTCAGGGTCTCGGCGAGGTCGGTCATGCGCAGCCGCCGGTCGGGCGACTCGGAGAGGTTGGCCAGCACCGAGTAGAACAGGTGGGGCATGCCGCCCTCCTGCTGGAGCTGCCGGTCGATCGCGTCCTCCAGAAGGCGGGAGGCGGCGATGTAGGCGCGCCAGGCGCGCTGCTCCTCGGGGGTGAGCCAGCGGGTCGTCATGCTGCCAGTGTAAGTTTGTTTCAAACTTGAACCAAGACTCGGTGGGGTCCGCCGGGTCGCCGCGAGGGAGTGCGCCGATGCCCCTGCCGTACGTGCTGCTGTCCGCCGCCGTCTCCCTCGACGGCTTCCTGGACGACACCGGCCCCGAACGGCTGCTGCTGTCGAGCCCGGCCGACTTCGACCGGGTCGACGACGTACGGGCATCCGTCGACGCCATCCTCGTCGGCGCCGGCACCATCCGCGCGGACAATCCGCGTCTGCTGGTCAACTCGCCCGAGCGCCGCGCCGCCCGGCAGGCCGCGGGGCGGCCCGAGTATCCGCTGAAGGTCACCGTCACCGCCTCCGGCGACCTCGACCCGCGCGCGCTGTTCTGGCACACCGGCGGCGAGAAGCTCGTCTACACGACCGACAAGGGCGCCGAACGCGCCGCGCGCCTCCTCGGGGGCAGTGCCGACGTCGTCCCGCTCGGCGCCGAGCTGGACTGGCGGGACCTGCTGGAGCACCTGCACGACGTGCGCGGGGTCGGGCGCCTGATGGTCGAGGGCGGTGGCCGGGTCCACACCCAGCTCCTCCGGCAGGGCCTCGCCGACGAACTCCAGCTGGTCCTCGCCCCGCTGTTCGTCGGCGACCCGGAGGCCCCCCGGCTGTTCGGGCCGGGCGGGTACCAGGGCGGACGGCTGCGCCTGGTGGAGACCCGCCGCATCGAGGACGTCGTCCTGACGCGCTACGAGCCCACGGCCCCCGGCACCGGCCCCGTCCCGAACGCCGCCGACCGCCACTGGCTGCGCACGGCCTGCGAACTCGCCGACCGTTGTCCGCCGTCGCGGACGGCCTTCAGCGTCGGCGCGGTCGTGGTCGCCGCCGACGGCACCGAGCTGGCCCGCGGCCACTCCCGGGAGGGCGGTGATCCGGTGGTGCACGCGGAGGAGGCCGCGCTGGCGAAGATCGACCCGGCGGAGGCGAGGCTGGCCGGCGCCACGCTCTACAGCAGCCTGGAGCCCTGCGCCCGCCGCGCCTCCCGCCCCGCGCCCTGCGCCGAGCTGGTCCTGCGGGCCGGGGTGCGCCGGGTGGTCACCGCCTGGCGGGAGCCGGACACCTTCGTCGCGGGGGCCGACGGCACGGGCGTGCTGCGCGGCGCGGGTGCCGAGGTCGTCGTCCTCCCCGAGCTGGAGGCGCTCGCCAAGGCCCCCAACACGCACCTGACGACCTGAGCGCGGGCCGGCGGGCCCCCGTGATCGGGGCCCGCGGGAAAGGCGTGTGCGTCGGACCCCGCGGATGGCGTATGCTTGAGACACAACGACGCGGGGTGGAGCAGCTCGGTAGCTCGCTGGGCTCATAACCCAGAGGTCGCAGGTTCAAATCCTGTCCCCGCTACTGAAGACTCGGGGCCGGAATCCAGTACATGGATTCCGGCCTCGAGTGTTTTCCGTGCCCGCTCGCTGTCGGCATGGCCGGCGTACGGCCGCTGGGCGCGTGGCGTACGTCACAGTGGGTCATCCGGTCGGTCCACAGCGGTCGCTCCACCTCCCCGGGCCCGCAAATCTGGACGTACGTCCGACATGTGGGAGACACGCGGTGCGCCCTGGTGAGGTGGAGGAGAACGCGTACGCCAGGGCCGGTGGCCGGCTTCCCGGCGACCCCGTCCCCGACCCGGGCCTCGGCGACGATCCGGCACCGGTACCCGAGCCCCGCCGGCCGGGCCCGCGTGCCCTCGCCCGCGCCCTGCCCGCCCTGCTCGTCGCCGTCGGCGTCCTCTACGGCCTGCTCGCCCCCGAGGACTTCACCGCCGTTCCGTTCTTCACCGCCGCCCCGCTGATCGCGGCGTCCCTGGCCTCGCTGCGCACGACCGTCCTGACCGGCATCGCGGCCCTCGCCGCGGCGTACGCCGTACATGCCGAGGCCGGCATCCACCCGGCCGTGACCGCCGTCACCGACGTGGTCACCGTGGCCACCGTCGCCCTGTTCGGCGTGGCCATCAACCGGGTGGTCCGCCTCGGCGATCGGCGGCTCGCCTCCGCCCGGGAGATCGCCGAGGCCGCCCAGCGGGCCGTCCTGCCCCAGCCCGCCGCGCGGATCGGGGGCTTCGAGATCGCCGCCCGCTACGAGGCGGCGCGCCGGGACGCGTTCATCGGCGGCGACCTGTACGCCGTGCAGGACAGCCCGTACGGCGTGCGGCTGATCGTCGGGGACGTGCGCGGCAAGGGCATGGGCGCGGTCGCCGCCGTCGCCGTGGTGATCGGGGCGTTCCGCGAGGCCGCCGAGCAGGAGGCCACGCTGGAGGCGGTCGCGCAGCGGCTGGAGCGGGCGCTGGCCCGTGAGGGCACGCGGCGGGACGGCATCGACGCGTTCGAGGGGTTCACCACCGCCGTCCTCGCCGAACTCCCGCACGACGACGGCCTCGTCCGCGTCGTCAACCGGGGCCATCCGCCGCCGCTGCTGCTGCACGCCGACGGCACCCTGTGCGTCCTGGCCACGCGCGAACCGGCGCTGCCGCTGGGCATGCGCGACCTCGGCCGGTGGCCGGACCGGACGCTGGAGGCCGGCTTCCCGAGCGGAGCGACCCTGCTCCTCTACACCGACGGCCTGTCCGAGGCGCGCGACGCCCACGGCCGGTTCTACGAACCCGAGCGACGGCTCGCCGGCCGGACCTTCCCCGGCCCCGGCGCGCTGCTCGGCCGGCTCGCCGAGGAGGTGCGGCGGCACTCGGGCGGCGGGACGGCGGACGACATGGCCCTGCTCGCCGTGCGGCAGCCGTAGCCCTGCTCGTCATACGGCAACCCCGCCCCGCCCGCCGAGGGCGACCCGCCGGGGTTCCCGGCTGAGTCATCATCAAAACCTCCGTGACTCCTGAGCCGAGGTCAACTCGCCCGGTTTACCGCGTTGTTGGCCGATAAGTCCACGGTGAAAAGCGCTAAAGATCAAGCCGGACGGCTTGGAAAGTACCTCGCGGGTCTATTAACGTTCGATAACGCAGCGCGGTCGTCACAGCCGTCACCCGAGGCGGCTCCGTGCGCACGCGCCGAATCCCGCAAGGGAACCGGGGAACCACCACCTTGGGGTGAATCACGCGGAACGCCGACGTGGACTCGACGAGTCCACGCCCGGTATACGCGCGTAGGAGACCTTCCCGCTCCGAACCCGTCAGCTAACCCGGTAGGCGGCGGAAGGAAAGGAGTGCGCCCGCGTGGCGTCCAACCGGCCTGCCCCACAAGCCCCGTACATACCCGCGGAAGCCGAGCCCGACACCTTCGGATACGGCTCCTACCGTGCCGACGAGGGCCCGTGGGAGGACTGGAACCCCACCGAGGACTCCGTCACCCCGGTGCGCGGCCGGCACCGTGTCGCCAAGCAGCGCGGCGGGTTCGCCCGCAGCTCCACCGTCCTCGGCGTCGGCGTGATCGCGGCGGTCGGGGCGGGCGGCATGGCCAGCGCCAACACCGGCAAGCCGCCGGTCTCCCTCTCCCTGCCGGACCTGCCCTCCGTCGGCTCGCTCTTCGAGCACGACTCCGCCCCGGCGCCCGAGGCCACCACCGGAGCGCTCGGCGGCGTCGGCGTGACCTCCGCCGACGCCGAGCGGAACACCGACGCGGGCGAGACCCTGCGCAGCCGGATCATGGCCCAGGCCGAGCAGCAGCAGAGCAAGGCCGACAGCAGGGCCACCGCCGCGGCGCTCGCCGCCGCCGAGAGGCAGAGCGCGGACGCCGCCGCCAAGGCGAAGAAGGAAGCCGTCGCCAAGGTCGCGGCCGCCAAGAAGAAGGCGGATGCCGTCGCCGAGAAGGCCGCCGAGACGAAGCGGCTGGCCGAGCTGGCCAAGCAGTACAAGCTGCCGACGCCCTCGTACACGATCACCTCGACCTTCGGCCAGGCCGGGTCGATGTGGTCCTCCGGCCACCACACCGGTCTCGACTTCGCCGCCCCGACGGGCACCATCATCAAGGCCATCCACAGCGGCACGATCACCCAGGCGGGCTGGGCCGGCTCCTACGGCTACCGCACGGTCCTCACCCTCGACGACGGCACCGAGCTGTGGTTCTGCCACCAGTCCTCGATCGGCGTCTCCGTCGGCCAGAAGGTCGGCACCGGCGACGTCATCGGGCGGATCGGCGCGACCGGCAACGTCACCGGCCCGCACCTCCACCTGGAGGTCCACCCGGGCGGCCAGGCCGCCGGCATCGACCCGATGGCGTGGCTGCGCGGCAAGGGCCTCACCCCCTGAGCCGTCCACCGGCCCCCGAATACACCCTTTGCGGGAACTTGGCGCCGGCGGCGGAATGAGGTCGTCCGCTGTCGGCGTTGAAACAAGGCATGACCTCTCTGCGCACACTCGGCTCCTCCGACCTGCGGGTCTTCCCCCTCTGCCTCGGCGGCAACGTCTTCGGCTGGACCGCGGACGAGCAGACCTCCTTCGCCGTACTGGACGGCTACAGGGCGGCCGGCGGCAACTTCGTCGACACCGCCGACAGCTACAGCGCCTGGATCGAGGGCAACAAGGGCGGCGAGTCCGAGACGATCATCGGTAAGTGGGTCAAGGCCCGCGGCAACCGCGACGACGTCGTCATCGCCACCAAGGTCAGCCAGCACCCCGAGTTCCGAGGTTTGTCCGCGGCCAATATCAAGGCCGCGGCCGACGCGTCGCTGCGCCGGCTGGACACCGACCACATCGATCTCTACTACACCCACTTCGACCAGCCCGAGGTACCGGTCGAGGAGATCATCGGCGCGCTGGACGAGCTGGTGAAGGCGGGCAAGGTCCGGCACATCGGCGCCTCCAACATCACCCCCGAGCGCCTCCAGGCCTCCCTGGACTTCTCCGACCGCGAGGGCCTGGCCCGCTATATCGCCCTCCAGCCCCACTACAACCTGGTCTCCCGCGACACCTACGAGGGCCCGCTGCGCGATCTGGCCGCCCGCGAGGGCCTCGGCGCCATGCCCTACTACTCCCTCGCCTCGGGCTTCCTCACCGGCAAGTACCGCCCCGGTGGACACGTCGACAGCGCCCGCGCCGGCAGCGTCGCGAAGTACCTGGAGTCCGAGCGCGGCCGACGCGTGCTGACGGCCCTGGACGACATCGCCGCCGCCCACCGGGTCGCGGTCGCCACGGTCGCCCTGGCCTGGCTCGCCGCCCAGCCGACGGTCGCGGCCCCCATCGCCTCGGCCCGCACACCGGAACAGCTCCCGGCCCTGCTGGGCGTGGCCGACCTGACGCTGTCCGACCAGGAACTGAAGCAGCTGACGGAGGCGTCGGCCTGACCTGCGGACACCGCCGAGCGCGCCACGGGGACCGTCCCGCGGCGCGCGCCCGGTCCGCTCCCCGGGGGGGCGTCCGCTCAGGTCCGGTACGGGTTGTAGGCGGGGTATGGCGCGGCCGGATACCCGTACGGCGGCGGCGCCCCGTGCATCGGCGCCGGAACCGAGGCCCTGGCCGCGTACTCCAGTGCCGGCCGCGCCAGGCCCCTGAGCCGCCACAGCTCGGCCAGCAACTCCTGTTCCCGTAGGACGAAGTCGGCCCGGGCGCGCCCCTTGCGCCCCTGGTGCCGCAGGAACGCGAGCGAGGTCGCACACGCCTCGTACCGGGCCACCGCCCGCGCCGCGGGCCGGCCCCCGAAGTGGTGCCGGGCGTACTCCCGGGCCATCCGCCGCGCCCGCATCGAGCCGAGGGCGAACGGCTCGGCCGGTCCCAGCCAGCCGGCCAGCACGTACGCCGGCAGCTCCGCCCGCACGGTCCGCAGCTCCCGCTGGCGCGTCCAGATCGCGAGCCAGGTCAGCAGCGCGAACGCGGGGACCATGAAACCGCCGTAGACGGCGAAGAAGCCGTACGGGCCGAAGGTGGAGGAGCCGTTCCAGAGGGCGTGCGTGCTCATCGCGAGCAGCAGCCCGCCAAGCGGGAGCAGTACCCGCCGCAGCCGCTGCCGCTCCCCGGACAGCGCGGCGATGCCGAAGCCGATGCCGGTCAACACGGTGAACAGGGGATGCGCGAACGGCGACATCACGATGCGCACGAAGAAGGTCGCGGCGGTGACGGAGGCGATGCCGCGGTCTCCGGACAACTGGTCGGTCCCGAAGGCCGTTCCGAGGTAGAGGATGTTCTCGGTGAACGCGAACCCGGTGGCGGTGATCCCCGCTATCACCACCCCGTCCACGATCCCGGAGAAGTCCCGTCTGCGGAAGAGGAACACCAGCAGCACGGCCGCGGCCTTGGCGGACTCCTCGACGACCGGCGCTATCACGGTGGCGCCGAGGGTGTCGGCGCCGGCCGGGTCGGCGGTCGCGGTGGCTATCCACCGGGTGGCGAAGGAGTTGGCGATGATCGCCACCAGCGCGGCCGCGCAGGCGCCCCAGGCGAAGGCGAACACCAGGTTCCGCCAGGGCCCCGGCTCCACCCGGTCCAGCCAGCGGAAGGCGGCCGTCAGCCACGGCACGGGCAGCACCGCCAGCCCGAGCCCCACCAGCAGCCCCTCCGTGCCGGTCTGCCGCCGCACGAGCGCGAGGATCACCAGCCCGGACAGGGCCAGCAGCGTGGTCAGCGCCCCGTAGCGCACCCAGCCGCGCTGCCACCAGTGCGGGTGGTGGAGCAGCCCGTCGCCGGGGTCGGCGGGCGGAGTCGGATACGGAGCACGGGTGGCCACGGCATCGACCCTAACGGTGCCGGGGCGAGGGGCTGGAGCGGTCCACCGGACTCCTCGGTCCACACCCGGCCGGTCCACCGCGGCCGCCGCCGAGGCCCCCTCGCCGGTGTCGTTCTGTCTGGTCCCTGTCTCGTCTACCGGTCCCGGTGCGGTACGCGCCGGAAGAGCAGATCGTTCACCACATGACCCTTGTCCAGCCCCTGCCCCTCGAAACGGGTCAGCGGCCGGAACGCGGGACGGGCCGCGAAACCGCCGTCCGTCTGCGTGTTCTCGAAGTCGGGATGCGCGGTGAGCACCTGGAGCATCTGCTCCGCGTACGGTTCCCAGTCGGTCGCGCAGTGCACGATCGCGCCGGGCTTCAGCCGGGTCGCGGCGAGGCTCAGGAACTCGGGCTGGATGAGCCTTCGCTTGTGGTGCCGCTTCTTGGGCCAGGGATCGGGGAAGTACACGCGCAGCCCGTCCAGCGCGTCCGGCCGGAGCATCTCCCGCAGCAGGATGATCGCGTCCCCGTTGGCCACCCGGACGTTGGACAGTCCGTTGCCGTCGGCCAGGTTGAGCAGATTGCCCTGCCCCGGGGTGTGCACGTCGACCGCGAGGACGTTGGTGCCCGGGTCGGCGGCGGCCATCAGCGCGGTGGCCTCGCCCATCCCGAAGCCGATCTCCAGGACCACGGGGTGGTCGTTGCCGAACAGCTCGACCGGATCGATGACCCGCTGCCCGTCGATGTCCAGCCCCCACGAGGGCCACAGCCGCTGCAGGGCGTCGGCCTGCCCGGCCGTCACCCGGCTGCGCCGCGGCTGGAAACTGCGGATCCGCCGCTCGAAGTGCGATCCGGCCGGGTCGGCCTTCGGCCCGTCGGGGAAGCGGGGTTCGCCCTTGGCCCGGGTGTGCCGCACGGGCACACCCGGGGCATGCGGTGCCGCCGGCGGGACGTCGGGGGTGTTGAGGAAGTCAGACACAGTAGGACCGATTTTACGGCGCCCCGCGCGGATGCTCCGCGCCGCTCCCCGGCGGCTTCCGTGCCGGTCCCCGGCCGCTTCCGCCCCCGGAGGCCGGCGGCGGCGAACCGCGGAGCGACAGGAGAAAGGCGAGGGGACGGACCGGCACGGTCGCCGGTGCGGCCCCCGGGTGTCCTTACGCCGACCCCAGGAGAGCCAGCACCCGGCGTCCGACTTCCCGGCCGATCGGCAGGGAGGCCGTGGCCGCCGGGGACGGCGCGTTCAGCACGTGCACCGCCCGCGCCCCCTCCCGGATCAGGAAGTCGTCCACGAGCGTGCCGTCCCGCAGCACCGCCTGCGCCCGCACCCCGGCCGGGGCCCGCACCAGGTCCCCGGGCTGCACCGCGGGCAGCAGTCTTCGCACCGCCTCCAGGAAGGCCGCCTTGGACACGGATCTGCGCAGCTCCCCGGCGCCATAGCGCCAGTGGCGCCGGGCGATCGTCCAGGACCCCGGCCACGCCAGGGTCCCGGCCAGCTCCCGGGGTCGTACGACGCCCCAGCCGTACCCCTCGCGGGCCAGCGCCGGCACCGCGTTCGGGCCGATGTGCACGCCCCCGTCGATGCCCCGGGTCAGATGCACGCCGAGGAACGGGAACGCCGGGTCCGGCACCGGGTACACCAGCCCCCGCACCAGCTCCGGCCGGGCCAGCTCGTAGTACTCCCCGCGAAACGGCACGATCCGCACCCCGGGCTCGTCCCCGGTCAGCCGCGCCACCTCGTCGCAGTACAGCCCGGCGCAGTTCACCAGCACGCGCGCGCGGACGACGTCACCGCCCGCGGTGAGCACGGCCACGCCGCGCTCCGGGCGCCGGTCCACCCGGACGACCCGGGCGCCGTAGCGGATCTCCGCCCCGGACGCCCGGGCCAGCTGCCGGGCGACCCCCACGAAGTCGCACACGCCGGTCGTGCCGACGTGTATCGCGGCGAGGCCCCACACCTCGGGTTCGTACTCGGAGATCTGCGTGGGGCCCAGCTCCCGCACCGGGATCCCGTTCTCCCGGCCGCGCTGCACGAGCGCGTGCAGCCGCGGCAGCTCCTCGCGCCCGGTGGCGACGATCAGCTTGCCGGTGACGGCGTGCGCGATGCCGTACTCGGCGCAGAACTTCACCATCTCGGCGGCGCCCCGCACCGCGTACCGCGCCTTGAGCGTGCCCGGCCGGTAGTAGATCCCGCTGTGGATGACCCCACTGTTGCGGCCTGTCTGGTGCCGGGCCGGGCCCGGCTCCTTCTCCAGCACGGTCACGCGCGTGCCCGGCGCGGCCCGCGTGATCGCATACGCCGTCGACAGGCCGACGATCCCGCCACCGACCACGAGCACGTCACAGTCGTACGCCCCTGCTCGCACCGAGCACCACCTCCGACCTCGATAGTGCACTGCGCCACTGACAGCGCCTTCAAACGCCGCGAGGGCACAGCACCCCACCGGGAGCGGGGGGCGCCGCCGCGGGACCTTACGCCGGCGTCATCAGCAGCGGCCGGGCCCGCTCCCGCAGCTCCACGACCCGCGGCTCGTCGCCGTAGGGCTCCAGCCGGTGCAGCAGGTCCTTCACGTACTCCGTGGTCCGCGCCGACGAGATCCGGCCGGCCACCTCCACCGCCCGCACCCCCTGCTCGCAGGCCGCGTCCAGGTTCCCCGACTCCAGCTCGGCCACCGCCGAGACGACCAGCCGCAGACCGTGCGAGCGCACGAACTCCTCCGTCGGCTTCGACAGCGCCTGCTCGGTGAAGCGCCGGACCTGCCGCGGTGCCTTAAGGTCCCGGTAGCACTCGGCGGCGTCGGCGGCGAACCGGTCGTAGCAGTAGAACCCGAGCCAGGACGGGTCGTTGTCCCCGTCCCGGGACCGTTCGAGCCAGCCCTCGGACGCCTTCAGCGCCGCGCCGGCCGCCTGCGCGTCTCCCGCGCGCGCGTGGGCCCGCGCCTCGACCAGCCGGAAGAAGCTCATGGTGCGGGCGGTCGCCAGCCCCCGGTTGCGCTCCAGGGCGGCCTGCGCCAGGTCGACCCCCTCGTCGCCGAAGCCCCGGTAGGTCGCCTGCAGCGACATGGAGGCCAGGACATACCCCCCGAGCGGCACGTCGGCCGCCGCGCGCGCGAGCCGCAGGGCCTGGATGTAGTAGCGCTGCGCGGCCTCCTGCTGCCCGGTGTCGAAGGCCATCCACCCGGCGAGGCGGGTGAGCTCCGCCGAGGCTCCGAAGAGGGCGCGGCCGACCTCGTCGGAGTAGGCGCCGAGCAGCAGCGGTGCCGCCTCCACCCGCAGGCACTCCGGCACCATCGACGAACGCCAGTCGCCGCCCCCGTACTTGGAGTCCCATCGCCGGGCGTCCTCGGCGGCCTCCCGCAGCTTCTGTACATCGCTGTGGCCGACTTTGATCGGTGCGCCCGGGTCCTCGACGGAGTCCGCCTCGCGCGCGACCGAGCTGTCGGCGGGGGTTATCAGCCATCGTGAGGCGGGCGTCGCGTAGGCGCTCACCGCGAACGAGCCGGCGAGGGACTGCCAGATGCCGCCGGAACCGGCCCGGCGTCCGGCGAGATCGAGACGGTACAGCTCGGTCGCCGACCGCACCGCCTGTCCTACGTCCCTGGGGAAGGCGAGGCCCACTTCGGGCGCGGGGTCCGCGTCCGCCAGGCCGATCTCGTGGAGCGGCACCGGGCGGCCGAGTTTCTGCCCGATGGCGGCCGCGATGAGGTGGGGCGCCGCACCCTGCGGAACCATCCCCTTCGACACCCAGCGCGCCACGGACGTCTTGTCGTAGCGAAGAGTCAACCCGCGTTGGGCGCCAAGGTCGTTGACGCGTCGCGCGAGTCCTGCGTTGCTGATTCCCGCGAGGGCGAGAACGGTGCCGAGTTTTTCGTTCGGCCCGCGTTGCTCCCTGGACATGCGCCACCCCTCGACACAGACGGCTGTCGCGCTGGCATAACCACGCGGCATTCGTAAACCCAGCGTAGTTCGCCGCATCCCAAGCGTTAAGGGGCATTGTTCCGGTTGGCGGGATTGTGGCCCATCGGGAAGTACGGCCCTGTACGCACCGTGCACGGCATGTCGCTGCGTGCCCCCGCCCGTGTGGCCGTGCGCCCGGCCGTGCGCCTTTCTCCGGCCATCCGGAAAGCGGTTCCATGGCTCTTGCGTGGGTCGGCCCGCTGTACTGGATCCAGTGGGCTGGGGGACACCGCCACCTTCATCCCCGCGGGTGGCGGACCGGTCCGGGAGGCGATACCCGCCTCCCGGACTGTGCGCGTCCGCGCGGCACCGTGTGCTGCGCGGCCCTGTACGGAGCGTGCTCAAACCTGGCTGTCCGCCGCATCTTTGGCCGAAAATCGACCCCGCCGTGCGAGCTTGATTTCCGAGCCGACCATGCAACTTGAGGGCGTGACAGGCGCGTTAAGGGAGCGTATCGGGGGCGCATTCGCGTCGCACCCCTCGGGGCCGCATCCGAGCCGCATCCGGTCCCGCCTCAGGACGCGCATCGGCTCCCGGCTCGGACCACAAAAGGCCGTGGACGCTGGGCACTCGCCAACTCCCTTGCCTCTCCGGCCGACTTCCGGTGCGCCCGCCGCGCGCGGCTCACCCCTCCCTCCCCGCGCGGACCCGCCCACCACCCGCCGCGCGGCCCGCCCGGCCGTCCGCCCGGCGGATCGAGGATTTTCCCTCGATCGAAGGCCGCGCCACCAGCACTCCACGGCCCGTCCTTCATGGCAGCATGGGGACCCGGTTCGTACGGTGCACTGGTGGTCCACGGCCTGTGGAGGCGTCGATGCGGTGGTTGGTGGGGTGGAGCAGCACCGCCACGGGCGTCGCCGGGACCGGCACCGCGGGTGCCTCGGGATACGACGGCGAGAGCCTGCACCCGGTCGGCTCCCACCTCCTGTGGGGTGACCCCGACCCGCTCTGGGCGGTCGGTGACTGGCGTCCGGACGAGGTGCGCCTGGTGCACGCCGACGGACAGAACCGGATCGCCGTCCTCGGTATCTGCGGCGCCTCCGACGAGGAACTGCGCCGCGCGCTGGTCACCGCGCGCGGGGGCGCACTGCGCCATCTGACGGCCTGGCCCGGGAGCTACACGGCCGTCGTCCAGGTCGGCCGCCGCATCACCGTCTGCGGTGACCTCGCGGGCGCCCGCCCGGTGTTCCACACCCCCTGGGCGGGCGGTACGGCCTACGCCACCGCCGCGCTGCCCCTCGCCGACCTCGTCGAGGCCAACCTCGACTTCGGCCACCTGGCCGCCCTGCTCGCCGCCCCCGACGTCCCCGCCGCGCTGCGCGACACCACCCCCTACGACGGCGTACGCCGCATCCCACCGGGACATGCGCTGGTGCTGCGCGCCGGGGCGCGTGAGATCGCCGGGTACGAGCCGGTGGCATCCCTCGCCGTGGCCGCGCCCCCGACCGATCCCGAGCGCGCCGTGGACGCCGTACGGGACGCCCTCGTGGAGGCGGTCCGCACCCGGCTGTCGGCACCCCGGCACGTGCCGGACCTCGACCCCGGGCCGGTGCCCGGCATGGGCCCCGCCGAGCGGCGGGCCGCGCGCGGGATGCCGGTGCCCGGCATCGGCGCCGATCTGTCCGGCGGACCGGCCTCCGGCACCCTCGCGTTGCTGGCCGCCGGGCTGCCCGGCAGACCCGGCACGCTCCTCGGCCACGGCACGGGCGCCGGCGAACGGCTCCTGGCCGTCACGTTCAACGACCTGGCCGTGGGGGGCCGTGAGGCCGAACTCGAACGCGCCGGCACCCTCGCCGCCAACCCCCGGCTGCACCACGTCGTGGTCACCGGCGGCGAGGAGGTCCTGCCCTACGCCGACCTCGAGGGGCCCCTCACCGACGAGCCGGGGCCCTCGCTGGTCTCGGCCGGCCGGCACCGCGCCCGGTTCGCCGCCGGCAGCGCCGATCACTTCATCGGCCACGGTGCCCGACAGGTGCTGGACGCCCACCCCGCGCGCCTGACCGACCTCCTGATGGACCGCCGGCGCCGCCACCTGGTGCGGCCCGTGGCGGCCCTCGCCCGGGCCGACGGCTCGGTGCTCGTCCCCGCGCGCGTGTACGGCGCGGCCCGGCGGCTCGCCCGCACCCCCTACCGGGCGGGCCTGGAGGTGCTGGCCGACCGGCTGATGCGCCGCCGTTTCGACGAACCCGAGGGGGCGGTCGGCGCCTCCCTCGCCGGACTGTCCTGGGCCGTACCGGGGCCCGCCGCGCGCTGGCTGACGGGTGAGGCGCTGGCTGAAGTATCGGTTCTGCTGCAGAGCGCGGCGGAGCGCTCCGCCACCGGACCCGACCGGCGCCCCGGCGACCACCGCGCGCGTGCGGCCCTCACCCGGTACGCCGCCGATCTGCGCGTCCTGGAACAGGCCGCCGAGATCCGCTCCCAGCGCCTGCACGCGCCGTTCCTCGACAACCAGGTCGTGCGCGCCTGCCGCGACCTCCCCGAGGCGCTGCGCGTCCAGCCCGGTGCCCGCGCGGCCATCCTGCGCCGGGTCCTGGAGGGCGCCGGCGTCACCGGCCTGCCGCCCGGTTGGGGCGCTCCTTCGCAGGCCTCCTCCGCCGCCGCCGCGCGCGCGGGGCTGCGGGTGTCGGCCGACCACCTGATCGACCTCTTCTCCACCCCGCTGCTGGCGGACGCCGGCCTGGTGGAGGCGCGCGTCGTCCGCAAGGCGCTGCGGGCCGCGGCAGCGGGCGAGTTCCTCGCCCTGGACGGCCTCGCCGACCTGGTCTCCCTGGAGCTCTGGTTGCGCCGCCTGTTGTCCCGCCGGGGCACCTGCTGGACCGGAACCCCGGCCCGCGCCCGCGCGGTGCCCTCCGGAATCCAGCCGAGGAGAGGCGCGCTGGCCTCCGGCGCGTGACGGGCTGACGGCCAGGGGAAACCCCCGTGCCCCGGCCCGCACCCCGAACGCACCGGCAACCTCCGGCCCCGGCTGACGTCCTTCGTGGGGCGGGAACCCGAACTCGACGCCCTTCGTTCCGACATACACAGGGCCCGCCTGGTCACGCTCACCGGACCGGGCGGCTCCGGACGGCTACCCGCAGCTGAACCGGGAATCCGCCCAGTCCACCGGCGACGCCGGGCCGAGGACGCCGCCGCGCGGCTCCACGACGAGCCGTACGGTCCGGTGCCCGGACAGGTCCACATGGACGGGCACGGCCCGGTCGCGGCCCCGGACCGCCCCGGAGTGCCACAGCCGCACGCCGTCGGCGTAGACCGAGAAGGAGACCTCGCCGAGGCCGAGCGCCATGTCGTCCACACCGGCCAGCGCGTCATAGGCGGTGCACCGGCGGTTGAGGGCGATCGTCACCGAGGACCTGCCGTGGACGCTCACCCCCCGCGCGTACCGCTCGCCGCCGATCGACATGCCGTGGCGCTGCCACACCCAGCTGCTCTCGCGCAGCACGATCTCCGGGCGGCTGCCGTCGCCGGTGAGGTCGTAGTTCAGCTCGCTCAGCTCGTAGACGGCCGGAGGGGGCGGGGGAGGGGGAGCAGGGGTGGGCCTGGGAGGCGATTTCGGTGGTGCGGGCCGGGTGGGGGCGGGTGCCGGCTTCCGGGTGGGTGACGGCCGGGAAGCGGGCTTGGCCGGTGGGGTCGGGGTGGGGGTGGGAGCCGGGGCCGGGGCGGGCGGCTCGGGGGCGCGCACCACGGGCGCCGGTGCGGGCTGCTTCCTCGGTGGTGCGGGCGCGGGCGGCCCGGGACGCGTGATCGGAGCCGACGCCGACGGCTTGGCGGCCTCCCTCGCCGGGGGGCTGTCGTTCACCAGGGCCAGCGCGACCGCGGCGGCCGCCACCGCGACGACACCGGCCGCGATCCCCGCCTTCACCGGGGCTCCGAGCCCTTCCGCGGCCGCCGCCCCGCCCGCGCCGCCGGACGACCCGCCGGCCGCGGCGGCGGCTCCCGCGGCACCGGCCCCGGCGCCGCCCGCCACGAGCCCGAGGGCCTTGGCGTACCCGGCGGCTCCGAACCAGCCGATGACCGCGACCGGCACGACACCGGGGATACCGTTCGCGACCTCCTCGATCTGCGCCGCCGCCAGCCGGCACCTGGCGCACTCCTCCAGATGCCTGCGCAGCCCGCGCTCGGCACGGACGCGCAGCTTGCGGCGGGCGTAGGTGCCGAGCCGGTCGGCGTAGCGGGCGCACTCCTCGTCGTCGGTGAGGGCGCTGCTGACATGGGCCTGGAGATAGGCCTGCTTCAGGCCCTCGCGGGCCCGGCTGGCCAGCACCCGGGTGCCGTTGGCGTCCAGCCCGAACAGGACGGCCACCTCGCTCGGTGACTCGTCCTCGACCTCGGTGTGCCACAGCACGGCCTGCCAGCGTTCGGGCAGCGAGCGGAAGGCCCGCATCGCCATGGACCGCTCGGCCTCGTGCAGGGCTCGCACATCGGCGCCCAGGTCCAGCGTGTCGTCGTCGGCCCTGTCCGGGGTCCGGGCCGCCTGCTGGGCGAACACGGCGAAGTCGTCGACGAGTTGCTCGCGCCGGGCCGACCTGGTCCAGCGCGCGGCGACCCGGCGCACGGAGGTCAGCAGATAGGGGCGCACGGCGTGCTCGGGGCCGGATCCCGCGCGCACGGCCTGCAGCATCCCGGCGAAGACCTCGGCGGTCAGGTCGTCGGCGGTGTGGCCGTCCCGGCAGCAGGTCCGGGCATAGCGCCGTACGGCGTCCGCGTGCCGTCGGTACAGCTCCTCGTAGGCGGAGTCCTCGCCGCCGCGCATCCGCTCGATCAGCTCGCCGTCGGCGGGCGGCACCGCCCGAGGGGGCGGAAGCACGCTTCCCGCCCGCTGGGCCGGCACGCTCTCCTCACCCGACCCGCCCGAGGATGTGCCGCGTCCGCCCTGGCCCGGTACCTGGGGCGAGACCGCTCCGGTGGTGTCCGCGGCACCCTCACCGCAGGATTCGCCCCATCCGTCAACGCTCATCGCGGAAAGCCCCCGACGCCGGCTCGGCCCAACTCGTCATCGGGGCAGAGTGCCACAGCGTTTTTCCGCCGAGGAGCCTGTCGCGCTCCATCCACTCGTCCGAGCGGACTTGTCACCGCGCCCTGTCCGAGCACACCCGAACGAGCTACCACGATCCGGCGAAACGCCCGAACCCCGGCACCCGCACCCCCGGCCCAGGAGTCGTACGGGCGCGTGGTGCCGGTGGCGCGGGTGGGACGCCGGGGATAGGGCGGGCGTCCCGGTCGGGCCCGGTGAAGGCCCTGCGGGCGGCCCGCGCCGACTACGCCGGGCGGGAGCGGAGTCCGCCCAGCAGGATGTCCAGCAGCCGCTCGGAGGCGGCCGCCTGCTGCGCCGCGTCCGGCAGCGAGGGCGCCGCGGTGGCGATCACCAGCAGGACGTCGGAGACGGTCACATCGGCCCGCAGCTCACCCGCTGCCCGAGCCCGCTCCACCAGCTTCCCGACGACCTCGAGCAGTGCCGCCGACCCGGTGTCGTCGGCCGCCGCCACGGCGTCCTCCGGCACCAGCCGCAGCTCACCGGCCACCGGCTGCGTCCGCTGCTGCGGCATCCGGGTGTCCCCGAAGGGACCGACCGGTTCGACAGCACCGACGGCACCGGCAGACCCGACGGCGCCGAGGGAGGGCTCCGGGTCGGCCGCGACGGCGGAGCCGACCCGCAGCACCTGCGGCGGCAGCAACCGGCCCGCACCGGACGCCACGGACGTCCGCAGGAACCGGGCCAGCGCCGACCACGGTTCGTCCTCCTGACCGAGCGCGGTCCGCGCCTGCTCGGTCAGCCGCGCCGTCTCCTCCTCCGCTATCCGCCGCACCAGTACGTCCTTGCTGGGAAAGCGCCGGTACACCGTGCCCACCCCGACCCGCGCGCGGCGGGCCACGTCCTCCATCGGCGCGCCGTAGCCCAGCTCCCCGAACACCTCACGCGCCGCACGCAGCACGTGTTCCAGATTGCGCTGCGCGTCCACGCGCAGCGGCGTCGTACGCACCCCGTCCGCGCGCCCGTTGCCCGCGCCCGCGCTCATCGCACCGCCACCGGTCGCGAGAGCGGCCGCCGATGCCCAATGATGCGTGTCCTGAACATGCATGTGTTCCCCCGGTAATGACGTCTCCCCCCGGAGACTTTCCCCGCCTGAACGCGGAGCGCGCGGAACTGGCGTCGGTCCCGACCGCACCCGCCCGTCGCGGGTCCGATCGACCACATTCCCTACACTCCGTCGACACACGAACATAGTTGAGAGACAGTCAATTCAGAAGGGGCAGGTTCCGCACAGTGCGCCCCTCGATCGGAGTACGGGGCACGTACGTCCCGGTTCCGCACCTTCGCGCCCTCTCGTCCGCCCCCGCTGACCTGGTCCCTTTCGTCCCGCCCGGACATCGCCCCCGGCCCCGCGCACATCCGGCCGTCAGTCACACAAATTGCCGGGGCTGTGGACAAACAACAGCGCCGGGTGCGTCATGGGATGGTGAAGGAACGTGCGCGCATTCTGGTTGTCGGCGGCGGCTACGTCGGGATGTACACGGCCCTGCGCCTCCAGCGGAAGCTGAAGGCCGAGCTCAAACGGGGTGAGGCCGAGATCACCGTCGTCACTCCCGACCCTTATATGACGTATCAGCCGTTCCTCCCCGAGGCGGCCGCCGGTTCGATCTCCCCCCGCCATGTCGTCGTACCGCTGCGCCGCGTCCTGGACGGGTGCCATGTCGTCGTCGGCGAGGTGACCTCCGTCGACCACGCGGTCCGCACCGCCGCCGTCACCACGCTCGCCACCGCCGAGGAGGGCAAGGCGGCCGAACTCCTCGACTACGACGAACTCGTGCTCGCCCCCGGCTCGATCTCCCGCACGCTGCCCGTCCCCGGACTCGCCGAGTACGGCATCGGCTTCAAGACCGTCGAAGAGGCCATCGGGCTGCGCAACCACGTCATCGAGCAGATGGACATCGCCTCCTCCACCCGCGACCCCGCGATCCGCGACGCCGCCCTCACCTTCGTCTTCGTCGGCGGCGGCTACGCGGGCGTGGAGGCGCTCGGCGAGCTGGAGGACATGGCCCGCTACGCCGCGCGCTACTACCACAACGTCCGCCCCGAGGACATGAAATGGATCCTCGTGGAGGCCTCCGACCGCATCCTCCCCGAGGTCGGCGAGGAGATGGGCCGCTACACCGTCACCCAGCTGCGTCGACGCAACATCCAGGTCCTGCTCGGCACCCGCCTGGACTCCTGCGCCGACCGCGTCGCCGTCCTCAGCGACGGCCAGCGCTTCCCGACCCGCACGCTCGTGTGGACCGCGGGCGTCCGGCCGCACCCGCTGCTCGCCGCCACCGACCTGCCGCTCACCGACCGCGGCCGCCTGCGCTGCACCGCCGAGCTGACCGTGGACGGCGCCCCGCACGCGTGGGCCGCGGGCGACGCCGCCGCAGTCCCCGACGTCACCGCCGCACCCGGCACCGAGACCGCCCCCAACGCGCAGCACGCCCTCCGCCAGGCCAGGGTCCTCGGCGACAACATCGTCCGCGCGCTGCGCGGCGAGCCCCTGGAGACGTACGCGCACCGGTACGTCGGCTCGGTCGCCTCCCTCGGCCTGCACAAGGGCGTGGCCCAGGTCTACGGGCGCAGGCTGAAGGGCTACCCTGCCTGGTTCATGCACCGCGTCTACCACCTCAGCCGGGTGCCCACCTTCAACCGCAAAGCCAGGGTGCTCGCCGAATGGACCCTCGCCGGGCTCTTCAAACGGGAGATCGTCTCCCTCGGTTCGCTCGAACATCCCCGAGCGGAGTTCGAACTGGCAGCCGGTGGACAGCCTCCTCACAGCCCCTCGGACGACCCGTTGGGGTCGTCCTGACCGGACCGAGGAACTCCACGGACCGCCGAGGCGTCTGACGGATGTCGCCGCGGCTCTCCCCCTGCCAGACTGCCCCACGTCCTCGGACGGGCCACCCGCCCGCCCTCAGCACCCACGAGGCTTTCCCGACAGTGAACTTCACGCGCTGGAGCGCCCGGCTCCCCGGAACGCAGCGCCGCGCGGCGGCACGGACCGAGACCGCGGTCTCCCCGGACCGGCGGGGAGAAGGCTCCGTGCCCGCGGCCCGCGCCGAACGGCGGCTCGACGGGACCCGTCCGGTGCCCGTCGTCGACGACCTGCCCACCCGCGACGTCCTCGACCGCGTCCCGGCCCTCGTCGCCCTCGTCCACGGCTCCGACCACCGCATCGCCTACGTCAACGACGCCTACGCGGCGGCCTTCGGCGCCCGCCCCACCGGCTCCCCCGCGCGCGAAGCGCTGCCCGAACTCTCCGAACTGGGGCTGCTGCCGCTCCTCGACCAGGTACTGCGCAGCGGCAAGTCCCGCACCCTGAAGTCCCGCAAGGCCGTCGACGGCCGCTCGTACACCTTCACCTGCACGCCCGTCGCCGAGGACGCGGGCCGCGACGGCGGTGTGCTCGTCTTCGCCACCGACGTCACCGACCACGCCGAGGCCGCGGAGCGGCTGCGCGCCAGCGAGCGCCGACAGCGCGAGACGGCGGTGACCCTGCAGAGATCCCTGCTCCCGCAGGAGCTGGAACAGCCCGACGACCTGCGCATCGCCGCCACCTACCAGCCCGGCGGCACCGAGGCCGCGGTGGGCGGGGACTGGTACGACGTCATCACCCTCGGCGGCGGACGCACCGCCCTGGTCATCGGAGACGTCATGGGCCGGGGGGTGCGGGCGGCGGCGGTCATGGGCCAGCTGCGCACCGCCGTCCGCGCCTACGCCCGGCTCGACCTGCCCCCGCACGAGGTGCTGCAACTGCTCGACGGCCTGGCCACCGAGATCGACGCCAACCAGATCGCGACCTGTGTCTACGCCGTCCACGACCCCAACGAGGGCCGCCTCGTGTACGCCTCGGCCGGGCACCTGCCCATCCTGGTCCGCGACGAGCACGGCAGCGTCACCCGCGCCGACGAACCCACCGGCCCGCCGCTCGGCACCGGCGGCTGGATCCACACCTCGGGCTCCATCGCGCTCGGCCCCGGCTCGACGGCCGTCCTCTACACCGACGGCCTGGTCGAGCGCCGCGACGAGGACCTGGACGAGGGCATCGCCGCCCTCGAAGGCGCCCTGGCGGGCGCCACGGGCACCCCGCAGGTCGTCTGCGACCGCCTGGTCCGTTCGGCCGGCGTCACCGCGGACCACGACGACGACGTGGCCGTCCTCGTCCTCCAGCACCCGGCGCACACGGGGCCGCGGAGCGAGCTCTTCCGCAACGCGGCGCTGGAACTGCTCGGCGGCATCGAGGCGGCCCCACGCGCGCGTGCCTTCGCCTCCGGCGTCCTCACCAGCTGGCGCTTCCCCACGGAACTGCACGACCTCGGTGTCCTCGCCGCCAGCGAACTGGTCGCCAACAGCCTCCAGCACGGCACGCCGCCCATGCGGCTGCGGCTGCGCCGTACCGACCGCCGGCTGATCATCGAGGTCACCGACGGCGACGACCATCTGCCCCGGCGCCGGCGCGCCGAACCGGCCGACGAATCGGGCCGGGGCATCGCGATCGTGGCGACCATCGCGTCGGGCTGGGGCTCCAGACGCACACCGGGCGGCGGCAAGGCGGTGTGGTGCGAGTTCCTGCTGCCGAAGCAGCCCTAGCCGCCGTACGAGGACGGGGGCGTCGCACGGTGTGCGCCACCCCCGCGTGTGTCCGGCGAAGGGGCTGGGCGGCTCACGCCTCCACGGCGACCGGATCCGCGCTGCCCCTGGCCACGACCCGGCTCCTCGCCGCGGCCCACGGGTGGTCCTGGGCGACGGTGAGCCGACGGCCCAGCCGCAGCGCCAGCAGGGTGATCCCCAGCGAGAACAGCAGGAAGGTCACGATGTACGGCGCGTGCAGCGAGGCCCCCATGGGGCCGCCCACGGCCGGACCGACCGCCAGCGCCAACTGCTTGACCAGCGCGAACGCCGAGTTGTACTGACCGGCCATGCCCTCGGGCGCCAGATCGGCGACCAGCGGCGCGACCGTCGGCGACAGCATCGCCTCGCCCAGCCCGAACAGCGCGTACGTCGACACGAACGCCGCCGTCGCCATCTCCTGACTGCCATGGCCCAGCCCCGCGTACCCGGCGGCCACCCAGGCGACGGCCCAGATCAGCCCGACCCCGGCGATCACCCGGGACCGCCGGCGCCGCTCGACGAACTTCAGCACGGCGAACTGGGCGACCACGATCATCAGCGTGTTCGCGGCCAGTGCCGTACCCAGCGCCGAGGTGGAGATGCCGGCCGCCTCCACGCCGAACGCGCTCAGCCCCGACTCGAACTGGCCGTAGCAGGCGAAGAACAGCACGAAGCCCAGCACGCACAGCTGCACCATCGCCCGGTTGCCGAGCAGCCGCTTCCAGCTGCCCTTCGTCGACTGCCCGGGCGCGTCCTCCATCCGCGGCGAGTGCGGCATCCGCACCGTCGCCATCAGGACGACCAGCAGCAGGAACATCGCCGCCTCGATGGCGAAGAGCAGCGTGAACGAGGACACGCGCGTGGTGTCGACGAGGTGACCGCCGATGAGGCCACCGACGCCGAGCCCCAGGTTCTGCAGGAAGAACTGCGTCGCGAACGCGCGCGAGCGGGTGTCCGCCGTCGAGCAGTCCACGATCATGGTCGCCAGCGCCGGCTGCATCACGGCCTGGCCCGCGCCGAGCGCCGCCGCGGACAGCAGCACGCTCGCGGCACCGCCCGCTAGCCCGAGGCTCAGTGCGCCCAGAGCGGCGGTGACCAGGGCGGCGAGCAGGACCGGCAGCGGGCCGCGCCGCACGATCGCCCGGCCGGCGAACGGCAGCACGATCAGCGCGGCCACGGCGAAGACGGCGAGCACCAGTCCCGCCGTCATGGACCCCAGTCCTCGCACCTGCGCCACGTAGACGTACAGATACGGAACCGTGAAGCCGAGCCCGAATGCGCTGAGTGCGTTGCCCACGTGGATCCGGCGCATCGCTGCGCCCATCGCCCTGGTCACGTTCACCTCTCTCACTAGTTATGTCTGAAGACTTCAAAGCTAAAGTTCGAAGCTAAAGAGTACACAGTGAAGGACTTCAAGGCAAAGGGGCGGCGTGTCATACTGCGGCCATGGCCGACACCCCCGGCGTCCCGGAGCCGACACTCGAGGAACAGATCGCCGCCTACCAGCGCGAGTTCCAGGACCTCGACCCCCAGGTCGAGAAGATCGTGTCGGCGCTCTCCCGGCTGAACCGGCGCATGAACGTCGCCTACGGCCGCCAGACCGCCGCGCTCGGGATCAGCAACGCCGAGTGGGAGGTCCTCAAGGCACTGGTCCTGTCCGGCGCCCCGTACCGCCTGGGACCCAGCGACCTCGCCAAGCGCCTCGGCCTCACCCCGGCCGCGATGACCCACCGGATCGACCGCATGGTCACCGAGGGCTTGGTCACCCGGGAGCGCGACGAGTCCAACCGCGTCCGCGTCATCGTCGAGCTGACGCCGGAGGGCCGCGAGAAGTGGCTGGAGGCGATGCGCCTGGCGACGGTCTTCGAGGAGGACCTGCTCCAGGACCTGACGCCGGCGGAGTGCTCGGCGCTCGGTGAGGTCCTGACCCGGCTGCTGCGCCGAGTGGAGCACGCGCAGCCGGACGCCGGCGGCCGGCTCAGCGACCTGGACTGATGCCCCCATAAAAGATCTTGACAGGGGCTGCTTGACGCGCCTCTGGTGGATCCGTATAGTTCTTCGGGTTGCCGCGGAGCCGTAACGGCTTTGTGGTGGCACCTCAGTCGCCTCGAGCGGCAACCTCACACCATCAGTACGATCTCCCCTCCGGGTTGATTTCGGCGTGCCGGAATTCAATTCGAATAGGGACTCGGCGGCCCGATTGGGAATCGCCGGGAGGATCCGCTAAGGTTTGAGACGTCGGAACGGCCCAACAGCCGGGAAGACAAACCCCCCTGACTGGGAGTCAGACGCCGAAAGGGTCTGATAGAGTCGGAACCGCCGGAAAGGGAAACGCGAAAGCGAGAACCTGGAAAGCACCGAGGAAATCGGATCGAGAAAAGATCTGATAGAGTCGGAAACACCGAAGGGAAGCCCGGAGGAAAGCCCGAGAGGGTGAG
>NZ_JBITEB010000027.1:0-59967 GCF_044454765.1 Streptomyces sp. NPDC051452
GACTCTATCAGATCTTTTCTCGATCCGATTTCCTCGGTGCTTTCCAGGTTCCCGCTTTCGCGTTTCCCTTTCCGGCGGTTCCGACTTTATCAGAAGTTCTGAGTCGGATTTCCCGCCCCCTCCAGGAACCATGTCCAGCGCGTGACGCGCTCGGGTTCCCGGTTGGGCGGAGCCGTAAACGTACTGGAGCGGGGCGCCCCGATGCAAATCGAGGGGCCCCGCTCCGGGTTCACGCGAGCGAGCGGCCGTCGGACCGTCAGACCTCGACGACCACCGGCAGGATCATCGGTCTGCGGCGGTAGGTGTCCGAGACCCACTTGCCGAGGGTGCGGCGGATGAGCTGCTGGAGCTGGTGAGGCTCCACGACGCCGTCCTGGGCAGACCGCTCCAGGACTTCCGTGACCTTGGGGAGGACCGCGGCGAAGGCCGAGTCCTCGATGCCGGAGCCACGGGCCTGGACGTGCGGACCACCGGTGATCTTGCCCGTCGAGGAGTCCACGACCACGAAGACCGAGATGATGCCCTCGTCGCCGAGGATCTTGCGGTCCTTCAGGGCCGGCTCGCCGACGTCGCCGACGGAGAGGCCGTCGACGTAGACGTAACCGGCCTGGACCTTGCCGGAGATCTTGGCCTTGCCCCCGATCAGGTCCACCGCCACGCCGTCCTCGGCGATGACGATCCGGTCGTGCGGCACGCCCGTCAGTGCGCCGAGTTCGGCGTTGGCACGCAGGTGGCGCCATTCGCCGTGCACCGGCATCAGGTTTCTGGGGCGGCAGATGTTGTAGAAGTACAGCAGCTCGCCCGCGGACGCGTGGCCGGAGACGTGCACCTTGGCGTTGCCCTTGTGGACGACGTTGGCGCCCCAGCGGGTCAGGCCGTTGATCACTCGGTAGACCGCGTTCTCGTTACCGGGGATCAGCGAGGACGCCAGGATGACCGTGTCGCCGTCGACGATGCGGATCTGGTGGTCGCGGTTGGCCATGCGGGACAGGGCGGCCATCGGCTCGCCCTGGCTGCCCGTGCAGACCAGGACCACCTCGTGGTCGGGCAGGTCGTCGAGCGTCTTGACGTCGACCACCAGGCCCGGCGGCACCTTCAGATAGCCGAGGTCCCGCGCGATGCCCATGTTGCGGACCATGGAGCGGCCGACGAACGCGACCCGGCGGCGGTACTCGTGCGCGGCGTCCAGGATCTGCTGGATGCGGTGGACGTGGCTGGCGAAGCTGGCCACGATGATCCGCTTGTTGGCGTTGGCGAAGACCGTGCGGAGCACGTTGGAGATGTCGCGCTCGGGCGGGACGAAGCCCGGAACCTCCGCGTTTGTGGAGTCGGCGAGGAGGAGGTCGATGCCCTCCTCGCTCAGCCGCGCGAACGCGTGTAGGTCGGTGAGCCGGTTGTCCAGCGGCAGCTGGTCCATCTTGAAGTCGCCGGTGTGCACGACCATGCCGGCGGGGGTGCGGATCGCGACCGCGAGGGCGTCCGGGATGGAGTGGTTGACCGCGATGAACTCGCAGTCGAAGGGGCCGACGCGCTCCCGGTTCCCTTCCGCCACCTCCAGGGTGTACGGGCGGATCCGGTGTTCCTGGAGCTTGGCCTCGATCAGGGCGAGGGTCAGCTTGGAGCCGATCAGCGGGATGTCCGGCTTCTCGCGGAGGAGGAAGGGAACACCACCGATGTGGTCCTCGTGGCCGTGTGTGAGGACGATGCCCTCGATGTCGTCGAGGCGGTCCCTGATGGACGAGAAGTCCGGCAGGATCAGATCGATTCCAGGCTGCTCCTCCTCGGGGAAGAGCACTCCGCAGTCGACGATCAGCAGACGGCCTCCGTATTCGAAGACCGTCATGTTCCGGCCGATCTCGCCGAGACCGCCGAGCGGGGTGACCCGGAGGCCGCCCTCGGGGAGCGGCGGGGGCGTACGGAGTTCAGGATGCGGATGACTCAAAAGACTCTCCTCAACCATGCGCGCCACGTACCGGTCGGGCACGTGGCGCGTATGACGTTCGTGCGTAAGCAGTTGTCGTTGTGGGATGCGGGCACCGGTGGCCCGCGTATGCGGTTGTGTGTTCAGTTGTGAAGTTCGGGTGGTGCAAAGTCTGTTGTCAGAGCTGTACCCCGCCGGCAGCAAGATCGATCTTGAGCTGGGCGATCTCCTCCGGCGAGCACTCGACCATGGGGGCGCGCAGCGGCCCGGCGGGCAGGCCCTGAAGGGCGAGCGCGGCCTTGGCGGTCATCACTCCCTGTGTCCGGAACATACCGGTGTAGACAGGGAGCAGCTTCTGGTGGATCTCGGTGGCCTTGACGACGTCGCCCGAGGCGTAGGCGTCGACGAGGGCGCGCAGGTCGGGGGTGACGAGGTGGCCGACGACGGAGACGAAGCCGACCGCGCCGACCGAGAGGAGGGGCAGGTTCAGCATGTCGTCGCCGGAGTACCAGGCGAGGCCGGACTGGGCGATGGCCCAGCTGGCGCGGCCGAGGTCGCCCTTGGCGTCCTTGTTGGCGACGATCCGGGGGTGCTCGGCGAGCCGGACGAGCGTCTCCGTGTTGATCGGGACGCCGCTGCGGCCGGGGATGTCGTAGAGCATGACCGGCAGGCCGGCGGCGTCGGCGACGGTGGTGAAGTGCCGGTACAGACCCTCCTGCGGGGGCTTGTTGTAGTACGGCGTGACGACCAGGAGGCCGTGGGCGCCGACGCGCTCCGCCTCGCGGGCCAGCTCGATGCTGTGGCGGGTGTCGTTGGTGCCGACGCCGGCCACCACATGGGCGCGGTCGCCGACCGCTTCCACCACGGCTCGTACGAGATCCGATTTCTCCGCGTCACTGGTGGTCGGGGACTCGCCGGTGGTGCCGTTGACGATCAGGCCGTCGTTGCCTGCGTCCACCAGGTGGGCGGCGAGCCGCTGCGCGCCGTCGAGGTCGAGTGCGCCGTCCGCCGCGAAGGGCGTGACCATGGCGGTGAGGACCCGCCCGAAGGGGGTCTGCGGAGTGGAGGTCGGAGCCATGGACAACACGCTACTCGGTGCTTAATGCGGGGTCTGCCCTAGGGGGCTGGGCAAGTCAGGGCAAATAAGGAGCCCGGCACTGCCTGCTCGGGGGTTCAAGCAGTGCCGGGTCCGTTTGATCAGGCTAGATGAACTTCTCTAAATGCCGCAATACGGACACTTCGCGAGGCTGACCCGTACATCCGTTCCGAGAGGGGGAACAAGGCTTCGCTACGGGGCCACACGTCCGTTCGCATTGAAGGCGGCGTAGGTCAGCGGCATGAGCTTCGCCCACTCCGCCTCCATCTTCTCGCCGACCATCTCGATCTCCCGCTGCGGGAACGACGGCACCTTGGCCAGCTCGTGCTGGGTGCGCAGGCCGAGGAAGTGCATCAGCGAGCGGGCGTTGCAGGTGGCGTACATCGAGGAGTACAGGCCGACCGGGAGGACCGAACGGGCGACCTCGCGGGCGATGCCGCGCGCGAGCAGCTCCTGGTACGTCCGGTAGGCCTGGCGGTAGGACTCCTCCATGGCGCCGCCGAGCACCTCGTGCTGCTCCTCGGTGCCCTCGACGAAGACGTACTTGCCCGGGCGGCCCTGCTGGACGAGCTTGCGAGATGTGTCCGGGACGTAGAAGACCGGCTGGAGCTCCCGGTAGCGGCCCGACTCCTCGTTGTACGACCAGCCCACCCGGTGCCGCATGAACTCGCGGAAGACGAAGATCGGGGCGCTGATGAAGAAGGTCATCGAGTTGTGCTCGAACGGGCTTCCGTGCCGGTCGCGCATCAGGTAGTTGATCAGGCCCCTGGAGCGCTCCGGGTCCTTGTCCAGCTCGTCCAGGGACTGCTCCCCGAGGGTCGAGACACGGGCCGCGAAAAGCACGTCGGAGTCGGCCGCGCTGTGCTTGACCAGTTCGACGGTGACATCACCGCGCAGATCGATCTTGAACTCGTCGTCCGGGGTGCGGGTCACGAGGGTCCTTCCATCACTTCTGGGTTCGTGCCCACTGTATCGGGGCACCCGCCGCCCACCGGACCAGTGACCTCACCGTGCGACGGGACGAGTTTTCCCGACATGGGCACCTTTTGTGCCACTGGAGCGTCTGTATCGGTGAGGACCACACATTCGATCCACACGTCCGATCCCGAGAGGAGAGGTGCTCCCCCCATGTTCCGTCGCCGCGAGCCCGTGCCCTTCGCCTTCCTGGCCGAGGCCGACCGGTTCCGCAGCAATGTCACTCCCCCGCCCCCCGCGCGGGCGTCCTTCGGCGAGATGGCCGGGCGCTGGCTGCTGGGCCTGACCCTCGTGGCCGGGCTGACCGGCGCGCTGGTCGTCGGTACACCGGCGCTGTCCACACCGTCCAGTACACCGGCGCAGCAGTCGCAGGCGTCCCAGTCCCAGGGGCACTGACCCTTCGGCGCTGCCCCTTCCGGACTGACCCTTCCGGACGCTCACGGCTGGTGGGCGTCGATCCGGCCGGATAATCTCACCGCACAGCCCACGCGTGGAGCGAGTGAGGACCAGCCGTGCCCCTGCCCTTTCTGACGGCCGACCGTACCTTCGAAGCGGCATCCGAGAGCGCGCTGCCCTATGACGACCGGGAGCGCTGGCGCCGCCCCTACCGCCCGGGACCCTGGCGGGTGGGCGCGGCGGCCCTCGGGCTGCTGCTCGCCTCGTTCGTACTGTTCGCCTCGGTGCTCATCGCCCTGACCGGCTCGGTGTTCTACTCCGAGGGCTCCTCCCCCGCGTGGTCGGTGATCCTCGGCGTGGGCCTGCTCCTCATCGCCGGCGCGCTGCGTCTGCTGCGCTCGGGGGTGTGGGTGAGCCGGCACGGCCTGCGCCGGGTCGGTCTTCTCACGACGCGGACGGTGCCGTGGGCTCGGGTCGTCTCCGTGCGGACGGTGCAGCAGCCGGTGCGCTGGCTGGGACTGCCGCGGACGGTGCAGGGACAGGCGCTGGCGCTCGTGCGCGAGGACCGGCGCCCCGAGGACACGGCTCCGCTGCTGACCACGCACGGCCTGGACTTCCTGGGCCGCCCGGTGGGCTTCGACCGGGCGGCGGACACGGTGGAGGCGTGGGCCGCGGAGTACCGACGCGCCTGACCGCGCCGCCCGCGCCTCTCCCCCACGACCGCGAGCCGGATGCCGTGACGGATCCGCGCCGGCCGCGTGTGGCGGGTCCGCGTCGGCCGCGTGTGGCGGTCCCGTGGGCCGGGTCGCCCGGCCGTGCGCCATGGCCTGTCGTCACCTTCACGTCGTCGCCCGAAGGGCAGACGGGAACGTGACGACAGGTTCTAAGCCTCGATACCTTCACGTCGTCGCCCGAAGGCAGACGGGAACCTGACGGCAGGCCCTAGGCCTCGATCGTTGTGCCGTCGTGCAGGGCGATGGCGCGCTGCATCGCCTTGCGGGCACGCGGGGTGTCGCGGGCGTCGTGGTAGGCCACGGCGAGCCGGAACCAGCAGCGCCAGTCGTCGGGGGACTCCTCGGTCTCGGCCTTGCGCCTGGCGAAGACCTCGTCGGCCGAGTCACGGTCGACGCGGCCGCCCGCGGTGCGCTTCAGCTCGTCGACGGGCAGCCCGCCCTCGGCGTCGAGTGCGGCGGCGAGCTGGTTGGCCCGGCGGACGAACTGGGTGTTCTTCCACAGGAACCACACGCCGATGACCGGCAGGATGAGCACCGCGATCCCGAAGGTGACGGTGAGGACCGTGCCGGACTGGATGAGCATGACGCCCCGGCTGCCGACCAGGACGAAGTAGAAGACCAGGACGGCGGCCGTGACGAGATAGGTGATCTTGGCGCGCATGACTCTTCGGCTCAGCTCAGGTCCAGGAAGTGCTCCAGGCCGAATGTCAGGCCCGGAGTGGTCACCACGCGGCGGACACCGAGCAGGATGCCCGGCATGAAGCTGCTGTGGTGCAGGGAGTCGTGGCGGATGGTGAGGGTCTCGCCCTCGCCGCCGAGCAGTACCTCCTGGTGGGCCAGGAGACCGCGCAGCCGGACCGCGTGCACCGGGACCCCGTCGACGCTGGCGCCCCGGGCGCCGTCCAGGGCCGTGACCGTGGCGTCCGGCGCGGGAGCAGTACCGGCCGCCCGGCGCGCGTCGGCGATGAGCTGGGCGGTGCGGGTGGCGGTACCGCTCGGGGCGTCCACCTTGTTCGGGTGGTGCAGTTCGACCACCTCGACCGACTCGAAGTAGGGCGCCGCGATCTGCGCGAACCTCATCGTCAGGACGGCGCCGATGGAGAAGTTCGGCGCGATGAGCACACCGGTGTCCGGGGACTGCTCCAGCAGTCCGGTCAGCTGCGCGAGGCGTTCCTCGGTCCAGCCCGTCGTGCCGACGACCGCGTGGATGCCGTGGCGTACGCAGAAGTCGAGGTTGCCCATGACGGAGGCGGGGGTGGTCAGTTCGACGGCGACCTGGGCGCCGGTCTCCGCCAGCGTCTCCAGTTTGTCGCCCCGGCCGAGGGCGGCGACCAGCTCCATGTCCTCGGCGGCCTCGACCGCCTTGACCGCCTCGGAGCCGATCCGGCCCTTGGCGCCGAGGACCGCCACGCGCAGCTTGCTCATCTTTGCTTCCTTACCGACTTGGCGAATTGCGACGACGGAGGGGTTCAGGCGACGGCGTCGTGCAGCCGCGCGGCCTGTTTGTCCTTCAGCGGGCCGATGACCGACAGCGAGGGGCGCTGCCCCAGGACGTCCCGGGCGACCGCGCGGACCTCGTCCGGGGTGACCGCCGCGATCCGGGCCAGCATGTCGTCCACGGACATCTGCTCGCCCCAGCACAGCTCACTCTTGCCGATACGGTTCATCAGCGCGCCGGTGTCCTCCAGACCGAGGACGGTGGAGCCCCGGAGCTGGCCGACGGCTCGGCTTATCTCGTCGTCGGAGAGACCGTTGGCGGCGACCTGGTCGAGTTCGTCCCGGCAGATCCGCAGCACGTCGTGCACCTGGGCCGGGCGGCAGCCGGCGTACACGCCGAACAGGCCGCAGTCGGCGAAGCCGGAGGAGTACGAGTACACGCTGTACGCCAGGCCGCGCTTCTCCCGGACCTCCTGGAAGAGGCGCGAGGACATGCCTCCGCCGAGGGCCGTGTTGAGCACGCCCATGGCCCAGCGCCGGTCGTCCGTGCGGGCGAGGCCGGGCATGCCGAGGACGATGTGCGCCTGCTCGGTCTTGCGGCCGAGCAGCTCGACCTGGCCGGCCGTGCGGATCGTACGGCGTCCGTCGCGCGGGGCGACGGGCTGGGCGTCCGGGCTGTCGAGGGCGCCGGCCTTCTCGAAGGCGGCGCGGACCTGTCGTACGACCTTGTTGTGGTCGATGTTGCCGGCGCAGGCCACCACGAGGTGCGTGGGGTCGTAGTGCTTCTTGTAGAAGCGGCGGATCCGGTCGGCGGTCAGGGCGTTGACCGTGTCGACCGTGCCGAGGACCGGGCGTCCGAGGGCGTTGTTCTTGAACATGGTGTGCGCGAACAGGTCGTGCACACAGTCGCCCGGGTCGTCCTCGGTCATGGCGATCTCTTCGAGGATCGCGCCGCGCTCGACGTTGACGTCCTCTTCGAGGATGAGCGAGTCGGTCAGCATGTCGCAGACGACGTCGATGGCGAGCGGCAGGTCGGTGTCGAGCACGCGCGCGTAGTAGCACGTGTACTCCTTCGCCGTGAACGCGTTCATCTCGCCGCCGACCGCGTCGATGGCCGCGGAGATGTCCAGGGCGCTGCGCTGGGAGGTGCCCTTGAAGAGCAGGTGCTCCAGATAGTGGGTGGCGCCGTTCAGGGCGGGCGTCTCGTCGCGTGAACCGACGTGCGCCCAGATGCCGAAGGTCGCCGAGCGGACCGAGGGCAGGGTTTCGGTGACGATACGCAGGCCGCCGGGGAGGGTGGTCTTGCGAACCGTGCCGATGCCGGCTGTGCCCTTGATGAGGGTTTGGGTACGGGCGACGGCCCGCGCCTCCGAAGAGGTGCGGGCCGTCGCCTTGGAGCTACGGGACGTCACTGGTCGGCGTCGTCCTTCTTGGTCTCGTCGGCGGAGTCTTCCTCGCCCTCGATCACGGGGATCAGGGAGAGCTTGCCGCGGGAGTCGATCTCGGCGATCTCGACCTGGACCTTGTGGCCCACACCGAGAACGTCCTCGACGTTCTCCACGCGCTTGCCGCCGGCCAGCTTGCGGATCTGCGAGATGTGCAGCAGACCGTCCTTGCCGGGCAGCAGCGAGACGAACGCGCCGAAGGTGGTCGTCTTCACGACCGTGCCCAGGTAGCGCTCGCCGACCTCGGGCATCGTCGGGTTGGCGATGCCGTTGATCGTGGCACGGGCGGCCTCGGCGGCCGGGCCGTCGGCGGCACCGATGTAGATGGTGCCGTCGTCCTCGATCGTGATCTCGGCGCCGGTGTCCTCCTGGATCTGGTTGATCATCTTGCCCTTCGGGCCGATGACCTCACCGATCTTGTCGACCGGGATCTTGACGGTGATGATCCGCGGAGCGTTCGGGGACATCTCGTCGGGCCGGTCGATGGCCTCCATCATCACGTCGAGGATGTGGAGACGGGCGTCGCGGGCCTGCTTGAGGGCCGCGGCCAGGACTGAGGCCGGGATGCCGTCCAGCTTGGTGTCGAGCTGGAGGGCGGTCACGAACTCCTTGGTGCCGGCGACCTTGAAGTCCATGTCGCCGAAGGCGTCCTCCGCACCGAGGATGTCGGTGAGGGCGACGTAGTGCGTCTCGCCGTTGATCTCCTGGGAGATCAGGCCCATGGCGATACCGGCGACCGGGGCCTTCAGGGGCACACCGGCGTTCAGCAGCGACATGGTGGAGGCGCAGACGGAGCCCATGGACGTCGAGCCGTTGGAGCCGAGGGCCTCGGACACCTGGCGGATCGCGTAGGGGAACTCCTCGCGCGTCGGCAGCACCGGCACCAAGGCGCGCTCGGCGAGGGCGCCGTGGCCGATCTCGCGGCGCTTGGGGGAGCCGACGCGGCCGGTCTCGCCGACGGAGTACGGCGGGAAGTTGTAGTTGTGCATGTAGCGCTTGCGGGTCACCGGGGAGAGGGTGTCCAGCTGCTGCTCCATGCGGAGCATGTTGAGGGTGGTGACGCCCAGGATCTGGGTCTCGCCACGCTCGAACAGCGCGGAACCGTGGACCCGCGGGATGGCCTCGACCTCGGCGGCCAGCGTGCGGATGTCGGTGACACCGCGGCCGTCGATGCGCTTCTTCTCCTTGATCACGCGCTCGCGGACCAGCTGCTTGGTGAGCGAGCGGTACGCGGCGGAGATCTCCTTCTCACGGCCTTCGAACTCCGGCAGGAGCTTCTCGGCGGCGAGCGCCTTGACGCGGTCCAGCTCGGCCTCGCGCTCCTGCTTGCCGGCGATGGTGAGCGCCTGGGCCAGCTCGGGGCGGACGGCGGCCGTCAGGGCCTCGAAGACGTCGTCCTGGTAGTCCAGGAAGACCGGGAACTCACCGGTCGGCTTGGCGGCCTTCGCGGCGAGGTCGGCCTGCGCGCGGCACAGGACCTTGATGAAGGGCTTCGCGGCGTCCAGACCGGCGGCGACGACCTCCTCGGTGGGCGCCTCGGCGCCACCCTCGACCAGCTTGATGGTCTTGTCGGTGGCCTCGGCCTCGACCATCATGATCGCGACGTCACCGTCCTCCAGGACGCGGCCGGCGACCACCATGTCGAAGACGGCGTCCTCGAGCTCGGTGTGCGTCGGGAAGGCGACCCACTGGCCGCGGATCAGCGCGACGCGGACGCCGCCGATCGGGCCGGAGAAGGGCAGGCCGGCCAGCTGCGTGGACGCGGAGGCGGCGTTGATCGCCACGACGTCGTACAGATGGTCGGGGTTGAGCGCCATGATCGTGGCGACGACCTGGATCTCGTTGCGCAGGCCCTTCTTGAAGGACGGGCGCAGCGGGCGGTCGATGAGGCGACAGGTGAGGATCGCGTCCTCGCTCGGCCGGCCCTCACGGCGGAAGAAGCTGCCGGGGATCTTGCCGGCCGCGTACATCCGCTCCTCGACGTCCACCGTGAGGGGGAAGAAGTCGAGCTGGTCCTTGGGGTTCTTGGAGGCGGTGGTGGCCGACAGCACCATGGTGTCGTCGTCCAGGTACGCCACGGCGGAGCCGGCGGCCTGCTTGGCCAGGCGGCCCGTCTCGAAGCGGATGGTGCGGGTGCCGAAGGCGCCGTTGTCGATGACGGCCTCGGCGTAGTGGGTCTCGTTCTCCACTAGTTCTTTCTCCTCGTCTTCGTCCCTCGGCTGCCCGTGTGGCAGGGGGACGGTTGCGGAGAGGCGCGCCGTGCTGTGCGGGCCGGTCTTCGATCGAAGCACCCGGGGCTCGCTTTCCCCCGGGGGCCACTACCGAGGACCGGCGGCGGCTACGTGCGCTTCTCCTCGTTCTGGGGCGTACGTGCGGTACGTGGTCCGTGTCGTACGCGTTCTGTTCCGTGCGGTGTTCTGTGCCGCACGTTGTCCTGCGTCCTGCGTGGTGCTTGTCGTGCGTGGTGCTTGTCGTGCGTCTTGCCGTGTCGTGCGTATTTCGTTCTGCTACCACACTACAAAGCGTGTATGACACTTCGCACGTTTCCGCACGTACGGCAAAGGGAGCGGTCCCCGATCTGCTCGGGACCGCTCCCTTCACGCGTCTTACTTGGCGCCCGCCGCACCGCGGCGGATGCCGAGGCGCTCGACCAGGGCACGGAAGCGCTGGATGTCCTTCTTCGCCAGGTACTGCAGCAGGCGACGGCGCTGACCGACCAGGATCAGCAGGCCACGGCGGGAGTGGTGGTCGTGCTTGTGGGTCTTGAGGTGCTCCGTCAGGTCGGAGATCCGACGGGAGAGCAGAGCGACCTGGACCTCGGGGGAGCCGGTGTCACCATCCTTGGTACCGAACTCGCCGATGATCTGCTTCTTCGTAGCGGCGTCGAGCGACACGCGTACTCCTCATAGTCTGTGACTGGCCGACCGAGCGCCCCCGGTCTTCATCTCGGGGAAGCTTCCATGACTCGGAAGGCGGCATCCGCTGGGCGCGGCCTCAGGGACCTCGACGGTCCCGGGGGTGCGTACACAAGCGGCCGTCACTCAGGGTACCAGGGCCGCCGGACGCCCCTGCCCGGGCCCCTCCCGACCCCGCCGCGCGGCCACCGCCCGCCCATGTCGGCAAACCGCTGACCAGGGGGAACCGGGGCCAGTAGGGTGACCGCACAGCCCGCCCGTACTCAGGGGAAGGACCACAGCCGCGATGGCCGACGTCGACGACAGGGAACTCAAGGCACGCAAGGAGCGGGAGAGGGACGAACTGTACGCACTCGACATCTCCGGCGTCGAGTGGCACAGCGCGCCGGGCACCGAGGAGCACGAGGAGCGGGTCGAGATCGCCTACCTGCCCGACGGCGCCGTGGCGATGCGTTCCTCCCTCGACCACGGCACGGTCCTGCGCTACACGGAGGCGGAGTGGCGCGCGTTCGTCCTGGGCGCCCGGGACGGGGAGTTCGATCTGGAACCGATGCCCGAGGGTGGGGCGGGCGGGCGGCGAGCGCCGCGTGAGACGTGAGATGAGGGCGGCACGCCTGCGTGCCGCCCTCTTTGCGCACCCGTTGTGCGTACGGACGCCCCTCTGACCCGTGTGGTGCTTCTAGCTGGTCATCGCCCGCGCCTGCGCGTACACGTCGAACACCGCCAGTGCCAGTGGGATCAGCGTGAGCAGGACGAAGCTCTCGGCGATCTCCAGGAAGCGCCCCCAGAACGGGGTGACGCCGCGTCGCGGAGTGATCAGACCGATCGCGGTGACCAGGACAGTGGCCGCGCCGACGGCCGCAGCGAGCCAGACGCTGCGGATGTCGAGGGCGGTGGTGTCGCCCCGCAGGGCGTCGATCAGATAGCCCTGGGGCGGGTTCAGGGCGAGCCCGAGGCCGAGGAAGACGATCGCGGCGAGGCCCGCGGCCAAGGTGGCTCCGACCTGGGCGGTGTAGCGGAAGAGGTGTGCCCGCATGAGCATGGCCACGCCCGTGGCCAGGGCGAGGAGCTGGGCCCAGGTGTTGCTGGAGAAACCGAGGACGATCGACGCGCCGACGGCGACGAGCGCGCAGCCGCCGACCAGGCCGACGAGGAGTTCGTGGCCTCGCCGGGCCTGGGCCGCCACGCGCTCGGCGTCCACGGGCTCCTGCGGGGCGGGCTCGCCCGTCTCGTAGCCGGCGCGAGAGGGGTTGGGCGGTTCGAAGCCGATGGGCAGTCGAGCGAACCGCATGGACAAGCCCGGCAGGAAGGCCAGCGCCACGACGGACAGGGGGGCGCAGACGGCGGCTGTCTCGATGGGCCTCAGCTCGGTGAGGATCGCCACGAAGGTGGTGACCAGACCGATGGCGGACGCGAACACGAACGCCACGAAGGGTCCGTCACCGCCCGGCGAGACCAGGGTGAGCACCAGGGAGGCGATGAGAAGCGCCGTGCAGGCGAGCAGGAACTGGAGCCGCCCGATGCCCTGGCCGTCCGCGAGGGAGAGCAGCCCCGAACCGGCCACGCCGACGTTCGGCAGGGCGCCGAGTCCGAGCGCGACCGCGGAGCCCCGATCGTCGTACACACGCGCGCGTACGCATGCGATGGTGATCAGGAGGACGCCGGCGACTGCCGCGATGATGCCCTGCAGGCTGTGCATGTCGTGGCGGACCTGGGAACTCCAGGCGACGAAGGCGAGCAGCGCGGGCAGGATGCCGCCCGCGACGAGACCCGCGGCACGCGTGAGGTCGCCGCTCCACAGGGCGCGGTCGCGGGTGACGGCGGCGGCCACCGCCTCGGAGACGTCGTCGAGGACGGCGGGCGGCAGCGACTCGGCGAACGGGCGCAGGGTGAGCAACTCGCCGTCGAGGATGCGCTGCGCCGTGAAGGACCGGGCGCCGTCGAGGACGGTGCCGTCCCGCCGGACGAGGTGGTAGCCCACCGGTGCGCCCTCGGCGGGGCTCTGCTGCGACAGGCGCAGGATCTCCGGATACAGGTCGGCGACCGGCACGTCGTCGGGCAACGCGACGTCGATCCGACTGTCGGGCGCCACGATGGTGACCCGGCAGAAGCCGAATCCCATGCCCGCCCCGGAAGGGGCTCCGGTGCCCGGTCCGCCGGTCGCGCCGGCCGGCGCGGAGGCCGTCATGCTCACCTGCTGTTCCCCCTCGTCGATGGCGGGGCGGCCCACGGTGCCGCCGCGCACCCTTTCGCCCGTAAAGATCCTGTGTAGGTTGTGCGGCGCCGCACGCTCCGCCGGTCGACCGAGCGGCCGCGTCCGGGAACTGCGGGGCGGCGCCTGCTTCGAACCGTTGCGGATTGCCCGGGTTTTCCCAGAACGATTCGCAACTGCTCACGCGTATCACCGGCACCCTACCGCCCGTCGTTGCCGGTAAGTGTCAGTAGGATCGCGCTGCGCGGTCGACGTCCGCCTGACACGGGGCGGCGGACGAAACATCTCGGTCCGGCAAGGGAATTGGTGCGTAGTGAGCCACATCGTCGTCAAGCGCCCGCCGCGGGCACTGCCGAAGGAAGTGCCCACGGACGAGGTCGTACTGCAAGCTCCGCCGGAACTCCCGCGCGGACAGCAGGAAGGCGCCCTGATGCAGCTCCTGCCCATGCTCGGCATGGGCGGTTCCGTGGTGTTCCTCTTCAACCCGCAGGCCCAGCCCTTCATGAAGATCATGGGCATGGTGATGGTGGCGTCGACGATCGGCATGGGCATCTCGATGCTCATCCGCTACCGCCGTGGCAACCAGGGGCAGATGGCCGACCTGCGCCGTGACTACCTCCGTTATCTGTCGCAGACGCGGCGTTCCGCCCTGAACGTCGCGAGGGCCCAACGCGACGCCCAGTACTACCTGCACCCTTCACCGGAGCAACTGTGGGCGCTGGTCGCCGAGGGCAGCCGGGTGTGGGAACGACGCCCCGGCGACGAGGACTTCGGGCAGGTGCGGGTGGGTCTCGGCCCGCAGGCGCTGGCGACTCCCCTGATCCCACCGCAGACCGCCCCGGTCGATGAGCTGGAGCCGTTGACCGCGGGAGCCATGCAGCGGTTCATGGCGACGCACAGCACTCTCGACGACCTGCCGATGGCCGTCTCGTTGCGCGCCTTCTACCACGTCACCGTCAGCGGCGAGCCGACCACCGTGCGCGGTGCCGCCCGTGCCGTCACCGCCTCCCTCGCTTCCCTGCACTCCCCCGAGGACCTGGTCATCGCGGTCGTCACCGGTCGCGAGTCGGCGCCCGCCTGGGAGTGGGCCAAGTGGCTGCCGCACGTACAGGCTTCGGGCCTCGCGGACGGCGCCGGCAGCGTTCGTCTGATCACCACCGACCCGGTGGAGTTGGAGGACCGCCTCTCCTCCCTCCTTCAGGGCCGCCCGCGCTTCCACCCCGACGCGTCGCCGGTCGCCGAGCAGCCGCACCTGGTGGTCGTGCTCGAGGGCATCTCCCTGCCGTCCACATCACTGCTGGCCAACCCCGAGGGCCTGCAGGGCGTGACGGTCCTGGAAGTCGTGCCCGGCGACCTCACGATCGGCCGCGGTGATCTCTCCGTCGTCGTGCAGCCCACGGAGCTGCGCCTGGAGTCGGCGCACGGCATGGTCTACGAGGGGACGCCGGACGTCCTGTCGTACGAGGCTGCGGAAGCCCTTGCCCGGCAACTGGCTCCGCTTCGGGTGGTGTCGGGCGGTGACGATGACGAACCGCTGCTGGCCAACCTGGAGTTCACGGATCTGCTGAACCTGGGGGACGCGGCGTCGGTCGACCCCAAGCGGACCTGGCGACCGCGCTCGCAGTCGGAACGCCTGCGCGTGCCCATCGGTCTGGGCGAGGACGGCCGCCCGGTCATGCTCGACCTGAAGGAGGCGGCCCAGGAGGGTATGGGCCCGCACGGCCTGTGCGTCGGCGCGACCGGTTCCGGCAAGTCGGAGCTGCTGCGCACCCTGGTGCTGGGTCTGGCCGTCACACACTCCTCGGAAACGCTGAACTTCGTCCTCGCGGACTTCAAGGGCGGCGCGACCTTCGCCGGGATGGCGCAGATGCCACACGTGGCGGCCGTCATCACCAACCTCGCCGACGACCTCACCCTGGTCGACCGCATGGGCGACTCGATCCGCGGTGAGCTCAACCGCCGCCAGGAGATGCTCCGGGACGCGGGCAACTACGCCAACATCCACGACTACGAGAAGGCGCGGGCGGCCGGCGCCCCGCTCCAGCCGATCCCGTCCCTGGTCCTGGTGATCGACGAGTTCAGCGAGCTGCTGACCGCGAAGCCGGATTTCATCGAGATGTTCGTGCAGATCGGCCGCATCGGCCGCTCGCTGGGCGTCCACCTGCTGCTGGCCTCCCAGCGCCTGGAGGAAGGCCGGCTGCGGGGCCTGGAGACCTATCTGTCGTATCGCATCGGTCTGCGGACGTTCTCGGCGGCGGAGTCGCGCGCCGCGCTCGGCGTCCCGGACGCCTACGAGCTGCCGAACGTCCCCGGCTCCGGCTTCCTGAAGTTCGGCACGGACGAGATGGTCCGGTTCAAGGCGGCGTACGTCTCGGGGGTGTACCGCACGGGCTCGCAGCAGGCGGCGGCGTTGGGTGGCCCACTGCCCGTCGACCGCCGGCCGGTCATCTTCACGGCGGCCGACGTCCCCCTGCAGTACGTGCCGATTCCGCGGCAGCGCCGGGAGGCGCCCGAAGAGCGGCAGGACGACGCGCTGGCCGACACCGTGCTCGATGTGATCGTGCGACGCCTCGAGGCACAGGGTCCGGCGGCCCACCAGGTGTGGCTGCCCCCGTTGGACAGTCCGCCCTCGCTCGACGCACTGCTGCCCGGGCTCGCGCCGGTGCCGGGCCGCGGCATGACCCAGCCCGGCTACGAGGGCGCGGGCCGGCTCGTCATTCCGGTCGGCCTCGTCGACAAGCCGTACGAGCAGCGGCGCGACCCGCTGTGGGCCGACTTCGGCGGCGCGGCCGGTCACATGCAGATCATCGGTGGTCCGCAGTCCGGCAAGTCCACCCTGGTGCGTTCGCTCATCGCGTCCTTCGCGCTCACCCACACCCCCCACGAGGTGCAGTTCTACGGACTGGACTTCGGTGGTGGCGGCATGGCCGCGGTGGCCGGCCTGCCGCACGTCGGCGGCGTCGCCTCCCGCCTGGACCCGGAGAAGGTGCGGCGCACGGCGGCCGAGGTGTACGGCGTCATGACCCGTCGCGAGGAGTACTTCCGGTCCGCGCGCATCTCCTCCATCGCGGAGTTCCGCTCCCGCCGTGCCCGCGGCGACATCTCGCTGACCGACCAGCCCTGGGGTGACGTCTTCCTGGTCATCGACGGCTGGGGCAACTTCCGCACGGACTACGAGGCCTTGGAGCCGCTGGTCCTGGACATCGCCGCGCGCGGTCTGGGCTACGGCATCCACCTGGTCCTCACCGCCTCGCGTTCCATGGAGGTCCGGGCGAACCTCAAGGACCACCTGATGAACCGCCTCGAGCTGCGGCTGGGCGATCCCATGGACTCCGAGATCGACCGGAAGGTCGCGGCCAACGTTCCCACCGGCGTGCCGGGACGCGGCCAGACCCCACAGAAGCAGCACTTCATGGCAGCGGTTCCGCGCATCGACGGCCTCTCCTCGGACACGGACCTCGCGGAGGCTACGACCGCCCTCGCCGCCGAGGTGACCCGCCACTGGCAGGAGCCGGGCGCGCCGGAGGTGCGTCTGCTGCCGCGCGAGTTCCCGGCGACCCAGCTTCCTCCGGGTGACCGTTTCCCGAACCGGGGTATCTCCTTCGCCCTGGACGAGGACAACCTCGAGCCGGTGTACGTCGACTTCGAACAGGACCCCTTCTTCCTGGTGTTCGGTGAGAGCGAGTCCGGCAAGTCGAATCTGCTCAAGCTGATCATCAAGCGGCTCACCGAGCGCTATGACGGCAACGCCTGCAAGTTGTTCGTCGTGGACAACCGCCGCTCCCTGCTGGGCGTGACCCCGCCGTCCCACCTGGCGGAGTACATCCCGATGTCGAACCAGATGCAGCACCACATGGACGCGCTGGCGGACCTGATGCAGCGGCGCACCCCGACGGCGGACGTGACCCCGGAACAACTGCGCAACCGCAGCTGGTGGCGGGGCCCGTCGGTGTTCGTCGTCATCGACGACTACGACCTCGTGTCCACGTCGAGCGGCAACCCGCTGGCCGGCCTGACGGAACTTCTGCCGTTCGCGCGGGACGTCGGTGTCCGCTTCGTCATCGCGCGCTCCACGGCGGGCGCGAGCCGGGCCGGTTACGAGGCCTTCATGCAGCGCATCAAGGAACTCGGCGCCCAAGGCGTGGTCCTTGCCGGAGATCCGGCCGAGGGCGAGGTGCTCGGTGGGGTGCGTCCGCGGCCGATGCCGGCGGGGCGGGGTGTGTTCGTGTCACGGAAGCGGGGGAAGCCGATGGTCCAGATCGGCATGGTCCCGGAGGAGACGGGCTGACGACCGTCCGAGCCGGGCGCCCGACCGCGCCCACCGTTCCGGCCGGCGGGGTGGCCAGCTCGGACCGCGTCGGCCTGTTGCCGTCGTCAGCCGCTTCAGAAGGTCGTCAGGGCGTCCACCGCGTCGTCGTGCATCAGGAACAAGCGGTTGCCCGCCGTGGCAAAACGGCCGGTGGTGAACTTGGGGATCTCGTATAGCCATGCCTGATCCCCGTCGGCCGCCCGAGCGGTCTTGAGCACCATCCCTGCCGTCTCCGTCAGGCCGTAGTCGATCGCCCACACACCCTGGTGAGCCAGCACGATGCGGCTCTTGTCGGCGGCGGTCATCGGCCGGACGGCGACACCCGTGCGTTCGGGCGTCCACATGCGACTACCGTCGCGCTTGTCCACGCGCTGGGGGTAGCTGCCCTCGGTCGCGTACACCGCGTCGCTGTACACCACGGGTGAGCCCCAGCCGTCGCGGTCGTCGCCGCCGCCCGACCTCGCGCTCCAGATCGTCTGTCCGTCGCTGAGCCGACGGGCCTCCAGCGACTTGCCGTTGAAGTACACGGTGTCACCGTAGGCCGCCGCGCGGACCACAATGCCGTCGTCCGTGAAGTGCGCGGTCCGCGTCCACACCGTGCGGCCGTCGCTCGTCCGGACGGCGAGAACACTGCCGTCGGCAGCCGCTACGACCAGCCTGCCGTGTCCGACGGCGCCGGGAGTGATCAGATCCTTGCGGAAGTCCGCGGGGACGGTCGCGGTCCAGCGGACTCTCGCGTCCGCGCGGCCGACACTGCTCAGCCTGCCCCGCTTCGTGAGGACGTAGACCGCCTCGGCGTCGGCACCGAGCAGGGTCGCGGCCTCGGCCGCCGGGCAGGTCCACTTGGGTTCTCCGGTGGAGGGCACGAAAGTGCGCAGCGTGCCCTCGCCGTCCGTGCCGACGACCAGCCGGTCCGACAGGGAGAGGTAGCCGCCCTTCGCCACGATGCTGGATGCGGTCCAGCGCTTCCTGCCGTCCCTGACGTCGTGCGCCGTGATGCCACCGCCCGCCGCTCCGAAGACCAGGACGTCTCGCACGGGCAGCAGCACCGGTGAGTAGACGTCTGCCACCTCCGCCATCGACCAGATGCCGGACGGTTGGCCGTACTGGAGCGCGCTCTTGCCGGGCGGATGGTCCAGTTTTCCCAAGGGGGTGCGCGCGGCCGGCGGGATGTCGAAGGGATCGCTCTTCCTGGGCGGGGGTGCCGTGCCGCCCCGCCGGTCGAGCCACCAGGCCGTCGTACCGCCTCCGGCCGCGAGGACCACGCCGGCCGTGGAGAGGCCGGTGAGGAGCCGGCGGCGGGTCACCGTGGTGGGTGCCTGCGCCGGCTGTGCGGTGATCAGCGTGGTCAGCCGGTGGGCGTCACTCTCTCGCTCCCTGATGGCGTCCGCGATCCGCCCCCGCCGCCAGACCCGATCGGCGCCCTTCGGCACCGCCATGGCCTGAGCGATCCGCGGGGGCAGCGGGCGGGCGCAGGGGTCCTTCGCGAGACAGGGCACGACCAGCTCCCGCAACTGCGGTGACATGCCCTCCAGTCGGGGCTCGCCGTGCACGACCTCGTACTGCAGCGCCGCCACGTGGGCGCCGTCGAAGGCCCGGCGGCCGGTGGCGGCGAACACGAGCACGGCACCGAGCGAGAACACGTCGGCCGAGGGCGCGACCCGTCGCCCGAGCACCTGCTCGGGCGCTCCGTAGCCCGGGGTGACGGGGATCTGCCCGGTGGTCGTGAGGGTGAGCCCGTGTTCCGGCCGCGCGATCCCGAAGTCGATGACGCGTGGCCCGGCCGAGGTCAGCACGATGTTCGGGGGCTTGAGATCCCGGTGGATGAAACCGGCCGTGTGGATGTCTGCGAGGGTTCGCGCCAGCGAGGCGGCCAAGGCGCGGACGGCGGGCTCGGCGAGCGGACCGTGCGTCTCGACCACCTGCTCCAGGGTGAGCCCCGCGAGGTACTCGGTGGCGATCCACGGCCGCGTTCCCTCGGTGTGCGCGCCGAGGACGGCGGCCACTCCCCCGCTGCGCACGGCCTGCGCCGCCTGCGCCTCACGTACGAAGCGCTGGGCGAGGTCGCAGTCGTGGGCGAGCTCCGGGCGCAGCACCTTGACGGCGGCGAGGCTGCCGGCGCCGTCCTGGCCGAGGTAGACCTTGCCCATACCGCCCTCGCCCAAGACCCCCAGCAGGCGGTAGGGGCCTAGACGGAGCGGGTCGCCGGTGCCGAGGGGGTCCATGGTGGGGTCTTTCTCAGAGAGGGTGAGGTGGATGTGGTGCGCGGTCCGAGGTGCGCACCACGCGGTCCGCTGGGAGCGGTCCATGGCGGTTTCGGCGATCAGATTCCCGCGGCTATTCGAGCGGGTACGCCGTGAGCCACTGGGGGTCCACACCGATGACGAGGTTCGCCTGGGCGTCCACGTGGAGCCGCTCGGCGGCCGACTTGTACGTCAGGGCCAGGCCGTGGGACGCCAGGGAGATCGCCCGCAACTGCAGTCCGTTCCTGTAGTAGGCATACCGGGTGCCGACGACGGGCTGCCAGCCCGTGTACGCCTGGTCCGCCTCGAGGGTGTCCTCGGTCCACAGGGTCCTGCCCCGCCCCCGGTCCACCGCCCGGAGCCCGAGGCCTTCCCCGACGGCGTAGAGCACACCGTTCTTCAGCGTCGGCGGGCTGTATCTCTGCCCGTCCCCGGTGGCCCACACCTGTGCCCCGTCGCTCAGGCGAAGAGCCCGGAGCCCGGCACCACCGAGATAGAGCCGCGTGCCGTCCGCGGCGATGTCGCTTCCGAGGGCATCGGGTTCGTCGGCATCGCACGGCCTGTCCCAGACGACGGCTCCGCTGCCGGTGTCCCGCACGACGACGTGTACCTTCTCGCCCGCCGTCTCCTGGAAGGTGACCAGCCGGTCACCGACGACCTTCGCGGCGAGAAAGTGCCGCCGACGGCTCTTACTCGACCGTTTCGGCAACGGCTTCGTCCAGAGCGTCTTGCCCGTCTTCAGGTCTGCGGCGCGCAGGGTCCACGTCTGTGCCTCGTGGAAACCATGGTCCGCGGGCGCCTTCCCGTGGCCCACCGCCACATAGGCGACGCCGCCGGAGACGCAGAGCATCTGGTTCGGCATGATGTCGTACGTGGTGTCCGCGAAGCGGGTCGAGGTCGGCGCCTCGTACTCCTGCTTCTCGTCCCAGGTGGCGATCGCCGTCGACAGACCGTTGCCGTCGTAATCCCGGTTCAGCATGTAGAGCCGCCCGTTCTCCACGGCCGACTGCCACCAGTTGAAGGCGATCAGGACCCTGTGCGCCTGGCCGGTGGCCGGGTCGATTCGTGCGGCGGTCGCGTTCAGGGCCAGCCAGACGGACCCATTGGCGTGGTGGGGTGTGACCAGGCCCCATCCGAGTACGTCGAGGCCGCCGCCGTACTGCCACATCGCATCGAGGTTGCGCGTCTGCCGGGGGGCCTTCCGGGCCGGCGACGAGGAGGCGCGTCCTCGGTACCACCATGCGCCGCCACCCCCGGCCGCGGCTGCCGCGAAGGCACCGCCCGCGGCCAGGAACCCGCGGCGTGAGAACCTCCGCCGGCCGGCCGTCGCCGTGCTCGCGGAGGGCTCGGCCTGCGCCACGGGTGCGGGCAGTCGCTGTGGCGTCAACCCCCAGACGTCGGCCGCCCGCCGTCCGAGGTCAGCGAGCAGCCCGTCAGGCAGGTGGTCGGCGAACTCACCTCCACCGTCGTGGAGTTGTGCCGCGAGCTGGGCCACCGTGGGACGCTCCGCCGGTTCCTTCGCCAGGCAGCGGGCGAGGAGTGGAACCAGTGCTGCCGGACAGCCGCTGAGGTCCGCTTCGGCATACCGCACGCGGTACAGCAGGTCCGCCGCCTGCCCGTGCCCGAACGGGGCATGTCCGGTGGCCGCGTACACCAGCACGCCGGCGAGCGCGAACACATCACCGGCCGCATCGTGGTCCTGGCCGGTCGCCTGCTCCGGTGACATGAAGGCGGGTGTACCGACGGCCGCACCGGCGCGTGTCAGCCGGTCGTCGCCGATCGCCCGTGCGATGCCGAAGTCGATGACCTTCGGGCCGTAGGCGGTGAGGAGGATATTGGACGGCTTGAGGTCGCGATGTACGACGTCCGACCGATGCAGTTGGCCGAGCGCCGCGCACAGGGCGGCGCCCAGGGCCCGCACGGACTGCTCGGGCAACGGCCCATGGGCCTCGACGGCCTCGTCCAGCGGGGGCCCGAGCACATACTCCGTGGCCAGCCAGGGCGTCTCCGCGAGCGGATCCGCGTCCACCACCTGGGCCCCGAAACGGCCGCCGATGACCCGGGCCGCGTCCGTCTCCAGTCGGAAACGGGTACGCGCGGCCGGATCGGTGGCTGTCGCGGCATGCATGGTCTTGAGGGCGACGGTACGTCCACCGGCGGAACGCGCCACATAGACGGTGCCCATGCCTCCACTGCCGAGCCGGGCGACGAGCCGGTACGGACCGAGGGTTACGGGGTCGTCGTGGGTGAGGGGAGTCGGCATGGGGGTTCTTGTCGTCTGTGCGGGAGTCGGGCGGGGGCGGGGATCAGAAGTGGTCGAGGAGGAGGCGTCGGTGGCTCGCGGCCGGCCGGGGGTCCGGGGTCAACGGCTCGGGTGGAGTGCCGGGGACGGTCCGCTTCCGGGGGGCGGCCACGATGGTGCCGGCGATGCCGCCCGCGCCGGCAGTCGTACCTCCGCGGCGAGCACGGACGCTGACTGGTGGACGATTGCGGCAACGAGTCGTGCGGGCAGCCACCCGGGTCCGAGCAGCGCGTCCGCCCGGGTGGGCGCCGCGAATCCGGTAGGGGCGCCCACCCGGGCATCGCCCAGCAACTCACCGACGATTTCGGACAATTGAGGCCGGTGAACCGGGTCGCGAGACAGGCAGCGAGCGACCAGGGTGCGCAGCGCCGAAGGCAGCTCCTCACGTTCCGGCATGGTGTGTCCCGTGGCCGCGTACGCCAGCGTCGCGCCGAGCGCGTACACGTCGCCCAGGGGACGGGGCTGACCGCCCGCGGCTTGCTCGGGTGGCAGACTGCCGGGATCGAGGCCGGGCAGGTCCTTCCGTGCGGCACCGTCCGGCGCGGCGGCCCGTACGGCACCGAAACAGGTGAGTCTGGGGCCGTCCGTGGCGATCAGCACGGAGGACGGGCAGAGCCCGGCGTGGGACAGATTCTGTCCGTGCATCAGGGAGAGGTTCTCGGCCAGCGCGACCGCCAGAGCGCGCACCGTCCGCTCGGGCAGCGGGCCGCCGTGCACGGCGAGAGCGAGAGGCAGCGGCAGCGCGGGGAGGTACGGACGCGCGTGCCAGGCCGGTTCGCCCGGGGCGGACAGCTCGTTGGCCGGGAGGACCCAGGGCCCCAACAGATAGCGGGAGACGTCGGCCTCGGTCATGAAGCGCTGCGGGTCGACCGTCTCCAGAGGCTTGCTGAGCAGCACGGTCCGGTCGCCGTCCGGGCTACGGGCGATGTAACGGTGCTCGGAGACGGGCGTGTGTGCCGTCACACCGGTGTCCACCCGGGTGACGACGGTGTAGGGACCGATCCGGCGCGGGTTGCCGCGCGAGTCCGGGCCGGTACCGGTTGCGCTCGAAGACGTCACCTGGCGTCCAGGGATCGTACGACGGCGAGGGCCGCACCGCCGATCACGACCTTTGCGGGGACGGCGTCGAGGGGGATCCTGGTTGTGCCGGTGTAGTTCGACTTCGACGCGGCGGTACTCGGAACGAAGCCCATTGTCACGGCTGTCAGGGCACCGACGACCGCATCCGCCCCACACACCCGTCTGCCGATCATGCCCTTCGGAAGCATGACGTCTCTCCCCGTTTCCTCACCGCGCCCGACCATCACCTTTTCCGCTCGGCACAGCGGAAGGGTGGGCGCCTCCCGCGCGCGCCCACCCTGCCAAATGCTGCTGCGAGCCGCGGCCTACCGGAAGTAGCCGGCCGCCTTCTTGTCGCCTTCCATGTACGTACCGCCGGACTGGGCGACGACATGGCCGATACCGGTCAGGGCCTGGTGGATGTCGTTCGCCTCCTTGTCCCAGCGGTGCAGCTTCTCGTTGAAGGTGTCCTGGGCCTGACCCTCCCAGTACTGCAGGCTGCTCACCACCAGCCTGCGCAGCTCCTGCAGATCCTGCTCGAGCTGGCTCGCCTCATTACCGATCTTGGTCGCCGCGACGTCGAGACCGTCATAAGTGACGGACAGTCCCTCACCGTTGTTGGCCATGCCTGTTCCTCGTCTCGCTGGTGTGTGCCTGGTGGATGCGCCGGCTGCCCGGCAGCCGTCCGGTGTCTCGCTCGACTCAGTAGGAGTTCAGGGCAGAGGTAGGAACCGTGGAAGCGCCGTCCTGGAGGTCGATCTTGTTGACGGCCGCGCGCACCTCGTCTTCCTTGCTGTCCTTGATGTTGCGCGTCGAGGTCATCGCCTCGACGACGTCACCGAGGATGTTGCCGATGTTCCGCAGAGACTCGTTGATCTCGTACTGCTTCCGGTCGAACGCGGCACGGCCGATACCGTGCCACTGACCCTCCAGTCCGTCGATCACGCCCTGCAGTCCGTGCACGCGCTTCTGGATGCCCTCGTACTTCTCGACCATCTGCTTCTGCAGATGGACTACTGCTGCATCTTCAAGCTTCTGCTTGCCGCCGGCCATGTCAGCCCGCCCTTTCTGTCTCTGTCTCTTCGGTCAAACTGTCTCGTCCCACACCGCTCAGTGCCGCACGGCGCGGGGGACGTACTGCCTGCCCTGCTCGAACAACGCGGGGCTAAGGCCGGCTCACGGCGTCACCTGGCACGCCGCGCCCGCATGACGGCCACACCCACACCGCCGATCACGATGACCGCGGCGGCGGCGCCGAGGGCGACCCAGAGCGTGTTGCTGTCGTTCGACGAGTCCGTGCTTGATCCTGCCGCCGAGGTATTGCCGGAAGAACCCTCTCCCGGGGCTTGTGACGGGGTTGATGCAGAAGCAGAAGGCGAGGGTGACGTGGCGGTTCCGGACTTCGCCAGCAGATCGCCGTCGTTGTACTTCGCCAGCGGGTCGACATGCGCGGGGCCCGCGCCGTACTTCGGGTTCTCCAGGACCAGACGCGGACGGATGAACCCGTAACCGGCATACCTGCTGGGGTCGTTCTTCGCCCACGTACGACCCGCCGTGTCGATCAGGGAACGGGTCACCTGATTCACCGTCCAGTCCGGGTGGGCGGACCAGATCAGGGCGGCGGCCCCCGAGGTGATCGCGGCCGCCGAACTCGTGCCGTTCACGTTGTCGCAGTACGAGCGGAAGGTCGCGTCACACCATCCGGGGAATCCCTGGCCCGGGGCCGAGAGATCCACGTAATTTCCGGAGGAGGAGAATTTGGAGACCGTGAGGGATTTGTTGGCTGAGGCGATGCCCAGCACGTACGAGTACGCGGCCGGGTAGCCGATGTCGTCCCCGTTTCCTTCCTTGCGGCCGTCATTGCCGACAGCCGCGATCAGCAGCTTGCCCTTCGAAGCGGCGTACTGAATCGCAGCCTTCTCTTCGGAACTCGGCCCTTCTGCGCCGAACGACATGTTGATGATCTTCGCATCAGTATCGGCTGCCGCGCGGATCTCTTCCGTGGTGCCGGGCGTCTTCCTCTTCTCCTCAGCCCCACCCTTGAATCCGTCGAACACGGACCGATACGGGATGATCTTCGCCCCCGGGGCCAAACCCTTGAGGCCACCCCCCGCTCCCGTACCGGCGATCAGCTCCGCCATGGTCGTTCCGTGACCGAGGTAATCGTCCGTCGCTCGGTACGCGACCGACTTGGGGACTTCCTCGGTCAGGACCTGCCCCTTAAGTGATGGGGTATTCGCGTTCACTCCACTGTCGATGACAGCGACCTTCACGCCCTTCCCCGTACTGACCTTCCACATCTGTTCGGCCTGCATCGGCTCCAGATACCACTGCTTCGGCTGAACGTCAGAAGCGGCGGCGCTCGGAGCGAGGCCAAGGGCGACGGTCGCCAGGACGCCGACGGCCGCGCCCACGGCGCGCACTCGCCTGGCGTTGCGCACTGTGTCGGACGTAGCCCGCTCGGCTCGTCGACGGATCCCTGACTTCATCGTCTTCTGTGTCCTCGCTCGTGCTCAATCGACCACCGGCGGCACATCGCGCCGGGGCTTGTCGGGCAGGTGTGTCTCTTCGTCTTCGACCAGGTAGTCAGGCCGTTGCGATCCCTGCTGTTCTTCTTCGTCCTTGCGTCGACCGTTACGGCCCTGCACCAGACCGGCACCGCCGCGTGTCAAGCCATTGCGTTCGGCCCCCGCTGCGGAGTTACGCGCGGTCGGCCTGCCCGTGACGGCTTCGGAGGTACCTGCTCCAGTTCGGGAGCCGGCTCCCTTCGAGACAGTCCGTGCCGTGGGCTCGGAAGCTCCGAAAACGCCTCGCTGGCCTGAACGCCCGACCCCGCCGCGGGAATTCGAGGATTCTTCACCACCGATGACCGTGCCACGAGGGATCCGAGCTCCACCCTTCGCCGAGCCACCGCTGGTGGTCGTGGGGCGCCCACCGACAACTCCGTTGGAGCGACCGGCCCCGGTGGCCGGCCTACCGTTCATCCCCGGTGCCCCGGCACCGCCGGCCCGAGGCGTACCACCCGTGACCCCTCGGCCCGTGGACATCGATTTCGCTCCGGAAGCCGCACCCTTGGCCCCGGACTCGGCAGTCGACGCGGCGCGACCCATCTGGCTTGTGGACCCTTGTCCCACGGCCCGTCCAGAGCCTTGACTCTTCAGGCTGGACGCACCGGAGCGGCCCTGGCCGGACGGAGAGGTGCGGAATCCACCACCCCCGCCTGGTCCGCGTCCCGGCGCGCGATTGGAAATCGGAGTCGCATAGGGGCCGTCGAATACGGTGGACTGGCCTCCGCTTGTGGGCGGCGTGCCCGTGACCGGCAGAGTGTGACCAGTCGCAGGAGTAGCCGTAGGGGGCGGCGCAGTGCTGTCGATGTGGGTACCGACAGTCTGATCAGGGTGCAGCGTCTTTTCGGGGATGTGCCTGGTGGGCGGCGCGTTCTCGCTTGTCGTGTGCCGTGTGACGTCATGGGCCGGCAGTACGGAGTGATGGCCCGAGGAAATCGGCGTGCCGCTGCTCCCACTCCCGTGCGGGCCCGCCACCGACACGGGACGGTCATCGTGAACCTGCTGAGGCCGAGGCACCCCCACGTCCGGCATGCTCGTGAACTCCGGGGCCTTACCCTCGGCGGGCAGGGCCGACAGCACCTCTTCGGACACCGCGTAGTACGACGCCAGCCGGTTCATCTGGTTGATCGCCTCTTGGCGGTCCTTCTCCACCTTCACGGCAGCGGCGTACTCCGCTTTGTCCGCCGTCTTCTCGGCCGCCGTGAACTTCTCGGGGCGCTTCCGGCCGGACTTCGCGTCTCGCTCGGGCATGGCGCCGCGTACCGACGCCAGACCCACGGCGGCGGCGGTGATCTGGTCGCCCGCCGCTCCCGCGAAGTCACTCAGATGGTGCGTGTTCTTGACGAGGTTGCCGCCCCAGGTACGGAACGCCTCTCCGGACTGACCGACCCAGTGCACCTTGTCGATGTGGCCGCTGAGCTCATCCGCCGCCTTCTTGATGGCGTCACGCGCGTCCCACAACGCCTTGCCCGAGGATTCCAGGTCTTCCGGATCGGTCTGCTCGACCATGTCGATCATCTCGTTGAGATCAAGGTCGCGCTTCTCGAAGTCCGTCCTCGCGGCGAGTGCTTGGCCGAAGGGCGTGACGCCGACCGCCGAGCGGACGATGCCGTCGAGGAAGCCTACTTGCGGACCCTCCTCGACACCGCGGACGAAGTCGGTGACGTGATTCTGCGAGTCGACCCGCTTGAGATCTGCCGCGTGCTTGTCGGCCATCGTCACGCCTCCAACTTGGTGCCGGTACCCGTGCGCTGCTTGTCGCCCTCGGCGCCCTGGGCCTTGTCGATCTGGTGCTGGATCGCCCAGAACCGCTGACGCTGATGCTCTTCCAGGCTGTCGAAGCCGGACTGGGCTCCCTGCACGGCGATGGAGATCGCCTCGATCTGCAGGTGCAGCGTCTTGGACAAGGTCGTGAGCTCGGTGTGAACCCGGTTGTACTGCTTGTACAACCCGTGCGCCTCGGGGAAGACGCTCTCCGCGCCCGCGGTCAGAGACGTGGCCTTGATCGTCTGGGCACCGACCTTCGCCGGATTACCGGCTCCCGACTCAAGCGTCTTGAGGACATGGTCCACTTTGCGTACGAATTCCTGCAGCGCCTCACCGCTGGCTTCCAGGTCCGCCGCCCTGGCCGCCGACACGCCCCCCACCATGTCTTCCGGACGCACGACGCTCCTCCCCGTTTCCCCGTTAGTCCATCGCCCGACCGGGTCGAGGACTGTCCACTGGCCCACCGTACGATCGCAAAGCGAGCCGCGTCTCACAACGCCTTTTACCACTCTAGTCAACCGGCTCAACCGGTCCAACCGAGCTTGTGTGTTAAGTCGGTTACGACCGGCCTCGGGTGCCATGATTTGCCCGACTTGCCGGTTCGCAGTAAACGAGGACACGCGTCGACTCTCGCCATGCGAAACCGCACTGCACACCCGGAAGACCGCCGTGGCGCACCCGGAGTCGACAAAGCGCCGTCCGCTCGGCACCTTCACCAAACCTCCACCGCCCATCGGCCACATGCACAGGCCGGCAACCGCCGTCGCCAAGGCGTTAATTGAAGGCCGAATCGGTTCCTCGCGCGCTGACTGGCGGCCGAGTCCGGCGGCCTGACCGACAGCATCCGCTGCACGCGGGTGACGCTTGCGACGGAGAAGCCGCAACGGCTAGGTTCCCTTGCTGTTTGGCCGGTTCTGTTGTTCATGCACGGGGGAGGTCCACAGTGGCATGGGAAGAGTGGGAACAGCTCAAGACCCAGGCAGCCGAGCGTAGATCAACCAGCATGCAACTGAACCACGTACCGGATGCCGGCGGCGGTTCACCCGAATTGGTTGTGCAGCAGGACGACCTTGGAGCTGTCGGGCATGAGGCCTACTCACTACACAGGGACCTGCACAGTCAGGCCGATGTGGCGGGCATGGGCGTGGACTCGCATGGGTCCGGCCACACGGCACAGGCGGCTGCAGAGCTCTCGCACTCCAACTTCGCCCTGGGCGGCAGCCTTTCGCTGACCGCCGAGACCTGGACGAGTCAGGTGAACGCGCTGCTGGATGCCTGCGCCCTCATTTCCAACCACCTCGACTTCTCGAAGAAGTCGCACGCGAATGACGACGCGGAGGTCGCGGCAGCGGTCAGAGGCAGGTCGGTCTCGGAACTCGGCAAGTACTTCAAGTAAAACGGGGGCGGCTTTGTCCGGCATCACCATGACGAACTTGTCCGAGGTCGACCTCGGAAAGCTGAAGGCCTCCGTCGCCGACTGGAAGAAGATCGTCGACAGTCTCGAGAAGCTCGCGGAAAGGGCTAGGAAAGGCCTGCTTGCGAAGTCGGAAGGCGCCCAGTGGGCCGGCGTGAACGCCGACGTGACACGGCAGTTCGTCAAGAAGACGGCCAAGGAGTTCTCCGACGCGCACGCCGAGGCCGCGAGTATCTACCACGTCCTGGACGATGCCTGCGGCGAGCTCGTCGCCCTGCAGAAGAAGCTGAACACCGCTCTGCACACCGAAGCCCCGGAACTAGGGCTCAAGGTCACCGACTCCGGCGACGGTACGGTGCACGTCTTCTACCCGCATGATCGCACCACCGACGACACTCACACGCAGAGCGAACTCAACACGGCCCATGAGCTTGCGGATCGCCTCGCCGAGATCGTCTCGCAGGCTCGAGAGATCGATGACTCGGTGAGCCGGGCCCTTCGCAAGAGCCACGGCAGCGACAAGTTCAACTTCGGCCACGAGAACTACGCGTCCCTCGACGACGCTCAGGAACAACGCGCCGAGGAACTGGCCAAGAAGAGTCTGCGGCTCTACAAGGAAGGCAAGCAACTCTCCACCGACGAGCTTCGGGAACTCCAGACACTGGTCAAATACAACGCCCACGACGAGGAGTTCGCGACGGACCTGTACCGCGGACTGGGCCCGGAGGGGGCCCTGCGGTTCCAGGCGCAGCTCTCGCTCGACGGCACCGCGGAAGGCGGGGAACAACTGCGGCTCGCCAGGAGCATCCAGGACAGCATGGGTACGGCGCTCGCCACCGCTACGCCCGGCCTGGGCGACAAATGGACCGACGAACTCATGCGCGTGGGGCGCAGCGACCTGGACCTCCAGATGCGGGGCAACCAGATGGTCCCCAAGGGGTACCAGGTACTCGGCACGCTTCTGCGGCACGGGGCGTATCCCAAGAGCTTCCTCGACAAGGTCGGCAACGACATGCTCGCGTACGAACGGGAAGGGGGTGCTTGGGGCCGTCCCGACGGAAGTTATGCCGGCATGAAGGATTTCGGTCTCAATGCCGACACGGGAGGCGGCCGCGGCTGGGATCCGATCACGGGTCTGCTGGAGGCCTACGGCCGCAATCCGGATGCCGCCACCGGCTTCTTCCACTCCAATGTCGCCGGACCGGGCAAGCAGATGTCCAATCTGGACTACCTGATGGGCATGGGGACCGACGGCAAGGGCGACGGGGCGCGCGAGTGGATCCCCGACATGACCGCTCCCTTCGCGGCCAAGAACCCGGAGATCTTTGGCAAGGACGCCTTGGGGCACGCCCTCGAAGCGGCCGTGTCCGGGCTTCCGTACGACCACGGTGACGTCGGTCCTCACCCCGAACACACGCAGCAGCGGCGGGACATCATGGACCAGGTCGTCAACGCCGTCGCGGGCAACCCCAAGCTGGCCGACGACACGATGGCCGACAGTCTCGGGCGGATGGCCGGCGAGTACATGCCTGAAGTCAACTCGACACTGAGCCAGTCCGACGACTTCGACGACCTGTACGGCAGCCCCACCAAGTTCACGAGCGCACTCGCCACCGCGGAGTTCCTCGACACCGTCGGCCGGAGCCCGGATGGGTACGCGGAGGCGACTCTGGGCGCCGAAAACCACTCGGCCGCAGTGATGCACGATGTCGTTGCCCATCCCGAGAAGTTCGCGGGAACCCCTTCGGAGAACCTGAAGCACACCGCTTACAACACGGGGACGGTGGAGGGCATCCTCTCCGGGGCACGGCACGACCAGATCGTCACCGGAGGTCAGCAGAGCGACCAGGACTACAACGACGCCTTGCAGAAGCGGGCGGACCTGTTCAACACCGCTTTCGGTTCAACGGTCGGTCTCGCCACCGAGCGCGTTCCCATCGCCGGTGAGGTCATCAACGGCGTCACGGAAGTGGTCGTGGGCGAGATGGTCGAAGGCGCGGAACGGAACACCGCCGCCGAGACGGCGCACACCGCGGGAGAGTCCTCCTTCAACGCCCGGCAGAACGCTCTTGACCAGGCGACGAACGGACTTGGAGTCGCCGGCACTCCAGACGGTGTGGATCCGACGGACATGCGCCGCTCCGTCACCCAGGAGACGGGCGAGGGCTTCGATCACGGCAAGGAGCTCCAGCGAGAAGCCAAGGACTACTACAAGCGGAACCCCCCGAAGTGAGCCGAGTCCACCCGTCGTCGGCGAAGTCTCATCGGGCGAGCGATCAAGCAGGGAAGACATGAGCGTCGGAAAAATGTCCGGCAGAGCCGCAGCGCTCTGTGTCGTAGTGATCCTGGCGGTTCTCGGAGCGAGCGTCTACGTCTGGACGGCCCGTTCGGACGACGACGGGGCCAAAGCGCTCCAGGCCCCGGCTAAACCATGCTGGAACGGCACGCCCCGTCAAGCCACCCTGCAGAAACTCCTTGGTCCGGGCAAGAAACTCCTGCACCAGCAGGATGATTTCCGGACGGTCCGCGACCACTATCCGAGTCACTGCCAGTACGAGGCCCAGGACGCGGGCGGGTTGGACACTGTTCTCGACGTCGACATCACCTGGAACAGTGACGCTCTTCCCCTCAAAGACCTCCCCACGTCCGACGCTCACGGCGACGAGCCGCGAAGCCGGCTGGACGTGGGCGTTCTCGCGTACTACCTCAGGGCTTCGCAGGTGGTGTTCTTCGAGTGCTCCCCGGATCTCCCCGCTGACGCGCCCGCATATATGAAGCGGGACAGGTACATCAAGGTGGATGTCCTGGCCCGACCCATGCACGGCAGCGGCCTGTCCGCGGCCGACGCCCGCAAGGTGGGTGTGGACGCCATGCTCCAGCTGGCCCGCGATGTCGCAGAGCAGGCCGCCTGCAAGAACAACACCAATCTTCCGAGCGCCCTCCCATCCATCAGCAAGGTCAACTGGCCCGGCTTCGAGGAATGAGCTCGGTTTCCCGCACCGTCCGGGTCCGCATGATTTTTCCCGGCATGGGAAGGACCTCCCTCGCCCGGCCGCACTCTGGGGACCACCGTTTGCCGGAACCTGTCTCGATGCCCCTGACCTCGTCTGGCTCAGGAGGTCCGTGGCCCCCGTCGGGGTCCGCGCCTGCGCCGTGCGTCCCTGACCGCCACCGCCGTACCGCTCAGCCCCGCCACCAGGACCAGGCCGCCCACCGCGACGTACGTCGCCAGGCGGGTGTTCCGTTCCTCCGCCGTCTCGCCGAAGTGCAGGGGTCTGACAGACGGGGCCTCACCCTTGGACATGCCGTTCACGGCTTGGGGTGACTGGACGGGGTGCGCGGCATCGACATCCGTCAACGCCTTCACCGGGTCCACCACCCCCCAGCCCACCAGCCGGTCATGTCCCGGGATCGAGCGCTCGGCGGTCTGTTCGATCTGGGCGACGATCTCCTGGGCCGACCACTTGGAGTACTTGGCCTTCAGCAGGGCCGCCACGCCCGCCACGTACGGCGCGGAGAAGCTGGTGCCGTTGTCCGAACAGTGGCCGTTGCCCGGCACTGTGGAGATCATGTCGACGCCCGGCGCGGCGACGCCCACGAAGTCTCCCGACTGCGAGAAGGGCGCCCGTTCGTTGTTGCGGTCGGAGGCGGCCACCGCCAGGACACCTGGGTACGACGCCGGATACGTCACCTTGACGTTGCCACCCAGTCCGTCGTTGCCGGCCGAGGCCACGACCACGACATTCCGGAGAAGGGCGTTGTCGATGGCGCTTTTGAGAGCCGAGTCCTTCGGGTCGAGCGCCCTGGCCGTGTCCTGGGAGATGTTGATGACTCCGGCACCCGCCTGGACCGCGTAGGTGATCGCCGCGGCCAGCGTTCCCGCGGTGCCGTCGCCTTCGGCGTCGTTCTGCTTGACCGGGATGATCGTCGCGCCCGGGGCCAGGCCCACGAAACCCGTGCCCTTCATCGGACGAGCCGCGATGATGCCCGCCACGCGCGTGCCATGGCCGACCGTGTCCGTGGTGCCCGAGTTGTTGCCGCGTTCTATCTTCTCGCCCTTGCCGTTCTTGGCGGGCAGCAGGTTCTTCCCCTTCGACGCCTCCACCGCCTTGGCGAGCTGCGGGTTCTTGACGTCAACACCGGTGTCGATCACCGCGACCCGAACGCCCTTGCCCGTGGACTGCGCCCACAACTCGTCCAGGTTCACGCGCTGCAGCGCCCACGGCCGGCCCGGGTACGGCTTCGAGGGGAATGTGCACTGGCCGTCGTCCGCCCGGGCCGGGGAAGCGGGCAGAGCGACCACCGTGGTGGCGGCGGTGAGGACCACCGCGGCGGCCACGACCACTGCCCGGGTCGTGACGCCCGGGACCCCTGCCCTCGGCGTCCTTGGCTTCAGCATGAGCTCGTTCTCCTCCCCCGCCGCTACGAACCCTGCGGCTGCCGCGCCGCCGCCTCCGACAGGCGAGGGCCCGTCGGCAGGAAACTCGACCACTCCAACGGGATCGGTGTGGGCGTCACCTTCTCGTAGCCGAGGTGGGTCTGGGCGATCTTCGCCTCGCTCAGCTCCTCTTTGCGCTTCTTGGCCGAGGTGCCGATGCCCTTGTCGTCGGTGGCACTGTCGCTGTTGGACTGCAGGGCGTAACGCAGCCCGGTGTCGGTGACGAGGAAGACCCCTCCGACGGAGGTCTCCGTGCCCTGGAACTGACGGTAGAGCTGACCGGAACCGGGGGTGACGTACCCGCTGGAGGAGCCGGTGGGCAGCTGGGTGGGGAAGTCCTTGCCCGCCCACGTCGAGAGAGTGGTCGTGCCCTTCGCGGCCACCGAGCGCAGGACGTTGCAGACCGTGTTGCGGCCGCTGGTGGTGCTGGAGCCGTCGTTCACGGTCCTCGGCTTGTACGTCGGCCAGTTCCGGCTCCCGTCGAACGGCGTGCTGTCGGCGACCGCGGCGGGACTGACCTGCTGTGCCTCACCCGCCTGTCCCACGCCGACGAGCGCGCCACTGTTGAGCAGGAGGGTGGCCGTGAACTCGGAGATGCCGGCCACCTTCCCCCGCAGCACGACGAAATACCGCATCGCCTGGCCGTCCAGGGCCTTGACGACCTCACCGACCTTGTCGTACTGCCGCAGCAGGGGGGATGCGCCGGCCTTGGCGCCGGGCCTGCCCTCGATCGGCGGGATGGCGATCGGGTCACCCTTGTGGAGGGTGTCCAGCCACTGCTGGGTGACGCGCTGAGGAGCGCGCCCCTGGGTATCGAGGGCCGTGAGCAGTTCCTTGTCACCCGGATCAGCGATCTTGTACACCGTGCCCCGCGCGTCGACGACGTACTGGGTCTTGCCGTCCGGGCCGACGACGTACATCAGGTCGCCACGGGTGAGCCGTGCGGCCCCTTCCGTCTTGGACCATTCCTTCTTCGCGAGGACGAACGCCGCCTTCTGGATGGCCCGCCCGCCGTCGCCGGGACGCTCGCACACCGCCCAGCGCTTGGCGGTCCCGGCTTCGTCCGGTGAGGGCAGGCGGTCGGGGGCGTAGGGGATCCCGATGGTGGCGCCGTGCGGGGGCTTGCCGCTGTCGAGGATCTTCTCGTCGACGGTGATGACATCGGCTTTGCTCGGGTCCAGGAGCAGTTTCGCCGAGGCCATGTTGAGGACCGGGTGAAGCTGCTTCTGCTTGCCCGTCTTCAGAACGACGTACCGAGTGGTGGACTTGCTCGCGACGATGACGTGTTCTTCCGGATCGTCCCAGCCCTTGGGGGCCGTCGGGCTGAACATGCCGATGGCACCGAACACCGCGAGGACCACGGCGCCGACGACCAGACCGGGCACCAATGCGCTCAGCGGCTTGGGTGCACCCTCCTCCGAGCCGGAGGCGGAGGGGCGCAGAAATGCTGCGAGCGTACGGCGCTTCGCGAAGGTGTAGGCGTTGAGTTCGTCCCGCCGTGATGCCATCTGTGTCCGCTCTCTCCCCGTTGCGGAGCCGTGGGGGACCTGTGAAGATCCGTCCCCCGTCCTCGGTTGCCTCTGGTGCCTCGACTGTCAGACCCGGCCCCTACTATGCCTGTTGCGGGGTCGTGCTGGTGGCACGGGTAGGGTGCTCAGGGCTTGAAGGGACCGGAGCACAAGGGTTTTCGGGAGAGTTCGGGGGTTTTGAAGTGATGGCTTCCGCAACGCGGACCCGGTCGCGATCGCAATCGGGGTCACGATCAGGTGGCGCGCGTCGACCGAGTGCCCGTCGCTCCTCAACCCCCCCGGACGCACAGCCGGCACCCACGCCGCACCACGGCGGATTCACACCGCATCAGCAGTCCCGTTCGGGGCGCGGCGGTTCGTTCGCCCTGCAGCGGCTCGTGCTGCTGGAGGCGGCGGCCGCACTCGTGGTGTGCGGGTGGCTCGTGGGCATGATGGCCTTCGTCCCCGCATGCGTGATCGCCGCGGTGCTCGTGGTGCTCGCCGTCGTACGACGCCGGGGGCACTCCCTGCCGGAATGGCTCGGCACCATGCTCGCGTTGCGGGCACGTAGGCGGTTGGCCGCGAGCACCCCTCTGCCGCCTGGAACGGACTCGGCCCTCGCACCTGCCGTGGAATGCGACCCGACCTTGCGCACATACAGCTACAGCCGCGGTGAGGACCGCGATCAGCGACCGATCGGGATGGTGGGCGACGGCGGTTTCCTGACCGCCGTACTCCAGGTCGAGTCGGACGCCGACGCGCTGCGCGCGGAGCGTGGCCGCAGACCGCTGCCGGTGGCCCTCGTACGGGACGTCCTCGAAGTCGACGGAATTCGGCTGGAATCCGCGCAGATCGTCGTGCACACACAGCCCGCTCCCGCGCTCCACCTGCCCCAGCAGTCCGTCGTGGTCAGCAACTACACGCCGCTACAGGCCCAGACCGGCTCCCCCGCTGTCCGCATCACCTGGATAGCGCTGAAGCTCGATCCCGAATTGTGCCCGGAGGCCGTGGCCGCGCGAGGCGGCGGACTGCCGGGAGCGCAGAAGTGCCTTACCCGTGCGGCTGAACACCTGTCGAGCCGGCTGACCGGCGCCGGGTTCCGGGCGAGCGTGCTCACCGAGGAGGAACTGACCGCCGCCATCGCCACCTCCGCCTGTGCGAACCCGATGGTGACGGCCCAGGCGGCTCAAGCCGGCCGGGGCGAGGCGCCGCAGCGGCGTACTGAGGAGTCCAGCCGCAGCTGGCGCTGCGACAACCGCCGGCACACCACCTACTGGGTGCGCCGCTGGCCACAACTCGGTTCGCCCGGCCAGTCGTTGGCGCAACTGGTGGCACAGCTGACCTCGGTTCCCGCTCTCGCGACGACCTTCAGCCTCACCCTGGCCAAGGGGGCGCAGCAGGAGGTGGCCATCACCGGTCATCTTCGGATCACCGGCCGCAGCAACCAGGAACTGACGGACGCGCGGCGCGATCTCGAGCGTGCCGCACAGCAGGCGCGGACCGGGCTCGCGCGGCTGGACCGTGAACAACTCCCCGGCGTTCTGGCCACACTGCCGCTCGGAGGTGCCCGCTGATGCCCACGACCACATCGCCCGCCCCCTCGGGTACGGCACCAGCGGTACCGAGCCTCGGAGAGCGGCTGCGCACCGGCTTCGGCCTTCTGGGCCCCAGACATCCACGCCACGCGCTACCCGTGGATCACGCCGACGTGCTGACCCTGCCCATCGGCGACGACGGTGTCGTGGTCGGCGTCAACAGCGAGGGTCACCCCGCCGTCCTAGGGGTGAACCGTCCGACGCCGTACGACATGGTGCTCATCGGTGGCCTCTGGACCGCGCAGGTGCTCGCCTTGCGGTCCGCTGCCACGGGGGCCCGGGTGGCTGTGGAGACCGGGCGGCCGCAGGCCTGGATGCAGATGGTGCATGCCATGGGTGGCGGGCAGAACGGGCTGTCCGTGTACGAGGTCGGGCGGGTGCCTCCGCAGGGTGCCTCCGCCGGTACGCCCGTGCTGGTGGTCCGGGACTGCGGTATGCGGCCTCCGCGGGGCAGGGTGGTGTCCGGGCCCTGGCAGTCGGTGCTGACCCTGCTGCCCTACCTCAGCCCCGTCGCGCCCCGGCTGCTGCGGCAGGCCCGGCTCGCCGGTATCCAGCGGGTCTCGCCGGACGAGGCCGCCGAACTGGGGCGCACGATGGGGCTGTCGCGGACCGAGGTGGAGTCGCTGCCCGCGCTGCCCGACGGGGTCACCTTGTGGTGCACCGATCGTGACCGGCAGTACGTGCTGACCCAACCCACCGACGCCGAGATCGGATTGTTGGGCACGCCTCGCCGAATGGACTGAACTGCCCCTTCTTGTCCGCTTTGTTGCCCGCTTTATTGGTGGCCAATCCGTTCCCGGGCCGGGTGGTTCTGGGCATGCTGTGCTGCGAAGGTGTCCGCCGAGGGTGGGCGGGCCTGCCACGGTGTGGCTCGCGGTGATTAGGCTGGGAGCGGGCGCGATGGCAGGACCCGTGGACCGGGTGTCGGTGTCCCGGGGGGATCCGCTGGAGTGGACTGCCCCGAACGGCAACGGACGACTCGGAACGACACGACATGGTCGCCCCGGCACGGCATGAGGGTGCTCGACCACATCAGGAGGAACTGTGAGCAGCGATCGGGACGGGATGCGCGGGGGCTGGGCGACACCCGGCGATGACCAGCCCGACGCGGAGGCCGTGGAGACGACGGGCGAGTTCACCATCGACTACGCTCCTCCGGCCTGGTACACGCAGAACGGTGGGCAGGGCAGCGCCTTCGGCGCTCCGGGTGATTCGGGTACCGGATCCGGTTTCGGCGCGGCCGCTCCGCCGCCGCCCGCGGCCCAGCCGTTCACTCCCCCGCAGGGCACTCCCTTCGCCCCGCCGCCTCCGCCCGCGCCGGATCTGCCCCAGGGCTTCGAGCCGCAGTCGCCGCCGCAGGCCGCGCCCACGGCCACGGCCACGACCGCTGCCACGACCGCTGCCGCCGCCGTCGAGCCCGAGGCGGGCAACGGGGATCTGGAGAGCGGGGCGACGATGCGGTTCTCCGCCGTTGCCCTGAAGCGCGAGATGGCCGAGATCGCCGAGCGGACCGCTGCCGCTGACGAGCCGGGTGGGGCCGGTACGCCCGATGACTCCGGTGCGTCCAACGAGTCCGGCGCGTCCGGCTCCTCCGGTGCGTCCGACGAATCCGGTGCGTCCGGCTCCTCCGGGCCTTCCGGCTCGCCTGATGGTGACGGTTCCCGTGAGGGGGCGGGGGCCGAGACCAAGGGGGGCCCCGGGGGCGAGGCCGAGGTGTCGGGTTCCGGCGCCGCGCCTGAGGCCGCCGTGGTACCGGGTGACTTGGGCGAGGGCACCTCCAAGGGCACCTCCGAGGGCGCCCCGGAGAGCGGCGAGCCGTCCGCCACGGCCGTTTCCGAGGGCGACGACTCCTCGGGCGACGACTCCTCGGGCGACGGCTCCTTGGGTGACGGCCCGGCGGCCGTTGCCGTGGACCCTGCCGAGCAGGACCCCGACCTGGTTCACGGTTCGGAATCGGCCGTCGCGCCGGAGGGGCCACGCCAGGACACCGGCGACGGCACGCCCGAATCCGCAGACGCCTCGGCGCCGGAGCCGGACGCGAACACGGACGCGGGCCCGGTCGCTGTGGACGCTGCCGCACCCGAGCACGGCACCCCTGACACCGGTGCCCGGCAGGCGGCCGTTCCGCCCGTTCCTCCGGGTGCCCAGCCCGGCTGGGGACCGCCGCCGGCACCGCAGCACGGTGTGCCGCCGCTGCCGCCGTCGTACCAGCCCGCCGCCCCGGTCCCCGCGGCCCAGTGGCCGGCGCAGCCCGCACCACAGGCGCCCCTGCCTCAGCAGCCCGGTCCGATGCCCGGACCGCCGCAGCCCGCGCCGGCGCAGGGTTCCGTCGGGGTACCCGGTCAGCAACCGCCGTTCCAGCCGCAGGCTCCCCAGCCCGCGCCCGCATCCTGGCAACAGGCCGGCGCGCCCACCCCGCAGGGCCACGTCCCCCCGAGCGGATACGGCTTCCCGCCACCCGGGGCTCCCAGCACCCAGCCGCAGCCGGGCGGTTACGGGTTCCCACAGCCCCCGGCGCCGCAGGCTCAGCCGAGTGCGCAGGGACTCCCGCAGCCGTCGGCGCCCCAGCCCAACCCGGCGGCACCTCACGGCCCCACACCGCCCGCCGGCTACGGCTTCCCGCCACCCGGAGTCCCCAACTCCCAGCCACCCCAGAGCGGTTACGGGTTCCCGCAAGCCCAGCCCCAAGCCCAGCCCCAGGCCCAGACGGCACAGGCCCAGGGACCGGCCCAGGCACCGGCGTCGATGCCGCAGCCGTCTCCCGGCCCCGACCCACAGGCCGGCGGTTACGGCTTCCCGCCGCACCCGCACAACCCCGAGTTCGCGCAGCCTGCCGCCCAGCCACAGCCACAGCCCCAACACCAGCCCCCGCACGCGCCGATCGACCCCCGCTCCGGTACCGCTTGGCCGCAGCCCATCCAGCACGACCAGCGGCAGCCGATCAACCCCGGCGCCGCGCCGCTCGGTTACACCGCTGCCGTCGAGCTGTCCTCGGACCGGTTGCTGAACAACAAGCGGCAGAAGGCGAAGAGCGGGCGGCCCACGGCGGCGGCGTCCCGGTTCAAGCTGGGTGGCAAGAAGGAGGAGGCCGAGCGGCAGCGCAAGCTGGAGCTGATCCGCACGCCGGTGCTCTCCTGCTACCGGATCGCGGTCATCAGCCTCAAGGGCGGCGTCGGCAAGACGACCACCACCACCGCGCTCGGTTCCACCCTCGCCACCGAGCGGCAGGACAAGATCCTCGCCATCGACGCCAACCCGGACGCCGGCACGCTCGGGCGGCGGGTGCGCCGGGAGACCGGGGCCACCATCCGTGACCTCGTCCAGGCGATCCCGTACCTGAACTCCTACATGGACATTCGCCGGTTCACCTCACAGGCGTCCTCCGGTCTGGAGATCATCGCCAACGACGTGGACCCGGCCGTCTCGACGACGTTCAACGACGAGGACTACCGGCGCGCGCTCGATGTGCTCGGGCGGCAGTACCCGGTCATCCTGACCGACTCCGGCACCGGTCTGCTGTACAGCGCCATGCGCGGGGTGCTCGACCTCGCGGACCAGCTGATCATCATCTCCACACCGTCCGTCGACGGGGCGAGCAGCGCCAGTACGACGCTGGACTGGCTGTCCGCGCACGGGTACGCGGACCTGGTCTCCCGGTCCCTCACCGTGATCTCCGGGGTCCGCGAGACCGGAAAGATGATCAAGGTCGAGGACATCGTGTCCCACTTCGAGACGCGGACCCGCGGAGTCGTCGTCGTGCCGTTCGACGAACATCTGGCCGCCGGTGCCGAGGTGGACCTCGACATGATGCGGCCGAGGACGCGCGAGGCGTACTTCCATCTCGCCGCGCTGGTCGCCGAGGACTTCGTGCGGCACCAGCAGGCGCACGGGCTGTGGACCAGCGACGGCAACCCGCCGCCGGTCGCCGCGCCGCCGATGCCGGGCCATCAGATGCCGGCCCAGCCGATGTCGGGTCAGCCGATGCCGGGTCAGCAGATCCCAGGTCAGCCGATGCCGATGCCGGGTCAGCAGCCGCCTCCTCAGGGCCAGCCGGTGCCGGGCCAGCCCTACGCCCCGGCGCAGCCGCCGTACCCGCAGGCACACCAGCCCTATCCGCCCCAGCAGGGACAGCAGGGACAGCAGCCGTACCCGTCGGCCCAACAGCCGTACCCGCAACCCGCCCCCGGCCAGCCGGGTCAGCCATACCCGCCCCAGCAGGCGCAGCAACCGCAGCCCCAGCCGCAGCCCCAGCACGGGCAGCCGTACCCGCCGCCCGGCTATCCGCAGCAGCCGGAGCAGGCCCAGGCCCAGCCCCAGCCTCCCCAGGGGCCGCCGCCGCAGTAACCAGAGCGACGGCCAGAGGGACGGCCAGAGGGACGGTACGACGAAGGGCGGCCGGTGCTGGAACGCACCGGCCGCCCTTCGTTTCGTACCGCCGTGGAGTCGCCGGACCGTAGGCCGGTCAGGCCTCCGCCGCCACGATCTCCCGGCACCGCTTCACATCCGCGGCCATCTGCTCCAGCAGGGCCTCCAGGGACTCGAACTTCGCCTGACCGCGCACGTACACGAGGAAGTCGACGGCGACGTGCAGGCCGTACAGGTCGAGACCGACGCGGTCGATCGCGTACGCCTCCACCGTGCGCTCGGTGCCGTCGAACTGCGGGTTCGTGCCGACGGAGATCGCGGCCGGCATCGCCTCGCCCTGGACGTGCAGATAGCCGGCGTAGACGCCGTCGGCGGGGATCGCGGTGTGCGGGAGCGTCTCGACGTTGGCGGTCGGGAAGCCCAGCTCGCGGCCGCGCTGGGCGCCGCGCACGACGACGCCCTCGACCCGGTGCGGGCGGCCCAGGATCTCGCGGGCGCCCCCGACATCGCCCTCGGCGACCAGGCGGCGGGTCAGGGTGGAGGAGAACGGCTCGCCGCCGCCCGCCTCACCGGTGACGTACAGGTCGACTACCTCGACGTCGAAGTCGTAGCTCTTGCCCTGTTCGATGAGGAACTCGACGTCACCGGCCGCCTTGTGGCCGAAGCGGAAGTTCGGGCCTTCGACGACCGACTTGGCGTGCAACTTGTCCACCAGGACCTTCACCACGAAGTCGGCGGGCGAGAGCTTCGAGAACTCGGTGGTGAAGGGGAGGATGAGGACCGCGTCGACGCCCAGCTCGCTCATCAGCTCGGCACGGCGGTGGTGCGGGGCGAGCAGCGGCGGGTGGCTGCCGGGCCGGACGACCTCGCTGGGGTGCGGGTCGAAGGTGACGACGACCGCCGGAACCCCCAGTTCCCGGGCGCGGTCGACGGCATGCTTGATGATCAGCTGGTGACCGCGGTGGACGCCGTCGTAGGAACCGATGGTGACGACGCTGCGCCCCCAGTCCTCGGGGATGTCCTCCAAGCCACGCCAGCGCTGCACTGTGACCGCTCCTCGAACCCGTGTCCGTATGTCTACCTTGACCCTTGTGCAGGTCTAAGGGTGCCATGCCGGGCGCCCTGGCCCGGCATCGGCATCGGCATGGGGGGTGTGACGGGGCGCACGTCGGGCAGGCCCGCGCGGCTGTCGCGTACGCCCGCGAGGTTCTCGAGCATGCGGCGGGTGCCCGGGCCCACCACGGCGGTCCAGTCGGCAGGGGTGTCCGTCAGCCAGCGGGCCATGAGGGCGGCGAAGCCGGGTACGTGCCGGCCCAGGTCGACCAGGCCCCGGTCGAACCGGATGGCACCCTCGGGGGTGTGGACGAGGAGCAGGCCGGTGCGGTGCACGAGCCCACGGATCTCGTCCTCGTCGCGGCCGCAGCCGGGTCCGGCCGCGGCGTGCAGTACGGCGTCCAGGACCGACGGCTCCTGCTCCCGGGTGAGCAGGAACTCCAGCAGTTCCCGGCGCAGCGGCCGGGAGGCGGGGGTCCCGGCGGCGGCGAGGACCACGGCGAGGGCCGCCCGTACCTGTTCGGGGCCGCCCTCCAGCAGTTCGGTGACGAGGGGCAGCAGGACCGGACGGGCGGTGGGGCCCTGTTCCAGTCGGCGGTCGACGTAGGCGGCCACGTGCCCGGCGGTCTCCGGGCGCAGCCGTACCGTCTCCCCGACGAGGGCGGCGACACGGCGGGCCGGCGCCGGCGTGGTGATCTCGGCGAGGACGCTCAGGGTGTTCCCGGCGTCCGGGCCGAGCAGACGGGCGCGGAAGGCTTCCAGCACCGGTTCGGGGTGGGTGGTCAGGGCGGGGGTCAGGGCACTCGCCGGAATGCGCGGGTCGCCGTCGGCGAAGTGGCGCAGGGCCGCGGCGAGGTGCCGGTCACGGGCGTGCGGGTCACGGATCAGGAGGGCGAGCGCGCCGCCGTGCAGGGTGCGGTCGGCGGGGCGGGCGAGCAGGGCGAGGGCGGCGTAGCGCAGCAGTGCGCGGTCGGCTTCCGAGCGGACGTGCGGGGCCGCGCTCAGCCCGTAGGTCACGGCCGCGGCCCGGCGGGCGGGGCGCTCGTCGTGCGCCCAGCGGTCCACGGCCCGGGAGACGGCCGACGGCTCGTCCTCGGCGAGGGTGGTGAGCAGTTCGTCGGCCCGCCGGTGGGTGCTCGCCACCAGGACCTCGGTGAGTTCGTCCAGGGCGCCGCGCCGGTGGGTGTGCAGCAGGGCCTGGGCGGCGGTGGCCACGGTGGCGTGCGGGGCCGCGGGCAGCGGCCGCTCGTCGTCGAACCAGTGCGCCAACTGTCGCTGTACGGCGGCGGGGTGGGCGGCCAGCAGCCGGGCGACGGCGTCGAGGTAGCGCTCACCGGGCGAGCCCGGCGCCGGGTCCGCGAGCACGAGCCGGCGCAGCAGGTCGAGCCGCTCGGCGTCGCAGACGGGCACGGCGGTCCAGAAGGCGGGACCGAACTCGCCCGGTACGGGGCGCTGTTCACGTCGCCAGGCCACGATGCGGTCGGCCAGCGGGCGCAGCACCTCGGCGTACGGCGTCGCGTCCGGCACCTGGAGCAGGGTTCCGGCAAGCAGCCGGGCGGCCCACCAGGACCCGGGGTCGCGATCCACGGCCTCGGCCAATTCACGAAGGCGCAGGGAGAGTTGCCGAGGCCCGTGCTGGCGGCCGAGGAGGAGCAGGGCCTGGACGACCGGTCCGACGCGGTGGTGCGGCACGGGGACGGACCCGGGCCCGCCGGTGCCGCGCGGGCGGTGGACCAGGGCGTGCAGGGCCTCGTCAAGGTCGAGGTGCGTGCCCTGGATCCAGTCGGCCAGCTCCTCGTGGGCGAAGCGGTAGCCGCCGCCGGCCGGGACGAGGAGACCCTCGGTGAGGACGGCGGAGGCCCAGCCGGTGCCGCCGCCGAGCCGGGCCGGGGCGGGCCCCCAGGGGAACACCGCCTCGAAGGAGCTCCGGTCCAGTTCGCCCTGCCCGGGTCCGAGGCTGCGCCGGGCAGCCTCGTGCACCTGGCCTGCCACTCGCGCGGCGAGCCGGCGTACGGCGGTGCCGCGCAGGCCGTTCTCGGCGGCGAGACGGACGGCGATGCGCAGGCACATCAGGTCGAGGTGGGCGGCGAACACCTCGTGCCGGTCGACAGGGCCCTCGGTGGCCGGGGGGTCCGGGACCGCGGCGCGGACCTCGGACAGCAGACGCAAGGTGAGCGGGTGCCGGGCGTCGCGGTCGGTGAGCGTGCCGTCGGGGATGCCGTAGCGGGCGGCGGCCCGGCGCGCCTCGTCGGCGGTCAGCTCGCAGAGCCGCACACACGGCGGAACCGATCCGGCACGACCGGACGCGGCGGAGGGCCGGCTGTCACCGGCCGCGCGGGCGACCGGGGCGAGTGGTGGTTCGGCGGGGTCGGGTGAGGCGCCGAGCGGGGCCGCCTCTGCGGCGAAGGGGTGAGGCGCGCCCGCGGGTGCCGCCGACGCGTGTTCGGCGAGTGCCGCCTCGCCGGCGGCGTCACCGCCAGCGCCACCGGTACGTTCCCGGTCCGCCGTTCCGGCCGGCATACACAGGAAACGCGCGCCTCCCGTCGACGGCGGCCGTGGCTCATCGGCGCCGACCGCCACGGGCCCCGGACCACCGGCCCCCCACCCCTCGGCCCCCACCTCCATCGGACCGCCGGAACCCACTCCTTCGGCCTCCGCCCCCGCCGGACCCCCGGAACACACCCCCTCGGCCTCCACCCCCACCGGAACACCGGAACACACTCCCTCGGCCCCCACCCCCACCGGACCACCGGAACCCGATCCCTCGGCCCCCACCCCCGCCAGACCACCGGAACACACTCCCCCAGCCTCCGCTCCGGCAGGTGTCCACCCCTCGCTCCCGGGCGCCGGGCTGTGCAGCAGCGTGCGCGGGAAGTGCGCGCCGGCCCGTTCCCAGTGCTCCTCCCGGCAGGCCACCACCAGCCGCGCCCCGGTCGCCCGAAGCCATTCCGCGGTACCCGTGGTCCACTCGGGCAGCCGGTGGGCGAGGAGCGGGGGCATCTCCTCGGGGCCGTCGAGGAGGAGCAGCAGCGGGCGGCCGGCGCGGGCGGCGAGGCGGGCCAGGTGCTCGGGGGTGAGGTCGCCGAGGTCGTCGGCGTGGACGGAGCGGGACGCGGCGACGATCCGGGCCGCCCGCTCCAGCGCGCGCCGGGCGGCGTCGGCCACGGAGTCGTCGGCGTCGTCGAGGTCGGCTCCGCGCAGCCACAGGGCGGGCGTGGCCCGCTCGCCCCGGGCCCGGCGCGCGGCGAGGGCCGCGAGTTCCGTCGTACGGCCGCTGCCGGGAGCGCCGACGAGGCCGAGCACGGCCCGGTCGCCGTCGACGAAGGCATCCAACTCCGCCGCCGCGTAGGCCCGTTCGACGGGTTCCACCGGGCCGGTGTGCGGGCCGTACGGGCCGTCCTGGGCCATCGAGGTGGCCGTCAGCTCCAGGATGCCCGCCAGGTTCAGATCGGCGCCGTACGCCGGGACGGTCGCGGCGTTGCGGGCCAGCAGGTCGGCGAGGGCGTCCTCGGTGGGGCGCAGGGGCACCGCGAAGCCCGCGTCCCGCTGGGCGGTGTGCAGGGCGGTGCCGAGGACGCCGATCACGGCGCCGGTACGGGCGTCGAGCACCGGTCCCCCGGCCGCGCCGCCGCCGAGCCGCAGCGCGTCCCGGCCGGCGGTGCCGATCGCCAGCTCCAGGGCGTCGTCGAGGAGGTGGAAGCGGTCGGTGGCGGTGTACGTCACCTGGGGGGCGGCCAGCACCCTGGCCTCGCGCCAGCAACCGGCGGCGATCCGCGCGTAGGTCCCGGCGTCGATCCGCTCACGCACGGTCAGTGGCAGCGGCTCCACGCCCAGGCCCTCGGTGCGCACCAGGGCCAGGTCGAGCCGGGGCAGCGGGGTGACGGCGTCGGCGTCGACCACACAGGTGCGGTCGCCTGCCGCGTGCAGCACCAGTCGGGGCAGGCCGTCGATCGCCTCGTGGCTGGTGATCAGGGTGCCTTCGTGGTCGGCGAGGAAGCCGACGCCGCGCGGGCGACCGGCGAGGTCGCGGATCCGGACGAGGACGGTGTCGTCCGGGCGGAGCGCGCCGCCCTCGTGCGGCGGCCCACTCGCCCCTGTCCCGTCCCGCTCGTCCTCCCCGTCCGCGCTCCCACCACTGAGCCTGTCCCGGTCCCTGAGCCTGTCCCGCTCGGCGACGTCGGGTGTCCTCCCCGGGCCGGTGGGTGCCTCGCGCCTTCCGCCGGGAGCCATGCGGACGCCCTCGGCCCCTGTGCCGTTCGGGCGTCGTTCGTTCGCTCGGCTGTCGTCCGCCGCCGGCATCCGGTGCTCGTCTTCGGTGCGCGGGGCCCGTCCCGTCATGGCCGTACCTCCCCGCCGTACCGCGTGCCCTGTCCGTCGACGGTAGGTGCGCGGTGATCGGCGGGACAGCTCGCGCGGTGAACGCGCCCCCTTCCGCTCCCCTGGTTCACTCCGAGCGCCTGCCCGGACGGGTGAATAGGGGCTCTCGGCTGGATAACCCTAGAGGTGGGGGAACCGAGGGGGGACCGTGGAGCGGCGGCAGGGGCTCACCCCCGTGGCCCGGCCGCCGCTCCACGGGCACTGTTCGAACAGGTGCCGGAGCGCGCTGTCTCAGCCGAAGACGGCCAGGCTCTTCGCCTTGCCCTTGTGCTCCTCGACAAGGGCGAGGAAGCGGCCCTCGGCGTCGAAGACGGCGACCGCGCCGACTCCCGTGTACTCGTCGGGCATCTCCAGCCGCACGCCGTTCTGCAGCAGCCGGGCCCGCTTGGCGTCGACCTCCCAGCGGGGGAAGGCGGCCGAGGCGGCCTCGGCGACCGGCATCACGGTCAGCTCCTGCTGGAGCTGGTCCAACGTCTTCGCCCCGTCGAGCTTGTACGGCCCGACGCGCGTCCGGCGCAGCGCCGTGAGATGGCCGCCGACGCCCAGGTCGGCGCCCAGGTCGCGGGCGAGTGCGCGGATGTAGGTGCCGGAGGAGCAGACCACGGACACGACCAGGTCGAGGACCCGGGTGCCGTCCTCGGCGACGGCGTCCCGGACGTCGTACACAGCGAAGGAGGAGATGGTCACCGGCCGGGCGGGAATCTCGAAGTCCTCGCCCTCCCGGGCCCGCTTGTACGACCGGACTCCGTCGATCTTGATGGCGCTGACCTTGGACGGCACCTGCATGATGGCGCCGGTCAGCTTGGCGATCCCGGTGTCGATGGCGTCCCGGGTCACCTCGGAGGCGTCGGCGGAGGAGGTGATCTCCCCCTCGGCGTCGTCGGTGAGGGTGTTCTGGCCCAGGCGGATGGTGCCCAGGTACTCCTTCTCGGTGAGCGCCAGGTGTCCGAGGAGCTTGGTGGCGCGCTCGACGCCGAGGACCAGGACGCCCGTGGCCATCGGGTCGAGGGTGCCGGCGTGGCCGATCCGGCGGGTCCTGGCGATCCCGCGCATCTTGGCGACCACGTCGTGCGAGGTGAAGCCCGACGGCTTGTCGACGATGACGAGGCCGTCGGGCGGGGTGGGCTTGCTGGTCATTCGGCGGCGTCGTCCGTCTCGTCGTCTTCCTCGTCCGGCTTGCGGTAGGGGTCCGCCTCACCGGCGTACTTGGCGCCCGCGGACACCTCGCGCACCTTCTCGTCGGACTGCCGCGCCCGGTCGAGGAGGTCCTCGATGGTGCGTGCGGTGTCCGGGAGGGCGTCGGCCACGAAGGTCAGGGTCGGCGTGAACTTCACTCCGGCGGCCGCTCCGACGGCCGAGCGGAGGACGCCCTTGGCGCTCTCCAGGCCAGCGGCCGCGGCCTGCCGCTCCTCGTCGTCCCCGTAGACCGTGTAGAAGACGGTCGCCTCCCGCAGGTCACCCGTGACGCGGGTGTCCGTGATGGTGACGTGTGAGCCGAGCCGCGGGTCCTTGATCCCGCGCTGCAGCTTCTGGGCCACCACCTCTCGGATGAGGTCCGCCAGCCTTTTCGCCCGCGCGTTGTCGGCCACTGGTCCAGCTCCCGTTCTTTCTTCCTGCTTGCATTCGGTGTGTTCGCCGGCTGTCGTCGGCTGTCGTGGACCGGTCCGGACCGTCGTCGTCAGTCGTCCTCGCCGTGGAAGCGGCGCCGGACCGACAGCAGCTCCACCTCGGGGCGGCCGGCGACCAGCCGTTCGCACCGGTCCAGTACGTCGGTGACGTGCGCCGCGTCGCCGGAGACCACGGCGAGGCCGATGGTCGCCCGCCGGTGGAGGTCCATATGGTCCACCTCCGCCGCGCTCACGGCGTACTTCCGCTGGAGTTCGGCGACGATCGGGCGGACGACGGATCGCTTCTCCTTCAGCGAGTGGACGTCGCCGAGGAGGAGGTCGAAGGACAGAGTCCCCACGTACATGTGTGTTCCGGTTCACCCGCCGGTACGGGATCGATGGCCCCGGGTCCGTGTGGGCCGGGGACATCAAAAACGGTACCGCGTACCCGCCGGTGACTCGACAGGGTTTCCCCCGTCACCACCGGGTGCGCAACCGCCTGGGGGCCCCGCTCCAGGCCTCCGTCCTTTGCTCTCACCCACCAACCCGTGGCGAGTGGGAGAACGGGGGTCTGGGGCGGGGCCCCCAGGTCCGGCGCACCGGCCGACGGGACCGAGGTCCCGTCGGCCGGCCCGACCGTAGGTTACGCCCGCGGCTTCTCGCGCATCTCGTACGTCGCGATGACGTCGTCGACCTTGATGTCGTTGAAGTTGCCGAGGTTGATACCGCCCTCGAACCCTTCGCGGATCTCGGTGACGTCGTCCTTGAAGCGACGCAGACCGGAGATGGTGAGGCTCTCCGCGACCACCTTGCCGTCGCGGATGAGGCGCGCCTTGGTGTTGCGCTTGACCTCGCCCGACCGGACCAGGACACCGGCGATGTTGCCCAGCTTGGACGACTTGAAGACCTCGCGGATCTCCGCCGTACCCAGCTCGACCTCTTCGTACTCCGGCTTGAGCATGCCCTTGAGGGCCGCCTCGATCTCCTCGATCGCCTGGTAGATGACCGAGTAGTACCGGACGTCCACACCCTCGCGCTCGGCCATCTGCGCCGCGCGGCCGGCCGCGCGGACGTTGAAGCCGATCACGATGGCGTCGGAACCCATCGCCAGGTCGATGTCGGACTCCGTGACCGCACCGACACCGCGGTGCAGGACGCGGATGTCGACCTCTTCGCCGACGTCCAGCTGGAGCAGGGAGGACTCGAGGGCCTCGACGGAACCGGAAGCGTCACCCTTGATGATCAGGTTCAGCTGCTGGACCTCGCCGGCCTTGAGCACCTTGTCCAGGTCCTCCAGCGACACGCGGCGCGTGCGCTTGGCGAACGCGGCGTTGCGCTCACGGGCGGCACGCTTCTCGGCGATCTGACGGGCCGTACGGTCCTCGTCGACCACCAGGAAGTTGTCACCCGCGCCCGGGACGTTGGTCAGGCCCAGGACCTGGACCGGCGTCGACGGACCGGCCTCGGCGACGTTGTTGCCGTTGTCGTCGAGCATGGCGCGCACTCGGCCGTAGGCGTCGCCCACGACCATCGTGTCGCCGACCCGCAGCGTGCCTCGCTGGACGAGGACCGTCGCCACGGCACCACGGCCGCGGTCGAGACGGGACTCGATCGAGATGCCCTGCGCGTCCTGGTGCGGGTTGGCCCGCAGGTCGAGCGAGGCGTCGGCCGTGAGGACCACGGCCTCCAGCAGCGAGTCGATGTGCAGACCCTGCTTGGCGGAGATGTCGACGAACATCGTGTCGCCGCCGTACTCCTCGGCCACCAGGCCGTACTCGGTCAGCTGACCGCGCACCTTGGTCGGGTCGGCACCCTCGACGTCGATCTTGTTGACCGCGACCACGATCGGCACGTCGGCCGCCTTGGCGTGGTTGAGCGCCTCGACCGTCTGCGGCATGACGCCGTCGTTGGCCGCGACGACCAGGATCGCGATGTCGGTCGACTTCGCACCACGGGCACGCATGGCGGTGAACGCCTCGTGACCCGGGGTGTCGATGAAGGTGATCTTGCGCTCTTCGTCGTTGACCTCGGTCGCGACCTGGTAGGCACCGATGTGCTGGGTGATGCCGCCGGCCTCGCCCGCGATGACGTTCGTCTTGCGGATGGCGTCGAGCAGTCGGGTCTTACCGTGGTCGACGTGACCCATGACGGTGACGACCGGCGGGCGGACCACCAGGTCCTCCTCGTCGCCCTCGTCCTCGCCGAACTCGATGTCGAAGGACTCGAGCAGCTCGCGGTCCTCCTCCTCGGGGCTGACGATCTGAACCGTGTAGTTCATCTCGCCCGCGAGGAGCTGCAGCGTCTCGTCGGAGACGGACTGCGTGGCCGTGACCATCTCGCCGAGGTTCATCATGACCGCGACGAGCGACGCCGGGTTGGCGTTGATCTTCTCCGCGAAGTCCGTGAGCGACGCGCCGCGGGAGAGGCGGATGGCCTCGCCGTTGCCGCGCGGCAGCATCACGCCGCCGACGCTCGGGGCCTGCATGGCCTCGTACTCCTGGCGCCTCTGCCGCTTCGACTTGCGGCCACGACGCGCGGGACCGCCGGGACGGCCGAAGGCGCCCTGCGTGCCACCACGGCCACCGGGACCACCGGGACGGCCACCGAAGCCGGGACGGCCACCGCCGCCACCGGGACCACCGGGACGACCGGCGAAGCCGCCGCCACCGCCACCGCCACCGGGACCACCGGGACGACCGGCGAAGCCGCCACCGCCGCCACCGGGACGGCCGGCGAAGCCGCCGCCGCCACCCGGACGACCGCCGCCACCACCGGGACGACCGCCGGCACCGGGACCGCGGCCACCGGGGCCACCGCCACCGGGACGCGGGCCGGCAGCGGGACGCTGCGGCATCATGCCGGGGTTGGGACGCGGACCGGCCGGGCCGGGACGCGGGCCGCCCTGCGGGCGGGGCATGCCGGACGGCGACGGACGGGGGCCGCCGGCGGCCTGGGGACGGGGACCGCCGCCCTGGGCGCCGGGCGCCTGGGGACGGGGACCGCCACCGGGGGCACCGGGACCGCCGGGACGCGGACCGCCCTGCGGGCGCGGGGCCTGCGGACGGGCCATGCCGGTGGAGCCACCGGAGGTGAAGGGGTTGTTGCCCGGACGGGGACCGGCCGGACGGGCGCCCGGACGCTGGCCCTGACCACCGGGGCGCGCGGCGCCGCGTTCCGGACGGGACGCCTGGCCCTGACCGGGACCGGACGGACGGGCACCACCGGGCTTGGGAGCACCCGGACGGGCGCCCGGACGCTGGCCCTGACCCTGGGCGGCCGGAGCCTGCGGGGTCTGCGGGGTCTGCGCGGCGGGGGCGGCCGGCGGAGCGGTGAACTCCGGGGCGGCCGGAGCCGGACGCGGCGCGGGCTTGGGGCCCGGAACCGGGCGCGGACCCGGGGCCGACGCGGACGCCGGGGGACCGGAGGGGGCCGCCGGCTGCTGGGCGGCGGGAGCCGCCGGAGCCGTCGGGGGCTTGGGCGCCGGCGGCCGCGGGGCAGCCGGACGTGCCGACTGCGCCGGGGAGGGCGCGCCGGGCTTGGGGGCGGCCTTGCGCGGGGCGGGCTTGCCGGCGGACTTGCCGTTGCCACCCTGGAAGGCGTCGGTCAGCTTGCGTACAACCGGCGCTTCGATGGTCGAAGACGCCGAACGGACGAATTCACCGAGTTCCTGGAGCTTGGCCATGACGGCCTTGCTCTCCACACCGAACTCCTTGGCGAGTTCGTATACCCGGACCTTAGCCACTTCGCTCCTTTGAGGTCCGGGTTGAAGCCGGACCGTCGCTAGTTCATGGGCGTACTCATCGCGTACTCATCGAGTGCTCATCGCAATCTCGACCTGCTTTCGACTCGCGAGGTACCAAGCCGCACGGGGTTCCGTGCGACACGTCTTACGGTGTTGCCTGCTCGGCAACTCTTGTCTGCTCGACGTATCGGCGCAACGCCTTTGTGTCGAGCGCTCCCGGGACGCGCAGTGCCCGCGGGAACGCCCGGCGGCGAACCGCCAGGTCGAGACAGACCAGGGCGGGGTGCACATAGGCACCCCGGCCGGGCAGCGTACCGCGAGGATCAGGGACGCACGCGTCCTCGATTCTCACGATCCGCAGGAGATCGTTCTTGGCCGCCCGCTCCCGGCACCCCACACAGGTACGTTCAGGGCATGCTCGGTCGTGCGTCCGGCCAGACACGGCTAAGTCTACCTCCCCGCATCGACCCCACCCCTTCGGGGGTAAGGATCGAACGGTTGTTGTCGTAAAGGGAGCGGCTCGCGGCCGGGATCTATTCCCCCGCCTGCTCCGTGTCCGGCCGGATGTCGATCCGCCAGCCGGTGAGGCGGGCGGCGAGCCGGGCGTTCTGCCCTTCCTTGCCGATCGCGAGCGAGAGCTGGTAGTCCGGCACGGTCACCCGGGCGGAGCGGGCGGACAGGTCGACGACCTCCACCTTGTTCACCCGAGCGGGTGACAGCGCGTTCGCCACCATCTCGGCCGGATCATCCGACCAGTCGACGATGTCGATCTTCTCGCCGTTCAGTTCGCCCATCACATTGCGCACCCGGCCGCCCATGGGACCGATGCAGGCTCCCTTGGCGTTCAGACCCGAACGGGTGGACCGGACGGCGATCTTCGTACGGTGACCGGCCTCGCGGGCGATCGCGGCGATCTCGACCGAGCCGTCGGCGATCTCCGGCACCTCCAGGGCGAAGAGCTTCCTCACCAGGTTGGGGTGCGTACGCGAGAGGGTCACCGAGGGACCGCGCACGCCCTTGGCGACGCGGACGACGTAACTGCGCAGCCGCATGCCGTGCTGGTAGGCCTCGCCGGGCACCTGCTCCTGGACGGGCAGGATGGCCTCGAGCTTGCCGATGTCCACGAGCACGTTCTTCGGGTCGCGGCCCTGCTGGACCACGCCGGTGACGATGTCGCCCTCGCGGCCGGCGTACTCGCCGAGCGTCGCGTCGTCCTCGGCGTCGCGCAGCCGCTGCAGGATCACCTGCTTGGCGGTGGTGGCGGCGATACGGCCGAACCCGGAGGGGGTGTCGTCGAACTCGCGGGCCTCCTGGCCCTCCTCGAGGTCCTCGGGGTCCTCCTTCGCCCACACGGTCACGTGCCCGGTCTGCCGGTTGAGCTCCACGCGCGCGTGCCGACGGCTTCCCTCGGTGCGGTGGTAGGCGATGAGGAGGGCCGACTCGATCGCTTCGACCAGCAGGTCGAAGGAGATCTCCTTCTCCCGGACCAAGCCCCGCAGGGCGCTCATGTCGATATCCACGGCTATGCCTCCTCCTCTTCCTTCATGTCCTTCTCGTCCTTCTTGTCCTTGCGGTTGAACTCGACCTGCACGCGCGCCCGGTCGATCTCCGGGAAGCCGAGCCTGCGGGTGGTGGCCTTGCGGCCCTTCACCCCGGGCACCTCGACGTCGAGGCCCTCGTCGTCGACGGTGAGGATGCGCGCGACCAGTTCGCCGCCCTCGGTCAGCTGGAACCGTACGAGGCGGTCGGTGGCGCGCACGAAGTGCCGGTGCTCGGTGAGGAGGCGCTCGGCGCCGGGGGTGCCGACCTCCAGGTCGTAGGCGTCGTCGCCCATCGCGTTGGTCTCGTCCAGAGTCGCCGAGAGCGCGCGGCTCACATCGGCGATCGCGTCCAGATCGGCTCCGGTGTCGGAGTCGACCACCACACGCAGCACCCGCTTGCGTCCGACCGAGTCCACGGCGATCTCTTCGAGATCCAGCCCCTGGGAGGTGACGAGCGGTTCCAGCAGCTCTCGCAGCCTCTCGCTCTGGGTGGTGCTCATCCGGGTGACTCCTCGGCCGCGTGTGCTGTTGTGGGATGGGTCGCGTGTCTGGTCAAAGGGTATCCGGTCGCAGGGTGTGTTGCCGTCCACCTGTGTACGAGCGGTGCCGGTGAGTGGCGTGCGAGGAGTGCGCGGGTACGGTGATCACGAGCGTGCCGCCCGAAGCCGTTCTTCCCCTGCCGCCTTCCCTGGCCACGAGTCCCCGAGGACGTCCGCAGTGCCGTACCCCTCACCTGAGCGCGCCCCCTCGGGGCCGCGCAGACGATCCCTGCTCGCCTCGGCCGCCGGTGCCGCCCTGCTGGTGGGCTGCTCGGCCGGTCCGGACTCCGGCGGCGACGGTCCCTCGGCCACCGCCGAGGCACGCGCGCGTGCGGCCCGGGACAGCCGGGGCCTGCTGGAGCACTACGACGCGGCGCTCACGGCACACCCCGACCTGGCCGGTCGGCTCCGCCCGCTGCGCGACCAGGTCGCGGCACACGTCAAGGCGTTCGGGGACGGTACGACGCCCACGCCGGCCCGGTCCTCGACCTCCCCGAGCCCGGCCCCGGCCACCGCGAAGGACGCCGTCGCCGGGCTGGCCGGCGCCGAGCGCGCCCTCGCCGACCGGCGCGCCAAGGACCTGCTGACGGCTCCGGGCGAGGTGGCCCGGCTGCTGGCGTCGGTCGCGGCGGCCGGGGCGGCGCACGCGTATCTGCTGACGGAGGCGGCGAAGTGAGCGAGCAGGCGAGCCCGGACGAGCTGACCGCGCTGCAGGCGGCGCTGGCGGCCGAGCACGCGGCGGTGTACGGGTACGGCGTCGTCGGCGGCCGGATCGGCGAGCGCGACCGCGGCCAGGCGAAGGCGGCGTACGACGCGCACCGGGCACGGCGGGACGCGCTGGTGCGCGAGGTGCGCTCGCTGGGCGGCGAGCCGGTCGCCTCGAGCGCCGGCTACGCGCTGCCGTTCCCGGTGGCCGACAGGGCCTCGGCGGTGCGGTTGGCCGCCGGCCTCGAGGAGCGGGTGGCCGGGGTGTACGCGGACCTGGTGCGGGCCGCCAGGGGCGCGCGACGCGCCTCGGCGGCGGCGGCACTGCGGGAGGCAGCGGTGCGCGCGGTGCGCTGGAGCGGGGAGAGCGTAGCCTTCCCTGGGCTTGCCGAGCGGATCCCCGGCGGGGGATCCGGTGCCGCCGGCGCACCCCCTACGGCCTCCGCCTCGGCGTCGCGCCAGGCGACCCGGTGACCCCGAGGCCCCTCAGGGGCCCCGGGGCCCCCGGGGCCCCCGGGGCGCGATGACGGGGCTCGCGGCCGGAGCCGTACGACAGGGCCCGTGACGGCGGGGCCGGGACAGGAAGGGAACGACTCGCGCATGGTTTTCGAACCGCCGCGGCGCCTGGTACGGGCGCTCGGAGAGACCGCACCGGCCGGGGACGACTGGCTGGCGCGGTTGCCCGAGGCGGCCGAGCGGGCCGTCGCCCGGCGCGGGTCGACCGTCGAGCGGGTCCAGGAGCCCGGTGGCCGCAGCAGCCTGGTGGTGCTGGTCCGGCAGGCGGACGACACCTCGGCGGTGCTGAAGCTGGCTCCGCCGCGGGCTCGGCCGGAGAGCGAGCGGGCGGCGCTGGCGCACTGGGCGGGCCGGGGCGCCGTACAGCTGCTGGAGACGGAGCCGGAGGACGCCGCGGAGGGCGTGCTGCTGCTGGAGCGGCTGCATCCGGACGTGTCGGTGCGCACGCTGCCGGAGGCGAAGGCGCTGCTGGAGGCGGCGGGGACGCTGCGCAGGCTGTGGGTGGCGCCGCCGGCCGGTCACGCCTTCGAGACCGTCGCACAGCGCACCGGCCGGCAGGCGGCGGCCATGCGGGCGGGCGCCGAGGCGGAGCCGGAGTCGGCACCGCTGGTCGACGCGGCGCTGGCGGCCCGCGAGGAGCTGCTGTCCACCCCGGTCGAGGACCGGCTGCTGCACGGCACGTTCCGGCAGAGCAAGGTGCTCGCGGGCAAGCGGCTGCCGTGGCTCGCGGTGGGCCCTGACCCGGTGGTGGGCGATCCGTCCTTCGACCTGGCGCGGCTGGTACGGGACCGGGTGGAGGACATGATCGCCACCTCGTCCGGCCCGTCGACCACACGGCGCCGCGTCAAGCGGCTCGCGGAGTCACTGGAAGTGGACCAGGAGCGGCTGCGCGGCTGGACACTGTTCCGCGCGGTGGAGTCCGGCGTACGAGCCCTGCGCGTCGGCCGCCCCAAGGACGCCGAGCTGCTCCTGGAGTTCGCGGGCTGGCTGTGACGGCCCCCGCCGGTCCGCCCGGGGCCCCTCTGAGGGGTCCGGGCGGTTGTAGCGGAGGGCGGGGTCGGGCCGCCCGGCCCTTCGGGGTCGGTTGGCCGAAGGGGCGGGCGTGGGCCCCGGCGGCCTCGGCGTCGTACGAGGGGGCCTCGGAGGACGGCTGCCGGGGCTCGGGTGGGGCGGGGCCTACTCGGCCGTCAGGCGGGTGATCGCTTCCTCGACGGTCAGTTCCTCGCGCTCACCGGTCTTGCGGTCCTTCAGCTCCAGCACGCCCTCGGCGGAGCGGCGGCCGGCCACCAGGATCTGCGGCACGCCGATCAGCTCGGCGTCGGTGAACTTGACGCCCGGGGAGACCCCGGCCCGGTCGTCCACCAGGACGCGGACGCCCGCGGCGGCCAGCTTCCCGGCGACGTCGAGCGCCAGCTCGGTCTGCAGGGCCTTGCCGGCGGCGACGACGTGCACATCGGCCGGGGCGACCTCCTTGGACCACACCAGGCCTTTGTCGTCGGCGGTCTGCTCGGCGAGCGCGGCGACGGCACGGGAGACGCCGATGCCGTAGGAGCCCATGGTGACTCGGACCGGCTTGCCGTTCTGGCCGAGGACGTCGAGCTTGAGGGCGTCGGTGTACTTGCGGCCGAGCTGGAAGATGTGGCCGATCTCGATGGCGCGGTCCAGCTTCAGGCCGGTGCCGCACCGGGGGCAGGGGTCGCCGTCCCGCACCACGACGACGTCCACGTACGCGTCGACCTCGAAGTCACGGCCGGCCACCACGTTCCTGGCGTGCGTGTGCTCCTTGTTGGCACCGGTGATCCAGGAGGTGCCGGGGGCCACGCGCGGGTCGGCGATGTAGGTGACCTTCTCCCCCAGGCCCTGCGGGCCGACGTAGCCGCGGACCAGGTCGGGGCGGCCGACGAAGTCCTCGGCGGTGACCAGCTCCACGGGGGCCGGGGCGAAGTGCGCCTCCACCTTGTCCAGGTCGACCTCACGGTCACCGGGCACACCCACGGCGACGATCTCGCCGTCCACCTTCACCAGCAGGTTCTTCAGCGTGGCGGAGGCCGGGACGCCGAGGGAGGCGGCGAGGGTCTCGATGGTCGGGGTGTCGGGGGTGGGGATCTCCTCGAGCGCGGGCAGCGCGGAGCCGTCGACCGGCTTCAGCTCGTAGGTGATCGCCTCGGTGTTGGCGGCGAAGTCGCAGTTCGGGCAGTCCGCGAAGGTGTCCTCGCCGGCCTCGGCGGGGGCGAGGAACTCCTCGGACTTCGAGCCGCCCATCGCGCCGGCGGTGGCGGCGCAGATGCGGTAGTCCAGGCCGAGGCGCTCGAAGACCCGCTGGTAGGCCTGGCGGTGCAGCGCGTAGGAGTGGGCGAGGCCCTCGTCCTCCACGTCGAAGGAGTACGAGTCCTTCATCAGGAACTCGCGGCCGCGCAGGATGCCGGCGCGGGGGCGGGCCTCGTCGCGGAACTTGGTCTGGATCTGGTACAGGATCACCGGCAGGTCCTTGTAGGACGAGCACTGGTCCTTGACCAGCAGGGTGAAGATCTCCTCGTGGGTGGGGCCGAGGAGGTAGTCGCCGCCCTTGCGGTCCTTGAGCCGGAACAGCTCCTGGCCGTACTCGTCCCAGCGGCCGGTGGCCTCGTAGGGCTCGCGGGGCAGCAGCGCGGGCAGCGACACCTCCTGGGCACCGATGGCGTCCATCTCCTCGCGGACGATCCGCTCCACGTTGGCCAGGACCTTCTTGCCGAGGGGCAGCCAGGACCAGATGCCGGCGGCGGTGCGGCGGACGTAACCGGCGCGGACGAGCAGCTTGTGGCTGAGGACCTCGGCGTCGGCCGGGTCGTCGCGCAGCGTCTTCGCCATCAACTGGGACATGCGCTGGACCTGTGCGTTCGCCATGGTTCTCGTACTCCTGCCGGATGGTGGTCCCCCGCTCCAGCGCAGCCCAGAGTGGGGAAGGGTGATGGCACAGGAGGTTAGCCGGGCAGGCTGTGCCGGTGGAAATCGGTTACGGGGCGAGCGGCCCTACGCGCGGCGCAGGGGCAGCGGGGCGCCCATCACGGCGTACGGCCGCTGCGCGCTCGGGAAGTGGACCCGACGGGCGAGGTCGACGTAGCCGAGGGAGTGGTACAGGCCGCGGGCGGGGCTGTCGGTGTCGATCGCGGAGAGGATCGAGCGGGGTTCGGCCGCGGTGTCGGTGATGGCGGTGATCAGGCGCCGGCCGATGCCGCGGTTCTGGTGGGCGGGGTGGACGTGCAGCTCGGTGATGACGAAGGAGTCGTCCAGCCAGGAGTCGTTGCCCTGCGCCCGCAGATAGGGCTCCACGACCGTGGACCACCAGTGCAGACGGGAGTTGGGCATGCCGTAGACGAAGCCGACGAGTTCGCCGCCGACGGTCGCGCCGAGGGCCCTCGCCCCCTTGAGCTGCATGTGGCGCTGGACGATCTGGCGGCGTACCGCCACTTCCTCGGGGCCGAGACCGAACGCGAGGGCTTGGACGGCGAGGGCCTCGTCGACGTGGGCTGCGAGGTCCAGGGGGCCGGTCACGAGGTCCATGCGGGGAGCGTACAGGGGGTTCAGAACAGCACACTCATGAAGGCGCCCACCTCTTGGAACCCGACCCTGAGGTACGTCCGGCGCGCGGCGGTGTTGAAGTCGTTGACGTACAGGCTCACCACCGGCGCCACGTCATCCAGCGCGTACCGCAGGACCGCCGCCATGCCGGGGGCCGCGAGGCCGAGGCCCCGGTACTCGGGGGCCACCCACACGCCCTGGATCTGGCAGGCCTGGGAGGTCGCGGCGCCGATCTCGGCCTTGAAGGCGACCTTGCCGTGCTCGTCGAGGCGGGCGAAGGAGCGGCCGGAGCCGACGAGTTCGGCGACCCGGGCCTGGTACAGCAGGCCGCCGTCACCGGCCATCGGGGAGACGCCGACCTCCTCGGTGAACATCGCCACGCACGCCGGCATGATCGTCTCCATCTCGTCCTTGCGGACGCGGCGGACGTAGGGGTCCGGGGCGATGTCGCCGGGCATGCGGTCGGTGACCATGAGCGGTTGCCGGGCGCGGACGTCGCGGGCGGGGCCCCAGTGGGGTTCCAGCAGGCGCCACAGCTCGGAGGTGGCGCCGGCGGGGCCGACGATGGAGGAGCAGCGGCGGCCGGTCCGGCGGGCCCGGTCGGCGAAGGCGCGCACGGCGCGGGGGGTGGCGCAGATGGGGACCAGGTTGGCGCCGGCGTAGCACAGGGACGTGAGCATGCCGTCCTCGTACCAGCCCCACATCTCGCCGCCGAGCCGCCACGGGTCGAGGCCGGCGATCTGGACCCGGGAGGACACGAAGGCGTTCGCCACGGGCTCGCGGTCGAGGACGGCGAGCGCGGCGTCAAGGTCGCTCGGTTCGAGCACCCGTGATGTGGTCTGGGTCAACACGTGCGGGGCCTCACCCTGGGGTTCTGCTGGTCACGGCACTGTACCTCGGCCGATTGTGACGCGCTTCGCGGCGAGGAAGGGCCTTTTTCCGCACAGCGGAACGGACACGGCACCCCCCGAGTCGACCGGGTCCGGGACAGGTGCCCGTGGAACGCGCTGCCATGCCCGGCACGGGCGACGGCGGGCTCCCGCGGGGAGGTGGGGTGCTCCAGCGGAAGGCGGGGGCGGTGACTTCGGCCGCCGTGACGGGCCCCGGTATGAGCCCGTCCGCCGCGGGCCGGGCCGGCCACCCCAGGCCCGGCGCACGCGCGCCCCCGGGTCCGACGGCGGGCTCCCGCAGGGAGGTGGGGTGCTGCCGCTGAAGGCGGGGGCATGTGACGGGGACCGTGGCTTCGGCCGCCGTGACGGGCCCCGGTATGAGCCCGCCCGCCGCGGGCCGGGCCGGTCACCCCGCGACCGACGCACGGGCGCCCCCGGGTCCGACGGCGGGCTCCGGCGGGGCCACGGGGTGCTCCCGCGGAAGGCGGGGGCGGGCGACGGCGGCGAGGGCTTCGGTCGCCGTGACGGGCCTCGACATGAGCCCACCGGCCGCGGGCCGGTCACCCCGGACCCCATGCACGGGCGCCCCCGGGGCCGACGGCGGTCTCCCGCAGGGAGGTGGGGTGCTCCCGCGGAAGGCGGGGGCCGTGGCTTCGGCCGCCGTGACGGGCCCCGGTATGAGCCCGCCCGCCGCGGGCCGGGCCGGTCACCCCGCGACCGACGCACGGGCGCCCCCGGGTG
>NZ_JBITEB010000027.1:60065-60553 GCF_044454765.1 Streptomyces sp. NPDC051452
TCCGACGGCGGGCTCCGGCGGGGCCACGGGGTGCTCCCACAGAAGGCGGGGGCGGGCGACGGCGGCGAGGGCTTCGGTCGCCGTGACAGGCCTCGACATGAGCCCACCGGCCGCGGGCCGGTCACCCCGGACCCCATGCACGGGCGCCCCCGGGGCCGACGGCGGGCTCCCGCAGGGAGGTGGGGTGCTCCAGCGGAAGACGGGGGCGGTGGCTTCGGCGCCGTGACGGGCCCCGGCATGAGCTCACCGGCCGCGGTCGGTGACCCCGGGGCCGGCGCACGGGCGCCCCGGGGTTCGACGGTGTTCCGTCGGATCTCCGAGGCGGTTGTCGTGGGGGTCAGTCCGTGATGGACACCGACGGCTCTCCGGAGGCGACGCCGTCGGCTTCCATCTGCTCGGCGAGCTTCATGGCCTCCTCGATGAGCGTCTCCACGATCTTGGACTCGGGGACGGTCTTGATGACCTCGCCCTTGACGAAGATCTGGCCC
>NZ_JBITEB010000028.1:0-57693 GCF_044454765.1 Streptomyces sp. NPDC051452
CGATCCCCGTAACTACCTGGCATTTCTCGGGCTTGCCGCCGCCCTGTGCTGCTACAAACGACTAGTCCGCCTCACCACGTAGGACACGGTCTAAGCACCTAAAGGCTGTCCCTTGTTGCCGGCGAACGCCGGGGCGCCGGGCTGATTAGGTCGGGTTTACGCGGCCTGGAGCAGGTTGTGGAGACGGGCGATGCCGAGCATGGCGGTATGGACGCCGTCGCCCTTGAGGCGGCAGTCGCGGAGGATCTTCCAGGTCTTCATCCGCGCGAAGACGTGCTCGACGCGGGCGCGGACCTGCCTGTGCGAGTGGTTGTGCTCCTTCTTCCAGCCGCACAGCTCGCCGTCGGTCTCGGGAGTGAGGGCTTACCCCTTCACGCTCGCCGCGTAGACGGGCACGTACTCCTGGCCAGAGACCTCGGCTATGGCCTGAATGATCAGGTCAGAGACAGCCCTTCGGGCACGGGCGTCAGCGGCGGATCCCTGGTACAGGGAGAGGTCGACGGGCTTGCCGAAGGTGACCTTGACCTTGGCCGGACGTGGAAGTGCGCGCCCGGGCGGCAGAACGCGGTCGGTACCGCTCATGGCCACCGGCACCACGGGCGCGCTGGACATGAGAGCCAGCCATGCCACGCCCGTTTTTGCCCGGTAGAGCCTGCCGTCCGGGGAGCGTGTGCCCTCGGGGTTGATACAGAAGACACCGCCGTCCTTCACCACCCGAAGACACGCGTCAAGCGAAGCTACCGCCGCCCGTTGGTCGGCCCGGTCGACTGGAACCTGCCCACTGCCCCGCATGAAGGACGAGACGATCCGCGTCGGGCAGGAACTTCCCTCGAAGTACTCCGCCTTCGCCATGAAGGTCACCTGCCGGTCCAGCACCAGCGGCAGGAACGTGGAGTCCGCGATGGACAGGTGGTTGGACGCGAGAATGACGCCGCTCGACTGCGGCACATTCTCCAAGCCCACGGCTTCGAGCCGCGCCGCGGCACGCAGCACCGGGCCGGCCGACCGCTTCAAGTGCTCATACATCAATTCATTCCTCTGTGATCCGTGTCCACGAGAAGCGGAGCCGAGCGCCCCCCGGGTCGCCCGGTCATGAGGCCATCGGCCCGAGATGGGCGTCCAGCGCAGCTTCGATCAGCCGGTCGTGACTGTCGGAATCCTGGCCGCGGAGGGCGAGTTGCCCGCTGCCCCAGGACCACAGTTGGGCGATGCCGTGCAAGTTCGCCCACAAGGCGGCCGCGGTGACGGCCGCCGAAGGCTCCAGCGCCTGTGTCCGGCACCGAGCGACGAGCTCGGTGACATGCTGAAACATCGGGGGCGCACGCAGAATGCATTCGATAGGTACGCGATGTGTTCGCTTGCCGGGCTAGAGTGGGAGGAGGTGCCACATGTCCGGATTGTTCTACGCCGTGGACGCATTGATCACGTCCCGCTCCCCGCTGCCACCGCCGGCGAAGCGCAGGCGGCTGCGCCAGGCTCACGCGCTCCACCCTGGACGAGGTGGCCGCCGCCCTGGGCGTGCGGCGGGCGACCATCGGCGCCTGGGAGTCCGGCAAGACCGAGCCCGGCCGCCGGAGCGGGAGGCATACGCGCGCCTGGTGGAGCAGCTCGCCAAGCTCTACCCCGCCTCCGAGGGCACCGCTGCGCAGGAGAACACGCCGGCGCCTTCCTCGCCCGGCACACGGTCGCGGGCGACGAAACGGACGAGCGCGACGCGGTACACGGCGGCTGCTTCGAACCCCACCTCGGTCCCGAGGGCTACGTCGACTACGACGGAACCCCCCTCTGATTCCGCGCAGCGCGAAGCACGCGGGAACACTGCCGACCTGGCGCAAAGCGAGCACGCGAGACCGACCCGGCCCCCACACAGGCCGTATAAGGAGCGTCATGGACTTCCGCCCCATCCCCCGCGCCCCCGAAGCCTTCCAGCAGCCCGTCACGGCCGAGGACATTGAAGCGATCGCCCTGCGATCCTTCGGCCGCACCGTCCGCGTCACCTCGGCAGTCGAGCTGGGAGGAGGCATGTACAACAACACCTACCGTCTCGCGGCGGATGGCCTCGACGAGCCGGTCATCCTGCGCATCGCCCCCGCTCCGGAACGCCAGTTCGCCAGCGAGCACGAGCTGATGCGCAACGAGTACGCCACCGTCCCCTTCCTCGCTCCCATCGCCGACCTCGTTCCGCGGGTCCTGGCCGCCGACTGGTCGCAGGAGATCACCGGCCGAGACTGGATGGTGCAGAGCCACCTCGGCGGCACGCCCGCCCCCGACCGTCTCGGCGACTACCCCCGCACCCTCTGGTCGGGGTTCTTCGCCCAGCTCGGCACAATCACGAAGAACATCCACGCCGTAATCGGCCCGCGCTTCGGGCCCGTCGCCGGGCCCGGCTACGCCACGTGGAGCGAGGCCGTGCTGGCCTCCCTGTCCGCCATCGCGGACGATGTCAGCCGTGTCGGGCTGGACGCCACAGACGTACGCAAGGTCGCCGACCTCGCCGCCGAACACCACAAGGTCCTGGACGAGATCACCGAGCCCCGGCTTCTCACCGGCGATCTGTGGACGGTCAACACGATGCTCGCGGCCGCGCCCACGCCGGTCATCAGCGGTGTCCTCGACCTGGACCGCACCCTGTGGGGCGATCCTGCTGCCGACTGGACCAATCGCATGGCCAGCGCCAAGACGGATGAGCGCACGGCGTTCTGGGACACCTACGGGCCCCGCGCGGCCACGGCCGCCGACACGTGGCGGGCCTTGGTCTACGAGGCGCGGCATCTGGGGGCGATCCGGCTGGAGCGGCACCGTCTCCACAACCCCTCCGGCGTCGACGACACGTACACCTCCATGGCCGCCGTTGTGGCCCAGCTGATCTGAACGTCGCAGCTGGCCGCCGGGTACCGCCGTCTTCGTCGTCCTCGTACGAGCGGTTCCCGCGGACTTGTCTGCGCGTCGCGCCGCATTCGGCTCGGCCGCAGCGTAAAGGTGAGGGCGTGGATCAGGACTGCGGCATGAGCCTCACCGTCGCGATGGGCAAACTGTTCGGCCACCCTCTGGAAGGGTGGCCGGCGAGCACCCGGTACGTGCACCCGTATCTCGGCATCATCATCCGCAGCGTCGGCCTGGACGGGGCTGGTGGACTCTTCGAGGCAGCCCGCCAGGCCTACCTGCGTGAGCAGGAGTCCGAGCGGATCGGCGGATACCAGTTCGGCTTCCCCGCCTACCTTTCGACCGAGCTGGGCGATGTCGAGCCGACTTTGGCCCTGGCCGCGGCCGGGGAGGCGATCAAGGCTGTACACGAGATCGCCCGCCGCGACTCCGGCGCGGACTTCGGGCAGTACATCGACTGCGCGATCGTGGCCTGCGAACCAGCCTTGCCCGCCACCGTGTAGGGACACGGCGCGCTCGAGCGCCTGTCGCGGCCTCTTCCGTTCAGTCTCGTACGGCAGTGACGGCGACGCGGTGCAGCAGATGCGCGGTGGGCAGGCGCCGACGCGCCTCGCCCTGCAAGCCGGCGAGCGCCGAGCCGGGCTCGCCGTCCCAGCCCAGCGCGGTGCGGTAGATCCCCTGGTAAGCGTCGTCCCAGGCCGGGCTGGCGGCGCAGTGCACGTCGGTGAAACCCGCCGTGTGCAGCACACGGGTCCAGTCAGTGTGCCGGTGGCGTGGTGGCAGGCGCTCGTCGCCAGGGATGTGCGGGTGCCAACCGGTGAGCACCAGGCGGCCGCCGGGCTTGAGGATGCGCCGGGCCTGGCGGGCGGCGGCGACGCGGTCGGGGGCGTACTGCAGGGCGTCCAGCGACAGGGCCCGGTCCACGCATTGGCTGGTCAGGGGGATGCGGGCGAGGTCGGCCACGGCGAAAGCCGCATCGGCCGCGAAAGGCAGAGCCCGGTGGCGGGCCTGGGCGATCGCCACCGGGGAGAAGTCGATGCCGACCAGGGCCGCGTGCGCGCGGCCGGCGAGCCACAGCCCCGGACCGCCCCGGCCGCAACCCAGATCGGCCAGGATCTGCCGCGGGCGCAAGTCGAGCTGGCGGGCGATGTGGTGGAGCAGGTCGGCGCAGAGAAACGAGAACAGGTCGAGGTCCGGCGGAAGGCCCGGGTCGACCAGGCGCGCGATCCGGCTGAACGCGCTCTCCTGTCCCTCAGTGGTGAAGAGGCGGTCGAACTCCGACGCACTGGTGGTCTGGTGGCCCGCGGTGTCGACCGCGCGGGCGCCGGGTGGTGTGCTCACGTCCTGCCCCCCGGGGCGACCGTGACGGTGATCTGGCGCAGGATCTGGTCGGCCTGCTCGTCGACTGTGCGCGGATCGTGGCCGGTGACGATGACGTGGCCGAGGCGACCGCGGTTGGACGTCGCCGGGCCTACGTCCGAGCCCGCGGCCGCGCGTACGCGGGCAGCGGGGACGGTGCGGGTCACCGCTGGCAGGCCGGTGACGGCGACCAGCTGTCCCTCTTGGCGTGTGGTCAGGAACCGTACGGTGGCGTATCCGCCGCCGGGCGCCGGTGCGAGGGTGACCGGCCTGCCGAGGGCGATGTCCCACAGGGTGCGCCACGGGTCGATGCCGAGAGCGTGCTGGATAAGGACGCCGATGTGCCCGGCGCCGAGGCGAGCGCCGATCTCCAGAACGGTGCACCGGCCGTCCGGCCCGAGGACGAGTTCGGTGTGGGTGGCGCCGTTGCGTACGCCGACCGCGGTGATCGCCCGTCCGGCCTGGTCGAGCAGGGCCCGCTCGGCGGCCGCGGGCAGTTGGGCGGGCAGCGTGTGACCGAGTTCGACGCGGTGGATGCCGTCGGTGGTGTGCTTGCAGGTGATACACAGATGGGTGGTGACGTCGTGCTGGGTGACAGACTCGACGCTGAACTCGCGGCCGTGGACGTGTTCTTGGACCAAGACGCGAACATCGCGCGGCATGCCGTACATCACCTTCGCCATACGGGCGGCATGCCAGGCCGGCTCCAGCTCTTCAGGACCGGCGACCACGGTGACGCCGGCCGATCCGGCGCCGTCGGCTGGTTTGACGACGCACGGAAAACCGCCCTTCCCGGCCTCGTGCAGGTCCTGCAGCTCCCGCAGGTCCGCGACGACCGTGGTGGGGGGCATGGTGACGTGGCCGGCCTCGAACGCGGTCGCCATGAGGGCCTTGTTGCGGGCGGCGGCCGCACGGTCGGGATCGTTGCCGGGCAGGCCGAGTGCCGCGCACGAGCGGGCGGCGACCTCGGTGAGGTACTCGTTGACGGTGAGCAGGGCCCGCGCGCCGATCCGGCGCCCGTAGCCGGTGATGTCCGCGACGGTCTGGCCGGGCCGGGTGAAGTCGGTGACGAGGCAGCCCGCGAGGAGCTGGCGCAGTTCCCCGGAGTAGCTGGCGAGGGTGGCAGCGTCGGTGACGGCGTGCACTCGGTGGCCGGAGGCGGCCGCGGTCCGGGCAAGCACCTCGGACTCGGGGCCGGCCGCCTCCAGCAGCAGGACCGGCACGCTCACCGGTAATCCACCGGGCCTCCCGCGCGGTGCGTGTCGAGGGTGAAGCAGTGCGCGCCACCGCCGAAGAGCCTGCGGTGGCGGTGCTGGAGGGGGATCACGGTGAAGCCCGCATTCTCCAAGGTCTTGATCAGACCGGGGCAGTCGGCGTTGACCAGGACCCGCTCCTCGTCCAGGGACAGGACGTTGATGTCGATGTACGGGCTGGTCAGCAGCAGCTCGGCGTCCGTGTAGACGGGGAACTGGCCGGGCTCCGGTTCGGGCGGCACGATGAACTTCCAGCTGCGGAAGGGCGCGGGAAGCATGTCGCGCAGCCCAGCGTGCCGGGCGAGGAACACCCCGGGGCGCAGGGCCAGGAGCATGGAGTCGATGTGGTTGTCGGCCATCCGGTACACGGTGTGCACGCGGAAGCGGTCTTGAAGGTGCCGCGTCAGCCAGTCGACCGCGGCCCGGTGGTTGTCCTGGGCGACGTTGACGAGCAGGTCCTGGCCCAGGCGCAACACCTGCGCGCCGTCGAGCATCATCTCCACGCCCACGTCGTACGGGCTGGGCTGTGGGTCGGTGATCGGCTCGGTCGGTCCGCCCAGGGTGGTGGCTGCGGACTGGGCGTAGCTGAGGTCGAAGGAGCGGTCGGTCAGGGTGGGGCGGGGCATGGTCGTCCAGCGGGCGCCGGTGTCGAAGTAGGAGCGGAAGACATTGCTGAGGAGCCGGGTTTCCAGGTAGCGGGAGCGGATGGCCGGCGGCGTCTCGATGATCTCGTCGCCTAGGACGAGGGTGTTGTCCCGCACGTTCAGGGCCGGGATCGGGGCGGCCTGCCAGCCCAGTCCGGCGATCGGCAGGGCGTCTTCGGGCAGCGGCAGCGGCCGGTGCACGGTGATGCCGAGCGAGGTGAGCGTGGCGGCGAGGTTCTCGACGTCCTCGTGGAGTTCCTCCGTGTACTGCTTGCCGATCTTCCAGGTCTCGGCCTGTTCGCCAGCACGGGCGGCCAGGCGCGGATAGGCCCAGTCGGAGCGGTAGCCGCCGATGGACTCGTGGAAGAACAACTCGAACGTGAGGTCCCGGTCGTGCCCCACGTAGTTCTCCGCGGACCCCACGATGATCTCGCTCAGCGGGGTGAAGTCGTCGTAGCTGTTCAGCATGTGCGTCCTCGATTCGTCGTGTCAGGCGCCGGCCGGGATGCCGTCGGCGGCCGGGAGGGAGATCTGCTGGCTGGTCACGGCACGGCCATGGCGGGCGTGGAATACGACCTGGTCGTTGCCGAGCTGAAGGGTGCGCTGCTCGCTCCAGCCGGCGTAGCGGTACTCGCCGTCGACGACGTGCTCCAGGGCGAAGCTGCGCTCGGCCGCGGTGAGGACCCGATGGCCGGCGCGCTCGGTGAGCCGGATCGGCACTGTGGGGCCGTCCAGCGGGGTGTCCCGGCTGAAGTCGGTGAATCCGGAAGGCAAGTTCACGGTGCGCGGCAGCGCCGGGCCCGGCCGTACGGCCGGGGCGGGCAGCCGGTTGAAGAGAACGTCGGCGCCGGGAAGCGACTCCTGCCACTGGGCGGGAAACAGGGCGGCGAGTTCCCGGGTGAACAGCGCATCGATGACCGCGTGGACGCGCCGTACGGGCCCGGTGTTGCGCACCAGGTGCTCGTGGGAGAAGTCGCCGTACCAGAACTCGCCGGGCTGCCACCGGTGTTCGGTGCCGTCCAGGACGAGGACCGCGTCGGGATGGGTGACGATCGGGATGTGCAGGCGCACCATGCCCCGCTCCAGCGCGTACTTGGGGTCGCAGTGCGGCTGGGAGGCGGCGCCCGGGCCGAGGGCGAGCAGTCGTACGGCGTTCAGCGGGGCCGGGATCTGGTCGAGAATGTTGCGCAGGTACGGCATCTGGCCGAGCCAGTGGGTGGCGGCGTAGGGGTCGGGGCCGGGGCCGCCCGGGTCGGTACGGGTCGGGTCGCCGTCGGGGCTGCGCAGCGGCAGCACACGCCAGTCGGTCGGTGTGTCCGGGCCGATGTGGCCGGCCGCGTAGTGGGTGCGCTGGTGCTGCCACGGATGGCTGGTGACCGCGGCGAGTTCGTGGGCGAGCCGGTCCGCGTCGAAGTCCGGGGTGAGGCGGGCCGTCGGCGCCGGTCGGGCAGGGGTCGTGATGGTCATACGACGAGTGCCTTCCTGGAGTCGGTCCGCCGCGCGGTGGTGGTGAAGCGGTCTTCGAGGGCGTGCCAGATCGTGTCGCGCTCGTCCGGGCCGGCGTGGACGGTGGAGAACGTGAACTGCGCCCCGAGGGAGGGATGGTCGACGATGGGCATCGACACGATCACGCCGCTGCGGGTGGCGCGGTCGTAGCCGATGCCGAGCTCGGCGAGCGCGCGGTGGAAGGTTTCGCCGTCGGGCACGGTCCACTGCGGCGGGATGTGGGATTCGGTGACGGTGCGCTCGGGAGTCTCGTTCGCGTGCACGATGTGGTGCGCGAAGACCTCGTAGATGTGCCACGAGCCGGAGACTTGGGCGTTGACCTCGGTAAACAGCACCTGTCCGTCCGGACGCACGATCGCGTCGGTGCTGATACGGCCGCGATAGCCGACGGCCCGGTAGGTGTCGGCGAGGCGGGCGGACCCGTCGAGCAGCTGCTCGTCGACGGCTGCGGGCAGGTCGCGCAGGGGGACGCTTTCGTGGCTGAGGCGCCGGTCGGTGTAGCGCAGTTCCCCTTGCTCGGTGGGTAGGGTGCCGGTGTCGGTGAGGTGCTGCTCGCAGTAGACCGTGCGGGCGCCCGGGACGAACTCTTCCAGGACGACGGGGAACCGGCCGTCGGCGGAGGCCCACGTCCAGCGCTCGCGCCAGTACGCGGCGGCCGCCGAAGGAAGGTCCGTACGGTCCAGGTGATGGAGGTGGCGGGCGCCCGCGTGGCCGGTGGCCAGGCTGGGGTCGGTGACGAGCAGTTCGTTGCCCACCCCGGCCCCGTTGTGCGCCTGCTTCACGACCACAGCTCCACTGCCCTCCAGCAGGGTGAGGGTGGCGACGGCGGCCTCGCCCGGGTCGCGGACGACGGTGCCGGCCGCCACCGGCACGTTGGCCGCGGCCGCGAGAGTGCGGAAGACGGCCTTGTTGTTGACGAGTTCACCGCCACCCTGGGCGAGGAAGGCGCAGCCGGGCAGTTTCTCGGACAGGCCGAGCGCCGCGGCGAAGCGGGCGACGGACGCCGACGGCCACAGCGCCCAGATCTCCCCCACCGCGCCCGGGCCGCCGCGTGTGGCGAGGTACACGCGGACTTGGTCGAGCACGGCGGGGTGGGTCAGCATCTGCGGGTCGAGCAGCCGACCCTCGTACGCGCCGGTCGGCGCCACGACCAGGTGCAGCCGGTTCGGGTCGGTGCCGGTCAGCGCGGTCGCGTACCGCAGGAAGTGCGGGTCCGGCGGGACGCACAGGACGACCAGGTCGTCGTCGCGGGCGCCCCACAGGGCGCGCTGCGTCCATGCCCGCAGGTCACGGCGGTCGCGGATGGCGGGGTCGATGTGGTTGGCGATGATGATCCTCAACACGTGCTCCAAGCAACGAAGTTGACGGTGCGGGTCAGGGCTGGAAGGTGACGGGAAGCTGGTCGAAGGCCCGCATGGTGGCGGTGTTGCGGCGCCGCGAGACTCCGGCCGCCTGCAGGAGGCCCGGCTGGTCGACGAGGGCGTCGACGAGCGCGACCAGGACGCGCTGGGCGACCCTCGTGCCGAGGCAGGCGTGGGTGCCCCAGCCGTAGCCGAGGTGCCGGTTCGGCGAGCGGTCCAGCACCAGCCGGTCCGGGTGCTCGAAGTAGGCGGGATCGCGGTTGGCGGCCTGGAACAGCACCGTGACTGTTTCGCCGCGGTGCACCGTCGTCCCGCCGAGCAGGACGTCGGAGACGGCGAGGCGGCTGGTGCCCTGGACGGGTCCGTCGTAGCGGATCAGTTCGTCGACGCCCGTGGCCCGCAGCTGCGGGGCCTCGCGCAGGCTGCGCTGGACCTGCAGGTTGCGGACCAGCGTGTCGACGGAGTTGCCGATCGCCGCGGCCAGGGTGCTGTATCCGCCCTGGAACATCACGCGGGCCGTGTGCACGACGTACCGGCCGAGCTCCGGGCCGGAGTCGGCCGTACGGGCGCGGACGTGGCCGAGCAGCCCGGCCGTGCTGCCGGTGGCGGTGAACCAGGAGGCCACCAGATTGCTCAGTTCCTCCCGCGCGCGACGGCCGGGCTCGACCAGGCCGGGGTTGAGGCCGCCGTCCATGCTCCGCATGATCGTGTCGGATACCTCCACCCAGGCGGACAAGGGCGGCGGGCTGACCCCGAGCAGGTCGGCGATGGCGTTCAGGGCGACGGGCTGGGCGAGTTCACGCATCACGTCCCACGCGGGCCGCGAGGCAAGGACCTCCAGCCGGGCGGCGATGTCGCGTCGGGCCCGCTCCTGCAGCGCCGGCAGGTCCTGCGCGTGCAGCGAGGTCATGAAGGCCGACCGCACGGCGGCCTGATGGGGCGGGTCGAGGACCTGCACGCTCAGCGAGGCCTCCGGCACCACACGGTGCAGCCGTCTGGGGTCACGGGCGAAGGACTCGTGGTCACGCAGCACGCGTACGCAGTCGTCGTAGCCGGTGACCAGCCAGCACTCCATGGTGTCGTGCCACACCAGCGGCGCGTGCGCACGAAGGGCCGCAAGCACGGGATACGGGTCGGCGAGGGTGGCTTCGTCCAGCGGGTCGTACCGGACCGGGCAGGTGGGCGTCACGGCCACGGTGGTTCTCCTTCACACGGTAGAGAGCGGACCGGTCCCGGCCGGCGGCGAGAAACCGGCGGCCGGGACCGGAACGGGTTGCGGAGCACGATGCGCATCAGTGGTCGTACGTCATGGCCAACCCCCCTTCCGGTCTGGGGCGGACAGCCGCCGTGTGCTGCGACATCATGAGAATGGGCTCAACTGTTCGAGTTCGTCGACCAGTTGAGGGGGGTCCCGCGGGGGTCCCGCCTTCGCGAAGGTGTCACCGATCCTGTGCGCTGAGTGATTGGATGGAGACGTGGAAGAGACCACCGGTCACCCGTTGGTGGTGGCGCGTCGTGCGGCCGGCAAGACGATGGAAGAACTCGTCTCCGGTATCCATGCCGCCGCCGCTCGGCGGCATCTGCGCTCCGGGATCGACGAAGCACGGGTGCGTAAATGGCAGCGCGGCGTCCGCCCCAGCGATGACTCCCAGGTCTATATCGCTGAAGCACTCGGCTGGCCTGCGGACATCGTCCGCGCTGACGACTGGCCGAACTGGCTGCCGCTCACGGCCAACGGGGTGGTCCCCCTCGGTCCCCACAGCTTTGTGCCCGCCCTGAGAGAGGCCCAGCGAACAGCGATGGAACGCCGAACCTTCCTGACGATCTCCGGCGCTGCCCTGTCCGCCCTGGCCGCGGACTGGGCCGGCGGCCCTGCAGGCGCGCTCGCCCAGGCCCACGACGGCAAACCCATCGGCGAAGACCTCGTCGCGTTCCTGGAAGACTCCACCCGGCACCTGGCCGGCCTGCCCACCGAGCAGCGGCAGCACACCCCCGCTCTCCTGGACGCCCACCTCGCCACGGTGACCGAATTCCTCGAGAACGGCCGCTACTCGCCCGCCCTCGGGCTGCGCCTGCACACCCTGGCGGCCTCCCTCTCCCAGACCGTCGCCTGGCACGCCTTCGATCTGCGCCGCCACACCCACGCTAGCCAGAGCTGGATCGCGGGCCTGCACAACGCCCACGCGGCCGGGGATCGCGACATGGGCGCCGGCCTCTTGGGCGACCTCGCCTACCAGGCCGCCTGGCGCCACGACCACACGACCGCAGCCAGCATCCTCAACTACGCCCTAACCCGCGTTCAGAATCCTGCCGCCCGCTGCCTGCTCCACTTGCGCCTGGCCCGTACTCTCGCCGCACGCGGCGACCGCAATGAACGCGGTGCCGTGCTCCGAGCCCTCACCGCCGCCGAGCACCACCTCAACGACGCCGGCACCGACCGGCCCGCCTGGTGCGCCTGGGTATCCGAAGCCGACCTCGCCGTCGACTCCGGACAAGCCCTCCTCGACCTCGGCGACACCAGCCGCGCCCACCAGCTCATCAGCGAAGGCGAACGCCTGCTGCCGCCCGCCCGGGACAAGACCAAGGGCGTCTTCCTCGCCTACCGCGCCGCGAGCTACCTTGACCTGAAAGAACCCGAACCCGCCGCGGCCGCCGCGACCCAGTCCCTGCTCCTGGCCCGCCGTATCGGAGCGCCCCGCTGCGCCCGTCTCGTCGACGACCTGCTGCCCCGTTTCGAGCCCTACGCCCGCGCGCAAGGTGTACCAGAGCTCCTACAACTCGCCGCCGCCTAGTAGTGCTTCGTTAGGTTCTGGACTGCTGGTTGGCAGGGGGCGGCCGCAGGTGGTGCAGGTGCCGGTCCAGCACCTCAGCAGGTCCTGAAGGACGTCGAGGACCTGGTAGAGGGTCAGGCCGGCATCTGGGCTTTTGGGTCGAGCCGCCGGAGGGTGAGGAAGGCCTGGGCGGCGGTGACGAGGGTGACGTGGTGGTGCCAGCCGAGCCATGTCCGGCCCTCGAAGTGGTCCAGGCCCAGGCCGTGCTTGAGTTCGCGGTAGTCGTGCTCGATCCGCCAGCGCATCTTCGCCCACCGCACCAGATCGGCGATGGCCGTGGTGGCGGGCAGGTTGGTCATCCAGTAGCCGGTCGGCTCTTCAGTTTCTTCGGGCTGTTCGACCAGCAGGGTCCGCAGCGGCAGCACACCGTCCCACCGGCTGCGTCCCCCGGCCTGTTCCTGGGCGGTGCGGCAGGCTTCCTTGCGACGGCCTGACCTGCACAACGGCGAAGCGCGAGGTCATCGTGCCCTTGCTGCCCTGCCGCCAGGTGACCTCCTTGAACACGGCGGCCTCGGCAACGAGGCCCGGCAGCGAGCGGGGCGGATGCCCATGTCGTGCGGGACACTGTCATGCGCAGATCGACAGCGCAGCCTACCGTTCGCCGCCGCCTGGCGAAGGCCGCGCTGCAAATCACTCGACAACGGCGTTTGCCATCGCGTCCCGAAGTGAGGCGACGCGCCGTTCGGCGGTTGGTCCGGACGGCACGGTGTCGCCGGGCTGTGCGGGTGAAGAAACTTCCCGGGCCGCTACTCATTCAAGCGGGCCCCAGGATCTGCGCCCGCTGCGCGACCTGGGTGCGCCGGAGCTGGACGAGGACGATGACGGCGGGGAGCAGTGAGTACCAGGAGCCGGCAGGCCCGGACCCGTGTCCAGTGTTCAGGTATCGTTCCGGCGGCAGAACTTCGCCTCAAGTAGATCGGTGAAGATGCCGATGGGGTCGTCCCAACCGCCGTTGCTCCAGTCGCCGTTGGCGTTGGTGGTGACCATGTGTTCGCCATCGCGAGCGCCGTAGGCGTAGGACCACGATCCGAAGAGCGCACCTCCCATACCCCAGACCGTTTCCCCGCAGGGCAGTTTCACTGAGGAAACGCCGAGGCCGTAGGCGGCGTCGGGAATCCAGTCGCGGGTGGGCACGGTGGTGAACATGTCGCGTTGCTGGTCCGGTGGCAGTATGCGGCCCCCCAGCAAGGCGCGGAAGAACCGGTTGAGGTCCCCGGCGGTGGAGATCATGCCGCCGGCTGCCCAGAATATGGATGAATCAAATTCGGTTGCGTCGTGGACCGGCGCGCCGGGGTCGGTCTGGAACAGCTTGGTGTAGTGCCGGGAGTGCGGCCCGTGGATCGTCGGGTCGCTGCCGTGGGGCAGGTACGTATCAGCCAGGCCGAATGGGCGGGAGATCCGCTCTGTGACCTCCTCGGCGAGCGAGCGGCCGGTGGCCAGTTCGATGATCATTCCTGCGAGGACGTAGTTGGTGTTGGAATACGCAAAGCCCGAACCCGGTGTGCAGGTGGGCGGATGGGACATGGCGATCTGCACCAGTGACTGGGGCAGGTGTGTCTCGTGACGGTTCAGTGCTTTTTGGTCATCGGTGTAGTTGAAGATCCCGCTGGTGTGGTTGAGCAGCATCCTGATGTTCACCCTGGCAGCGTCGCGGTGATGGTCATGGACCACGCCGGGCAGCCATTGTTCCGTGGTGTCATCCAGGCTCAGCCTGCCTTCCGCCGACAGCTGTAGTACGACGGTGGCCACGAACGTCTTGCTGATGCTGCCGATGCGGAACCGATCCTGCTGTGAACGCTTGCGGCCGGTTCGGGTGTCGGCCACTCCTGCGGTCCCGAACCACTGCCGGTCGCCGTCGCAAACCTCAGCAAGAATGCCGGGAAGGCCGCCTTGAGCCACGGCTTGCTGAAGTAAGCGCTGGATCGCCTCATAGCCCTCCGTCCCTGACGCCGGCGCGGATTCAGATACCGCGCCCCCTGCTCTGGCCGGTTCGGCGCCCGGTCGGCTGCTGTCTTTCTGAGTGGTGTCTTGGTGCATGTAGTCCTCCTTGACCGTGTGTGACCCGTAGATGGCCGCCCGGCCCTTCTCCATCACGTGATTCACTGGTCCACCGGCTCTCACCAGGGGCTTAGCGCCCAGCGCAACGTGCGGATCCGTGGCGCACGCCCACCGGAGCCACTGCACATCACGGCAAGGGCAAGGCCGCGGGCGAACTGGCTGCGTCAGCTGATTCCGGTGGTCACTGATCCTGGCTGTTGAGCGTCTGCCGTACGCGGTCCGCCAGCTCGGCCTGATCGATGCCTGCCAAGGCAAGAGCACGTGGCACGGTGCCGATTTGAGCCTGCAGGACCCCAAGCAGCAGATGCGCTGACTGCAGGTCCTTCTTGCGAGCGGAGGCGAAGCTCCGCTCCAGAGCGAGTCTGGCGGACGCACCCATCTTGGGCTGCTGAGAAGCATGGCTCGGCCTGGGGAGATCATAGGCGGCCGGAGACACCCCAACCATGCTCAAGCTGTGCTCGAACTCTCGATCCAGTGCCCCGCGGACAGCAGCGCGATCGAGCCCGACCGAGGCCAGGACCTGCTGAGCGGTCGACCCCTGATCGGCGGCGAGCGACAACAGCAGATGGTGCGCGTCGATCGTCGCCGACCCTTCATCCTGAGCTTCGTTCATCGCCCGCACGATGACCGCATGGAGGTACTTGTCAAACGCGCTCATCGCCGCGCCTCCTCAGCTTGACTCCGGCGGCGATGAGCCGCTTGGCGTGCTTCTTGTGGACGGCTTGGCGGGTGACCCCGAGCGCCTCGGAGACCTGCGGCCAGCTCCAGCCCGCCCGCATGGCCTGCTCGACAGCGGCGTCCTCCAGTTGATCGGCAAGACGCCGCAACGCCACGACAGCCGCCAGGGCGTCAGCGGGCTCATGGGGAAGGGAATTATCGCCGACGGACATGCAAGCAACTGTAGTTGACTAACGACGATAGTCAACCTGAGTTGCTAATGGCTGGGACGGGGTTCACCGATCCCTTCGGAGGCTCGTAACTGGCCACCCTGTCGGCAAACGAAGGCACCCTCAAGTGATCAACGCACCGTGTGGGGCTCGGAAAGTCGTCGCTGCAGGTCAGGCCGCGTATCGGTACTCATTGATGACACCGCCCAGGATGCGGGCGCGTAGGAGCCTGCGGTGTTCGAGCTCGTGCACGGTGATGGGCTGCTGGTCGGCGCCCGGAGGTCGTTGGTTGCGGGCCGGGTGGGGGCGGTGGTCGTTGTAGTGCCGCTCGTAGGCGGTCAAGACGTGCCGGGCGTGGGCCTCGTTCGGGATAAGGACGTGTTCGAGGGCTTCGTGCCGGGTGCTGCCGATCACCCGCTCGCAGTGGGCGTTCAGCCGAGGTGTTCGCGGCGCACTCTGGAGGATCTCGCTCTCCTCGGCCTTGAAGACGGCGTCGAAGGACTGGCCGTACCTGCCGTCGCGGTCACGCAGCAGGAAGTGCAGGGACTCCACGCGCGTGCCAAGGTCTGCGGCAGGTTCCGCGCTTGCTGCACCGTCCACTCACGGGTTGGGCTTGAGGTGACGCCGGCGATGTACAGGCGTCGGGCGCCGTGTTCGAGGAACGCCAGCGCGTAGAGTCGGCGTCCGAGGGCAGTGCCGAGGCGGAAGAAGTCGACGGCCATGATGCCCTGAGCCTGGTTGGTGACGAACTCTCGCCAGGTTGGCCCGGTACGACGCGGGGCTGGATCGATGCCCGCTGCGTGGAGGATCTCCCATACCGTGGGGGCTGCGATGCGGTGCCCGAGTCGGGCCAGTTCGCCCCGGATCCGCCTGTGTCCCCACACCGCGTTCTCTCGAGCGAGCTGCAGGATCAGCTTTTTGAGCGCTGCCCTGGTGGACGGGCGTCCGGTGCGGCCGCGTCGGACGCTGTAGTCCCACTTTGCGGCGATGAACCTGCGGTGCCAGCCCAGCAGGGGTACCGGGACCGCGAAGACCTCGCGCCAGCGGCGCCGGGGTATCAGGCTGGAGAGTGCGGCCAGCCAGAACCGGTCGGCGGGCTCGTAGCGGACCGGCTGGCGATCTGACGCCGTAGCACCGCATTCTCGTGGCGGAGGACAAGCAACTCGGCGTCCTTCGAGGTGTCGCGGCGAAGCAGCACTGCGGGGACGGACAGCAGCCTGCGGGCTACCTTGTACAGCATCGAGAGGATCACGGCGGACACGGTCCCAACCGGGACCGCTCTACCGTCCTAACCTGCGGCGATGACTTTACGCGCCCCACAAGTCCGCCGGAAGCATGGTCTCCTCTATGTCCGGCGTTCGGTGCGGGATCAGCATCACCGCTTGTTCGGCCACCTGCCCCGGTGTCGGCGACGGAACGACAGCGGCGCGCTCGTCGGCGAGCTGTCGCTCATCCGCTCAAGGACCCGCTCGGCGACGGCGAGTTCGTCCCGCTCGGCCTGTACCTCCGCCAGCTGCTGGGCCAGCTGTTCCTCGAGTTCGGCCAGCTCCACGCGCCGCGCGGTGATCCGTTCCAGCAGCTCGGGATCCATGCACGGGATCGCAGAAGGCCGCCCGGCCCGGCGCGCGGGAATCATCGAACCGTCCGGCTCCGTCAGACTATCTACCTCGCAGACTCCCGCCCACGACCAGCACGAGCACCCCGGGAGCCGGTCACACCAGCTCTTTGGCCTGCGGTTTCAAGTTGGCGGAGGCTCAAGGGGCCGCATCTACAACCTCGAAGGGCAACTGATCGTGTCCGTGGTGCAGGAGGGGCTGTTCCGCAAGCTGGGCTGACCTTCGCGTACATGACGACGACAGGCCGTCGCCCGGCACTAAAGGCGTGGCTGCACCAGCAGCATCCGCACGACGTCCGCCAGTGGATCACGTTGCCGGTGACCGGCGGGTCGTAGGCATACCAGTGCTGCGCGCTCCTCGCCCGTCGTGTTGGGCTTGGCCTGTGCCGCCGCCGCTGGTGAGATACGTGAGCGCCTTGGTCGACGTCGCCTCCACGCAGCGGGGCCGAAGCGAGTCCGCCAAGGACTTCGGCGCCCCCGTCCGGTAATTCGTCCCTGAGGCGTGCAACCGCGGACCGATCGTGGCCGACGGCCAGGGAGAACTGCTCCCGCGGCGCGATGCAGGTCATTCCGCCGACCTTCGCGAAGCACCACCAGGCCGGTACGGCGACGACGCCGTATGACGTGGTCGCCGATATGTGCGCCGCGATCAACTATGTGCGTAGCCGTTACCGCGTCAACAATTCGGGCTAGGCTGCTGACGCGGGCCGGTTGGGGCTGCAGCGGGCTTCTTATTGGCCGAGGGCCTTTCCCTGCGTATGGCTGATGGCATAGTTCGCGATTCAGCCATCTTTAGTGGGCCTGCCCCTCACACCCATCGTGCGCGTGCGACGTGCGGCTGTCGAATCGCCGCTCTGTCGGGATGCCGAGGACGGACGAGCCGAAATAGGATGGCCGTAGCGACAGTGCACGGAAACACGTGCCCATGCCCACGGCAGTGGGCCCATGGAGGTGCACGATGAGCCACGCAACCGACATCGGCGCCGACCGGCTGCTGGGCATGTCGCGGCCCGAGCTCGACCGGTTGTTCCGTGTCTCCCCGCCCGGGGAGATTCCCCAGGGAAAGGGCCTGGGGACGGTACTCCTGGGACTCAGCCCGAAGACGAACGCCGTGGCAGCCGTGCTGGCGCGCCGTCTCACGTGGCAGGGTAAGGTCTTCGAGCCCGATGGCCGTGAACTGCGCAATCTCGTCACACCGTTCGGGATCCGGGCGGTGCGGGCGCGAGTCTACCGGGACTCGAGCTGGTCGGACGATGGCGCGTGCATCGTCCTCGACTACACGCACACCTCATTCGTGGCCCACTGGATCCGCGACGAGATCCGCAGCGTCGGGCAGGGAGTGTACCTGGGCAACGTCTACTGGGGGCGGCGCAAAGTCCTGGATTTCATCCTGACGTTCGGAGATGAGCCGACCTGAAGGCCCAGGCAGTGGCGGAGGTGCTTGAAGATGCCGTACCAGACGGCGGTCACCGTCCAGGCCGCCCTGCCGCCGGATCGAGTCGCCGAGGTGCGGGAACTGCTGCACGAGGCCGGCCGGAAGGGCACGGCCGGGGAGTTGTTCCCCTTCGCCGAAGTACCGGACATTCACTTCGCACGTGTCGTCCTCGTTCCCGAGGGACCCGGCGGCCCCACAGCGGGCATGCCGCCCAGCGTCGTGTACATGGGTGAGGTGGACGGGCCCGTGGAAGCGCACCTCACCGATCTCGTCCGCGAGGCGAGCGACGGCCTGGACCGGGTGTTCGGGCACTGCGCCGGATATCCGGCAGGCGGCTCCTCGGATGCGGCGCGGATCGGCTGGCTGCGTTCCCACTTGGTGCCGTGCGCCGCCTATTACGTCAACACCGTCGGGAGGGGACGGCAGCAGATCGAGCAGGAGGCCGTGCTGCGCGAGGTGATCGAGGAATTCCTCGACCGGAATGGACCGGCTCTGGCCGGCAGGACCCCGGTGGAGATCAGGGCCGCCATCCAGGAATACGTCGGCGGTCGCGATGACCTGGCCTGGGCTCGCACTGGGCCCGCGCCACCCCCGCTCGGATGGCGGATCCGCAGGGCCACCCACCTGGTCGTGGTTCCGCTGGCCGGCCTGGTGCTGCTGCCGCTTCTCATGATCGCCCTGCCGGTCTGGGCCGTCCTGCTCAGGCTGCACGAACGCCGCGATGTGCCCGAACATGCCCGTCCGAGCCACGACCACATACGTGAACTTGCGGGCTACGAGGATTTCGTGGCGCAGAACCCGTTCACCGCCGTCGGCTCCATCAAGACCGGTCCGTTCCGTCGGATCACCCTCACTGCCGTCCTGTTCGTCGTGGACTACGGCGTCCGCCACGTCTTCAACCGGGGCAACCTCGCCGGGGTCAAGACGATCCACTTCGCGCGTTGGCTGTTCGTCGACGGGAAGCGACGGGTGATCTTCGCGAGCAACTATGACGGCAGCCTGGAAAGCTACATGGACGACTTCATCGACAAGGTGGCCTGGGGGCTCAACGCCGTCTTCAGCAACGGCCTCGGCTATCCCCGGGCGCGCTGGCTCGTGCTGGACGGTGCCAGGGACGAGCAGGCCTTCAAGAACTACCTGCGGTGCCACCAGGTGCCTACGCAGGTCTGGTACTCCGCGTACGACACGTCGACCACACACGACCTCGAGATCGCCGCCCGCATCCGGGCAGGCCTCTTCGGGCACCTCGGTCCCGCCGAGACGGAGGCCTGGCTCGCCCTGTTCTGAAGAGCTGCGAAGGAAGGGGTGACACCATGACGATGCCGCTGGAACTCGGCGACATCCAGGGCTTGGTCACCCGTGGCTACCGCACCCTGACGTCGGCCTGCTTCCTGGTGCTCGCCGCCGGGCAGGCCGCCACCGCCCGTGCCGCGCTGGGGCGCCTGGCGCCCCGCGTGACGAACGGCCTCGCCGAACCCTCGGACACCGCGGTCAACGTGGCCCTCACCTCGGACGGCCTGCGCCGCCTGGGATTGGAAACACCCGAACTGGACGGATTTCCGTACGAGTTCGTCGTAGGCATGACCGACCCCGATCGCAGTCGCTTCCTCGGGGACGTCGAGGAGAACGCCCCCCGGTCCTGGCAGTGGGGTGGCCCGGCCTGTCCGCCCGTGCACGTCCTGGTGATGCTCTACGCGCGCGACGGGCGGCGGCTGGAGATGCTGGAGGCCGAGACGCGGCGAGATGTCCTGGCCCCCGGCGCGTTCACCGAGACCGTACGGCTCGGCACCGTCGAGCTGATCGGCCGTGAGCCCTTCGGCTTCCGCGACGGCATTTCCCAGCCCCTCGTCGAGGGGCTGCCCAAGGCAACGACGGGCCGCGACAGGGACACGGACGGTGAGCAAGTGGTCAGGGCCGGGGAGTTCGTCCTCGGCTATCCCAACGAGTACGGGCTGCTGACCGAGCGCCCGCTGCTACCGCTCGCCTACGACCCCCTCGGCGTCCTGCCCCGCGCGCCCGAGGGCGGTGCGGACTTCGGACGCAATGGCAGCTACCTGGTGTTCCGGCAGCTCCGCCAGAACGTCGAGGCCTTCCGGGACTACCTCGACGCGGAGACACGGCGCCCCGACGGCAGCAGCGACCCCGCCGCACAGGAGGCGCTCGCCGCGCGCATGCTGGGACGCTGGCCCGGCGGCGCTCCTCTGGTCCGGTCGCCCGAGCACGACGACCCCGCCCTGGCGACGGACAACAGCTTCGGCTACCACGCGACGGATCCGGAGGGTCTAAGTTGTCCGCTCGGGGCCCACATCCGCCGGGCCAACCCTCGTGACTCCCTCGATCCCCGCCCCGGCTCCGCCGATTCGGTCGCCGTCGGGCGCCGCCACCGGCTGCTGCGCCGCGGCCGGCCCTACGGTCCTGAAGGCACGGGGGGCGGCCTGGACGCACGCGGGCTGCATTTTCTCGGGCTGAACGCCAACATCTCCCGCCAGTTCGAGTTCATCCAGCACACCTGGCTCGACAACCCGAACTTCAATGGGCTCCACGATGGCCCCGACCCGATCGTCGCGGGGCGCCGGGAGCGCCGTTCGACGTTCACCGAGCAGGGCAGGCCCTTGCGTACCCGCCGCGTCGGTCTTCCCCAGTTCGTCACCGTTCAGGGCGGCGCCTACTTCTTCCTCCCGGGCCTGAAGGCGCTGCACTACCTCTGCACGGCCGTACCGGAAGGTGAGCGACAGTGAGTGCCGGGCAGCGACTCAGCGACGCGGTCCTGGGAGGCGTCCGGCTGGAGCGGCGCATCGACCCCTACGTGCGACCGTTGTTCGACCGGACCCTACTGCGTCCCGTCCGGGCCGCCGTGCAGTGGTGCATCAACGTACGCCGCCGCGACGAGCACCTGGGGCTCGCCGAAGAGCGTGCCGTGCCGGACGAGGCCGCAATCGCCGAGGCCATCGCACGCCAGATGGCCCGCTTCGTCCGGCGCCAGTACCGGTCAGGGGAGGCCCAACGAGCCGGCAACACCAAGACCTACGGGGTCGTCCACGCGGACTTCACCGTCCGGGACGGCCTGCCCGCACGGCTGCGGCACGGCGTGTTCCGAACCCCCGCCACCTACCGCGCCTGGGTCCGCTTCGCGGGTCCCGGCCCCCTCGCACCGCCCGACATCAAGGACAACGGGATCCTCAGCATCGGCGTCAAACTCCTCGGCGTCGGCGGCGCGAAGCTGCTAGACGACGAGCGGTGGACCCAGGACTTCACCGGCATCAGCGCGCCGACCTTCACCACGCCCGATGTCGTCGAGAACCTCAGGCTCCAACAGCACGTTTTCGCCGGTACTCCGGTCCTTTACTTCCTCGACCCTCGTCATCCGCACCTCTGCGACATGATCATGCAGGGGCTGTACGCGAAGACCCAGTCCAGCCCGCTGGAGGCCCGCTACTGGAGCTGCGCACCGTACCTCCTCGGGGCGGGCCAGGCCATGCAGTACTCCTTCGTGCCCCGCGCCGGGACCCGCAGCCGGGTTCCCTGGCACCCGCCCGACGACTACCTGCAGCAGGCCCTCGCCGCCACACTGCGGGAACGCGACGTCTACTTCGACTTTCTCGTCCAGGTGCAGTCCGACGCTCATCGAATGCCGGTCGAGAACGCTTCCGTGGTGTGGCCCGAACGCCTCTCGCCGTTCGTGCCGGTGGCAACCCTGCGCCTGCTCCGGCAGGAATGCGATCCGGCGGACCAGTTCACCCGTGCCGACCGGCTGTCCTTCAATCCTTGGCACGCCGTGCCCGAGCACCGCCCGCTGGGCAACCAGAACCGTGCCCGCCGCACGATCTATCTGCAGCTCGCGCGGCTCAGACAGGACATGAACGGCACGCCACACCGGGAGCCCGGAGAGGAGGGATGACGGACGGCGGCCGCCCCGCGGCCCCGACGCGCACACCAGGACCGTTTCTCATATCGTAAGGAAAGGGAATGAACACTCCCTGGATTCCTGCCCGGAAGGGACGCTGAGATGGACGTGCGGACGGCCGCACGCTGTTCCCTGGCCGTGATCCGACTGGTGAACGGCGCAGCGGCGCTACTGACCCCGCGAGTGATGGCCCGGCGTCTGGGCGCTGACCCCGGACGGCCCGCCTTGGTCTACGTGCTTCGCATGTTCGGCGTGCGCACCGTGGTCATCGGCGCCCAACTCCTGTGCCCCGCGGACACGGACGACCTTGACCGGGCGCTGCGGACCGGCACGCTCATCCACGCGAGCGACGCCCTGGCAGCCGCCTGCGCCGGCCGCGAGGGCCTGCTTCCGCGCCGCATGGCCGCTGCGACCACGGCAATCTCGACGGTCAACGTCGCCCTGACACTAGTCGCCCGGGAGTGGCGGGGCCGGCCGCCGGCCGTCCGCTGACGGTGGACGCCGCGCCTCCCGGAACGGGACGCCGGAAGGAACCTCTCATGAGCACAGCACCACAAGGCCGGGCCCCGTGGTTCGTGCAGCTGCACGACCGACTCGCGGTCGCCGTCGACCAGAAGATCGGCTGGCAGCGCCTGCCCAAACCCCTCGGTCTGCTGACCCTCATCGGTCTGCGGGACAACCTGCGCCGCAAGAACCTCTTCGACACCGGCTCCTACCCGTCGAGCAACCTGCCGCCCGTCGGCCCTCCGGACATGCAAGGCCTCACGGGACGCACAGCCGACGGCACCTACAACGACCTGGCCGATCCCCGTATGGGCATGGCCCGTTCGCGCTTCGGCCGCAACGTGCCGCCGGACCGGGCCTTCCCCGAAACCGAGCCACGTCTTCTCTCCCCGAGTCCTCGCGAGGTGAGCCGGGCCCTGCTCACCCGGCACGCTTTCGTACCGGCAGAGTCCGTCAACACCCTGGTCGCCGCCTGGCTCCAGTTCATGATCAAGGACTGGGTCAGTCACGGCCAGGGCATCATGGACCGCCCCTGGCGCATCGATCTGGCCGATGACGACCCGTGGCCCGCACCACCGATGCTGGTGCCGCGGACCATCCCGGACCCAACCCGGGTGGATGGGCACGACGGCCTGCCGCCGACCTTCCTCAACGAGAACTCGCCCTGGTGGGACGCGTCTCAACTGTACGGAAACACCCTGGACGAGCAGCGGTCGCTGCGCACCGGCGAAGGCGGCAGGCTCCGCGTCCCCAACGGTTCGCCGTTCCCGGACGCCCCGGACAAGGACCCGTCGGCCATTCCCGGCTTCTGGCTGGGACTGGCCATGATGCACCTGGTCTTCCTACTGGAACACAACGCGATCTGCGACGCGTTGCACGACGCCTGCCCCACGTGGCCCGACGAGGAGCTCTTCCAGCGGGCACGGCTGATCACCGCGGCGCTCATCGCCAAGATCCACACCGTGGAATGGACGCCCGCCGTCATCAGCCACCCGACGACCGTCGCCGCCATGCACGCCAACTGGTACGGCTTGCTGGGCGAGCGCCTGCACAAGATGTTCGGCCGTCTCAGCAGGAGCGAGGTACTCAGCGGCATCGTGGGCGGCCGCACGGACCACTTCGGCGTCCCGTACTCCCTCACGGAGGAGTTCGTCGCCGTCTACCGTATGCACCCCCTCATCCCCGACGACTGGAGCTTCAGGTCTGCCGCCGACGACTCGCTCCTACAGCAGGCCACCTTCGCAGAACTGACGGGGCGGCAGGCGTACGACGTCCTCGGCAAGCACTCCCTGACCGACCTGCTCTATTCCTTCGGCACATCGCACCCGGGCCTGGTGACCTTGCACAACTACCCCAGATTCCTACAGGAGTTCCAACGGCCCGACGGCAAGCTCATGGACCTGGGCGCCGTCGACATCCTGCGCTCGCGGGAGGTGGGCGTGCCCCGGTACAACGAGTTCCGGCGCCAGCTCCATCTCCTGCCTGCCAAGGACTTCGACACCCTCACGGACAACCCCGTATGGGCCGAGGAACTGCGCAGGGTCTACGACGGGGACATCGAGCGTGTCGACCTCTCGGTGGGCATGTTCGCCGAACCCCGCCCGAAGGGCTTCGCGTTCAGCGACACGGCCTTCCGCATCTTCGTCCTGATGGCCTCTCGCCGACTCAACAGCGACCGGTTCCTCACCACGGCCTACACGCCGCAGGTGTACACACGGACCGGCCTGGACTGGATCGAGAACAACAGCATGACCAGCGTTTTGCTCCGGCACTTCCCGGGGCTGCGAGCGTCGCTGCGGTCGGTGGACAACGCCTTCGCTCCCTGGTCCGCCGTGGGGGTCCGCCAGTGAGAGCAATGAGACAGGAGGCGGCCGACGGGACGCGCAGCCTGCCGGCCTCGCCGGGAGACACCCGCCCCGCCACGCTGTCGCCCGTGCACAGCTGCATCCTGGCCCTCATGGCCCTCGCCGTCTTTGCAGCGGGGCTCTCGATCCGCCTCCAAGCCCCCGCCGTCGACGACACGGAGCTGCAACTGGCCGGCAGCGCGCGTGCGGCGCGCACCATCGTCGGCGTCCGAACGGCCGACTTCCGCACGGCACTGACGGCCGACTTCGTCCTCATCGGGGCGTACACCGTCAGCACGGTGCTCGTGTTGTGGCTGAGCGGCCGCACCATAGCGGTGCGCATGAGACACCGCTGCCTGGTCGTGTACGGGATCGGCGCAGTCGTCGCAGCGTGTGTGTGCGCCGTGACCGAGAAGCTGCTGCTCCTGCATGGGCTGAGCGGCGCGGATTGGCCGTTCGCATGGGCGGCGGGCTTCGCGACGGTCAAGTGGTTGTTGCTCGTCCTCACCGTGCCAGTGACCGCGGTCGTGGACGCGATCATCCTCAAGCGGGCCGTGTTCTACGGCTGTGCCCGGCGCAGGTACACCAGGGAGCACACGGGTCACAGCACCTGCGCATGCGGGAGCGAGCACAGAGGCCACAGGACCGGCTCCGGCCCCGTGGGGCCCGATGTCATCGCGCCCTGGCCCGTGATGGAGCGGGGCCGACGGCGCTGGCCGGGGACGGGGCGCGGTGACCTTCCCCCTTCCGGGGAGGCGCGTTCGGAGTTTTCCAGGGAGGCCCGCTGGGAGAACGGCAGCCGGGTGCCGCCCGGCCGGGAACAGGGCGGCCTCGGCTTCTGCGTCTCGGGCGGCGGCATCCGCTCGGCCTGCGTCACCCTGGGCGCGCTGCAGGCGCTCCGGCCCCAGCTGCGCAGGGCGCGCTACCTGGTATCGGTATCCGGAGGCGGCTACACCGCGGGTGCCCTGCAACTGGCGCTCGCCGAGGAGAGCCGGAGTTGTGGGCAGGGCCGGTACAGGGCCGGGGCCGGTACCGAAGACGTGTTCATGCCCGGCACGCCGGAAGAGGACCACACACGCCGGCACTCGAAGTACGTCGCGGAGGGCGCCGGCCAATGGCTGGCCGCCATCGGGGCCGTCCTGCGGGGCCTGCTGGCCTCCCTGGGGCTGCTTATCGCCGCCCTGCTGGTTTTGGGGCTCGCCCTGAGCTGGGGTTACCACCTCGTACCGCTGGCAGACCCGACCCGGCTCCCGGGCTTCCGGGGGCCACCGCTGTGGGCCCTGCTGGCCCTGTTCTGCTGCGCGGCCGTGTTCTGGTTCCTCTGGCTGGTGTCCTTGTTCTTCGCCAGGCAATTCCTCTCGGGCGTGCTGAAAAAGGCCTTCCTCACGTTCGTCATGGCGGGCCTGCTGCTGGCCGTCGTGGTGGTCGTCCTCCCCGCCCTGGAGTGGGTGACGGCGCGTTTGTGGACGTTTCATGCCCCGGCGACCGCGGTGACCGGTGGATCCGTGGGGCTGCTCACCTATCTCACCGTGCTGGTCAGCACCACATGGCGGCGCATCGAGACCACCGAGCGCGCCGTCGCGCCCGTCAAGCGTTCACGACTGGTGCGCGCCGTGCCTGTCATCACCAAGTATCTGCTGGTGTGGGTGGTTCTCCTCGTGGTGGCAGTGGCTTCCCTGCTCGTTCTGGGCGCGGCGATCCACGTCGGACGGACCTGGCCGGTGGCCGCCCAGATCGGCCTCCCCGTCGTCCTCGGCGTGGTCGCGCTGAGCCTCGACCAGACATGGACGAGTCTCCACCCCTTCTACCGTGCCCGACTGGCCACCGCTTTCGCCGTCCGCCGCAGGACCGACCCGGACGGCGAACAGCTGGCGGTCCCCTACGACTTCGACGAGTCGACGCCGCTTGCCTGCTACGGCAGGCGGCGCCCCGGCTTCCCCCAGGTCGTCTTCGCCGCGGCGGCCAACCTGTCCGGCGACGACCGCACACCGCCAGGACGGCACGCGGTGTCGTTCACGCTGTCATACGACTACGTCGGCGGTCCCGACGTCGGGTACGCCCGGACGGACGTCCTGTGGGACCGCGCCGGGCCGGTCATCCGCAAGGACCTGACCGTGGAGGCAGCCGTTGCCGTCTCCGGTGCGGCCTTCGCCTCGGCCATGGGACGTCAGGCGCGCGCGTTCCAGACACTGTTCGCTCTCTCCAACGCCCGGCTCGGCACCTGGCTGCCCAACCCCGGTGCGCTGGGAGCTCTCTGGGACGAGCGCGCCGACTGGGGGCTGCCTCCGTTGCCCGGCATCCGCCGCCTGCCGTACCTGCTGCGGGAATTGTCCGGCCGCTACCCGATGGACGACCGGATGCTAATGGTCACGGACGGCGGGCACTACGAGAACCTCGGCTTGGTCGAACTACTCCGGCACGGCGTCACCACCGCCGTGTGCGTGGACGCCAGCGGGGGCTCCGGGGCCTTCGCTGCCGCCCTGGGCGAGGCCATCGCCCTGGCTCGGGAGGAGCTCGGCATCGAGATCACGATCGAGCGCGAGGACTGGCAAAAGCTCGTTCCCGGCGGCGCGCCTCCCCTCACACCCCAGCCGCCTCAGGCGGGCCTGCCGCCCCCGCCCAACCCACTGGCCGCCCTCGATCTCCGGCTCTCGGTCGACACAGTGGTCGAGGGCCAGATCGTCTACCCGTGCGCGCTGGTGGACGAGCACGGCCAATCGCTGGGGACGCGGGGCCGGCTGATCGTCGCCCGGGCCACTCTGACACCCGACATGCCCTACGCACTCCTCGCCTACGCTCAGTCCAACCAACAATTTCCGCACGACGGCACCAGCGACCAGTGGTTCGACAGCCGGCGATTCGACGCCTACCAGGCACTCGGTCACCGGATGGGCCTGCGGGTGGCGGAACTGCTCCCTATGGACTGCAGCGCGCCCAATTGGAGGCCGTGGCACCGAGGAGCAGGACCCGTGCGTGACGGCAGGGCGGGCGGAACAGTGACCTGAAAACGTACTCGTCGACCACGAGCCGCCTGGGCGTCGTGCAGGTGCTCGACCACGTAGTCGCGCAGGTCGTCGCGGACTGCGTCGGCGTCCCACTTGTCGCGGCTCAGCAGGTGCTGCATGGCGTCGGGAGTGGCCTCGCCGGCCCATTCGGCGATGGTCCAGTGTGCAGATAGGCGTATCCGGTCCCGGTGCGGTTGCGTCGGCCTTCGGCACGGCCCTGTGTGCGGTGCCCGCCGCCGTCGGGGATGCGGCCGAGTTTCTTGACGTCGATGTGGACCAGCTCGCCGGGCCGGGCGCGTTCGTAGCGGCGGATCGGTTCGCCGGTGGCCCGGTCGCAGGCTGCCAGGGCAGGCAGGCCGTGCCGGACGAGGATGCGGTGGGCGGTGGAAACAGCGACACCGGCGCGGGCGGCCAGCCGCACCGGCCCGATCCGGTGCTCACGCCGCAGTCGCACGATCTGCTGTTCGACCGCGGCGGGCGTCTGGCAGGGGCTGTGGTGAGGGCGGCTGGAACGGCCGTGCATCCCGCTCGCGCCCAGCTGCCGGTAACGGCCCGCCCAGCGGGCTGCAGTGGTGGGGCTGACCTGGAAGCGTTCGGCGGCCCTTCGCAGGGGCCAGCCGTCGTCCACAACACACCGGCCAGACGCAGCCTGCCAGTCGGCGTCAGCGGGGCATTACGGTGGGACACGAGGGCCTCCTGGCGGTCGGCGGTAGATGTCGCAATCCACACCGAACCCAGAAGGCCCTCACCTGTTCAAGCACCCAGCCCGCGTGTCACTAACGTCCCGGGACAGCACAACTAGAGCCTGTCCGATGGATTGCGTGACCGCCAAGTTGAAGGGCAGTGCCTGCCTCCGTAGACCACGGTCTGCAACGCACGGCACCCCGGACGCCTCGCAACTCACATGATGCGGAGGCCGCTTCACAGGCATCGTCCGCCACGTCTCGTGGGCGTAGCTGAAGCTCAGGGTGGCACGGTCGGCAAGGCGAGGATTTCTCCTGGGTGTCCTGGCCCGGGGCGGCGGCGTCCGTGCTTCAGGGCCGGAAGATCCGGTCCAGGTGGTAGTGGAGGACGGCCATGGCGGAGTCGGCGTCGCGCTGGCCCACCAGGACGCTGGTGCCGAGCCCCGCGGACATGGCCAGCAAGCCGACCGCTTCGGAGTGGGTGTCCGTGCCGGCCTGGAGCAGACCGGCGTCCGCCGCCTGCTGCAGCAACCCGGCGAGGGTGGTCTCGGCGGTGTCGGGATCCTTGATGAAGGGCTGGGCCGCGAGGGCTTCGTCGGTGACCGACAGCACGGCGTACGAGGTGTAGAGGTGATGGAACAGGCGGCTCTCCTCGTCGACAGGCAGGGCGGCCGTCAGCAGCGCCTCGATCACCGCCCGCGGCCCGGGGTTGCCATCGGCGGCGCGAATCTGGGCGGTCACCCGTTCCCCGAACCTGTCGGCCAGATGCCGCAGTCCGAAGAGGAGCAGCTTCTCCTTGGACTCGAAGTAGTACTGCACCAGCCGCAGTGAGACGCCTGCCTCGGCCGCCACGTCCCGCATACCCACAGCGTGCAGCCCTTGTCGTCCGGCGGCCCGGACGAGGGCCTGCGCGATCTCGGTGCGCCGCTCTTCGTGATCCACGCGCTTGGGCATGGTTCCACTCTCCACTCCTCGGATCGTGCCTCCGATTTTTGATGGTACAGCCGTACCATGTTTGTGGTACGTTCGTATCATAAAGATCGACTGCCCAGGAGGTGGCCGTGCCCGAGCCCACAACAGCCCGTTCCCAGCCCGATGTCGGCCGCTTTGTCAGCGACGCCTGGCGCGATCGCTACTTCGCGGCCTGCGACGCGGTCTACGCGCTGGGCGCGCCCGCGTCCGCGGAGCACGACGTGGAGACGTCCTTCGGGACCACGCACGTCTACCGCTACGACCCCGAGGACCCGGCCGCCCGCGAGCGCACCCCCATCGTCCTCGTCCACGGAGCCGGCTCCTGCTCCGCCATGTGGTACCCGAACACTCCGGCCCTCAGCGCCGAGCGGCCCGTCTACGCCATCGACACCCCGGGCGACCCGGGCCGCAGCGTGCAGCGCGCGCCCATCCACGAGCCCGAGCGGGCCGCGCAGTGGCTGGACGAGACACTCGCCGGCCTCGGGCTCGACCACGTGCACCTCCTCGGCTCGTCATACGGCGGTTGGCTCATCCTGAACCAGGCATACCGCGCACCGGAACGCCTCGCCTCGGTCACGCTGCTCGACCCCGGGGGCCTGGAGAAGGTGGGACTGCGCTTCTTCGTGTGGATCTTCGCCAGTCTGTTCGCCACCTTCGCCCCCAAGGCGCTGCGGCCACGGCTCGCGTCCTGGCTGGAACAACCCGTCCTCGTCGTCCCGGAACTGCGCACCATGATCCGCACCGGCGTCCGCGCCTACCGCATCCGCCGACCCGTGCCGCAACCCCTCACCGACGCCGAACTGGGGGCCATCCGCACACGGTTGTACCTGGTGCTCGGCAGGCGCAGCCTCCTGGTGCACCCCGACAGGCAGGTCGAACGCGTGCCCCGGCTGATCCCCGGCGCAAGGGCCGAGATCATCTCCCGGACCGGCCATGGCCCGCAGATCGACCACGCGGAGCTGACCAACCGGAAGATGCTCGACTTCATGAATGCCGCCGACCTCGGCCTGCCGACATCACACTGAGGACCGCCCAGCGGGTCACGAGCGAAGCCAAAGTCGGACCGCGGCCCCCGTCACGGTGCCATGAAGGCCCTCTTGTCGAAGCGGGTTGCTGCGGCCCGGAAGCTCTTGAGTTGATTGATTGTCCGCTCGACCTCGTTCCTGCGGGCGTAGCGTGAACGGTCGAAGCTGGTGGGTCGACCTCCTCGGCTGCCGCGGTTCTGGCGGTAGGTCCGCTGATCGCGGCGCTCGGGGATGGTGTGTTTGATGTGCCGGCGCCGCAGGTAACGGCGGTTGCGGCGGGAGCTGTACGCTTTATCGCCACTCAGATGGTCCGGCCGGGTGCGAGGGTGCCCGCCTGCCGGGCGGGGAACGCGGATTCGGTCCAGGACCGGGATCAAATGTGGGGAGTCGCCCCACTGGCCGGAGGTGACCAGCAGCGCCAGAGGTCGCAGTCCGCCTTCACCAGCTAGGTGGATCTTTGTGCTCAGTCCGCCGCGTGAACGACCGAGGGCTTCATCGGGGTGATGCTGGACGGGCTGGGTGCGCGTACCGGGTTTCCGTGGTGGCTGCTTGCGAGCGCCGGCGGCGTGCTGGTGGGCGCGGCGCACGGTGGAGTCCACACTCGCCATGGACCAGTCGATGCGGCCCTCCGCGTCGGCATCGGCCTGGACGGCCCGCAGAATCCTGTCCCATGTGCCGTCCGCCGACCACCTTCGATGCCGGTCATGTACCGTCTTCCACTTCCCGAACCGCGTCGGCAGATCCCGCCACGGGATGCCGATCCGCTGACGGAACAGGATCCCGTTGATCACCCGACGGTGGTTCTTCCAACGCCTTCCGCGTCCAACGTTCTTCGGCAAGTGAGGGCCCAGACGGGCCCATTCCTCATTCGACAGATCACGTCGCCCCATACTGGACGGAACGATCGCAATGCAAGGCAGTCACCTGGACCCACCGGACAGGCCCTAGTTCACGTCGAGAGCGTCAGCACTTCTCCTTCCGCGCCTGCTGGATCAGCGGCTCGGCCTTGTCCAGCGTGAAGGTGACCTGCCAGGTCACGGCCGCCCGGTGCAGGGTGTCGGCGAACTCCTGGTAGTCGTGGTCCTGTTGAGCCGCGTCGGCGGCGCGGTTCGTCGCCGTGTTCAGGTACTGCTCGGCGGTCCGGTAGTAGGGGTCGGTCAGATCCGACGGCCGGGGGCGGGCGAGGTGGTCGGTCAGCTGCTGCAGGGAGGCGCAGGAGGACTTGGCAAACCCGCGCGCCGCCACCGTGGCCTTGGAGGGCGTCGAGCTGCAGGCCGCCAGGGAGAGCGTGGACGCCAACAGCAGGGGCAGGGGCAGTGACAGACGAAGTATCAGATGACGTCGACGAGTCATGGGTCAATCCTAGTTACCATGACGGCCCGACCGCCCGGAAATCCGGTGGGCCCGCCGCCACCGTCCTGCCTGGCCCGCATCTGGGCCTTGTCCGCTCTGGCCTGCAACGCGGCCATCAACGACGGCACCGCCACCGCCCACCCTCGCCTCAACGCCCGCGCACCTCGGCGGGCTCATCATCCGCGACGGTAGAAACCAGCCACACGATCACATGCCAAAATCCCGCGAAGCACCCCAACGAGGCACCCTCACTGAGTATGCACCCACCCCAATCGCTCCAACTTCCTCGTCGCTATACAGCGTTGGTCCAACTTCCTCGTCGCTAAACAGCGTTGGTCCAACTTCGGTGGCAAACCGTCCAACTTCGCTGTCACAGGTCAGCGGGCCCGCGCACGAGGTGAAGGGGGCCAGGTGGCGGGGATCGAGCGGGAGCCGGCGGAGGTGCGGATACCCAAGGCGGCGCTGGACGCCTTCGCCTTCGCGCTGAGCGTGCGCACGGTGGCGATGCGGACTTGGCCCGACGGCATCGAGTGGATGTACCCGGTGGGCACGTGGAACGAGGCGCACCTGGAGGTGGCGCTCATGCCCGGCGGCGAGGAGGTGTGGCTGCGGATGTCCACCGACCGCTCCAGCGTCGCCGTGTGGACCATCGAGCAGTGGTGGGCCTTCTCCGGGGAACTGCCCGGCGAGACGCCGCCGCCAGCCTGAGACGCGAGGCCCACGGCGGTTCGGCCGGCGCACGGACGGCGGAGGTCGGCATGGCTTCGGCGGGCCCGTGTCGTTGAGCATCCGGCCGCACCGCAGGCCCTACGGCGGAGCGCTGACAGCCGTGCAATGCGAACGAGGACCCATGCCGAAGAAGCCCGCCCACGACCCGACGTACGGCTACGACCCGCAGACGCACACGGTCCGGGTCCACCAACACGACCTGGCGCGGCTGCTGCTGATGTTCCGCTCCTTGGTGCGTGAGCAGGAGCCGGGCTCGTGGGAGCACATGCGGGACTACGACCTGTCCTTCGAGCGCCTCGCGGACGCGGTCGATGCCAGCTCGCAGATCCGGTACGGCAAGTGCTGGACGGAGCCTGATCTGCGGATTCGCTGCACCACGACCGAGCCGGTGTACGACTGGCCGGCGGGCGCACCGTACGACGGGGAGGCGACGTTCACCTGGATGGTGCCGGGCCACGGCTCGCACGCCTCCGAGGACGATCAGGTGGACCTCTACTCGAACACGGCGCTCTGCGGGTTCTACTGGGTGAAGGCCGACAGACCGCGCCGGGTGGAGGGCCTGCCGGACTGCCCGGAGCGCCGGCGCGAGGTCCAGCTCGGCGCCGAACGGCCCCGCGGCAGCTGGTGACTACGAGGCGGAGACGCGTTGCCGCCCGGGTGGCAACCGGTGGATACGGCCGTGGCTACGATCGGCAACGCCCTGACCCCGGCAGTTGCGATGCCGGGGTCAGGGCGTTGCCACCGGGTGACTATCCGAGCCAGGTGATGGTGAGGACGGACAGGCGGCGCAGGGGCCGGTTCACCCAGTAGGTGAGGGAGAGCTGGCCGACGGAGGCGTGCCGGACGTCCTCGCCCTCGGGGTCGTCGGTGTTCCACTGCCAAAAGCCCCACGGATCGGCCGCGGCCGCGTCCAGAACGTCCCACACCGTGTCCTCGATGTGCTCGGGCAGGGTGGCGAGGACCTTCGCGGCTGGGACGGAGAAGCGGACCGCATACGGCTGTCCGGTCACCGGCGCCGCCTGCGGAGCTCCGCCATGTCGATGAAGTCGCTGTCGTCGTAGCCGGAGGCGACGAAGGCGTCGACGGCCGGGGCGGAGGCGAGGCGGCCCTGCCAGTTCTGGAGGACCTCGTACAGCCCGGCGAGGGAGAACGTGCGCCGCGATTCCTCGAGGGCAGCAGTCCACTCCCGCTCGAAGGCCGGCACCCACGTGCTCGCGCGCTTGTCGGCGCGCAGCTGGGCGAGGAGTTCGGCTGGCGCCCCGGGCGCGGGGGCGTACGCCGTGACGGGTGCGTGGTCGGGCTGCGCGCTCATCTGGTCCTCCCGGCGGGTCGTCACCTCACGGTACGCGCGCCGGATCGCCGTGGATGCGGTCATGGGCAGATCCCTCCTACGGGGTGAGCGGGCGGCACGAGGGCCGGCCCCGGCAGTTGCGATGCCGGGGCCCGGCCCGTGGGGGCCGACCAGGGGCAGACGGCGGGGCTGAGGGCCAGGGCGTAGTGGCGGCCGGTGGCCAGGTGGACCGTGAGGGTGTCGCCGTCGGCGGTGGCGGCCCGGTAGGCGGGGTGGGCCAGGAGCGCGGGGACGACGACGTCGCGCAGCACGTCGGCGCCGGGGCCGTCGGTCGGGGCCGGGGCGCCGGTCGGGTTCTGGAAGACCTCGCCGTCGGGGCCGGACTGGAAGTCGAGCACCCAGGAGCGCCCGGCCGCGGTGAAAACGATGTCGCCGCGGGTGTCGGCGTCTGTGACGTCGCCGGTGCCCGGGTGGTCCTCCAGGACGTCGGCCAGGCGCACGGCTTCTTCGTCCACGGCGGTCAGGTGGGTCTTGTCGCGGTCGATAGGCGGATGAGCCGAAGCTCAGAAGTTGTCACCAACGGGACCGGCTGAGATGGCGAACGGGAACGGCCGAAGCAGCCTGGTTGTCACAACCGAGGCATCCGACTTGTCGCCTGCGCTCATTCAGCAGTCTTTCTGTCACCAGTAACGAAGATCGGGAGCCTCTGGCTCTCTGCGGCGCCACCCGAGAAGGTGACGCGCCACATCGCAAAGGTCACCTCCTGATGAACCGGAGACATCACCCGACTGGCGCATGTCTCGCACGGGGAACTGAACGAGTTGTCCGCAGACGCGCGGCTGACGGCAGGCACGGGCGGGACACGGCCGTACGCGAAGGCGCTGCTGCGGTGTTGCGTGTCCTTGTGAGTCGCTGAGCTGCGCAAATACTGCGAGGGTCCGGTCCGCCGACCGATTCCTCGATTGGCCGTCTGTTCCTACCCTCTTACCGCCGGATCGCACTCCACAGGTCCCGACGCCACCAACAGCACACAAGGCGCTGGAAGGGCTGAACAGCTTACTTGCCTGGAATGTGCGACATGATGCTTTTGCCCCCCTCTCCCCTCCCGCGAGGAGCACGACCGTGTCCGAAAAGACCGAGGCCCCCGTCACGCCGTTCACCATCGGCGACCCGCTCGACTCTCCCTCCCGCCGGGTCGAGGTACCGGACTTCGACGAGGAGTGGACCGTCGACGGTGGATTCACCTGGGTGTTCTACGGCGAGGGCAACACCTCCCTGACCCGGCCGGTGATCATCGCCGATGGCTTCAACCACGGCAGGAGCAAGCTCAAGGAGCTCTACGAGTTCCTGGAGGGCGAGGACTACTCCTTCATCAGCGAACTCCGCCGGCGCCACAAGGACGTGATCCTGCTCGGCTTCGACAACCGCACCGACTCCATCCTGACCAACTCCAAGGCGGTCGAGGGGACCATCCGTGAGGCGATCAACCGTCGCTCGGGCAACGAGCGGCTGATCGTCGGCGGCTTCAGCATGGGCGGCCTCATCGCGCGCTACACCCTCGCCCGGATGGAGACCGACTTCCACGAGAACGAGCACCAGACGGGCGTGTACTTCTCGTTCGACACCCCGCACCGCGGTGCCTCCATCCCCCTCGGCGTCCAGGCGTTCGCCTACCTGCTCCCCTACGGCCTGGACCTCAAGCCCCACCCCTTCGAGCAGCAGATGAACAGCCCGGCCGCACGGCAGATGCTCTGGCAGCACTACGACAAGAAGACCCAGAAGATCGGGGTGGCCCCCGAACGCATCGCGCTGCTCGACGAGCTGGACCGGGTCGGCCAGTGGCCGCGGATCCCGCGCAAGCTGGCCGTCGCCAACGGCCGCGGCGACGGCATCGGCCTGCCCGACGTCAAGCCCGGCGAGGTCGCGCTGCGGCTCGACGTCCGCTACCCCGGCACCACCTTCTACGCTCAGGCGCAGGGCGACGACGTGACGGTCGCCTACCTGAAGCGGGCGTTCCCGGCGACCGAGCGGACCATCCCGACCAGCGGCTTCCCGGAACTGGACGGCGCACCGGGTGGCACGCTCGCGACGTACGAGATCCTCGCCCACTCGATGACCGAGGCCGGCGGCGAGGCCGACCTGCGGTATCCGCACGTGTGCTTCGTCCCCTCGGTCAGCGCGATCGACATCTCGGACTTCGCACGCCAGGAGGACCTATACGCAAAGGTCGATGGCCTGAACCCCGACCAGAGCGGCCTGGACGAGTTCCGCTGCTCGTCCACGACGACCCCGCACACCCTCCCAACCGAGGAGCTGTGCACCTGGCTGCTGGACCGGTTCTAGCCACCCCGGCCGCCCGGCGGACACCCATCCCCGCACGGCCGGCTGCCCGGCGGGCGGTTGGCGGGAAAGGCCGCAGCGGAACATCTGCATGGTTCGGGCCGCATGGGCCACTTCGAGCATCGAAGTGGCCCACGCGAGCGAGTGTGGCCCCGCTGCCATAGCCGATCGCCTCAACAGGGCACGGCAGACGAGGCTTCGGCCGTCGTCACGGAAGCGCGGCCGGATCCGCCCTGAGCCTCCAAACGCGGAGGCAGCTGCAACCGAGCTCCATCATGCTCTGGGAGAGATGCTGGAAGCGGCTCGGCCCGCTCGTCACCTTTGCCCCGGGAAAGCCCGCATAGCCACGTACCTGGGGGCGCTGACCCACCGGGCTGAGACACAGCAGTCCTTCCAGCACGCGGCGAGGCTGGCTCTGGGATTCTCTGACCAGGCAGGTGCCAGTCAACTGATTTCACCTCCAGGCCCGCACTGCCGCCACCGCCTTGACGGAAATAGGTGTCCGCGATGGCCTCCGCGACCGCGTCGTGCAGATCGCTCTCCGTCGCACCTTCCTCCCGTGCGGCCATGATGGCGGCCGCGTGGGAGGGGCGGGAACCATGCGGCAGCGCTGCGCGTGCCCGACCGACGAGGCCAGCGGGTGCTTGCCCCGGTCACCAGCCCCCGTGACACCATCGGGGTGCTGGAGCTCTACCTCACCCATGTCACGGCCGCGCACGCGCTGGCGTACGTCATCGTCACCGATCACCGCTTCACCGACCTCCACCCCTGGGGCAACCGCACCACCACGGTCACCCTGGCCGCGCTCCTGCCCTCGGCACCTCAGGTCAGGCTGGTCGGCTTGCGAGGGAGCGGGACCGCCCGCAGCAGTTCCCACAGGGGGCGTGAGCCGGATGCCCATGTGCCGAGGGTGTGGCGGTCGACGACGTGGAGGCGCTGTTGCTTAGCGAAGGCCACAGCTGGCGCCGTGACCCGGCCATTGGTGACGATGACCGCGACGTCTGCGCCGTGAACCTGGCGGGCGGTGCCGTTGAGGACCTGGAGTTCGGGCGTTCCCACCGCGGAGCCGGCCAGGCCGTTGCAGCGGTGCTTGCACTGGATCACCCACCGCCTGCCGTAAGGGTCGGTGGCCTTCACATCGGCGCCCAGGTCGCCGCCGCCCCCGACACGGATCGCGTCCTGACAGCCGTCACGACGCATCAGCTCCCGCACCGCGTCCTCGAACCGGGAATGGTGCAGAGCGTCCAGCTGGGACAGCCCCCAGGGCCTGATGCGCCCAGAGTCGACATGCGCGGGTTGGCACGAGAGGTCCAAGCGGACCGAGCTCATTCTGAAACGATCAGTTAGAAGCCGTTTTCACGAGCCGGGGTTCAGGCCCTCGGAGCGCCGCTGCGCATGCCCGGGCGTCGGGTCCAGGTACACCCGGCGCACCGCCGGGAATGCCTCGTGCAGTCGCTGCTCGGCCCGCTCGCAGGCCCACTCGACCTCGGCGGCGGTCGACAGGTCACGGAAGTCGACCTTGGCCGCCACCAGGGCTTCTCCCGGCGCCTGCACCAGCGTCGTCAGCTCCAGCACCGCCTCGATGTGCTCGACCTGCAGGAGTTCCGCCCGGATGCGCTCCCGCACCGGCCGGGGCAGCGGCCGCCCGATGAGAAGCTCCACGTTCGACCGGCCGAGCACCCAGGCGACGTACAGCAGCAGCACGCCGATGGACAGGGAGGCTATGCCGTCCCACACCCCGGATCCCGTGAGCTGCCCGCCCAGCAGGCCGCCCGCCGCCAGCACCAGGCCGATCAGCGCTGCCGAGTCTTCCAGAACCACCGCCTTCACGGCGGTGTCGGGCGTGTGCCGCATATAGAGCCGGAAGGGCATCCCGCGCCGGTCCGCGTCACCGCGCGCCTGGCGGACCCCGGTCCGCAGCGAGAAGCCCTCCAGCATGCAGGCGACCGCGAGGACGATGTACGACACCCGCGGGTCGCCGAGCGTCTCGCCCCTCGTCAGGGTGTGGATGCCGTCGTAGAGGGAGAAGACCGCGCCGCCGACGAAGGTGGCGACTGCGGCGAGCAGCGCCCAGACGTAGCGTTCGGGGCCGTATCCGAGGGGATGGTCCTCGTCGGGGGGTTTCCGGCTGCGCTTGAGCGCCGTCAGCAGCAACACCTCCGTGACCGTGTCGGCGACCGAGTGCGCGGCCTCGGAGAGCATGGCGCTGGAGCCGCTGATGAGGCCGGCCGCCACCTTAGCCATCGCGATGCCGAGGTTGGCGAGGGCGGCGACGACGACCGTGAGGGTACTTCCGGCGTCGGTGTCCCGCCGGTCCGGGTGCAGAGCTTTCGCCATGCCCCTCAGTGTTCCCGCGGAACCCGTACCACGCTCTCCTGAAAGACCGGATGGCCAGGCGCCGGTCCTGCGTGTACATGCGGGCCTGAGCGAGGCCGCGGCTGCCGTACGCCGACGGGGCCATCTGGTCGTACAGCACTCAATCGTCGGCCCGGAACGGCCGGTGGAACCGATGCAGGGACTCGGCGACGGCCGAGTCCTCGAGCACGGTGACGCACCAGGCGAAGTGCTCGTCACCGCCGCCCGGCGCGAAGGCGTCGCTCGTGGCCATCGCATAGGCGGCCTGGTACAGCAGGAGCTCGTCGACCGCGTAGCCGAACTCGTCGGCGAACCGCGTGGTGAGCTGCCGGGTGATCTCCAGGGCGTGCTCGGTGCCCGCCGGGAAGATGGCCGCGGCCACGGCGGCGTCGAACCGGGGGTCCCCGCCCGTGGACAGGAAGCCGTAGTCCAGGAGGGCGAGCGGGCGCAGGTCGTCGTCCACCAGCACGGTCTCCGGGAAGACGTCACCGTGGACGACCGCGTCGTCGGTACGGGGCAGCGAGCGCAGCTTCCGAAGCAGCCGAGCGCGCGTGTCGTCGAAGTCGCGCACATGCGTGGAGAGCCGGTCCGCGCACCGGCTGACCCGCCGGTCCACCAGGTCCGCCAGGGCGGATCCGAAAGTGGTGTGGCCTTCCCACAGCGGGCGTTCCTCGTCCAGCACAGGAAGGTGCTTGACCTCGTCGACGTCATGGGCGTCCGCGAGGGCGCGCAGCACGCCGACCAGGCAGTCGACCGCTTCAGGCAGCACCTCGTCCGGGTCGTCGGTGCGGATCCTGGCCGCCAAGGGCTCGCCGGTCAGCTCCCGCTCCACGGTCATCGGGACACCGTCGATGTCCTCGACGGCCAGGATCTCCGGGGCGCCGAACGGCAGGTGCGCCGCGGCATCGGCATAGAAACGCTGCATCCGCCGCAGTTCGGATCCCCGTCGGCGCTCCCACACCTTGGCCACCGTTCCGTCCCCGAGCCGGTAGACGGCTCCCTCCACCGCCGCCTCGACGGGCCCGGCGTCGGGATATCCGGCGTCGACGAAATGTCGTACGCGCCGGGCCGTGGTGTCCCGAATCGCATCGGACATCTCGTACCTCCTTCCGCCCCCGGCGTGAACGACCGGCCGGTCGGCGGGGCCGACACAGGGACATTTCCCACGGTAGTCCCCTCGCCCGCGCGACACCCGGTGACGATGCGCTGCCGGGCGCCGTTGCGGTCCGCCACGCCTATACGGCGGAACAGTGCCGTCGGATCCTGGGTATCCGGAGCCGGCAGTGGGTGTTCCTTCGTGCACTGGCGGCCGTCGCCCGCCGACGGCCGTGACAGGCCTACGTCCGTCACCCCACTCGACCAGCAGCGGGAACGGCCCGCATACCTCGGCGGGCAGCTCCCGGTGGAACCGTACGACCATGCCCGCCGTGAACGCGGCGTCCGAGGCCATCGCCTGCCTGCCGCGACGGCTGCCGGCGGCCTGCGCGTCTCAGGGGTCAGGACCCCGTGCCGGATGTGCCGGACTCCTGGAGGAAGAAGGTGATCAGCGTGGCCGCGCCGTCCTTGTCGACTATCCGGACCGCTGGCTCGGGAATGTCCTGCGTGGCGACGTCGATCTCCCTTGGGTGCCACACCAGGTGCCGCAGGACCACGGGGTAGCGCGGCGACCGTCCGCCGACGGAGACGGCCACTACGTCGTCCTTCGGGTCGTACACGATGGTGGCGAAGGGCAGCCGGTCGGCTTCGCTCTGGTGCCCGAACTCGGGGTCCAGTACCTCGATGGTGACGAACTCCCCCTGGTGTTCCTCGGTCATCTGGTTGAGAGCGGTCTCCCAGGTGCTGCGGTCGAGTGTTTCGGTACCGGCCATCGTCGTTCCTCCTCCGGAGGCAATCTGCTCTCCCGACGGTAGCCGCAGCCCTGAGCGACTGCCTCGGCCTGACAGGTCGAGTCGTCCGGCCCTGCTGGACCTGCCTGGACGAATGCGGGCCGAAGCCCCACGGGGCGGGCTCCCGTACGGGCAGAGCGGGGGCGATGGAGGGCGCCGTAGCGTTCGATGGCCAGGAGAGCGGCGTCGTCTCCGGGTTCGTGACCGATGTGGTTCAGCAGGTCGCGGTGGATGTGGCGGATCAGGGCTTCGGGTCCGGACGCGGGCGCGGAGGCGGCGCGCTCGGTGAGGGGGTAGAAGGCTCCTTTGGGCGAGCGGGCCTCGGTGACGCCGTCGGTGTTGAGCAGCAGCGTGTCGCCGTCCTCGAACGTGAAGGGGTCGGCGTGGTGGCTGGGGACGGAACAGTTCGCACATGCCCACGCCGTGCGTGCAGGACGGTGACCTGACCGTCGTGTAGCAGCAGGGGCGAGGGGGGTGACCGCAGTTGACCATCTCGACCTGCGTGCCGTCGTCGGGGATGTCGAGCAGTAGGGCGGTGATGAAGTGCTCGCCCGCGTCGTGCTCGGTGTCGGCGACTTCCTTCATGTGCCACCAGACGCTCGCTTCCAGGCCCGCAGCGAGTTCGGGCAGGGTGTCGTAGCGGTGCGCCCCCTCGCGGAACGCGCCCAGCACCATGGATGCCTCACCGATGGCGGCCAGTCCCTTGCCGCGGACATCGCCGATGATCACGCGGGTGCCGCTCTCGGAGCGGGCGATCGCGAACAGGTCTCCGCCTATGCGGGTCTCGTCCTCGGCTGCCAGGTACAGCCGCGCCACCCGCAGCGGCCCGATCCGGCGGCGTGGTGGCCGCAGCAGTACGAGCTGCGCCGTCTCGGCCACCGACGGTGCCCGGTTCAGCTCCCGGCTGCGCCGCTCCCGCACGTGGCAGACGAAGACGACCAAGGCGGACAGCAGGGTCAACCCAGTGATCTGTGGGTGGGTGTGGTCAGTCCGCCGTGGAACACGGCGATGAGCACCTGGGCGGCCACAGCCAGTGCTCCGACAAGGGCGGTCAGTCGCGGCCCGGCCAGGGACGCGGTCAGGGCCGGCGTGATCACCAGCAAGGGGCCCAGATGGACGTCCGGCGGGGAATGGATGTCCACCACCGTGATCACGACGACCAGCGCAAGCGGGATTGCCACCAGCCTGCGGCCCAGCTGCTGCTCCGGGAGGCGGTCCACCGGCACACGCCCGGTACCCATGTACATCGGTATACACCCGCCCGTAATCGCTGTAGTGATTGACGGCTGTCTGCCCGGCTGACCTGCGGCGGAACACCGACGCCGCCTGGTGGGCGTGCCGCCGTTTCTCCCGGCTCCCCCCATGGCTTCCCGCAGAATCTGGCACCCGTCTGGCACAGGCATTGCTGTCCAGGACCCTGGTCGTTGAGGTCCTGGGCGGCTGTTGAGAGCCACCTGCGGTGGCGGCGGTTGCTACCCGGCTGCTTGCGCAGCAGTCACCCCATGGGCATGGCGTGCCAGGTGGGGGACGGGCGGGGCTGGCCTTGCCGGCATGGAGGGAGGAGAGTGAGGGAACGAAAAGCCGCATATGCCTGGGAGGTGCCGGTATGACGATCCTCCTGGGCGGGGCCGAATTCCCGCAGCTGCGCCCGTTTGAGTCGGCAGACGAGGCGGGGGTGCTGGAGTTGCTCGCGGCGGACCGGCTGCCGGGCCAGCCAGCGTGTTCTACGCGGATGCTTGCCGACGCCGTGGTCGGCCGCTCGGCTACTGACCTCGCCGGGTTGGAGGGGCCGGTCGTCACCACGGTGCTGTGTGCGCCCGGCGGTGGTATCGAGGGCGTCGTCTGCTGCGCCGGGCGCCCCAGCGACGGCCCGCCGTTGTTGCTGTGGTTGCACTGTCGTGAGGACTTCTCCACGGCGCAGGCTTTGATCGCCCAGGCACTTCAGTTCTGTGCTGCCGGGCCGATGCATGCCTTCACGCTGGCGTGTGCTCTGACCCGAGGCCTGGTCGGTCTGCCCGAGCGCCACCGTCGGGTCACCCGGGAAGCTCTTCGAGCTGCAGGTTTCACGAGTTGGGGCCGGTGCCGCTACCTGCGTGCCGAGCTGCCCGTCGCAGGCCTGCCCCACCTCGCCGGCGTCCAGATGAACGACACCACCGCACCGCCGGGCAAGCACCTGGAGGTCCGTCGCCGCGGCCGCGTCCTGGCCCAGGCCGCCCTGGAGCGTCCCATCGATGGGGCCGGCTTGATCCGCAGCGTCACCGTAGCCCCGTACGCCCGCGGCGAGGGCCTGGGTCTGGGCCTGCTCGGCAACGCGCTGGACGTTCTCACCAGCCTGGGCGCCCGCGAGGCGATCGTCTACCTGGACGAACTCCCCGCCGACCTGGAACGGGACCCGATCGCCGCCCTGCGCACGTACGCGGCTTCCGACTTCACCGAGGTCGATCAGCTGCTCACGTTCACCAGGACGCTGGCGCCGCGTTAGGCGTCGGGGCGGGCGCGCAGTCCGCCGCGCCAGGCTGCGGTGAGTGCGGCGGTGCGAACAGGCCGTCATGGAGGGCGCGGAACTCGGTTCCGGGGCCGGTGGTGCAGTCGGCGCAGGTGAGTGCGTGCACGGGGGTGCCCTTTCAGGGTGGGGGTCCTGGTGAGGCACGCGAGGCCGCGCGGTGGCGCCGGGCTCTGGACGCGGAAGTCGACCGTGAGCACGTCACGGCCCGCCAGGCGGTCGACGACGAGGTCCCAGGTACGGGCGGAACCACCCCAATAGTGCAGGAACACCAGAGTCGGTCCGATCCCCGTCCGATGGGCGTAAGTGGGCAGTAGCGTCTGCTGCGTCGTATCCATGATGGCTCTCCCGGTCGATGCTCTGGGCGATTGCCCTGCGCATTCATTGAACTGTTGCACCGCGGACAGGGCATCGGCCTGACTGGTCACCGGAGGGTGAAGACTGGACTCATCAGCGTAATCCGGCAGATGACCTACCAACCCGCGGGGCGCCGCGCCGTCTCGGTCGAGACGATGACGTTCGGCCGCCTTCGCGAGTTGAGCGACGGCGGCACGCAGCGCGCCGACTTCCACGTCCTTGCCGTCATCGACGCCGGACCCGGCTCGGTCAGCGTCGACTTTTGCCATCACCCGCTCCAAGACCGGTCCGCGGTGTGGACTCCACCCGGCGCCGTGCACCGGTGGGATGACCTCGCCGGCGTGGCAGGGCACCTCGTGCTGTTCGTGCCGACCGCGCCGGTCACCCACGCCACCCGAGAACTGGTCGCCTCCCCCGACCCGGCCGCGCACTGGAGCATCCCCGACGCGGACTGGCCCTTCGTCGACACGGCGCGCAGCCATCTCCTCCTCGAAGCATCCGCCCCGCCCAGTGACTCCCGGACAGAGCTGCCCCAAATCCTGCTCTCCGCGCTCATCACCCGGCTGCACCCGCCGCACGCCGAAGGACCGCTCACTCCTCAGGTGTTCCGGTTGTTCCGCTCCAGCGTCGAAGCGCACTTCCAGCACCACGACGCCGGCTACTACGCCAGTGCGCCGGGATACGCTCCCCGCACCCTCTCACGAGCGGTGCGGCAGGCCACCGGCCGGACCGCGAAGGCGTACATCGTCGAACGGAGCGTCCTGGAGGCCAAACGGCTCCTCGCACACGACCGTCTCACCGCCGCCCGCTGCGCCGACGTACTCGGTTTCCCCGACGCATCCAACTTCTCGGTGTTCTTCCGCAAGGCGACAGGCATGCGCCCGGGCGCGTGGCAGGCGACGGTGGCCGTCGAGTGAGGGCGTCCGGCTCAGAGTCCTTGGCGGCTTCTTCCACCAAGATTCGCTCGATGTGAGCGAACCCGCTGTTCCGCCAGTGCCGCTCTTTGGTGCCGATGTCTCAGGAGGCGGCGCGGCATGCGGGTCGTCCGGCCTCTCGTGCAGAACGCGCGTGAAGGCAGCCGTCATGTACAGGTCGGCAGCGAGGCGGTCGGCGGAGGCGGCTGGTGTCCGCGGCCGTCAACCGGCCGGGCTGTCCGAGGGCTGGGGCTTGCCGAGCATCTGACAGGTCGCGGCTTCGACGAGGGCCTTGTTCGTGGTGGCGGCCTTCTTTTCCTTGATGCCGAAGTTCGTGATGGTGAAGACCGCGACGCTACGGGTGCCGGTGGCGTCGGTGTAGATCTCGCTGGAGTAGCCGGGCAGGCCGCCGGTGTGACCCAAGACCGTGCCGCAGGCCGTTTCCACCTTGATCAGGCCCAGACCGTAACCTCCGCCTTCCTCGGGGGCGTCCACGGTGGTCCGCATCTGCTTCAGCTGGGCCTCGGGCAGCAACCGGCCTGATATGAGCGCGGTGAGGAAGCGCTGCCAGTCCTGAGCGGTGGAGACCATACCGCCTGCCGCCCACGACCAGCTCGGGTCGATGGCGGCGGTGTCGACGTTGTCACGGGGGCGTTCGGGCCCAGCGAATCCGACGCCCTCGGGCAGGTCCACGGTCCCCGAAAGGAGGGCCTTCAGGCGCTTGGCGTCCGGCTCGTAGCCGATCGCGTGGCGTTTCCCGGCAGGCCAGGCCGCGTCCGTGGCGAGGAACGAGTCCTTCATGCCGAGCGGCTTGGTGATCTTCTGCTCGATCAGCTCGGCCAGACTGCTCCCGGTGGCCTTCTCGAGGATCAGCCCCAGCGCCTCGTAATTGGCGTTGCTGTAGGAGTACGTCTTGCCGGGCTCGGTCGGCGGGTCCTGCTCGGGGGTGATGGCGAGAAGTTCCTGCGGCGTCCAGGTGCGCTGCTCCTGGCCGGTGAGCGAGGGCAGGAACTGGGGTGTCAGCAGGAAGTCTCCCAGGCCGCTGGTGTGGTTGAGCAGCATCCGTACGGTGATGTGCTCGCCGCCCTTGACCAGGCCGGGCAGCCACTTCTCGACCGCGTCATCGAGGCTGATCTTCTGCTGGGCGACCTGCTGCAGGACGAGGGTCGCGGTGACCGACTTGGTGTTGGACCCGACTCGGAACCGGTCGCCGGCGGCGAGGCTGTGGTCGTCCTTGGTCCAGGCGGCCTGCTTGGCGATTTCGACGGGCTTCCCGTCGCCGGAGTCGACGCGGACGATGACGCCCAGGGAGCCGGTGTCTGCCGCCTGCTGCGCGAGGCGGGCCAGCCGCGCGTCGGCCGCCGGGCCGGCCGCGCTCTGCCCGGCCGCCGGTTCGGCCTCGTCCGAGCAGCTCGCGAGCGCCGCGCCCAGGCAGGTCGTCAAGGCGATGGTGAGCGCTCCGCGGTGGATTCGGTGACGGCGGGACAGTGTGGGTGCTGACATGGCAGTTCCCTTCGGCGCGTGACGATGTGCTGCGTGCGTCGAGGGAACCGGGCAATCGCCTGATGAGCGCTCGTTCGGCGGGTCCCGCGCACACCATTCATTCAGTCAGTGGCGCGCCGCTGGTACATCGCTCGATGGAGGGCTTCCCACCGGCGCGGGGTCACTCCAAGGGGTGACCCCGCGGGGTACGGCGCCCCGCCGGCCCGCCCTGCGATCGAGGGCGGGTCAGGACAGGGTGTTCCTGGCCAGCACCGCCGCCTGTGCGCGGCTCTGGCAGCCGGTTTTCGTGAGCACGCGGCTGACGTGCGTCTTGACCGTGTGCAGGCTCACCACGAGCCGGTCGGCGATCTCGGCGTTGCTCAGCCCGTCCCGGATCAGACGCAGCACGTCGACCTCTCGCTGGGTGAGATCCCTCAGCCGGGCCAGGTCATGATCGCTGGGCTGGCGCCGGCCGCTGAGATGGCCCTCGATGATCCGCTGGGTCACCGCGGGGCTCAGCGCGCTGTGCCCGGCAGCCGCGGCACGCACGGCCGCAGTCAGCTCTTCGTACGAACTGTTCTTCAGCAGGAAGCCGGAGGCCCCGGCCGTCAGCGCATCGTCGACGTAGGCGTCCAGGTCGAACGTGGTCAGCATGAGCGCCCGGCTGCGTCCCGGCCCGAGCAGTCCCCGGCGGCCCAGCTCGGCCAGCGCCCACAGGCCGTCGCGGCGCGGCATCCGGATATCCATCACCAGCACGTCCGGCCGCAGCCGCGCACACACCTCGACGGCTTCCTCACCGTCGTTCGCGGTGCCCGCCACGGTGATATCCGCCTGGCTGTCCAGGATCACGCTCAACCCGGTGCGGATGACCGGCTCGTCGTCCACGATGAGCACGCTGATCTGCTCAGGCATCCGCACGCTCCAACGGCATCGTCGCCGCAACACGGAAGCCGCCGTCACCGGTGGGGCCCGCGGTGAGTTCGCCGTCCAGCGCGCCCACCCGCTCCTCCATGCTGACCAGGCCGAGCCCGATGCCCGCGCCGGCCGCGGCCTGCCGCACGCCGCGGCCGTTCACGATCTCACATCGCAGCTCTCCTCCATCTTTGCCGCGGACGGTCACCTGGACGGGCGCTCCAGGCGCGTGCCGACGGGCGTTGACCAATGCCTCCTGCACGACGCGGTATACCGCCAGCTGCACCGGCCCCGGCACGGACTCCGACGCGACGTCCGTCGTCAGCTCGACCGTTCCGCCTGCGGCACGGTGGCTGTCCAGCAACGCCTCCAGCTCACCGAGGTCCGGCACGGGCTGGAGCGGGACGGCGTCCGCGGGGTCGCGCAGCATCCGTAGCAAGTCACGCAGCTCGCCGCTGCTCTGCCGGCCCGCCGCCGCAAGGCCGTCGACCTGGGCACGGGCCCAGTCGGGCAGCTCGCCGCCGCGGGCCCGCAAGGTCTCTGCGTGCACGACGAGGAGGGTCAGCGAGTGCGCGACCACATCGTGCATCTCACTCGCAATCCTTGTCCGTTCGCGATGCGTGGCCTGTGCCGTCTCCAGGGCCTGTGCCCGGCGCGCGTCTGCCGCCCGCCGCTCGGCCGCAGCCAGCAGTTCCTGCCGGGTGCGCGCGGCGAACCCCATCACCCAGGCCAGCGGCATCGGGGCCAGCGCGGCGAGGACGTCCAGGCCGCCCCGGAAGTCGCCGGAGTCGGTCGTCATCCGGTTCAGCCACAGACCAGCCACGCTCAGCACGCTGACGCCGAGGACCGCCGACACGGTCCGCCGCCAGCTCACGCCATGATGGCCCAGGTTGTAGAGCAGCACCGCCAGCGGCAGGAAGACCAGGGGTGACAGCTTGGCCCCCTCGCCCGCACTCCCCACCAGCGCCGCCAGAAGAGCCCCGAACCCCACGACGAAGGCGGTGGCCGGCCGCCGCCGCAGCAGCAGCACAACCACCACGCCCACCGCCTCGTACGCCATGAGCGATACCCAGGCCGGCCCGGAAGTGTCCACGTACGGCTGCGACAACAGCGCCGGCACAAACGTCAGTACGACCAGCCCGGCATCGGCACCCCGCCCGGGCCACCTGCCGTCCCTCACTCTCATCCGTCCGACACTACGACCTCGCACACAGGTCTTCGTCACTCCAAAGAGCCACTTCACGTCACCTCGCAGAACCCCTCGAGCAGCGACGGCGCCGAAAGCCAGCACGGGACGTTCACGGCCGTCCGGTGGCCAATCCCGCTACGGACCGCCCACCTGCCGACAGGCATCCACCACGACGCCGAGGACCTGTGCGCCACTCGCCCGGTGAGCCGCGAGAAGTTCGCCCCACGGGCGGAACTCGCACGTGGGCCAAGTCGCCACCAAAGGGCCCTTACCGTGCGGAGGATCGGACCTTATCCGTCACCAAACCCGTTTGAGGGGGCGCGCGGCGTGGGCACGACGGCCGATGCCGCCGCCCGCTGCGGGCTTCGGCAGGTGCGGGGCGGGCGAGGCCGGGTTCCACCCAAGGCCAACCACGCGGCGGCACCGGCGAACGGGCCGGAGCGTTCGGCGAGCATCGCGAGGGCCTGACCGGGGGCGGCGTCCACGGCCTGGTGCTCGGTGTCATGCCCGTCAACGGCAGCACCTGGAGCGGCGGCCATCGCATCCACATGTACAGGAGCGCGTCCAGTCCGGCGCTCGCGGTGAGAGTAGGCCGTGGCCGGAGAGATCGACGAGGCGATCGAGCCGGCCGACCGGGAAGCGTTCACCCGTCAGCCGCCCAAGACACTCCAGGCACGCATCAACTTCCTGATGAAGCAGCTCAAGACGACCAAAGCCGTTGCCCAGGAGATCGGGGTCAGCCAGCGGTCGGTGGAGCGCTACCGCAGAGGCGAACGTAAGCACCCGCCCAAGGCGATCGCGGACCGGATCGACGCCGCCGTACGGGCCCGCTGGCAGCCCCAGGTACGCAAACGCCAGCAGAAACAGGCCGCTACCACCGGCGGGATCACCGTAGAGACGAGGGCCCGGTTCGGGTACACCGCGCCCATCGGCACGACCGACGACGGGCGCTTCCGGCGCCTGACCGTGCATCTCCCCCCGGCGTACGCGCAGCGCCTGTTCGACGCTCGCAACACGGGTGCCAGCGACCAGCAGATGCGGGGGATCATCGCGGAGGGATTCAAAGAGATCTACTTCCAGGACGGCGGAGCCCGCGCCATGGGACTCTTCGACGTCACCCTCAACGACATCGACTACCTCGACCTCGACTACTGACGTGACGCTGGTCGCAGGCCCAGCACCTGCTTTGTTGAGCCGAAGCACGGTAGTTGTCACGTAGGCATACTTGTTGTCACCGGCGTAGTGGAGTACGTGCGGTGTGCCTGTGCCGGGCCACGTCAGTTGGCACCAAACCAAGATGGTTGGCACCGCGCCTACGATCTTCGGCGCGGCATTGCGACTTTCCGTGCTGGATGACCCTTGGTCGAGCCAACTGCCGCCAGAAGCCCGTACCGAGAGCGCAGGACGACCGACAGCGTGATGACCAGCGGAGACAGCCCTCTGGTTGGTGGCAGTCGGCCCGAAAGCTCGGAGCAGGCGTCAAGTAGCGCGAACACTCCGCTGCCGTGGCCCAGGTCAGCCTGCTGCGTCGGTGGCATGTAGCGCGAAAAGTCACAGGCATGTGGGACGGACAGAGGTAGTTGCGAACAGCAAACGACCTGTCGGCTCGGCACAGGCACCGGCTCGGATGGCGAACTGCGGTTTTTCCGGGGTTGACCTTGACCTAAGGTCAGGCCTCACGCTGAACGCATGACGAACTCGAACGCGAACCCGAACTCGACCTGGACCGGCATGGTGCCGGTGGAGGACACGGCGCTGGCCGTCACCGACACTCGTGGGCCCGGTCAGCCCGTGGTCTACCTCAATGGGTCCTACGCCGTCCAGAAGAACTGGCGGCACGTCACCGAAGAACTCGGAAACGACTACCGGCACATTACCTACGACGAGCGCGCCCGCGGCCGGTCGAAGCAGTCGGCGGACTACTCGTTCGAGGCCTGCATCCGGGACATCGACGCCGTCCTGGAGGCGACCGGGGCGGAGCGGCCGCTGCTGGTGGGCTGGTCCTACGGGGCGGCGCTGGCGTTGCACTGGGCCACCCGGAACCCGGACCGCGTCGCCGGTGTGGTGATGGTCGACGGCGGCTACCCGTGGGACTACCTTGCCACCGTCGAGGGCGGCCAACAGGCCGGCCGGGAAGAGATCCGGAAGATGTTTCGGCGTTTCGGTTGGATCATGCCGCTGGTCCGGCCGCTGGGTATGGCCGCGCGGATGAGCGCCGATCAGCACGCGGAGGTCAACATCGAGTTGAACGAGATCGTCGCTGCCAGCGATCCGGTCTTCGACCTCGTGACCTTCCCGATGCGGTTCCTCGTGGCCTCGGGTGCCAGCCTCGGCGGGACCGCGGAAGGACTGGCGGCGATGCGTGCCACGCTGGACCCGATCCTCGCCCGGAACCCCAACGTGAAGGTGAGCGCGACAGTCGGAAGCAAGCACACGACCATCGTGCGCAAGGACTTCCGTGCCATCGCCGCGGGAGTTCGAGAAGTTGTCAATGTGGTGGGCCGCGGGGCCAACTGACGCCATGACAGAAGGAATCACCATCAGCCAGGCCGCGGCCTTCGCCGGCGTCACGGTGAAGACCATCCGGCACTACCACCAGAACGGCCTGCTCGACGAACCCCGCCGCGACAGCTCCGGCTACCGACGCTACGGAACGGCCGACCTGCTCCGACTGGTCCAGGTCCGGACGCTGGCCGGCGCAGGCGTACCGCTGGCCGAGATCGGCTCCATACTCGATGCCGATCCCGACCGGTTCGCGGCCGCGCTCAACGATGTCGAGGAGAGCCTCACCAGCAGGATCGACGAGCTGATCGCGCGGCGCGAGACGCTCCGCCAACTCGCCCACGGTGACCGGGTCCTGCTGCCCAACCGTGCTCTCGCGTTGCTGGACCGGATGCCCGGGCTCGGATTCTCCGCAGACGACGTGACGACGGCACGAGAGGGCCTGGTCCTGGTCAGGGCCCTGATGCCGGAGGGCTTTGACAACTACCTCTCCCAGATCGAGCACGGCCTCGGTGATCCCCGGCACGTCGCCATGATCAAGCTCACCTGGAGCGCCGGCAACTGGGACTCCGACGACCCCCGGATCGAGGAACTCGCCGAGGAAGTGGCCGCCCATTTCCTCGCCAACCCCGCACTCCTTCCCACGCTGACCGGCCTCCAGAACCGCGACGACGGCGAGACCCGCTACGAACTGCTCACCCACCACGGAGAAGACAACAGGCCTGGCTGGACCCGCTTGACCGCGCTGATCCAGGAGAAGATGCGCTCGGCCGGCATTGACATCCCGTGACAGACTCCACGCCGCCCGGCTTTTCGGCCTGATCCTGCGCGATCGGGGACTGAGGACCAGCTCCCGCGATGAAACCCGCCCGAGGCCTGGCTGGCGGCACCGTGGCCCCAAACGCTCGGCCACGGTGCCAACTGCAGCGGCAACTAGCAACAGGTGCCAACTATCCTGGCCAGAGAGTGCCGACCAGCGTGGCCAGGCCGTTGGAACGCCCCTGGTCGCGCAGCCCGTTCAGTGCCAACTGTCGCGGCTCGGCACAGTGCCTGTTCGGCATCACCGAGCAGACCGCCATGCGCTACCTCTGCGCGGCCCGCCCGCGGTAGCCCGCCTGGTTCAGCCCTGGATAGTGGCGAGCCAGTCGGTCAGCAGGCTGTTGACCTCGTCGGGGCGTTCCTGCTGGATCCAGTGGCCGCAGCCGTCCAGGAGGTGGGAGGCGGACAGGGCGGGGAGGGTGGTGGGGTAGGCGTCGATGGCATCGGCCATCCAGGTGGTGGAGGCGTCCAGTGCGCCGCCGACGAACAAGGCGGGCTGTTTGATGGGGGCTCCGCGGTGGGGGGCGAGGTCTTCCCAGTCGCGGTCCATGTTGCGGTAGCGGTTGAGGGCGCCGGTCAGGCCGGTGCGCTCGAACTCTCCGGCGTAGACGTCGAGGTCCTCCTCGCTCAACCAGGCCGGGAGCGGGCCGGTGGGGAAGCGGTCGCGCAGCTGGCCGCCGTGGCCGACGAAGTGCGGGTCGGGCTCGCCCTCGGCTGGCATGGTGTCGGCGGACAGGGCCGCGTAGAAGCCTGCGAGCCAGCCTCGTACGTCGGGCTCGATCTCCGCTTCGGCGCGGCCGGGCTCCTGGAAGTAGGAGACGTAGAACTCCTGTTCGGGGCCGCCGATCCGGCCGAAGATGTCGGTGGGGCGGGGGCCGCCGGGCGGCGCGTACGGGACGCTCAGCAAGCCGACCGCGCGGAAGACTCCGGGATGGAGCAGGGCGCAGGCGGCGGCGATGTTGGAGCCCCAGTCGTGGCCGACGATCACCGCGCTGTCCTCGCCGAGGGCGCGCACGACGGCGACGTTGTCCTCCACAAGGTCGAGCATTCGGTAGGCGTCGGTCGCGGTGGGCTTGGAGGAGCGGCCGTAGCCGCGTACGTCGATCGCCACTGCCCGGTACCCGGCCGCGGCGAGGGCCGGGAGTTGGCGGCGCCAGGAGTACCAAGACTCGGGGAAGCCGTGCACGAGCAGGATCAGCGGGCCGGTGCCCTGCTCTGCCAGGTGCAGGCGTCCAGCAGGGGCCTCGACGGTGCGGTGGCGGAGTGCGGGTGTCGGCTCGGATTGCATGGGGACTTCTCCTCGGTTCGCGGGCGACCGGCAGGTACCCCTCGATCATGCGGCGCGGCGGCCACTCGGCGCGATCAGCGTTGCCATTCTGGCAAGCTTGCAGGAAAGGGCGGTGAAGCGGGACGGCGGGAAGGAACAGGGACGGTGGCAGGGGACGACGTGGCCCAGACGCTGGCGGCGATGGGGCCCCGGCTACGGGACGTGCGCGAGCGCCGTGGCGTCACACTCGCCGATGTCAACTGCGCGACTGGCATCTCGCCCAGTACGCTGTCGCGAATCGAGACCGGCCGGCGCAAGCCCACCCTGGAGGTGGTGCTGCAGCTGGCGAAGGAATACGGAGTCGCCCTGGACGAGCTGGTCGGCACCGCAACCGCCACTGCGGCCGAGCCCCGCAGCACGGCGCCGCACAGCTTCGGCGACGACAAGGCGGTGTTGCCACTGACCCGCTACGTCGGCGGCCTGCACGCCCACAAGCATGTCCTGCCTGCCGTCGCGGAGCCGCCTGGGCGGCTCCGGCAGGTCTCCCACGAGGGCTACGAGTGGCTGTGCGTTCTGTACGGGCGGTTGTGGCTCGCACTCGGCAGCCAGGACCTCGTCCTGACTGCCGGGGACGTCGTCGAGTTCGACACCCGCATCCCCCACGGAGTCGCGAACGCCGGATCCGACGGACCGGTCGAGTATCTGATTATGTTCGGGCCTCAGGGAGAACGTCTACGGCCGCGCACCCCTCCAGCCGTTGGTCGCGGGACTGGTGACAGAAAGGCTACTGAATGAGCAGTTGTGAGTGGGCGGTTCGTGAGTCTTTGAGTCGTTCTGTGGTCGCCTGATGGTGTGGGGTGCGGGCGGAACCCCCGGGTCCGCGGTTCGGAGTCTGCTGGCGTTGGCGGGGTGAGCGAACGGAAGCCGCATCCCAGCGACTTATCGGACGAGCAGTGGTCGTTGATCAAGCCGGTGATCACCGCGTGGCATGTGAGAGGGCGCGGCCGGAAGATCCTGCTCGGCGACCTCAGCAACGATGAGGCCGGGAGGGTCATGCGGCCCATGGATTTCGCGAAGGATGAGGTCGCCTGGCCGCAGGAGGTAGCGGGGCGGGGCCTTGACCCAATAGCTCTCGTCCGTGGCCAGCGAGATGGATCCGTCGCGCAGCACGTCCCGGCCTCCCAGGAGGCGGACGGCGCCCGGCTGCTCCTCAGTGGTGATCCAATGGGCGTCTGCCGTCATGTTGATACGTGGAACGGCCTCGTAGAGCTCGCCCAGGGTGGTGAGGCTACCGAAGCCCGCCAGGTCTGCTTGCTGTGACACGACGTCCGGGTGGTTGCGGTCGAAGTCGAGGCTCTCCTCAGGTGGCGGGAGTTCGCGCACTACGTAGCCGTACCGGGTGCTTCCTCCCCCGCGCTGCAGAAGGACCTCGAAGTCCTTCTCGACGGACGCAACGTCGTCCGTGTGCGGCATCCGCATGACCTTCATCGGCGGCCTGTGTGCCTGCTTGGCCTTCAGGAAGACGGCCGCCACCATGTAGGACCGGTGAATCTGCGGGATGACGCCCGTGCCATAGAGCACGGCCAGGGTGTCCCAGTGCTCGGCCAGCGTCCTGCGCAGCTGCGCTGCACGCGGTGAGTCCGAGACCCAGAGTTCGACGGGAGTCAGGACCGCCATGGTACTTCCAGCACCAGCGGGTCGGCATGCGCTCAGAACGTCGTCGTAGACGAAGCGGGCGCCAGCTCGGCCTCGCACCGACCGGGAGACAGCGTGACGCACCCACGGCGGCACGAGGAGCAGCGGGCCCTGCCCGAGCAGCCGCGTTGCGCTGGCGGCAAGGCCCTCCCAGGACGGCTCCTCAATAGCATGCCATGACACCGGCGGCTCAAAGAGGGACTGGTCTTCTTTCGAGCGGGCGGTCAACACCGTCATGGGGCCCGGAGCCAGATGCGCGAACCCCACGGCGAGCAGGCGCTCGAACACCGGACTTAATGCCCCGCTCTCTTCAGACATCTCGCGCCCCTCAGCCCCTCCGCTGTGGCCCATCAGACCAGTGCGTACTCTCCCGCCGGCAGCGGTGTACGAGGAGTGATCTTATGCCCGGCAGGGACGCTGGTTCGGGTGTAAGCCCAGGTTCTGCCATGCCGGCGCGGTGGCCTCGTTCACCGACCGCTTGGGGGTCGGCGTCCTTGTCCTGGGCAGGTGTGGGAAGCACGCCACGATGACAGAGGCCAAGGAGCCCACCCGCCGATGGGGGACGCCTAGGGCGTGTATTGAGTCATGATCAATTGGTGGCCCGGGTGAGGTCTTTGATCCAGATCATCGAGGCCCGTAGGTAGAGGCCGGCGAGGTAGCTGTCCGGGGTCTTGTCGTATCGGGTGGCGATGCCTCGCCAGGCCTTGAGCTTGTTGATCAGGCGCTCGACGGTGTTCCTCTCCTTGTAGAGGGCGGCGTCGTGGCTGACGGGCCGACTGCCTCCGGAGCCCTTCTTCTTCCGGTTGGCAGCCTGGTCCCTCTTCTCCGGGATCACTGCCTTGATGTGGCGTTGACACAGGTGGGCCCGGTTGCCGCGGGCGAGTAGGCCTTGTCCCCGGCGACCGCGTCCGGCCGGGCGCGGGAGCGGCCGACAGGGCCGCGCACCCGTAACTTCTTGAGCACCGGGATGAACTGTGGACTGTCCGCGGCCTGGCCAGCGGTCAGCACGAACGCCAGCGGGCGGCACTTGCGGTCGGCGGCCAGATGGACCTTGCTGGTCTGCCCGCCCCTGGAACGTCCGAGGAGAGCGGCCTTCAGGCGGACTCTTCGCCGACGCCGGACGCGTCGTCGTTCCTCCCGCTCGGGATCCGCTGTGACGTCCTGCCCGCTTTGTTCCTCGAGGCTGCCCCCCTTCGCTCGACGGAGGGCTGCTCGTTGCGCTTCTTCGGCCTGACGCGCGGCCGCTCTAAGCTCGATCTCATCGATGACGGTTTCGACGCCTGTGCTCGCGGACGGGTGGGTAGGCGGTTGCGGTGCCTGCGGGCGGCGGCTTGGGTTGTGGATGTCGGCGAGCTTCGCGAGCTGCTCCCCGATGCCGCACGAGTGGCGCGGACAGCCCCGGCCATATGCTGCGGCTTACCTCGACGTAGGCGCGGGGGCCGAAAACGGTGACGTCGGCGTCGAGGATGCCCAGATCCACGGCCTGGTCGCCAAGCTGCTCCCGGGACACTGAGCCCTCCTCCCCCATCCGCATGTCGTAGAGGCCGATGGGGTCGTGCAGCTCGAGCAACCCTGCAAGCGCTGACAAGTTATGGGGGTCTCTCGTCCGTGTCCGTTGTCCATGCCAATAAGGCACCCGCCCACGTCGACGAATCCAACTAGTCGGCCCGCACCCACGGGTGCACGGCCGAGGCCACCTCCTTCTTTCGTCTCTCAGAGCAACGCCTTCGAAGCAGTCACCCACTTGGAGTCAACGACCCGCAGCAGCGCTGGTGGGCGGCTGCCTGGGGGGGGCGTCGTCCACGCCTGATTGGCGTACACCGCACGGCGTGCCAGGAAAGTGGCCGGGTCAGGCTGTCATGAGGCAGCTGTGCTGCGAAGACAGCTCGGCGTCCTCGGAGCGGTTGCGGAAAAGGCAGCGAACGTGGCTAATTCCGTTCACGGACAGGGAGGGGGCGGGCTGGCTGTTGCCGCTGCGTCGTTGCACCTCGCGGAAGACATCGATCATGTTGAGGTGTGGGGCTCCTCCGGGAACTCCAGACCGCAGCGTTTTCAGGAGTTGGCCGGTGAACAGGCCGTTCTCGCCGTCAACCATCGAAAGCTGGAAGCGGCCTGATGCGGTGAGGATGTAACAGCCGGAAAAGGAGGAGAAGGCTTTTGCGAGCTTTCCCCCGTAGCAAATATCAGCGATCACGACGAGTTCCCGTGCCCGGGAGCTTCCGAGTATGTCGGCGAGGGTCCGAGCGGGTGCTGCAGTATATGGCGAACGGTCTAGCTGGCTTGTACTGACAAGAAGTTGGAGGTCTCCTGAGCGGCTGACGACGGAGTGACCGGAGTAGTAGATGAGAAGAAGGTCTTCGGCTTCCTCTGTGGCGTCGTCTACAGGCCCGAAGAACTCGGCGGGTGTCGCTGGGTCGGTGATTAGTGCACAGTGCTCCGGTTTGAACCCGAAGATGTCGGTGTCTAGGAGCGTCTCGTGGATCTGGACGGCGTCGTTCCGGCTGGATGGCAGTTGTACGAGGCGGTCGTCTTCGTAGGTCGCGCAGCCGATGACAACGGCACGTGAGCGGCTGAAGTCGAGTTCGGGTGATGCGGGTCGGGTAACTGGTGACGCGTACGCCCGGTTGCGCACGAGGGGGAAGGCTCCGGCGTCCTTCTTGTTGCACTGTTCCGGCAAGGGAAACGAGGTTGCCCTCATCCGTTTACGCACTTCGCCATACAGGTCGCTCATGCGCAGCAGTGGGCCAGCGCCTGCGATGCCCTCGTTCAGGGTGGCCAGGAGGTGACTGGTGAAGGCGCTGTAGGTGGCACCCTCGGGCGCCTTGGAACGTCTCTTCTCCGGGGCTGATGTGAGGCAGTACAGGCCTTCAACTGCCAATTGGCTCTTGATCAGCTGAGACTCGTCCGACATGAGGTCGCCGTGGGCTCGGCCGCTGTAGCAGCAGTCGAGTATCACGACCTTTGTCGCTGCAGGAGCCTGTCGGATGACGGTAGCCAGGTAAGAGAACGGCAGGCTGGACCATGGCGCGTCGGATTCGCTACCGGTAAGGCTCAGATGGAGATCGCTGCCTTCGCCTTCGAGTAGACCGTGACCGCTGTAGTAGACCAGCAAGACATCCTCTGCCTCGGTGACTGCGTTTTTGAGGGGCTGCATAATGTCTGCCGGTGTGGCTGGGTCGTCCACCAACGTCACGTGTTCAGGGGCGAAGCTGCTGAGCTCGATGTCGGTGAGGGCATCGAACAGCCCGCGGATGTTCCTGTAGGAGTGGGGGATCTCTTCAAGGTCTTCTGCTGCGTACGTAGCGGTGCCGATCAGCACGGCGCGGGCTGATGCGGTTGGCGCGAGGGTCATGCTTCTCGCTTGCCGTCAAGCTCGTGCAAAATCCGGGTGGCGATGTCGTCGGGGTCACGTAGGCGGGAGGCATCAATTTCGACCTCTTTTTCTCCGCTGCGCACCCGGATACGAACGCTGCGGCGCCTAATACCGGCCCAAGTGCCCACTGACGCAGCGAGCGCGGCAAGGACCCCCTGGGGTTCCAGCAGCAGCTGAAGAGCATCGAGCACGGGCCCCATGTCGCCGCTTTCCATGGGCGCGTTCTGATTTCTGATTTCGATCTTCCTCAGGTCTTCGTCACCACGAAGCCACTGTTCCAACCGACGCAACTCGTCGCCTGCTTCATCCCCGATCAGGCCGATCTGAACGATCACGATACCTCCCGGTTAACATCCAACTGACCGAGCACAAAGGGTAGTCGAAGCCAGGCGATGTAGCAGCAGGGCCTGGCTGAATCTGGGTCTGCTGCACGATCGGGTGACATCTTGACCTGCCCCACGGTTTGGGTTCCGTCCGCGGTGGCTAACTGGCTGCGTGGATGGTGTCTTGTGCGGAGAGTAGTTCGTACTCGATGGGGGTGCGGTAGCCCAATGCTGAATGTCGTCTCTGGCGGTTGTAGAAGATCTCGATGAACTCGAAGATCGCGTTGGCCAGTTCGACCCGGGTCTTCCAGCGCTTGTGGTTGAGCAGCTCGATCTGCATCGAGGACCAGAACGACTCCATCATCGCGTTGTCCAGGCCGTCCCCGACGGTGCCGAACGACGGCAGGAGGCCGGCGGAGCGGATCCGTTCCCCGAAGACCCAGGAGGTGAACTGGGTGCCGTGATCGGCGTGAACGATCCCGCCCGGCTCGGGGCGGCGGTTGCGGATGGCCATGTCCAGCGCGTTGACCACGAGGGTGCCGGGGCGAGCGTGCTCCACGGCAGCCTGCACACCGACTCGCACCTCGTGGTCGGCCTGGCGGCCTTCCTCATGTTCGGTTCCGCGGCGGCCGCC
>NZ_JBITEB010000029.1:0-32171 GCF_044454765.1 Streptomyces sp. NPDC051452
ATGTTGACCAGGCGGGTGCCGGTGGTGGCGTAGCGGTCGAACCAGGTGCGTATGTGTTTGGGTTCCAGCGCCTCCCCACCGAAGATCACCCAGCGCAGCGCGGGAAGCTGTTCCCCGCCCGCTTCCGCCGCGTGCTCGACCAGCTCCCGGAACATGGACGGTGTCTGGTCGAGGACGGTCACCTGTTCGTCGCGCAGCAGGTTCCACATGGCGTCGGGGTTGCGTGCGGTGTCGTGGGGGACGACCACGGCTCGGCCGCCGGTCATGAGGGCGCCCCACAGTTCCCAGACGGAGAAGTCGAAGGCGTAGGAGTGGAACACCGTCCACACGTCGTCGGCCGTGAATCCGTACAGGTCCTGGGAGTTGGCCATCAGGTGGAGCACGGTGTGGTGCTCGATCGCGACGCCCTTGGGACGGCCGGTGGAGCCTGAGGTGTAGATGACATACGCCAGGTCCGTCGCCGTCACACCCGTTAGCGGAGGTGTCCCCGGCAGCGCGGAGATCGCTTCCCACTCGGTGTCCAGGTCGACCACCCGCACACCCGCCACGGGCAGACCCTCGCTCAGGCCCCGGTGGGACACCAGCAGTTCGGTGCCCGAGTCGGCCAGCATGTAGGCCAGTCGGTCGGCGGGGTAGGCGGGGTCGAGCGGGACGTAGGCGGCGCCGGACTTGAGGATGCCGAGCAGGCCGACGACCATCTGGGGGCCGCGTTCGACGGAGAGGCCGATCAGCTGGTCGGGGCCGGCGCCGAGTGAGATCAGATGGTGGGCGAGGCGGTTGGCGGCCTCGTCGAGTTCGCGGTAGGTCAGTGATTCGCCGGCGCAGGTGACGGCCACGGCGTCGGGTGTGGTCGCGGCGCGTGCGGCGACCCGTTCGTGGATCGTGCCGTCCCAGGCGGGGACTCCCGGTGTCACCGCCCAGTCCCGCACCAGCCGCTCCCGCTCACCCGGCGCCAGCATCGGCACCGCCGACACCGGCCGCTCCGGATCGTCGGCCATGCCGGTGATCAGGGCGTCCAGGTGCCCGGCCATCCGCTCGACCGTGCCCGCGTCGAACAACTCCGGGTCGTAGGCGAGGGCGTACGCCAGCTCCTCTCCCGCGTATGCGACCAGGTTCAGCGGGAAGTTGGTGACATCGGCGCCCTCGAGACCGTGCAGCCGGACGCCGTCGGAGGGACCGGTGTCGCCGTCCACGGGGAAGTTCTCGAACGCGACCAGGCTCTCGAAGAGGTTCGTGCCGCGCTCGACGGCGCTCCACCCCTGGATCCGGGGCAGTGGCACATACTCGTACTGGCGCGCCTCGACCTGCGCCTCCTGCACCCCGGCCAGCCACTCGGCGACCGGCGCGGCACCGTCGACGGCCACCCGCACCGGCAGGGTGTTGATGAGCATGCCCACCATGGAGTCGACACCCGGCAGGTCGGCAGGGCGGCCCGAGACGGTGGCGCCGAACACGACGTCCCGCTCTCCCGCATAGCGGGACAGCAGCAGCGCCCAGGCGCCCTGCACCACCGCGTTGACGGTGAGCCGATGGGTACGGGCGAACGCGTACAGGCGTCGGGAGGCGTCCGCGGGCAGCCGTGTCACCAGCCGCTCAGTGGACTGCGCGCGGTGGCTGGCGGCGGGGCGGCGGTCGTACGGCAGCGCCGTCGGCTCGTCGAACCCGTCCAGCAGGGTCCGCCAGTACGCCTCCGCCTCCGACAGGTCCTGCCGCTCCAGCCACTCCACATACGCGCCGAACGGGCGCCGCGCGGGCAGCACCGGCTCCTCGCCGGCGGCCAGCGCCCGGTACGCCGTGGTCAGCTCGTCCAGCATCTGGAAGGTGCTCCAGCCGTCCAGCAGCACATGGTGGGAGGTGCGCACCACCCGCACGGACGTGTCCGACGTACGGGCTATGGCGATCCGCGTCATGGGGACGGCCGACAGGTCGATGCCGCGCTCCCGGTCCTCCGCCAGATGCCGCGCCAGCGCGCGGGCCTGCTCGTCGGTGCTCAGAGCGCGCCAGTCGAGGTGGACGACCGGTGTCCGGACATGCCGGCGCACCACCAGCAGCGGGCGGTCCACCCTCTCCCACACGACGGTGCCGCGCAGGATCTCCAGGTGGTCGGTGACGTGCTGCCAGGCCCGCTCCAGCAGGGCGGGCTCGGCGATCCCGTCGAGGACGAAGCTCATCTGCTCGAAGTAGGCGCCGGACCCGGGCTCGGCGAGGGTGTGGAAGAGCATGCCGCTCTGCATGGGCGTGAGCGGGAAGATGTCCTCGATGTCCCGGCCGTCGCCGGCGATCCGGTCCAGGGCTGCCTGGTCGAGCCGGGCGAGCGGGAAGTCGGACGGGGTCGCGCCGCCGCTCGCCGGGTCCTCGCAGTGCTCCAGCAGGGCACGCAGCGCCGCCACGTGCTCGCTCGCCAGCCGCTCCACCGTCGGCCGGTCGAAGACCTCCCCGGAGAAGATCCAGGTGAAGCCAAGCGAGCCGTCCTCGATCATGCCGACGACATCGAGGAGGTACGGGCGGGGCTCGCCCGGCGCGTGATCGTGGCCGAGGGCCGGCAGGCGGTCGCGGACCAGTCCCTCCGACGCGGTCGTGCCGTCCCACTGGCCCAGGTAGTTGAAGCTGATGGGCGGGAGCGGGTCCGTGCGCAGGGCGTGGCCGGGCGTGCCCGGCGGGGAAAGGAAGCGCAGCGCGTCGTAGCCGAGGCCGCGGCCCGGCACGGCCCGCAGCTGCTCCTTGACGGACTTGACCGTCTCGCCCCAGCCGCGACCGGCCGGGAGCGTCAGGGCGACCGGGAAGTGGGTGGTGAACCAGCCGACCGTGCGCGACAGGTCCAGGTCGTCGAACAGCTCCTCGCGGCCGTGTCCCTCCAGGCCCATGACCAGGCGCTCGGCGCCCGTCCAGTCGGCCAGGGCGCGGCCGAGAGCGCTCACGAGCACGTCGTTGATCTGCGTGCGGTACACCGACGGGACGCGGTGCAGCAGCGCCTCGGTCTCCTCGCGGCCGAGGCGCACCTCGACGGTCTGCTCGGCGGCGGTGACGTTGCGGCCGTCGGGGTGGTCGACGGGCAGCGCGGGCGCCCGGTCCGGCTCAACCGAGCGCCAGTGGCCGATCTCGTGGTCGAGGGCGCCGGCGTGGACGTGCGCGGTCAGGCGGTCGGCCCACTGCTGGTAGCTGCTGGTCCGGGCGCCCAGGTCGACCGGGCGCCCCTCGGTGAGCTGGGCGTAGGCGGTGGCCAGGTCCTCCAGGACCACCCGCCAGGACACCCCGTCCATGACGATGTGGTGAACGGCGAGGAAAAGGCGGGGCGCGCTGCCGTCGCCGAGGCGGAACAGGACGCCCCTGACCAGGGTGCCCTCACACAGGTCCAGGGCGCGCTGCGCCTCCAGGGCCGCGCCGTTCAGGACCTCTTCGGTGTCCTCGCCGTCGGCGATGTCACGGACGGCGAGGAGACCGGAAGGCCGGTCGCCGTACTCCTGGATCCAGGTGTCGCCGTCGCGGACGTAGCGCATCCGCAGCGCGTCGTGGTGGGCGACGAGCGCGTCGAGGGCGCCTTCCAGCAGCTTGGCGTCCGTGCCCGGGGCCAGCTCCAGGTGCACGGACATGGCGTAGTGGTCGGGGTCGACGGTGTGCTCGTCGAGGAACCAGCGCTGGATCGGGGTGAGTTCGACGCGCCCCGAGACCTTCTCCGGCACCGTGGCGGAGGGCCGCTCCTCGGTGGTGGTGGCGGTGGGGGCGAGGGAGGCGATGGTCTGGTGGAGGAAGAGGAGTCGGGAGGTGAGGTGGAGTCCGGCCTGGCGGGCGCGGGAGACGACCTGGATGGAGAGGATGGAGTCGCCGCCGAGGTCGAAGAAGTTGTCGTGGATGCCGACGCGTTCGACGCCGAGGACGTCGGCCCAGATGGTGGCGAGGGTTTCCTCGGTGGTGTCGCGGGGTGCGGTGTGGTCGGAGCCGGTGTGGATGGTGGTGGGGTCGGGGGTGGGCAGGGCGCGGCGGTCGACCTTGCCGCTGGGGGTCAGGGGCAGTCGGTCCAGCGGTATGTAGAGGGCGGGCACCATGTAGTCCGGCAGCGAACCGGACAGATGGGAACGCAGCTCGGACGTCCGCTCGGCCGCGTCGGCGCCCTCGGCCACCACGTATGCCACCAGGCGCCGCCGCCCGGCGTCGTCCTGCCAGGCCAGGACCACCGCGTCCCGCACGTCCGGGTGGGCCAGCAGCGCGCTCTCCACCTCGCCCAGCTCGATGCGGAAACCCCGGATCTTCACCTGGTCGTCGGCGCGCCCCAGGAACTCCAGGTCCCCGGAGGCCAGCAGACGCGCCCGGTCACCGGTGCGGTACAGCCGGTCGCCCGGCACGAAGGGGCTGTCCACGAACCGCTCTGCGGTCAGCTCCGCCCGCCCGTGGTAGCCGCGCGCCACACCGTCGCCGCCGATCCAGATCTCGCCCGGCACACCCGGCGGGACGAGGTTCCCGTGCCGGTCGAGCACATACACCCGGGTGTTGGGCAGCGGACGGCCGATCGGCACGTACACCCGGCCGCGCAGGCTCTCCTCGGTGGGCACGAAGACCGTCGAGTCCACGGTCGCCTCGGTACCGCCGTAGGCGTTGACGACGACACAGTCGTGCCGGATGCGCCGCAGCAGGGCACGGCAGTCCTCCACACGCCAGGCCTCCGAACCGACCGAGATCAGCCGCAGCGGCGGGAACGCCCCACCGCGCCGGTCGACCTCCTGCAGCACGGCGTTGAGCAGCGAGGGGACGATCTCCAGGCCGGTCGCGGACGTCCCGGCGATCAGGTCGAGCAGCGCCGACGGTTCGGTGGTGACGTCCTTGGACGCGATGATCAGCGCCCCGCCGAAGGGGACGGAACGGATGAGGTCCGCGAAGAACAGGTCGACGGAGAGGCTGGACACCGACAGGAACCGCGGCTTCAGCTCCGCCAGCCCGTACCGCCCCTCCCAGGCGGTGAGGATGTGCCGGACGTTGCGGTGTTCGACGGCGACACCCTTGGGCTCGCCGGTCGACCCGGAGGTGTAGATGACGTACGCCGTGTTCCCGGCGGTGACGCCGGTGCGCGGCGCGGTGGCGGGCAGCCGATCGATCGCCTCCCGCTCCGCGTCCAGGTCCACGACCCGCAGTCCGTCGCCGGCGGGCAGACGGTCGCGTACCGCCGACTGTGCGACGACGATCCGGGCGCCCGAGTCCGCCAGCATGTACGCCAGGCGGTCGGCGGGGAAATTCGGGTCGAGCGGCACATAGGCGGCGCCCGCCCGGAGGATGCCGAGCAGGCCGACGGCCATGGCGGAGCCGCGCTCCACGCTGAGGCCCACCAGGGAGCCGGGGCCGGCGCCGAGGGACACGAGGTGGTGGGCGAGCCGGTTGGCGCGCTCGTCGAGTTCCCGGTGGGTGAGCGTGGCGTCCTCGGCGATCACGGCGACCGCGTCGGGGGTGCGGGCGGCCTGTGCCGCCAGCCGCTCATGGATCAGGAGGTAGTCACCCAGCGGCAGTTCCGTGGCGTTCCACTCGACGGCGACCTGCCGGCGCTCCTCGTCGGTGAGCAGCGGCAGCGCCGCCACGGGCCGGTCCGGGTCGGCCACCGCGCCGGCCAGGAGCACACCGAGATGGCCGGTCAGCCGGGCGATCGTAGGCTCGTCGAAGAGTTCGGTGCTGTACTCCACCAGGCCGCGCAGGCCGCCGTCCCGCTCCTCGAACTCGAAGGTGAGGTCGAACAGGGAGGCGTCGCGCTCCAGCGGGTAGGGGGAGACCGTCGCGCCGGGCAGCGCCAGGGTGTCGGCCGGGGCGTTCTGCAGGACGACCATGGCCTGTACGAGCGCGGTGCGGCTCGGGTCACGCTCCGGCTGTACCGCCTCGACGAGTTTGTCGAACGGGGCGTCCTCGTGGGCGAACGCGTCCAGCACGGTGTCCTTGACGCGGTCCAGCAGCCGCGCGAACGTCAGCTCCTGCTCGACCTGGGTGCGCAGCACGACGGTGTTCACCAGGAAGCCGACCAGCTGCTCCAGTTCCTCCCGGCCGCGGGCGGCGGAGGACGTGCCGACGGCGATGTCCTCCTGCCCCGACCAGCGGGCGAACACCGCCTTGACGGCCGCTGTCAGCACCATGAACAGGGTCGCGCCCCGCTCGCGGGCCAGCCCCTTCAGCTGCGCGACCATGTCGGCGGACAGGTCGAAGCCGTACACCGCGCCGCTGGAGGAGCGGACGGCCGGGCGCGGCCGGTCGGTGGGCAGCTCCAGCGGGCTGATGCCCTTGAGCTGTTCGCGCCACCACTGGATCTGTTCCTCCAGCAGGCCTCCGTCTTCCAGGCGGGCGCGCTGCCAGGCGGCGAAGTCCGGGTACTGGACGGTGACTTCGGGCAGCCGGGCGGCGCGGCCCTCGGTGCGGGCGGTGTACAGCTCGCCGAGTTCGCGGGCGACGACGCCCAGGGACCAGCCGTCGGTGACGATGTGGTGCATGCCGAGGACGCAGATGTGCTCGTCCTCGGCGAGGCGCACCAGCAGTACGCGGACCAGCGGACCGGACACCAGGTCGTAGGGGCGCGCCATCTCCGCCCGTACGGCGTCCCTCGCGGCCTCCTCGCCGGCGACGTCGGCGCTCACCCAGTCGGCGTCGAGCCGCTCGTGGACGATCTGCACACCCCGGCCGTCGCGGGAGTCGAACGTCGTGCGCAGCGCCTCGTGCCGGGCCACCAGATCGCCGACGGCCCCGCGCAGCGCTTCGGCGTCGAGGGGACCGCTGATCCGCACGGGCAGCGCCGAGTGGTAGTCGGCGCCGCCGGGCGCGAAGTCCTCCAGGAACCACAGGCGCTGCTGGCCGAAGGACAGCCTCAGCTCACCGTCGCGGGGCACCGCCGGGACCAGCGGCGCGGCGGTGGCCGCGGCTGCCCCGCCCTGGCCCGCCAGCCGCTGCGCGAGCGCCTCGCGCAGTCGGTCGGGCAGAGCGGCTATCCGGTCCGCGCGGGAAGACGACGTGTTCATTGGCGGGATCCCCCAGGATGTGGCTGAACGGCGGGTCGAAAAGGCGGCCCGTCCGGCCCGCCGCCGAAGGTGGCGGCGGCGGACCGGGCGGCGGGTGGCCGGGACGCGGCGGCCGGGCTCAGGCGGTGGCGGAGCGCAGGCCGCGCGGGCGCATGTCGGTCCAGTTCGCCTCGACATGGGCGAGGCACTCCTCGCGCGACCGGTCGGCGAGGACGGTCTCCCAGCCGGCCGGGACGGCGGTGCCGGTGGGCCACAGCGAGTGCTGGCCCTCCTCGTTGACCAGGACGTCGTACGAACGGTCGGACTTCTCGAAGGGGTTGGACACGGTGGGACCTCTCGGGTGTGGGGATGAAGGCGGGGGTGGGGGAGCCGGATGGGTCAGGACGCCCCGGCGGTCGCTTCCAGCTCGGCCAGGATCTGCTCCTCGACGCCGGCGGCGGTCTCGGCGACCGTCGGACCCTCGAAGAGCGCGCGGGGCGTCAGCGCGGTGCCGAACAGGGCGTTGATCCGCGACACCGTGCGCAGGGCGAGCAGCGAATCGCCGCCCAGCGCGAAGAAGTCGTCGTGGACGCCGACCCGTTCGGCCCCCAGCAGCTCCTGCCACACCTCGGCGATCAGCTCCTCGGTGGGGGTCGCGGGGGCCTCGTACTCCCGGCCGGCGGCCAGGCGTTGTTCCGGGGCGGGCAGTGCCCTGCGGTCGACCTTGCCGTTGGCGGTCAGCGGCAGCGCCTCCAGCGTGCCGAACAGCGCCGGGATCATGTGCTCGGGCAGCGACGACGCCAGATGGGCGCGGAGTTCGGCCGCGTCGGGCACCGGCGCCCCGTCGGCCAGGACGATGTGGGCCACCAGGACGGTGCGGCCCGACTCGGGGTCGGTGTGCGGGACGACAGCCGTGTCGCCGACCGCCGGGTGTGTCACGAGGGCGGCCTCGATCTCGCCGGTCTCCACCCGGAACCCGCGGATCTTGACCTGCCCGTCGCCGCGGCCGAGGAACTCCAGGGTGCCGTCGGGCCGCCACGCCACCAGGTCCCCCGACCGGTACATCCGGGTGCCAGGGCTGCCGAACGGGTCGGCGACGAACCGCTCCGCCGTCAGCCCCGGCCGCCCCAGATAACCCCGGGCCAGACCGTCACCGGCGATGTACAGCTCGCCCGGCACCCCGACCGGCGCCGGGGTGAGCCCCTCGGTCAGCACGTACACGCGGGTGTTGGGCAACGGGGCGCCCAGTGGCACCGAGCCGCCCTCCGACGTGTCGCGCACGTCGTGGGTGGTGGTGAACGTGGTGGCCTCGGTGGGGCCGTACCCGTTGGTGAGCCGCAGCGCGGGCAGAGCGTTCAGGACCCGGGCGCAGTGCTCGGGGGAGAGCCGGTCACCGCCCGCGACGAGCTGCCGCAGGCCCGAGAACACGCCCATGTCGTCGTCGGCGACCTGGTGGAACAGCCCCGCAGTGAGCCACAGATGGGTGACGCCGTGGTCCTTGAGGAACCGGCCCAGCTCCGCGGTCGTGGGAACTCCCCGCGGGTGCACGGCCAGTCGCGCCCCGCGCAGCAGGGCCGCCCACACCTCGAACGTGGAAGCGTCGAAGGACAGCGAGGCGAACTGCGCGACCGTGTCACCCGGGCCGGCGTCCGTGTACGGCGCCTCGTGCACCAGCCGGACGACGGCCCGGTGCGGGGTGAGCACACCCTTCGGGGTGCCGGTCGAGCCGGAGGTGTACATCACGTACGCGATGTCGTCCGGCGCCGGGTACGGCGCGGGCGCCGTCGCCGGCCGTCCGGCGACCTCGGTCGCGTCGAGGTCCAGGTCGACGGTCCGGGCCGTGGTCGAGGGCAGCCGGTCGCGGGTCCCCTCCTCGGTGATCACGAGCGTCGGCCCCGCGTCGCCGATCATGTACCCGAGCCGGTCGGCCGGGTATCCCGGGTCCAGCGGCACATAGGCGGCACCCGACTTCAGGACGGCGAGCAGCGCGGTGACCGCGTGCGCGCCGCGCTCCAGGCACAGCCCGACGAACGTGCCGGAACCGGCGCCCAGGGACACGAGGTGGTGGGCGAGCCGGTTGGCCCGCGCGTCCAGCTCCCGGTACGTCAGCTCCTCGCCCCCGTACACCAGGGCGACGGCGTCGGGGTGCGCGGCGACCCGGGCGGCGAACAGCTCCGGCAGCGACGCCCCGGGCAGGGCGCGAGCGGTGTCGTTCCAGGCCCGTACGGTCAGTTCGGCCTCCGCCGCCGTCAGCATCGGCACCGCGGCCACCGGCGTGGTCCCGCCGGCGGCGGGGAGCGCGGTCAGCAGGGCCTCCAGATGGCCGCACAGCCGGGCCGCGGTGTCCGGGTCGTACAACCGGGCGTCGTAGGCGAGGGTGTAGGCCAGCTCGTCGCCGCCGTAGGCGATCAGGTTCAGCGGGTAGTTGGTCGCCTCGGTGCCCGTCAGACCGCGGACCCGCAGCCCGTGCGCGGCGGCCGCCTCGTCGTCCATCGGGTAGTTCTCGAACACGACCAGGGTGCGGAACAGCTCCTCGCCGCGCTCCACGTCGCCGTACGCCTGGACGCGCGGCAGCGGTACGTACTCGTACTGGCGCGCCTCGACCTGCGCCCGCTGCACCTCGGCCAGCCAGTCGGCCACCGGCGCGCTCCCGTCCACGCGCACCCGCACCGGCAGAGTGTTGATCAGCATGCCGATCATCGACTCCGCGCCCGGCAGTTCGGCCGGGCGGCCGGAGACGGTGGCGCCGAACACGACGTCGTCCACCCCGGCGTGCCGGGCGAGCAGCAGCGCCCAGGCGCCCTGGAGCACCGTGTTCACGGTGAGCCGGTGCCGGCGGGCGAAGTCGAACAGCTCGCGGGAGGCCTCCGGAGACAGACGGCGCGGGATCCGCGCGGTGGAGCCGGTGCGGTGGCCGGGCGCGGAGTGCCGGACGGCGGGCAGCGGGGTCGGTGCCCGGAACCCGCCGAGGGTGTCCCTCCAGTACCCCTCGGCTTCCGCCAGGTCCTGGCGCTCCAGCCACTCCACGTACGCGCCGAACGGCCGGCGGGCGGGCAGCGCGGGCTCCCGCCCGGCCGCCAGGTCCGCGTACGCCTGGTAGGTCTGGGTGAGGACGTCGAAGGTGGACCAGCCGTCCAGCAGGATGTGGTGGAAGGCGCACACCAGCCGTACGGAGGTGTCCGTCAGCCGCACCAGGGTGAGCCGCAGCAGCGGGGAACCGGTCGGCTCGACCGGCCGGGCGCGGTCGGCGGCGAGCAGACGGCGCAGGGCCTCCTCCCGCTCGTCGGCGGGCAGCGCACGCCAGTCCAGATGGGTGACGGGCAGCTCCACGCCGCGGCGGACCACCATCAGCGGACGCTCCACGTCCCGCCACTCCAGCGAGGCGCGCAGCACGCCGACATGGTCGGTGACCGTCTGCCAGGCCCGGGCGAGCAGCGCGGGGTCGGTGACGCCGTCCAGCTCGAAGGACATCTGCTCGGCGTAGGCCGTCGGGTCGGACAGCGTGTGGAAGAGCATGCCGCTCTGCATGGGCGTGAGCGGGAAGATGTCCTCGATGTCCCGGCCGTCGCCGGCGATCCGGTCCAGGGCCGCCTGGTCGAGCCGGGCGAGCGGGAAGTCGGACGGGGTCGCCCCGCCGTTCCCCGGCCGCAGGCAGTGCCGCACCAGCCCGCGCAGCGCGGCGAGGAAGGCGTCCGCGAGGCGCCGCACGGTGGTGGCGCGGTGCACGGCGGGAGCGTGGATCCAGTCGATGCGCAGTTCGCCGTCACCGACGGCGGCCACGATGTCGATGACGTGCGGCCGGGGCTGCGCGGGCGCCTGGTCGGCGCCGAGCGCGGCCAGGCGGGCCCGCACCAGGCCGCCGTCACCGGTCGTCCCGTCCCACTGGCCGAGGTAGTTGAAGCTGATCTCGGGCTGCGGGGCGGTCGCCAGGAAGGCGCGCGCGGGGCTGTCCGACTCGGACAGGTGGCGCAGCGCCCCGTACCCCAGGCCGCGGCCCGGGACGGCCCGCAGCCGCTCCTTCATCGCCTTGAGGGCCGGCCCCCAGTCGCCGTCGGGGACGTCCAGCGTGACCGGATGGATGGTGGTGAACCAGCCGACGGTGCGGGACAGGTCGACGTCGTCGAACAGCTCCTCTCGGCCGTGGCCCTCGAGAGCGATCGTCACCGGATCGCCCGCCCAGTCGCGCAGGACCCGGCCCAGCGCGGTGAGCAGCACGTCGTTGATCCGGGTGCGGTACGCGGCGGGGACCCGCTGGAGCAGCGCCTCCGTCTCGGCGCGGTCGAGCCGCACGGACGTCACCGCCGCCGTGCCGAAGGTGTTGGCCGCGTCGTGGTGACCGTCGCGCGGCAGCGGGCGGACGGCGGCGGCCGTCTCCTTCCAGTGGCCGATCTCGTGGTCGAGGGCGCCTGCCCGGACGTGCGCGGTCAGGCGGTCGGCCCACTGCTGGTAGCTGCTGGTCCGGGCGCCCAGGTCGACCGGGCGCCCCTCGGTGAGCTGGGCGTAGGCGGTGGCCAGGTCCTCCAGGACCACCCGCCAGGACACCCCGTCCATCACCAGGTGGTGCACCGCCAGGAAGAGGCGGGGCGGCCGCGACGGACCCAGGCGGAAGAACACCCCCTTCACCACGGTGCCGCTCGCCAGGTCGAGGGAGCGCTGCGCGGCGAGGGCCGCCTCGTGCAGGGCGGCGTCCCGCTCCTCGTCCGCCGTCGCGGACAGGTCCCGTACGGTCAGCGGCGGCGCGGTGGCGTCGCCGTACTCCTGGATCCAGGTGTCGCCGTCGCGGACGAAACGCATCCGCAGCGCGTCGTGGTGGGCGACGACCGCGCCGAGCGCCCGCTCCAGCAGGGCCGTGTCGGTGTCCGGGGCCAGCTCCACCTGCGCGGACATGCCGTAGTGGTCCGGGTCGACGGTGTGTTCGCTGAAGAACCAGTCCTGAATGGGCGTCAGCGCGACCCGGCCCGACACCTCGGCCGGTGCGTCGTCGGACGACTCCTCGGTGGTGGTGGCGGTGGGGGCGAGGGAGGCGATGGTCTGGTGGAGGAAGAGGAGGCGGGAGGTGAGGTGGAGTCCGGCCTGGCGGGCGCGGGAGACGACCTGGATGGAGAGGATGGAGTCGCCGCCGAGGTCGAAGAAGTTGTCGTGGATGCCGACGCGTTCGACGCCGAGGACGTCGGCCCAGATGGTGGCGAGGGTTTCCTCGGTGGTGTCGCGGGGTGCGGTGTGGTCGGAGCCGGTGTGGATGGTGGTGGGGTCGGGGGTGGGCAGGGCGCGGCGGTCGACCTTGCCGCTGGGGGTCAGGGGCAGTCGGTCCAGCGGTATGTAGAGGGCGGGCACCATGTAGTCCGGCAGCGAACCGGACAGATGGGAACGCAGCTCACCGGTGGACAGTGCGCGGTCGGCCGTCAGGTAGGCGACCAGGCGCCCCCGGCCGGTCTCGTCGTGGTGGACGACGACCACCGCGTCCCGTACCTCCGGGTGGCGGCCCAGTGCCGTCTCGATCTCACCCAGCTCGATCCGGAAGCCACGCAGCTTGACCTGGTCGTCGGCGCGCCCCAGGTACTCCAGGCTGCCGTCCGCGCGCCACCGGGCCACGTCGCCGGAACGGTACATCCGCTCGCCCGGCCCGCCGTACGGGTCGGCCGTGAACCGCTCCGCCGTCAGGCCCGGCCGTCCGTGGTAGCCGCGCGCCAGGTGCGGGCCCGCGATGTACAGCTCGCCGGGCACGCCGACGGGCACCGGCTGCAGCGCCGCGTCGAGCAGCCGCACCCGGGTGTTGGGCAGCGGCGTGCCGATCGGCGGCACGGCCCCGCCGGCCAGCGGCGCGCTCATGGTCGCGACGACGGTCGACTCCGTCGGCCCGTAGGCGTTGACCATCCGCCGCCCGGCCGACCAGCGGGCCACCAGCTCCCCGTTGGTGGCCTCGCCGCCGACGACGAGGGTGCGCAGCCCGTCGAGTCCTTCCGGCGTCAGGGTGGCCACGGCGGAGGGCGCGAGCAGCGTGTGGGTGATGCGGCGCTCCGACAGGAACGTCTGCAGCGCCTCGCCGACCAGCGGGCCGTGCGGCGGCAGGACGAGGGTGGCGCCCGCGGGGAGGGCCATCAGGACCTCCATGACGGCGCCGTCGAAGGACGAGGAGGCGAACTGCAGGACCCGGCTGTCCTCGTCGACCGCCAGTCGCTCGATCTCGGCCGAGGCGAGGTTGCCGATGCCGCGGTGCGGGACGAGGACGCCCTTCGGGGTGCCGGTGGAGCCGGAGGTGTAGATGACGTACGCCAGGTCGTCGGGGCCCGGGCCGGGTACGGGAGCGGTGGCGGGCCGCGCGGCGAGCGCGTCGGCGTCCCGGGCGAGGTCCACGACCACGGCACCGGTGTCCGGCAGCCGCCGCACCAGCTCGGTGCGGGTGACGACCAGGCGGGCACCGGAGTCCCGGAGCATGAACGCGAGCCGGTCGGCCGGGTATCCGGGGTCCAGCGGCAGATAGGCGGCACCGGCCTTCATGATGCCGAGGAGGCCCACGACCATCTCCGCACCGCGCTCGACGCACAGGCCGACGAAGGTACCCGGCCCCGCGCCGAGGGACACGAGGTGATGGGCGAGCCGGTTGGCCCGCTCATCCAGCTCCCGGTAGCCGAGGACGGTGTGCGTGTCCTCCACGGCGGGCGCGTCCGGGCGGCGCCGCGCGGCCGCCGCGACCAGTTCGGGGAACGTGCCGGTGAGCGTCGGGCGCACCGGGCCGTTCCAGCCGTTGACGACCTGCTCGTACTCGTCCCGCGTCAGCATCGGCAGCGTGGCCAGCGGCCGGTCGGGCTCGGCGGTGGCGGCGCGCAGCACGGTGGTCAGATGCCCGGCGAAGCGGGCGATGGTCGCCTCGTCGAACAGGGCGGTGCTGTAGCCCACCCGGGCGGTCAGGCCGTCGTCGGTCTCGAAGAACTCGACGGTCAGGTCGAATGGCGCGGCCTCCCGGGGCACCGGGTGCTCGGCGGTGCGCACACCGGGCAGCCGGAGCTGCTCGCCCGCCGCGTTCTGCAGGACGACCAGGGCCTGGACGAGCGGGGTGCGGCTGGTGTCACGGGCGGCGCCGACGGCGTCCACCAGACGCTCGAACGGCACGTCCTGGTGGGCGAAGGCCTCCAGCACGGTCTGCTTGAGCCCCGACAGCAGTTGCGCGAAGGACATGCCGGGGTCCACGTGCGAGCGCAGGACCACCGTGTTGACCAGGAAGCCGACGAGATTCTCGAGGTCGCGGTGGTCGCGGCCGGAGGAGGCGGTGCCGACGGCTATGTCCTCCTGGCCCGACCAGCGGGCGAAGACGGTCTTCACGGCGGCGGTCAGGGCCATGAAGAGGGTCGCGCCGTGCCGCCGGGCGAGTTCCCCGAGGGCGGTGGTGGTTTCGGCGGGGACGGGGAAGGTGTAGACGGCGCCGGCCGAGGAGCGCACGGCGGGCCGCGGCCGGTCGGTGGGCAGCTCCAGCGGTGTGATGCCGTCGAGGCGCTCGCGCCACCATTGCAGGTGTCGGTCGAGGAGCCCGCCACCCTCCAGACGGCCGCGCTGCCAGGCCGCGAAGTCCGGGTACTGCACGGCGACTTCGGGCAGCCGGGGCGCGCGGCCCTCGGTGCGGGCCGTGTACAGCTCGGCCAGCTCACGGGTGACGACGCCCAGGGACCAGCCGTCGGTGACGATGTGGTGCATACCGAGGACGCACACGTGCTCGTCGTCCGCGAGACGCACCAGCAACACCCGGACCAGCGGCCCGGCCGTCAGGTCGTACGCCCGGTTGGTCTCGGCGCGCACGAGGTCCCGCAGCCGGTCCGCACGCGGTCCCTCGGCGAGGCCGCCGAGGTCCTCGGTGCGCCACTCCGGGGCGAGCCGCGGGTGGACCACCTGGACGCCGCGTCCGCCGACGACGCCGAACGTGGTGCGCAGCGACTCGTGACGGTCCGTGAGGTCCGCCACGGCGGCCCGCAGCGCGGCCGGGTCGAGGGCGCCGGTCAGGCGCAGCCCGGTCGCGGTGTGGTACTCGGCGCTGCCGGGGTCGAAGTCCTCCAGGAACCACAGCCGTTGCTGCCCGTACGACATGGGCAGGGCGCCCTCGCGCGCGACGACGGGGATGGCCGGGTCCTCGGCGGCCTCGTCGGGGGCGAGGGAGGCGGCGAGCTGGGCGATCGTCGGAGTGTCGAAGAGGATGCGCGGCGGCAGGGTCATACCGAGCGCGGAGCGCATCCGGAAGACGGCGCGGACGGACAGGATGGAGTTGCCGCCGAGGGCGAAGAAGTCGTCGTGGACACCGATGTCCTCGACCCCGAGGACCTCGGACCAGACACCGGCGAGGGTGTGCTCGACGGCGTCGCGCGGGGCGGTCCGCTCGCCACCGGTGCTCTCCTGGACGGTCGCCGGGGCGGGCAGGGCCTTGCGGTCGACCTTGCCGTTCGGGGTGAGCGGCAGGGTGTCGAGCACCACGATCGTCGAGGGGACCATGTGGTCGGGCAGGCCCTCGGCGAGGTGGGCGCGCAGGTCCTCGGGGGTGGGGCGACGCCGGTCGGAGGGCGACACGTAGGCCAGCAGGTTGGTGTTGTGGGTGACGACCACGGCCTGGGCGACGTCGGGGTGGAGCGCGAGGGCGCTCTCGATCTCGCCGAGTTCGATGCGGAAGCCGCGCACCTTGACCTGGTCGTCGGCGCGGCCCAGGTACTCCAGGGTGCCGTCGGGGTTCCAGCGCGCCACGTCACCGGAGCGGTACATGCGCTCGCCGGGCTCGCCGTAGGGGTTGGCGACGAAGCGCTCGGCGGTGAGGCCGGGCCGTCCGTGGTAGCCGCGGGCGAGTCCGACGCCGGCGATGTACAGCTCGCCGCGCACACCGGCGGGGACCGGGCGCAGGGCGTCGTCGAGGACGTACACGCGGAAGTTGGCGATGGGCGTGCCGATCGGCGGGACGGTAGCGCCGGCGAGCGGGGCGCTCATGGTGGCGCAGACGGTCGTCTCGGTCGGGCCGTAGGCGTTGATCATGCGCCGGCCGCGGGACCAGCGGGCGACCAGGTCGGCGGTGCTGGCCTCGCCGGCGACGACGAGGGTGGCGTCGGCGGGCAGCCCGCGGCCCTCGGGGAGGACGGCGACGGTGGCAGGGGTGAGGGTGGCGTGGGTGACACCGTGTTCGGCGGCGTAGGCGGCCAGCGGCTCGCCCGGGGCGAGGGTCTCCTTGCCTCCCATGACCAGGGCGGCACCGGTCAGCAGGCCCATGCAGACCTCCCAGAACGCCGCGTCGAAACTGGCGGAGGCGAACTGCAGGACGCGGCTGCCGGGGGTCACGTCGAACGCCTCGGTCTGTACGGCCGCCAGGTTGCCGATGCCGCGGTGGGAGACCAGGACTCCCTTGGGCCGGCCGGTGGAGCCGGAGGTGTAGATGGCGTACGCGAGGTCCTCCGGCAGGAGCGTCACCTCGGGGGCGGTGGCCGGGTGGGCGTCCAGGGCGGCCCGGTCGGCGGTGAGGTCGACCAGGGTGGCGTCCGTGTCCGGCAGCCGGTCACGCAGCTCGCGCTGGGTGACGACGAGCCGTGCCCCGGAGTCCTGGAGCATGTAGGCGAGCCGGTCGGCCGGGTAGGACGGGTCGAGCGGCAGATAGGCGGCGCCGGCCTTCATGATGCCGAGCAGACCGGCGGCCATGGCGGCCCCGCGCTCGACGCACAGGCCGACGAGCTGGTCGCGTCCGGCGCCGCGTGCCACGAGGTGGTGGGCGATCCGGTTGGCCCGCTCGTCCAGTTCGCGGTAGGTGACGCTGCCGTGCTCGTCGATGACGGCGACGGCCTCCGGGCGGGCGGCGACCTGGGCGGCGTACAGCTCGGGGAAGGTGCCGGTGGGCACCTCGCGGGCGGTGTCGTTCCAGCCGCGAACGACCTGCTCGAACTCGCCGTCGGTGAGCAGCGGCAGCGTGGTGAGCGGCAGTTCGGGGCGTTCGGCGGCACCGGTCAGCAGGACCGTCAGCCGGTCCGCGAGCCGGGCGGCCGTGGCCGCGTCGAACAGGGCGGTGCTGTGCCGGACGCGGAGCAGCCGTTCGGTGGCGCTGATCTCGAAGGACAGGTCCAGCGGGTCGAATTCGCGCTGAGCGGCCGTGAGTTCGTCGAGGTCGGCGACCATGGCCTGGATGTACGGGGTGATGCTGGTGTCCCGGGTGGGGGCCAGCGCCTCGACCAGGCCGGCGAAGGGCACGCCGTCGTGGGCGAGGGCGTCCGCCAGGGCGCGCCCGGTGTCGCGCAGCAGGGCCGTGAAGGACGCCGTGGCGTCGACGGCGGTGCGCAGGACGACGGTATGCCCGGTGCGCGGGGAGACGGTACCGAGAGCGATGTCCTCCTGCCCGGAGTAGCGGGTGAGCAGGGCGGTGACGGCGGCGGCGAGGACGGCCGCGCGGCCGGTGGCGTGGCGTTCGGCCAGCTCCGTCAGCGCGTGGACGGCGGGGCCGGGCAGCTCGCACGTGTGCGGGGCGGTGCCGGTCGACCGGACGACCGGGCGCGGCCGGTCGGCCGGCAGCTCCAGGGACGGGACACCGTCCAGTCGGGTACGCCAGAACTCGATCTGGTCGGGGACTGCCTGGTTCACCGGCACGTCGGCGCGAGCCACGTTGGTACCTCCAGAAAAGGGCGGCTTCCGGGCGCGGGTGGGCCACGGCGGGGCTGCGGAAGCCGGGGAAAGTCGGGAAGGACGAAGTGAGGAAGGGGGGCCGTCGCGGTCCGGGACCGTCGGGGGCGGTCCGGCCTCGCCCGGGGCGGGACGCGGCGGGGTGGGTGTGGGGGTGGGATGCCGGTCGACCGGCGCGCGGCGGCCGGGGCGGCCGGGGCGGTGTTACGCGGCCGTCGTACGCCGGGCGGAGCGACCGCCGAGCTGCATGAGGATGATGTCGCCCGCGGTGGGTTCGGTGACGAACCGGCCGGTGAAGGGGGCGGTGTCGGTGTCCGTGCGCCGGGCGCCGAACGTCAGGTCGGCGTGGGGCGTCAGATCGGCGGTGAGCCCGGTGGCGTCCGTCAGACGCAGGGCGGTGCCGTCGGGGTGGGCGCGGACGACGAAGCGCGTGTCGCCGTTGCGGTAGTCGCCGGCGAAGCGGTCGAGGCCGGTCGTCACGGCGGGGCCGGTGCCGGCCGCGGGTCGGTGGTCGCCCACGGGCACGCCGTGCTCCCGCAGCAGGTCGACGAGGTCCGCCCACAGCAGGGTGCCGGTGGTCGCGTTGGTGGTCAGCGCCACGATGGTGCCGGTGCCCGGGTGGAACCGCAGATGGGCGCTGCCGCCGTCGGCGGTGCCGTCGTGGCCGAGCCAGGTGCCGTCGGGCGAGGCGTAGTGGGCGAGCCCCAGGCCCCAGCCGTCGGCCATGCCGAAGGCGTCGGCGGCGGGCACCCGGGCGGCCATCTCGGCGCGCTCCCGGGCGGGAAGCAGGGTGTCGGCGCCGGGGTGGGTGCCCAGGTGCAGGGCGGCCAGGGCGGCCAGGTCGTCGGCGCTGGCGGCGAGTCCGCTCGCGGGGGCCCAGCCGGCCGGCAGGTACAGGCCGACGGGATGTGCGGTGCGCTCCTGGCCCGGCCGCACGGCATGGCCGTCCGCGGTGGCACGGAGACCGGCGGCCGAGCCGCCGCCCGGGAACACCGGGTCGATGCCGAGCGGTCGCAGGAGGGAATTCTCCAGGACCGCCTGCCACTTCATGTCCCCGGCCGCCTCGATGAGGCGTCCGACAACGTTGTATCCGGTGTTCGAGTACGAAAAGCAGTGACCGGGTTCGTGCAGGGCGAGCGTGGTCGCGGCGTTCGCCGTGTACCGCGCCAGGGAGGATTCCCGTGCGTCGTCGAGTTCGTGGTCGGCGACCAGTCCGGCGGTGTGGCTGAGCAGGTGCCTCAGGGTGACGGTGGCCATTCTCCCGTCCACCGCGCCGTCGAACTCCGCCAGGTATTCGGCGACCGGCTCGTCCCATTCGAGGTCGCCCTCGGCGACCAGCTGGGCGGCGACGGTGGCGGTGAAGACCTTGGTCACCGAACCCAGGGCGAAAGCGGTTTCCGCGGTGACCGGCCGATCCGTACCGGCCCGGGTCACGCCCGCGGTCACGGACAGGGTCTTCCCGGCCGTCCGGATCGTCAGCTGCGCGCCGGGAACCGAGTGGTCCCGGGCGAGCCCCTGTAGTCGGTCGGCGACAAAATGCGCTTCCACGTTTCCCCCTTGTCGAACTGGACGGGTACGGCCATCCGCACCAAGGAGGTGCGGGTACCCGTACCCCCCCATCCTCGATCACGCGTTCAAAAAAGGGCAAGAGCTTTCGATTTAAGGAAAAGATGCAGGTCAGATGGGGTGTGTCGACCAGGGGAGCGTGGCCGTCACCGTCGTCGGACCGCCGGGCGGACTGCTGACCTCCAGTTTTCCGTTGAGCGCGGCCGCGCGGTCCTCCAGTCCGCGCAGCCCCGTCCCGGCCGTCGGCGAGGCACCGCCCGCGCCGTCGTCCGTCACCGAGACGACGAGCTGGTTGTCCCGCTCCTCCAGGTGGACCCGAATACTCGTGGCGGAGGCGTGCTTGACCGTGTTCGCCAGACATTCCGCGACGATGTAGTAAGCGGTCGACTCGACGCTGACATCCGGGCGCCGGTCGAGGGCGCTGGACACGGCGACGGGCACATGGAACCGCTCGGTCAAAGCCGTGACGGCCGCGTCGAGTCCACGGTCGCTCAGAATGGGCGGCTGAATACCGTGTACCAGATCCCGTATCTCGTCGAGTGCCCTGCTGATTTCGTGATGGGTTTCGTCGATGAGCGCGGAGAGGTATTCCGCGTCGCCGCTGCGCCGGTGTCTCGCATGCGAGAGGTGCATGAGCAGAACCGCCAGCCGTGCCTGTGCCCCGTCGTGCAGATCCCTTTCCAGACGACGGTAATCGGCGTCGTTGACCCGCAGCGCCGCGATGCGCTGGCGCTCGGCCGCCTGCTCCCGGCGCTGCGCCTCGGCCTCGTCGATACGGCTGAGGATGCGCCGCACCATCCGGGCGCGCAGCTTGCCCATCCAGAACAGCAGCGCCACCAGCAGCGAGAAGACCACCGCGGACACGCCGGCGACCGACAGACGGGTGAGCGTCCCGTCCACCACCAGCGTCACACCGGGACCGAACGCGAGCTGCTCGGGGGCTCCGATGGGCAGTGCCACGGCGAACGCGACCGCCGGGAACGCCAGGGCCGCGAGCGGCAGCAGCCAGAGCGTGCCGAACAGCAGCAGCCCCAGGTAGCCGATGTCGTCCCAGCCCGCCTCGACCGAGCGGTGCTCCCGCTCCGCCTCCCGGTCCGCCTCGGCCGACCGGGAGGCGGGGTCCGGGGGGTCGCCGACGACCGAGTGGGCGAGCAGACGCTCCAGGTCGGCGAGGGCCCGCAGCAGCGGCAGGCTGAACGACATGCCGTCGCGCAGGACCGCCATCCGGTCCGGCACCTGCAACAGCACCGCCCCCAGGGCGTGGTCGGCACGCGGCCGCCGTCGCCCCGCCGGAACGGCCCAGTGGACCAGCGCCGCCGCACCGCGTACGGCGACCACGACGGCCGTCGGCAGACCGACCAGCAGGCACCAGGAGATGGCGCGCAGCGCCAGGGAGGCGGCGAGGAGGGGAGCCAGCAGCAGGCCGACCAGACTGCCTACGGAGAGGTAGATCAGGCCGGCGGCCACACGGTAGGGCGTCGAGAGTGTCACGGGTCTACTGGCCATGGCGCGTCAGTCGGCTCGGTTCAGCCTCTCCAGGCCCCGTAGATAGTCGAGTACCGCCAGCACCCGACGGTGGTTCTCACCCGTGTTCGGAATCCGCAACTTGCCGAGGATCGACGTCACATGCTTTTCCACGGCGCGTTCCGAGATGCCGAGCCGGTTCACGATTCCACCGTTCGTCAGCCCGGTCGCCATGAGTTCCAGCACCTGGCGCTCGCGTGGCGTCAGCAATTCGGTGGCACGCTTCTCGCGTGGGCTGCCGACGAACTGCTTGAAGATGTCGGAGTCCAGGACCGTCTCCCCGCGTGCCACCCGGTGCAGGGCGGAAAGGAATTCCTCGAAGTCCCCGACGCGCTGCTTCAGCAGGTATCCCGTTCCCGCCGGCGCGTCCCGGACCAACTCCTCGGCGTAAGTGGGCTCCACGTACTGGGAAAGGAGCAGTACCGCGGTGTCCGCGCCGAGCCTCTGTATCTCCAGGGCCGCGCGTATGCCCTCGTTCGTGAAGGTCGGCGGCATGCGGACGTCCATGATGACCACGTGCGGCCGTGTGGTCCGGACGACTTCCAGTACCCCCGTGGCGTCGCTCAGCGAGGCGACCACTTCGATTCCTTCGTCCGCCAGCAGCCTCGCCATTCCGGCTCTCAAGAGCGCGGAATCCTCGGCGATCGCGACGCGCATGGAGACTCCTGCTCGTTAGGATTGTGCCAACCGACCGCCGGGCATGCGCCGCCCGGCGGAAGGGAATTGGAGCTGTAAGGAGGCCATAGCATAGGCGTGGCGCCATGGTGATGCTACGCGGAGCGCCGACCGACCAGGAGGCGGCCAGCTTTATTGGCGGGAAGTGACCATCGTGACATTTGCTTGCCGCAGCAAACGGCCGGTGGCCGCCAGGCTCACCACGACACCCACGAGCACACACGCCGCGGTGAGCGCCGCGAGCATCCCCCACTCCACGCTCAGCGGTGCCTGGCCGCCGAACACCGTGAGGGCACCCCGGTAGGCCCGCGCCCCCAGCGCGACCACGCCCGCCGCGATCAGCACGCCCAGCACCGAGGTGGACAGCGTCTCCCACAGCGCCATCCGGCGCACCTGCCCCACGCCGACACCGAGCATCCGCATACCCGCGATCTCCCGCCCGCGCCGGCTGTACGACATCACCAGCGTGCCGGCCACCGCGATCAGCGCGTACAGCGAGGCGGGCACCGTCAGCACCCCCAGCACCAGCCGGTTGAGCCGGTCCTGGTCGGTCGCCGTCCTTCCGAGCCACTGCCGCGACGGCACCACCCGGACCCGGTCCGCACCCACCCGCGCGGTCAGCTCGGCGGCCACCGCCCGCACCGAGCCCGCGGCCTGCCCGCCGAGCAGCACGTCGGCACGCGACGGGGCCGGGGCCGCGCCCGCGCCCCGCGAACCGGGCGGCAGCAGCAGCGAGGGCACGGCCGAGCCACCGTCCAGCACCGCCACCACCCGGGCCTTGACCGTCCGGCCGCCGAACAGCCCGTACGTCACCGTCGACCCCGTGTGACGCCCGTACCAGTCGGCGAACTCCCGTGACACGGCCACGGTTCCGGGGCGCAGCGGGCCGAGAGACCCCTCGGCCACCGTGATCCGGTGGGTACGGGCCAGCGTGGCCGGGTCCGCGACCGCCGCCTGCTCCTTCCACACCGAGTCCGGGCCCGCCACCGCCACCTCCAGCGCGGCGGGCGCCGATACGGCCGCCACCTTCGGGTCGGCGCGCAACGCGGCCACCTCGTCCGCGCTCAGCGTGTCGCCGTGGGCGGGCTCCACGACGAGTTGGGCGACGGTACGCGCCCGGTCGTCCGCCTGTGTCGCCGCACCCGTGGTGGACAGCACCGTGGTGAAGGCGCCGACGATCGCGAGGATCGCCAACACCGGCCCCACCAGGGACGCCGTGCGCCGCCGCGAGGTACGCGCCGACTCCGCGGCGAGGCGTCCGGCCACCGGGTCGACCCAGCGCAGCGGCAGCGCCATCAGCCGCAGCAACGGTGGCAGGTACACCGGCCCCAGCAGCGTGGCGGCGACGGCCAGGGCCATCGTGCCGAACAGCGCCAGCGGAGTGGCCGCCTCCGTCCCGGCGCCGGGGGCCACCGCCAGCATCACCCCTCCGGTCAGAAGCGACAGCGCGCCCATCACCCCGCGCCCCACGGTCATCGTCCGCGCGTCCAGGTCCGCCTCGCGCAGCGCCTCCGTCGGGCGGGCCCGGGCGGCGCGCTTGGACGCGGCCAGCGTTCCCAGCACCGCCATGAACAGGCCGCAGCCCGCCGCGAACACCAGTGGCCAGAGCAACGGTCCCGGCCGCAAATCGACCGGTGCCAGGCCCGTGCCGTTGAGCGCCCTCGTGGTTTCCGGCGCGGCCGCCGCGGCCGCCGCGCACCCCACGAGCGCGGCCGGCACCGCCACCGCCAGCGACTCGCCCAGCACCATCCGGCGCACCTGCGGGCCGCCCGCGCCCACCAGACGCAGCAGCCCCATGTCGCGCCGGCGCAGGGCGATACCGAACGCGCAGGTCCCGGTGATGACGAAGACCGTCACGAACGCGGACACCACCCCCGCCATCGCCAGCACGCTCTGCACCCCGCCGAGGTCCAGATCACCACTGGTCAGGGTGTGTGCCGCACCGGTGCCGTCCTTCAACGTCACCGACGGGCTGCCGGCACCCGGCGACGTGGGCACCGCCCAGGTCGCGGCCAGCGCCGAGGCGGACACCCCGATCAGCGCCACGCCGAGCGCGAGCGCCACGAACGTACCGGCGAACAGAGCCCAGTAGTGCCGCACCGAGCACAGGGAGATCCGCCACATCACCGCTCCCACAGGCTCAGCTGGTGGGCGACCGCGTCGGCCGTGGGGTGGTCGAGCCGCCCGACGATCCTGCCGTCCGAGAGGAACACCACCCGGTCCGCGCAGGCCGCGGCCGCCGGATCGTGGGTCACCATGGCGACCGTGCGCCCGCCCCGGTCGACCACGTCACGCAGCAGCTCCATGATCTGCCGGCCGCTGCGCCGGTCCAGGGAGCCCGTCGGCTCGTCCGCGAAGACGATCTCCGGCTCGGCCACCAGGGTCCGCGCGATCGCCACCCGCTGCTGCTGGCCGCCGGACAGCTGCGCGGGCCGTCGGTGCGCCTTGTCCTCCAGACCCACCTGGCTCAGCGCCTCCAGAACCCGGTCCCGCTTCACGGAGCCGCCCCGCAGCCGCAACGGGAGCGCCACGTTCTCGTACGCCGTCAGCATCGGCAGCAGGTTGAACTGCTGGAAGACGAAGCCGATCCGGCTGCGGCGCACCGCCGTCAACTCCCGCTCGCCGCAGGCGGCGAGGTCCGTGTCACCGAGGAGGACCTTGCCACTGTCGGGCCTGTCCAGGCCGGCCGCGCAGTTCAGCAGCGTCGTCTTGCCGGAGCCCGACGGACCCATCACAGCGGTCAGCGCCCGCTGGGGAATGCCCAGGCTGACCTCGCGCAACACCGGGACGCGACCCCCGGCGCCCGGGTAACTCTTGGAGACGGCGGCCAGTTGGACAGCCGGCAGCTGGATATCGGTGAGCAGTGACATGCTCCCAGTCCAGCAGAACCGGCCGCCCGGGGCAGTGGGCCTGCGGGGAGTCATGGAAGGTGGGTTTTCCCTACCATCCGCCGTGGCACGGCGTCCGGTTAGAGTGACCGGTGCACCCCACACGCAAGGCCCCGGAGGGACACGCACCATGACCGTCGCCGTCTGGGAGGCCATGCGACGGCACCCCCTGCGCTTCGCCCGCTCCACCTGGCCGCTGCGCTGCTGGGCGTTCCTGCTGAGCGGCGCCGTCGTGGGCCTCGTGGTGCTGCTCCTGTTCGCCGCCCTGCTCTTCGTGGGCCTCGGCCTGTCCGTGGTGGGGATCGGCCTGTTCGCCCTCATGGGCCTTGCCGTCCTCGGCATCCCCGTCGCAGCTCTGGAACGGCGCCGGTTACGGATCATCGAACCGGAGCCCCTCCTCGACCCGCACGGCTCCCTGCCCGGCACGGGCGCCTGGCCGTGGCTGCGCACCCGGCTGCGCGAGCGGGCCACCTGGCGGGAACTGGGCTACACCCTCGCCCTCGGTGTCGTCTTCAGCGTCATGGGGGTCGGCTTCATCGCCCTGCTCGGCCTGTCGGTCCTGCTGACGGCGACGCCGGTCATCGTGTGGGCGATCGCTCCCGACACGGTGATGCTGGTGCCCGGTCATCCCATCTCCGACCCCGTCGCGGCTCTGCCGGGCAGCGCCGCGGGCCTGCTGGGGCTGCTCGTCTCGGCGTACGTGGGCGGGATGCTCGCCGGCGCGCAGGTGTGGGTGGCCCGATCCCTGCTGTCGGCACGCGACGAGGACCTGAACAGCCGGGTCATCGAACTGACCCGTTCCCGCGCCCGGTTGGTCGACGCGTTCGAGGCGGAGCGGCGACGCATCGAACGCGATCTGCACGACGGCGCGCAGCAGCAGCTCGTGGCGCTCACCATGACCCTGGGGCTGGCCGAACTGGAGCTGCGCGGCCAGGACGCGCCGGCCGCCGCGCTCATCGCCCGCGCCCGCGGCGAGGCCCGCCAGGCGCTGGACCAGTTGCGGTCCCTGGTCCGCGGCATCCACCCCCAGGTCCTCACCGACCACGGCCTGCCGGCCGCCGTCTCCGAACTCGCCCTGCGCAACCCGATCCCGGTGACCGTCGACATCGACCTGCCGCACCGGCTGCCGTCGGCGGTCGAGACGACGGCGTACTTCACCGTCACCGAGGCGCTGACCAATGCCTCCAAGCACAGCGGGGCCGACCAGGTCGCCGTCGTCGGGGGCCTGCGCGACGACAGGCTGGTCCTGCTCATCACCGACAACGGGCGCGGCGGCGCCGATCCGGCCGCCGGAGCCGGTCTGCAAGGATTGGCGGACCGCGTGGCCATTCTGAGAGGGAGACTCGTCGTGACCAGTCCTGCCGGCGGACCCACGCAACTGCGGGTGGAGGTGCCATGCTCCGCATAGTGCTCGCCGAGGACTCCGTCCTGCTGCGCGCGGGCCTGGTGGAGCTGCTGTCCCGGGGCGGGCACGAGGTGACCGCCGCCGTCGGGGACGCCGAGGCGCTGGCGCACGCCGTGGACGCCGACCGGCCGGACGTGGTGATCACCGACGTGCGGATGCCGCCGGACTTCCGCGACGAGGGGCTCAGGGCGGCGATGGAACTGCGCGGCCGGCACCCGGGCCTGCCGGTGCTGGTGCTGTCGCAGTACGTCGCCACCGCCTACGCGACCCAGTTGTTCAGCGGCAGTTCCCCGGCCGAGGGAGGACTCGGGTACCTGCTGAAGGACCGGGTCGGCGACGTCACCGACTTCCTCGACGCGCTGGACAGGGTCGCCGGCGGGCAGACCGTGATCGACCCGGAGGTGGTCCGGGTGCTGCTGCAGCAGCGGACCGCCGACGAGCCGCTGCGACGCCTCACCCCCCGCGAGCGGGAAGTACTGGGGCTCATGGCGGAGGGGTTCAACAACCAGGCCATCGCACAGCGGCTCACCATCACGGAGGCGTCGGTGGTCAAGCACTCCAGCAACATCTTCATGAAGCTGGAGCTCGACCCGGCCGAGGGCAACCGCCGGGTGCTGGCGGTTCTCGCACACCTTCGCCGCGAGGCCCCGCCGGTCTGACCGGGGCGCACCCCACGGGCGGGGCCGGAGAATGCGTCAGCCCCGCCCCCCGCCCCGCCCGGACACGGACGCCCTCAGATCGGCGCCCGGGGTGAGCAGCCCCGTCAGCCGTTGCGCCGACGCGTCCCAGGACCACTGCGACGCCACCCATGCCCGTCCGGCCTCGCCCATCGCCGCGGCCCGCTCCGGGGAGCGCAGGATCCTCGACAGCTCGCCCGCCACCGCCTGTACGTCCGTGCCGTCCACGACGGTGCCGGTCACTCCGTCGAGGACCGCGTCCGGTGCGCCCCCCGAGTCCCCGGCGACCACGGGCAGTCCGCCGGCGGCCGCTTCCAGGAACACGATGCCCAGCCCCTCCGCCTCCAAGCCGGCCTTCCGGGTCCGGCAGGGCATCGCGAACACATCCGCCGCCGCGTAGTAGGGGGCCGTCGACGCGTGGTCCAGACCCCCGGCGAACACGACGTGGCCGTCGGCGTGCCGGTGCGCCAGCTTGCGCAGCCGCTGTTCGTCGGGGCCGCCGCCCACGATCACCAGCACCGCGTCCGGCACGGCCTGCCGCAGCTGGGGCAGCGCCCGTATCAGCGTGTCCTGCCCCTTGCGCCGCACCAGCCGCGAGACGCACAGCACGACCCTGCGGTCCACGATGCCGTGCCGCTCGCGGACCGCCCGCGCCCGACCCGGCGCGGGCCGGAAGGCCTCGGGGTCCACCCCCGGGACCAGCCGCACCAGTTCCGCCCGCGGCCCGAGCGCCGGCGCGATCCGGCGCCGGGTGTACTCGCCGAGGTAGGTGACGGCGTCCACGTGGTCGCCGATGCGCCGCATCACCTGTCGGGCACCCGGTGTGCGGGCCCACCAGATCTCGTGACCGTGCGTGGTGGCGACCATCCGGCGTATCCCACCGCGCCGCAGCGCCGGTGCCATCGCCGCGAGCGGCGCCGCCGCCCCGAACCACGCCCGGTCGCAGCCGTGGTGGCGGGCTATCTCCAGGGCGCGGCGGGTCGCGCGGGGGGTGGGCAGCAGCATGCGGCCGGGATCCCTGACCACGGGGAACGGCAGGGTGGCGTCATAGGCGGCGGCCCCCGGCTCGCTGGACGTGTAGACGACCACGTCGTTGCCGGGGACGCGCGTCGCCATGGCGTGGACGAACGTCTCGATGCCCCCCTGGCGGGGCGGGAAGTCGTTGGTGACGATCAGGGTGGTGCCCATGGCGGTCGCTGCCTTCGGGGAGGAGGTGGTCAGGCGGTGAACAGGTAGTTGCGGCAGTCGTCGGTGACGTGGGGAGCGGGGACCCAGCGGCCGCGCCGCCGACGGTGGGCCTGGTAGCCGAAGTCCCGCAGATGGGTGAGGACATCGGCCGGATACGCGCCGTACTTCGCCAGATGGCGCCGCTCGATCTCCAGCAGCAGCGTGGGCCGGTGGCGGCGCAACGCGGCCGATCCGCCCTCCAGGACCGCCAGTTCGGCGCCCTCGACATCGGCCTTGACGAACGTCAGCCGCTTCGGACCGGCTTCGTGGGCCAGCTGGTCGAGGGTGCGCACGGGGGCCTGGACGGTACGGGCGGAGCGGAACTCGGCGTTGGGGCCGGGCCCTTGAGCGCCCTCGGTGAGGTAGGCCCGCCCGTGGACCGGCAGGCCCCGCCGCATCGGCAGGCTGAGCGTCCCGCACCCGGACCGGGCGCCCAGCGCGGCGCGATGCACGGTCACGTTACGGGCGCCCAGGAGCCGTGAGGCGAGGCGCAGCCAGCGGTGCGGGCCGGGCAGCGGCTCCACGCTGTGCACCCGGCCGGACGGCCCGGCCAGGGACGCCAGCACCCAGGTGTACAGCCCGTACTCGGCGCCGACGTCCACACACACCGACCCCGGCGGCACGAACGCCCGCAGAGCCGCCACCTCGTCCTCCACGAACGGAAACCTGTGCGCGCCCCACCGCAGGGCGGCCGCCACGGCAGCGGTACGGCGGGCGCTCACCGGGCGTCCCACGCGACCGGAACCGGGGCCGGGCGCGCGGGCCGGGAGGCCCGTACGACGAGCGTACGCAGGGGCTCCTTCCGGCGGCCGGCGACCGCCAGCCGGGCCAGTACGGCCAGGGTGAGCGGCAGGGCGAGGTATCCGAAGCGCCCGGCCGGCGCCAGGAGGAACGCCGCGCACAGGCCCATGGCGAGCCGGTCGGCGCCGGACACGAGGTCGTGTGGCGGCCGCGCGACGAGCGAGACGGCGACGGCCAGCCCGCCGGCCAGCAGCAGCGCTACCGCCGCGTACCAGCCGGCCGGGCCGAGGTCGGCGAGCAGGCGGCCCGGCAGCGGACTGGCCGCCGGGGTCTTCCACGGCCCGCGCCCGGTCGGGAACGCGAAGACCTGCTCGACCAGGGGGCCGGGCGACAGGAGCATGCTCGGCACGAGGAGCAGGACGGTGCCGCCCACCGCCACGGCCGCCCCGCGCACGGCCTCCCGGATCCCGGCCCGGTGGGCGAGCAGCGCCACGGCGACCGCGACGGCGGGCCACGCCGTCCACTTGAGGGAACAGGCGGCGGCGAGCGCCAGCCCGGCGGCCACCGGCCGTCGCCGCACCGCGTACGCCAGCGCGAGGAACAGCAGTCCGGTCAGCGGCAGGTCCACGCCGCTGACGCAGAGCGGGAGCGCCACGACCGGCGAGGCGACGAACGCGCCGACGGCGTTCCGGCTCACCGCGCCGCCCGAGGCCGCCGCCGGGCGGCCGGTCCGGTGCCGGGCCGCCCACAGACAGCCGAGGAACGCCGCCGCGCACCACAGCCGGGCGTCCCCCAGAGCCCTGGGCAGCGGGCCGTTGTCGCCCAGCACCGCACGCGGCAGCCCGAACACCGCCATGCCCGGCAGATACGGGGTGACGTCACCCACCGTGCGGGGATCCGCCAGGTACGGTGTGGCCTGCCGCAGCGTCAGCAGCCCGGAGCGCTCGATGACGCCGACTTCACTCTGTGCCGTGCCCGTCAGCAGGAACAGCGCGAGGGGTACGGCGATGGCACCCCCGACGGCGAGCCAGACGGAGAGGGTGCGGCCGTGCGGGCGCGACGACAGCACGGCGCCCGCCGCGCAGAGGTAACCCAGACAGGCACTCATGCCCCACAGACGGTGCGGCTCGGGCGCCGGGATCAACACGAAGACCGCGGCCCACACCGCGGCTACGAGCCAGCCGCCACACCACAGTTTCCGGCTGTTCCAAGGGAGTTGAGTCTGATGAGTCAGCACCCGTCCATTGCAGCGAGCGCTTCTTGCCAGGTCATGACAGCCAGGTCGAGACCTGGAGGTCGGGTTTCCCCCACCACCACGCGTCCCGCCGCACCCGCCCCCGGATCCGTGTCCCTATGGGTCGGGAAGGGTGCGGCGGCGCGATCGCGTCAGATGTCCCGGAACTCCTATACAACGCATCTGACCTGTGTAAACGGATCCTTCGAAGATCATCTTGCACGGTTGTTGCACAAGCCGACCAGCGCAGGAGTCATGCGGCCCTCGTGTAGGCGCTCCGGACCGCGATACGGATCTTGGAACCGGCCCCCACGACCCGGTGCACGTACTTACGCAGAGTGAACGCAGGATCGGCGTGTCCGAGTCGATCCGCGAGTGTGTACACGTCTACCCCGCCGTTGATCATCATCGTCGCGTACAGGTGTCGGAGGGCGTGCATCATCACGTCGCGGGACTTCTCCCAGCGCCGTCCCTGTGCGTCGGGGTCAAGGGGCTTGATGATGCCGGCTGCCGCCAGAGCAGGCTTCCATCGGTAGGAGTTGAACCAGTTCGACTGGATGGCGGTCTTCTCTCGGGTGTAGAAGATCAGCTTCACCGTGACCGGGTCGCCGCCTTTGCTGCCCCACGGTCGGGCCACCTCGACGGGCGGATATTTCTCCATGTGCTCACGCAGGGGGATGGCCACGTCGTCGGTCAGTTCGACCCACCGGTCCTTCGGGTCCTCGTCGTTCCCGCCCTTGGGGAGGGCGTATGCCAGGAACGAGCCGTCGTGGACCACTTGCCTTTGCACGTGCACCATCGGGCCGTCCGGATGTGCCCAGTCGATGTCGTCCGGTGACAGGCCGAGTATTTCTCCTTGGCGAAGGCCCAGGCCGCGACCGCAGTCGACGAGCGCCTTGTAGCGGTCGGGAAGTTCGGCGCGGATCTTGTCGGTGTCCTCCCACGACAGGGTCAGCTCTGCCCGGCCGCCATCTCCTCGCTTCGGCTTGGCGTCCTGCACCGATTTGGCGAGGCACGGATTCTTCGGTATCAGGCTGTCGTCCACGGCCAGGTCAAAGACAGCCCGAAGATTGTCGAAGACCAGGCGCAGCGTGGAACTTTCGAGCAGCCGACGACGATCGTGCAGCCAGTCCAGCAAAGACGACGCGTTCACGTCCTTTACGCGCATCTTCCCAACTGCGGTAGGAATGATGTGTAGGTGAACCCGCTCCCTGTGGCGTCGGTATGTGCGCGGATTCTTGTGTTCGTGCCCCTTGAGCCACGTCAGGGCGAGTTCACCGACCCTGACCTCTCCGGCGCGAGGGTTGATGTATGACCCGTCGTCCACTCCGGACCGCATTTTGGTCTCGTGCCTGCGGGCTTCGGCCTCGGTGCGGAACAACTCCGTCTGCTGGACATCTTCCTGGTTACGCCAGCGAGCCTGCCACCGCTTCCCGGCCCCGTGATCCCTCGTCGGAACCTTGCCGTGTTCCCTGCAGGTCGACTCTCCGGCTTTCGGGCGTGACTTGTGCCAGCGGTCGTATGGCATGGATTCGACTCCTAGTTTTCAGCGGGCCTTAAAGTTTCTCTGTGGGATCTCTCGTATCAGGGTCGTCATCGGCGGCAAGATCATGTGCCCGTTCATCGCACCCTGAGTGAATGGGATGTTGATCCAAGCGGGCTGAAAATGTCAAACGCATTCTTGGGGCCTTCGCGACAAAGGGCGCAGAGTGGTAGGGGTGATCTCACCTAGACGAATCCTCGCTGAGGCATCGGCGAGGATTCGATGAGCCCTCGCCGAGGATTCGCTGATGTCTTTCGAAAGTTCGGAAGCGCTGTAGGGGTTTCGTCGCAAGCTCTTCTATTTGGCCCGGCTGGAATTTCATGTCAATGTTCCGTACGTCACCGCGGCGGACTACCGCTCACGTGGCTCTTTTCTGCCCGTTCTGAGCCGTTATGGAGTACCCATGCGTCGAACCACTGCCGGTGCGGCAGAAGCCGCCAGTGGCGCGGAGGGCCGTTGTCCGTTGATGAGTGCTGAGGAACTGGCCGACTTCCTCGGCGTACCTTTGAATACGGTCTACATATGGAATCATCGACATCAGGGTCCGCGAGCTCACAAGGTCGGCCGCTATTTGCGCTACCGCTGGCCGGAGGTGGAGGCATGGCTGGAAGCTCAGGCTGTGGATCGCACGGTCTGATTGGCCGTGAGCCTTTTGCATCTTGATCAGGTGGCGAGTTCGAGGGCGACGACGGCACGGACGACGGCGGTGATCCGGGTGGTGCTGCAGCGGAGTTTCCGCAGGAGCCGTCAGCATTTGAGGGTGGCCATGGCGCGTTCGCCGAGGCTGCGGGTCTTGGCGTGATCGCGGTTGTGACGTTGGCGGCGGCCGCGCAGGTTCTTGCCCCGGAACGGGATACAGATCGCAGGGCCGGCGCCCTGATGTGCCTTGTAGGCCCAGCACTTGATGTCGTCTGCGGCGAGGGCAGCGGGAATGCCGTGGGCCCGCGCCGCGGTCAGGTCGTGTGTGGCTCCCGGCAGCGCGTCCGAGACCCAGAGCAGGCGTTCGGCAGGATCGGCGAGGACCTGCACGTTCATCCCCTGGTGCCTATTCTTCCTGGAGTAGTACGGCCGGTCTGCGGCGATGCGGTCGATCGACAGCACGGTGCTGT
>NZ_JBITEB010000030.1:0-25604 GCF_044454765.1 Streptomyces sp. NPDC051452
TCGGAGAAATACCAGCTCACACCACGCGACTGGGAAGCCGCCGCCCGCGAGGGACGCACCATCGCACCCCTGATCACCACACTGAACGACATCCGGCGCCGCCACCCCGCGCTACAGCGCCTGCGCAACCTCCGCTTCCATCAGACCGACAACGACGCCGTGCTCGCCTACAGCAAGAGCACGGGGACGGACACGGTCATCGTGGTCGTGAACCTCGACCCGCACCACACCCAGGAGGCCACGGTCTCGTTGGACATGCCGCAACTCGGCCTGGACCGGCACGCCGCCCTGTCCGCGCACGACGAACTGACGGGCGAGACGTACCACTGGGGCAGGACCAACTACGTGCGTCTGACGCCCGGCAGGACGCCGGCGCACGTGCTCCACGTCGGGCGATCGACGCCCCAGATCGGAGGGCCCGCAGCCTCATGACCGTCAACGAACCCGTCCCTGACACCTTCGAGGACACACCCGCCAAGGACCGGGATCCCGATTGGTTCAAGCGAGCCGTCTTCTACGAGGTCCTCGTCCGCTCCTTCCAGGACAGCAACGGAGACGGCGTCGGCGACCTGAAGGGCCTGACCGCCAAACTGGACTACCTGCAGTGGCTCGGCGTCGACTGCCTCTGGCTGCCGCCGTTCTTCAAGTCACCGCTGCGTGACGGCGGTTACGACGTCGCCGACTACACCGCCGTACTGCCCGAGTTCGGCGACCTCGCCGACTTCGTGGAGTTCGTCGACGCCGCCCACCAGCGCGGCATGCGCGTGATCATCGACTTCGTCATGAACCACACCAGCGACCAGCACCCGTGGTTCCAGGAGTCCCGCACGAACCCCGACGGTCCGTACGGCGATTACTACATGTGGGCCGACGACGACAAGCGGTACGAGGACGCGCGGATCATCTTCGTCGACACCGAGTCGTCCAACTGGACCTTCGACCCCGTGCGCGGCCAGTACTACTTCCACCGCTTCTTCTCGCACCAGCCGGACCTCAACTACGAGAACCCGGCCGTGCAGGAGGAGATCCTGGCGGCGCTGAAGTTCTGGCTGGACCTCGGCATCGACGGCTACCGGCTCGACGCGGTCCCCTACCTCTTCGCGGAGGAGGGCACCAACTGCGAGAACCTGCCCGCCACCCACGAGTTCCTCAGGCGGGTGCGCCGCGAGATCGACACGATGTATCCCGACACCGTGCTGCTGGCGGAGGCCAACCAGTGGCCCGAGGACGTCGTCGACTACTTCGGCGACTACACCTCCGGCGGCGACGAGTGCCACATGGCGTTCCACTTCCCCGTCATGCCACGCATCTTCATGGCCGTACGGCGCGAATCGCGCTACCCGGTCTCCGAGATCCTCGCCAAGACCCCCGCGATCCCCTCCGGCTGCCAGTGGGGCATCTTCCTGCGCAACCACGACGAGCTGACCCTGGAGATGGTCACCGACGAGGAACGCGACTACATGTGGGCCGAGTACGCCAAGGACCCACGGATGCGCGCCAACATCGGCATCCGCCGCCGGCTCGCCCCCCTGCTCGACAACGACCGCAACCAGATCGAGCTGTTCACCGCCCTGCTGCTGTCCCTGCCCGGCTCACCGATCCTCTACTACGGCGACGAGATCGGCATGGGCGACAACATCTGGCTCGGCGACCGCGACGCCGTCCGCACCCCCATGCAGTGGACCCCCGACCGCAACGCCGGCTTCTCGACGTGCGACCCGGGACGGCTCTTCCTGCCCACGATCATGGACCCGGTCCACGGCTACCAGGTCACCAACGTGGAAGCCTCCATGTCCTCGCCGTCCAGCCTGCTGCACTGGACGCGCCGCATGATCGAGATCCGCAAGCAGAACCCCGCCTTCGGACTGGGCACCTACACCGAACTGCCCTCCTCCAACCCGGCGGTGATCGCCTTCCTGCGCGAGTACGGCGACGACCTGGTGCTGTGTGTGAACAACTTCTCCCGCTTCGCGCAGCCCACCGAACTCGACCTGCGGGCCTACGACGGACGGCACCCGGTCGAGCTGATCGGCGGGGTGCGCTTCCCCGCCATCGGCGAACTGCCCTACCTGCTCACCCTGCAGGGTCACGGCTTCTACTGGTTCCGGCTCACCCGAGTCGCATCCCGCATCGGCCGCCGCCGCTGAACGCCCGGCGCCGAGGAAAGGACGCGTCACCATGCCGAAGACCATCACTCTCCGACCGAGAACCGCCGCCGGGCCCGACAGCCCGCTGCTCTCGCTCGGCACGCTGTTGCGCGAGTGGTTGCCGAGGCAACGCTGGTTCGCGGGCAAGGACCGGCCCGTCACCGATCTGTCGGTGCTGTCCATGACGGAGCTGTTCCCGGGGTGTCTGCATCTGCTGGTGCACGCCTCGCACGCGCCGGTGCCCACACCCGGCGGCACCCCCCCGCCCGGGGACTGCTACCAGCTGCTGCTGGGCCTGCGCGCACATCCGGCGCCCCGGCTCGAACGGGCGTTCATCGGGCGTGCCGCCGAGGGTCCGCTCGCCGGACTCGCGGTCTACGACGCGCTGCACGACCCGCGCTCTGCCCATCTGCTGCTGGAGCGGCTGCGGCAGCCGGGCTCCGCGGGCCCGCTGCGCTTCGAGGCGGACCCGGCCGCCCACCTGCCCGGGGGGCTGCCGCCACGGCTGCTGGACGCCGAGCAGTCCAACTCCTCGATCGTGTACGGCGACGCGTACATCCTGAAGCTGTTCCGACGCATCCAGCCGGGCGTCAACCCGGACCTGGAGGTGTCGGCCGCGCTGGCCGCGCGGGGCTGCACCCGGGTGCCCGCGCCGGTGGCCTGGTTCGGCACGACCGCGCCGCAACCCGCCACGCTCGGTGTACTGCAGCCGTTCCTGCCGGACGCCACCGACGGCTGGACGCTGGCGCTGCGGGCGCTCGCCGCCGGCGACGACTTCACCGCGGAGGCCCGCGAGCTGGGCCGGGCCATGGCGGAGGTGCACCTGGCGCTGGCCGAGTCCTTCCCGCCCGCCGACCCGGGCGAGAACGGCCGGACCGCCGACGCGATGTGCGCACGGCTGGACGCTGCCGCGCACGCCGTCCCCGGACTGCGGCCCTACGTGCCCGGTCTGCGGGCCGCGTTCGGGGCGCTCGCCACGTGCGACACCGGGCCACCCGCCCAGCGCATCCACGGCGACCTGCACCTCGGGCAGGTGCTGCGGGCCGGCCGGGACTGGTTCGTCATCGATTTCGAGGGCGAGCCGTCCCGCCCGCTCGCCGAGCGGCGGGCCCCGCACTCCCCGGTGCGGGACGTGGCCGGGATGCTGCGCTCCTTCGACTACGCGGCCCGGCAGCGTCGCCCCTGGCGACCCGAGTGGGCGCGCCGCTGCCGGGAGGCTTTCTGCGCGGGCTACGCGGCCCGCGCGGGCTGGGACCCACGCAAGAAGCACGCGCTGCTGCGCGCGCACGAGACGGACAGGGCGGTCTACGAGGTGCTGTACGAAGCGAGACACCGACCCGACTGGCTGCCGGTTCCGATGGCGGCGATCAAACGACTCGCCGTCTGGGGAGGCTGACGTCATGGCACTGCGTGACACCACTCGTCCCGAGGCCGCCGGACCCCCGCCGGCCCAGGCCGCGGACACGGCCGTGGCGCTGGAGCCCGCTGACCGCGACCGCCTGCTCGGCGGCACGCACCACGACCCGCACGCCCTGCTGGGCGCCCACCCCGTCCCGGGCGGCACGCTGTTCCGGGCGCTGCGCCCGAACGCCCGTGCGGTGAGTGTCGTGGCCGGGGGCACGCGCCATCCACTGCGCTCGCAGGGCGGCGGTCTCTTCGCGGCCGTCCTGCCCTTCCCGGAGATCCCGCCCTACACGCTGCTGGTGGCCTACGACGACGTCGAGCAGGAGGTTCACGACCCGTACCGCTTCCTGCCCGCGCTCGGCGAGCTGGACCTGCACCTCGTCCGGGAGGGCCGGCACGAGCAGCTGTGGCAGGCCCTCGGTGCCGAGCCGATGACGCATCAGGGTGTGGCCGGCACCCGGTTCACCGTGTGGGCGCCGAACGCCCAAGGGGTGCGGGTGGCGGGCGAGTTCACCTACTGGGACGGAACGCAGTACCCGATGCGCTCGCTCGGCGCGTCCGGCGTCTGGGAGCTGTTCCTGCCCGGGATCGGCGAGGGCGCCCGGTACAAGTTCGAGATCACCTCCCGCCACGGCCACCGGTTCCTCAAGGCCGACCCGATGGCGCGGCGCACCGAGGTGCCGCCGGACACGGCGTCCGTGGTGGCGGTCTCGCGGTACGAGTGGGGCGACGCGGCGTGGATGGCCCGGCGCGGCGCGACTGCCGTGCACGAGGCGCCGTTCTCCGTCTACGAGGTGCATCTGCCCTCGTGGCGACCGGGACTGAACTACCGTCAGCTGGCGGAGCAGCTGCCCGGGTACGTCGCGGAGATGGGCTTCACGCACGTGGAGCTGATGCCGGTCGCAGGGCATCCGTTCAGCGGTTCCTGGGGCTACCAGGTCACCTCCTACTACGCCCCCACGCCACGGCTGGGCTCCCCGGACGACTTCAAGTACCTGGTGGACGCGCTGCACCGGGCCGGCATCGGCGTGATCATGGACTGGGTGCCGGCGCACTTCCCGAAGGACGACTGGGCGCTGGCCCGGTTCGACGGGGAACCGCTGTACGAGCCCGGGGACTGGCGGCGCGCCGAGCACCCGGACTGGGGCACCTACGAGTTCGACTACGGGCGGACCGAGGTGCGCAACTTCCTCGTCGCCAACGCCGTGTACTGGTGCGAGGAGTTCCATATCGACGGGCTGCGCGTGGACGCCGTCGCCTCCATGCTCTACCTGGACTACTCGCGGGACTCCGGCCAGTGGGAGCCGAACGTCTTCGGCGGCCGGGAGGACCTGAACGCGGTCGCCTTCCTCCAGGAGATGAACGCCACCGTCTACCGGCGCTGCCCCGGCGTGGTGACCATCGCCGAGGAGTCCACCGCGTGGGACGGGGTGACCCGGCCGACGGACGGCGGCGGCCTCGGCTTCGGGCTGAAGTGGAACATGGGCTGGATGCACGACTCGCTGGAGTACGTGCAGAAGGAGCCGGTGCACCGCAAGTACCACCACAACGAGATGACGTTCTCGATGGTGTACGCGTACAGCGAGAACTACCTGCTGCCCATCTCCCACGACGAGGTCGTGCACGGCAAGCAGGCACTGGTGTCGAAGATGCCGGGCGACTGGTGGCAGCGGCGCGCCACCCACCGGGCCTACCTCGGCTTCATGTGGGCCCATCCCGGCAAGCAACTGCTGTTCATGGGGCAGGAGTTCGCCCAGGGCGCGGAGTGGTCCGAGGCGCACGGCCCGGAGTGGTGGCTGCTGGACGACGACTACCACTCGGCGGGCGACCACCGGGGTGTCCAGCAGCTCGTACGGGACCTGAATGGCCGCTACCGGGCGACGCCCGCGCTGTGGCAGCGGGACACCGATCCCGGCGGCTTCCGGTGGGTGCTGTGCGACGCGGCCGACGACAACGTCTTCGCGTTCCTGCGCTTCGACCGCGAAGGGTCCCCGCTGCTGGCGGTGTCGAACTTCTCCCCCGTCGTCCGCGACGACTACCGGCTGTGGGTGCCCGAGGGGGTGCCCGCCTGGCAGGAGGAGCTGAACACCGACGACGTCCGCTACGGCGGCAGCGGTGTCACCGCCGCGGGGCCCCTCATCCCGGCGGACGGGTGCCTGAGGCTCACGCTCCCGCCGCTCGCCACGCTCTGGCTGACACCACGGCGCTGACGCCCGCAGGTGTCGGCGGCCGTACGAGGGGCAGTCGAGGTCGTAACGGACCCGGACTGCCCCTCGTGGCACGGAACAGGGAAGGGCGGCGAACAGGTGCGCACCGTCGGAGTGGAGGAAGAACTCCTTCTGGTCGATCCGGACAGCGGAGATCCGAAGGCGCTGGCGGCGGCCGTGCTGGCCCGGGCCGCCCTGGACGATCCCGGCCAGGACGTCTTCGAGAAGGAACTGTTCGGGCAGATGCTGGAGTTCGCCACGCATCCGCAGTCGGACATGGCCGACCTCGGCGATGAGATCGTGCGCATCCGCAAGGAGGCGGCCCGGCACGCCGGGGAGATCGGGTGCGCGGTCGCCGCGCTGGCCTCCTCGCCCCTGCCGGTCAGCCCCTCCCTCAGCGTGAATGACCGCTACCGGTGGCTGGCCGAGCGGTACGGCGTCCCGACCTGGGAGCAGCTGGTGTGCGGCTGCCATGTCCATGTGTCGGTGGAGTCGGACGAGGAGGGCGTCGCGGTCCTCGACCGGATCCGTCCGTGGCTGGCGGTGCTGCGCGCGATCAGTGCGAACTCGCCGTTCTGGCAGGGCCAGGACACCGGGTACGCCAGCTACCGCAGCCGGGTGTGGAACCGCTGGCCCTCGGCCGGCCCGACGGAAACGTTCGGGTCCGCCGAGCGGTACCACCGTACGGTGGCCGAGATGGTCGCCACCGGCGCCATCCTGGACGAGGGGATGACCTACTTCGACGCACGGCTGTCCGCCAGCTATCCGACGGTGGAGATCCGGGTGGCGGACGTGTGTCTGCGCGCGGACACCGCCGCGTTGATCGCGACGCTCTGCCGCGCCCTGGTGGAGACGGCCGCGCGGGACTGGCGGGCGGGCCGGCCGGCGCCCGGTCACAGCGTGAGCCTGCTCCGGCTTGGCGACTGGCAGGCGGCCCGGTTCGGGCTGGAGGGGGAGCTGCTCGACCCGGCGACCCTGCGCCCGGCACCCGCCGAGCGGGTGCTGCGCTCGCTGCTGGAGTACACCGCGCACGCGCTCGCCGACAGCGGTGACGCGGACCGCGCGGAGCGCGGTGTGACCGACCTGCTGCGCACGGGCAACGGCGCGCGCGAGCAGCGCCGACTGCTGGAGCGCACGGACAGCCTGCGGGACGTCGTCACCGCCTGTCTGCGGCTCACCCAGGGCTGAGCGGGCCGGTCAGAGGATCAGTACCAGGGCGTACACCAGGAAGAACGCGGCGACCAGGGCGACGAGGACGAGGATCAGCGTCAGCGGCGCCTTGGCCCAGCCCTTGGTCGCGGTCTCCCGCGGCCCCGCCTCGGGCATGCTGCTCTCGGCGGGTGGGGTCTCACCGGGCGGGACACCGCCGCCCGGTTCGAGGCCGGTGGTGCGCTCGGGTTCCGGATCGGGGTTCACATAGCTCATGCCCCCCGAGTCCCCCGGATGCGCCCGCGTCACCCGCCGATCACGACTTCCGCGTTCCCGGCACCCGACGCGCTCGCCTGGGCTACATTCGAGCACCGCCGATACCGAGCCGTTCGGCGGCGTGACCCTCCGTACACCACGGGAGCAGCGTATGCGGGACACCGCCCTCGCTCCGGTCGTCGCCCCGCCGCTCAGCGGCGGCCTCGCCGACAGCCTCTTCACGACCGCGGACCGGGATCCGGCCCTGCCGCTCCTCGCGCGCCGCACGGACACCGCCGCCGGATGGGAGGAGGTGACGGCCGGAGAGGTGTGCGCGCAGGTGGTGGACCTGGCCAAGGGGCTGATCGCCGCCGGGATCTCGCCCGGCAACCGGGTGGCCCTGATGGCCCGTACCCGCTACGAGTGGACCGTGTTCAGCCACGCGCTGTGGGCCGTGGCCGCCGAGGTGGTGCCGATCCATCCGAACTCCTCGCGCGACCAGGTCGAGTGGATCCTGCGGGACGCCGGCTGTGTGGCCGTGGCCGTGGAGGACGAGCAGGGCATCATGACCGTCGGCACCGTGTGCGACAGGCTGCCCCGGCTGCGGCACGTGTGGCAGCTCGACGGGGGCGCGGTGCGTGAACTCGTCCGACGGGGCGCGTCGGTGCCGTACACCACCGTGGAGTCGCTGCGCCGGATCGTGCTGCCGGACGCCACGGCGGCGGTCGTCTACACCTCCGGCACCACGGGCCGCCCCCTCGGGTGCGCGCTCAGCCACCGCGGACTCGCCTACCCCTGCGACACGATGCTGGCCGGCTGGGCCCACACGGCGGCGGCGCCGGGCGAACAGCCCCGGGTTCTGGCCTTTTTGCCGTTCTCCCACGTCTACGGCCTGATGATCATGCTGATGTGTGTGCGCGGCGGTGTCCTGATGGCGCACGAGCCGGAGCCGTCCGGGGACGCGCTGGCATCCGCGCTGACCAGCTTCCGGCCGACGTATCTGTACGGGGTGCCGTCGGTGTTCGAGAAGCTGTACAAGAATTTCCTGCGCGCCGCCGAACAGGCGGGCCGGGGTGCCCTGTTCGAGCGGGCCGCGCAGACGGCGCGGGACTTCGCCGCGGCCGAGGAGCGGCGCCGGCTGGGCGGCGGAACGGGCCCCGGGTTCGAGCTGAGGGTCCAGCACGCGCTGTACGAGCGGACGGTGTACCGCAGGCTGCGCGCCACGCTCGGCGGACGTGCCCTGCGCGGCACGTCGGGCGGTTCCTCGCTGAACCGGGAGCTGTCCCTCTTCTTCGAGGGCATCGGCGTCTATCTCCACGACGGGTACGGACTCACCGAGTGCTCCGGCGGGATCACCATGCAGCCGCTCGGCCGGGAGAAGTCCGGGACCGTGGGCCGGCCGCTGCCGGGCACCGAGGTCCAGGTGGCCGACGACGGGGAGATCCTGCTGCGCGGACCGTCGGTGTTCCAGGGGTACGTCGGCGACGAGGCGGCGAGCCGGGCCGCGCTGCGCGGCGGCTGGCTGTCCACCGGGGACATCGGGCGGCTGGACTCCGAGGGCTATCTGACGATCACCGGGCGCAAGAAGGACATCATCGTCACCAACGGCGGCAGGAGCGTGGCGCCGGCCCCGCTGGAGCAGCGGCTGCGTATGCATCCCCTGGTGCATCAGGCGGTGGTGATCGGGGACGACCGGCCGTGCGTGGGCGCCTTGATCACCCTGGACCCGGAGTTCCTCGCCCACTGGCGGGCCGCCCTCGCACTGCCGGGCGACCCGAAGGCCCGCGAGAGCCGCGAGGACAACGCGCTGCGCGAGGAGCTGTCCCGGGCCGTGGCGTCGGCCAACAGCGCCGTGTCCCGTGCGGAGTCGATCCGGGTCTACCGTGTGCTGCCGGAACCGTTCGCAGCGGACAACGGACTGCTCACCCCCTCTCTGAAGCTGCGTCGTGACGCGATCGTGCGGCATTACGCCGCGGAGATCGAGGCGATGTACGAGGCGCGTTCCCGGCCCCCGCGGGGGCCGCGGGAGCCGGTGGACTGGGACGAGCCGGACGATGTGTTCCGCTGAGGGGCGCGCCCACGTGGACCTGCGCGGGTGTGGGGCGGATAGCCTGCGCGACTGGGGGAACCCGCCACTGGCAGAGAGATCAGCAACGACGACCGTCCTGGTCGGAGAGGCCGTAAGGCCCCTCCTCCGGCCGGGACCGGGGAATGCGAGATGGCGACGGAGCCGCGTTGGGACGACACACCACCCTCGGAGGAGAAGTACGAGCGTACGTTCTCCTTCGCGGGTGAACTGCGCAACGTCACGGAGGCGCGGCTGGCCGCGGAGGACTTCCTGTGCGCCCTGGCCAGGCAGGCGCCACCGGACGCGCACGAGTACTGGGACGACATCCTGCTGGTCGTGACCGAGCTGGCCGCGAACGTGATCCAGTACGCGCCGGGGCCGTTCGCGCTGCGGATGCGCCGCACCTTCGACGGGGTGCACGTGACGATGCGCGACACGAACACGACCAAGCCCGAGCCCCGTCCCTTCCACCCCCGCACGGGCGGTGGCGGGATCGGCTGGCACCTGGTGCACACACTGTGCAGCCAGGTCAGCGTCGTCGTGCACGACCGGGGCAAGGACATCCATGTGTTCCTGCCCTGGTGACGCCGTGCGGGTGACACCAGGCGCGGGGGCCGGCTCCCGCGCGGGTGCCACGTATATCTGCGCGGCATCCGGTTACTCCACCGGGAGTGGGGGCATGTGAGTGCCCACGCGTTCGTCTGGCTGCCGCACCCGGCTCGCGGAACGGCTCGGGTAGCGGTGGGATCGGATCTGGTGCGCAGCGATCCGGGGCAGGCGAACGGCGTCCGGTCGGACCGCCTGGAGCCGCAGAAAGGGATGAACACCGTGACACGACCCAGGATCCTGGTGGTTGGCGCAGGCTTCGCCGGAGTCGAGTGCGTCCGCCGCCTGGAGCGGAAACTCGCCCCCGACGAAGCCGACGTCACCCTGGTGACGCCGTTCGCCTACCAGCTCTACCTTCCGCTGCTGCCCCAGGTCGCCTCCGGCGTGCTCACGCCGCAGTCGATCGCCATTTCCCTGCGCCGCAGCAAGAAGTACCGCACCCGGATCATCCCGGGCGGCGCTATCGGGGTGGACGTGAAGGCCAAGGTGTGCGTGGTGCGCACCATCACCGACAAGATCGTCAACGAGCCCTACGACTACATCGTGCTGGCGCCGGGCAGCGTCACCCGCACCTTCGACATCCCGGGACTGACCGACTACGCCTTCGGGATGAAGACGCTCGCCGAGGCCGCCTACATCCGCGACCACGTCATCTCCCAGCTCGACCTCGCCGACGCCAGCGACGACCCGGCCGAGCGGGCGGCGCGGCTGCAGTTCGTGGTGGTCGGCGGTGGGTACGCCGGCACCGAGACGGCGGCCTGTCTGCAGCGTCTGACGCACGCGGCCGTGCGGCGCTACCCGCGTCTGGACCCGGGCCTGATCAAGTGGCACCTGATCGACATCGCGCCCAAGCTCATGCCGGAACTGGGCGACAAGCTCGGCCGCAGCGCGCAGGAGATCCTCAAGCGGCGCGGCATCGACGTCTCGCTGGGCGTGTCCATCGCCAAGGCCGGGGCGGAGGAGGTCACCTTCACCGACGGCCGGGTGGTGCCGACGCACACCCTGATCTGGACGGCGGGCGTGGTCGCCAGCCCCCTGATCGCCACGCTGGGCGCGGAGACGGTGCGCGGGCGGCTGGCGGTCACCGCGGAGATGTGCCTGCCGGGCCACGACGGGGTGTTCGCGCTCGGGGACGCGGCCGCCGTGCCCGACGAGGCCAAGGAGCAGCCGGGCGCGATCTGCCCGCCCACCGCCCAGCACGCCATGCGCCAGGGCACGAAGGTCGCCGACAACGTCATCGCGACCCTGCGGGGCCAAACGATGCAACCGTATGTGCACAAGGACCTCGGCCTGGTCGTCGACCTCGGCGGCAAGGACGCGGTGTCCAAGCCGCTGGGCATCGAGCTGCGCGGGCTGCCGGCGCAGGCGGTGGCGCGCGGCTACCACTGGTCGGCGCTGCGCACCAACGTGGCCAAGACCCGGGTGATGACCAACTGGCTGCTGAACGCGGTCGCGGGTGACGATTTCGTGCGCACCGGCTTCCAGGCCCGCAAGCCCGCGCGGCTGAAGGACTTCGAGTACACCGACTCGTATCTGACGCCGGACCAGGTGCGCGAGCTGGTCGAGGGCAAGGCCGGCGACCGCCCCGTGACGGGCTGACACGGGGTGGACCACCGGGAGGCCGCCGATCCGGGTGCACGGATCGGCGGCCTTCCCCGCGCCCGGGGCCCCGGCCCGGAGCCGGTGACCGCGTCCTCGTGCGATGCTGGGTCAAAGATCGATTTTCGGTACGGGAGAGAGAGCGCGGCGGCGTGAGGCAAGCGGTTCGGTCGGGTTGGGCACGCATATGGGACCGGCTCGCCGCGTCCGATCCGGGTCTGCTCAGACTCACCGCGGGGCTGCGGACGGTCGCGGCCATCGCCCTGACGCTGGCGGTGCTGGGGCTGCTGCGGGTCCCGGTGCCCCAGCTGGTCGCCGGCGCCATCGCGGCGATGGTGTCGACCTTCGCCATCCGGGAGAAGCAGCGTTCGGCGCAGGCCGTCACCCTCGCGCTGGGTCTGGTCGTGGCGCTCGCCTCGGTATCCCTCGGCGCCCTGCTGAACCAACAAATCGTGGGGGGCGACCTGTTCTTCGTCGCCCTCATCTTCTGTGCCGTCTACGGGCGCCGGTTCGGCGACCGCGGGACGGCACTCGGCCTGATCGGCTTCCAGGTCTACTTCCTCTCCCTGTTCGTGCACGCGACCACGTCCACACTGGCCGCCCTGTACGGCGTGATCGGCGTGGCGTTCGGCTGCAGCGCCCTCGTGCGTTTCGTGCTGTTGCCCGAGACCCCGGCCGGCACGCTGGACCGGCTGCGGCGGGCCTTCCGGGCCCGGCTGGGGCAGTTGATCGCCAGTCAGATCGACCTGCTGGACGCCGGTCCGGGCGAGGTGGACAAGGTCCTGGAGGACCTGCGCACCCGCACCGCCCGGCTGCACGAGACGGCGCTGATGATCCAGGGCCGGCTGGAGGACGGCACCTCCGACGAGGCGACGGCACGGCAGTTGCAGCGCCGCATCGCGGACGCCGAGATAGCCGCCGAGCGGCTGGGGCTGCTGCTGCTCACCGCGCGCAGCGCCGAACGGACCGACACCCTCACCCTGCACCTGCCGGGTGCCGCCCTGCCGTCGGGCGGCCGGCTGCCGGTGCGGGACGAGGCGAGCGCCGTACTGCGCCGCGATCTGGAGGCGCTGCGGCTGCTGGTGCAGCGGCCGCTCGGTGAGGCGTCGGGGACGGCTCTGGCGCAGGTGCGCAACCGGCTGCTGGGCTACCGGGAGGAGGAGAACCTGCCGGACGCCTCCCCGGCCGCGCAGGACGTCTTCCGTGGCCTGGGCGAGACGGCCAGGGCCGTCCTCGGGCTGCGCACCGCGCTGGAGGGGCCGCAGGACGAGTCCGACGACAGCCCGGCGACGGCCCGCTCCCGGGAGGAGCTGGACGCCGAGGACGTCGCGATCGAGGTCAGCGAGGAGAGCGAGCGCGAGGAGGTGGGGCCGACCGGCCTGAAGCGGCCCACCACCCGGGCGGCTGTGCAGGTGGCCGTCGGCTCCTCGCTGGCCATCGCCGGCGGCGAGCTGCTGTCCAGCCAGCGCTGGTACTGGGCGGTGCTGACCTGCTGGATCGTTTTCATCAACACCGCCTCCACCGGCGAGATCCTGGTGAAGGGCTACCGGCGGCTGGTGGGCACGGTCCTCGGCGTGGTGGCCGGCATCGGGCTCGCCGGGCTGGTCGGGCACCACACGTGGACGGCGTTCGGGCTGGTGCTGCTGTTCGTGTTCGCGATGTTCTACACGGCGCCGCTGTCGTACACGCTGATGTCGTTCTTCGTCACGGCGATGCTGGGGCTGCTGTACACGCTGCTGAACACCTACACGGCGGCGGTGCTGGTGCTGCGGGTGGAGGAGACGGCGCTGGGCGCGGCCTGCGGGGTGATCGCGGCGGCGCTGGTGCTGCCGATCAACACCGACCGGCGCACGAACGAGCTGCTGGTCGAGGTGCTGGAGCGGCTCGCCGACGTCACCCGCGCCGCGGTGGAGCAGTTGAGCGGCGGGTCGGGTGCCGGACTGGTGGAGCGGGCGCGCGAGCTGGACCAGGCGCTGGCCGACCTGCGCGCGGCCACCCAGCCGCTGACCCATCCGATCACTCCGCTGCGCTCCCGCCGGGACACCGCCCGGTATGTGGTGGCGCTGCTGGAGACCTGCGCGTATCACGCGCGTTCGCTGGCCGCCACGGCGGAGCTGCTGCCGACGCACCCGGCGATCGCGGCGGATCCCCGGCTGCGCGGGGCGTGCGGGCGGATCCTGCACAACATCGAGGCGATCGCCGCGCACGTCCGCGATCCGCGGTCGCGGTCCGAGATCGAGACCGGCCCCAGCATCGCCTCGATGCTGGAGCCGGGAACTCTGCGTACCCCGCGCTACGGGCGGGTGACCGACCGGGTGCTGCGCCATCTGCAGCGTCTGGACGAGGCGGTATCGGGTCTGGCGCGCCCGCTGGGGGCCGGCACGGCGGCGGTACAGCCGAAGCAGAAGTGATGCCGGGAGCGCGCATGTCTCATACGCACCCGTCCGGGCGGCGGCCCATCGCCTCGGCGCGGACGCGGGCGCAGCTGCGGCTGATGAGCCGCGAGACGTGCATCTGGGAGATGCCGAGCTGGTCGGCGATCCGGCTCTGCGTCATGTCCTCGAAGAAGCGCATGTACAGGATCGCCCGTTCCCGCTCGGGCAGCCGGCGCAGTCCGTCCTTGGCGGCCTCGCGGTCGACGACGACGTCGAAGGAGGCGTCCGCCGAGCCGAGGGTGTCGGCGAGGCTGTAGCCGTCGTCCTGGGTGGAGAGTTCGGCGTCCAGGGAGAGGGTGCTGAAACTCTCCAGTGCCTCCAGGCCGGCGGACACCTCCTCCTCGCTGAGCCCGGTGTGCTCGGCGACGGCGGCCACGGTGGGCTCGGGGCTGCCGGGGTTCTGGGTCAGTTCCCGGCGGGCCACCCGCACCCGGTTGCGCAGCTCCTGCACCCGGCGCGGCACCCGCAGGGCCCACATCCGGTCGCGGAAGTGGCGCTTGACCTCTCCGGTGATGGTCGGGACGGCGTAACTCTCGAACGCCCCTCGCGAGGGGTCGAACCGGTCGATGGCCTTCACCAGCCCGAGCGCGGCCACCTGGCGCAGATCCTCGACGGACTCGCCGCGGTCGCGGAAGCGGCCGGCGATCCGGTGGGCCATGGGCAGCCAGGCGCTGACGAGTTCGTCGCGTGCGGCGTCCCGCTCGGGACCGTCCTCGAGTTCCGTGAGCCGGGAGAACAGTTCGGCGGTCTCGGGGGTGTCGTCGTGGGTGCGCCGGGCGGTCGCCGCGGCGGCGGGCGTCGCGGGCGTGCCGGGACGGCTTGTCGACATGTCGGTCAGCATGCGGAATCGCTCCTGAACGTGGTTTCAGGGCACGGTGGGAACCGGATCTCCGGGTCCTGGCCCGAACGGTGGTGTCAGGGTCAGCCGCGGGTGAACCACCCGGTCCCGCCCGGTGGGGGGCCCAGGCAGCGGTTCTGTTCCCCGTCGGCCGCGCGCCTCCGGTCCGAAGCACGAGATTCCGTCTGCCCCCGCCCCCTGATGGCAAACGCCGCCGGACGGAACTTCACAAACCGCTTCGGTCCGGGATGTGAGGGAACCGCCTCGGCGCAGACGTCGTGGACCGCCTCAGCCGAGCGGCACGACGGCCGTGATCCGCTTTCCGCCGCGGGGCAGCTCCGCCACCCGGACGTCCCGGGCCAGCCGGCATACCAGGGGCCAGCCGCGTCCGCCGGGCAGGAAGCGGTCGCGTTCGTCCACGGGCGCGGCGGCCACCGGCACGTCGTCGCTGCCGTCGCTGACGGACACCCGGACGCCGCCGGAGTCCACGTCGACGTCGAATCCGGTGATCCCGCCGCCGTGCAGCACGGCGTTGGTGGCCAGTTCCGAGGCGACCAGCAAGGCGTCCGCCATGGCGTCGGGGCCGCAGGCGAGGGCGCGTGCCCCGCACCGCTCGGTGACCTTGCGCTGGACCGCTCTGCGGGCGTCGGCCGGCCGGCCGGGTAGTGGGCGGTACGGCTCCCGCAGTGCGGAGGAGCTGGTCCGGGGCTCGTCGCGCATCCGTTCCTCCCTCGGCTGGTCCTGGTTCGACCGGGTCGTCCCCGGTCCGGCTGACCCGCCGGAGGCGCCCCCAAACGCCGGGGGCGAACACGGGGCGCCGGTGCCATCACCGCGTGTCTGCCGGGTACCCGGATGTCATGAGCGATGTCGTGGACGCGGACGAATTGTTGCGGCGGATCCAGCGGGGCCGGCAGCGCGCGGCCGATGAGGAGCGGGCCTGGCGCGAGCGGGCGCAGAGCCTGACGGCGACGGATCCGGACGGCGCGCGGGAGGCGGCGGACCGAGCGCGGGCGTACGAGGCGGTGCTGTGCGTGCTGGAGGAGATCGTCCGGCCGGGCGGCCCGCCGGTGACGGCGACGGCGACGCAAGGGGGCACCTGACTAGCATCCGATTACGCGAAAACGCGCCAGATGGTTTATCGTTCATTCATACGTGATGCCCGGAGTTGACCGGGGCCGTGCGGACTTCGACCGCGCGCCCCCACTCCCGGCGTCACCCCTATGCGGCCCTGGCTGGTCTCCCCCGTCCAGCCAGGGCTTTTTCCTGTCTCCGCAACCGGCCGGAGAGGGGGACCCGCGCCCTTCGAGGTGCCCGGGGCGTCGGCAGCGGCTGAAATGGGCTTGAGCACAGCATCCGAACCCGCCGCCGGCGAGGAGCCCCGCGCCATGACCAAAGCGATCAAACTGCTCACCGCCCTCCCCCAGGCGCAGCGCGAGCGCCTGATGGAGCTGGCCAAGGAGACCTCCTTCCCGGAGGACACCCGCATCTTCGAGGCGGGCGGCACGGCCGACCGGTTCTGGGTGATCCGCTCGGGCGCGGTCCACCTGGACCAGCAGGTCACCACCCGGCAGCGGGTGACCGTGGCCAGTCTGGGCGCGGGCGACCTGCTCGGCTGGTCCTGGCTGTTCCCGCCCTACCGGTGGGACTTCGGAGCGGTGGCCTTCAGCAATGTGCGCGCCTACGAGTTCGACGGACCCTCGGTGCTCGCGCTGTGCGTGGAGGACCCGCTGCTCGGCCTCTCCCTGGTCCGGACGGTGGCCGAGATCCTCGCCAGCCGCCTGGAGACGACCCGCGGCAAGCTGATGGACCAGTACGCGACCCGGCGACGCGGCGGCCCGATCTAGGGGTAGCCGTCCCGGCACGGCACCTTCCGGGGCCTGCCGGGGCGGCGCCCGTCAGATCCGGTACCGGCGCAGAGCCGGGACCGCGCAGGCCAGGGCCAGCATCACCACGATGACCAGGGCGCCGCCGCCCGCCACGGCGGCCCTCGGGCCGAAGACCGAGCCGGCGGTGCCGTGCAGCACGTCGGCCAGGCGCGGACCGCCCGCGACGACGACCGTGAACACCCCCTGCATCCGCCCCCGCATCTCGTCGGTCGCGGCGGACAGCAGGATCGCGCCCCGGAACACCATCGAGACCATGTCCGCGACACCGGCAGCGGCGAGGAAGACCAGCGCCACCCACAGGTTGCCGCTCAGTGCGAACCCGACGACGGCGGCGCCCCAGCCGACGACCGCTCCGATGACCATCCAGCCATGCCGGCGGGCCCGGGAGAACACACCGGAGAACACGCCGCCGAGCACCGCGCCGACGGGGATGCCGGCGAACAGCACGCCGAGCGCGAGCCCCTCGCCCCACGCGTGGTACGTCTCCGCGGCGAGCTGCGGGAAGAGCGCGCGGGGCATGCCGAACACCATGGCCACGATGTCGGCCAGGAAGGACAACAGCAGCACCTTGTGCCGGGCTATGTAGCGGAATCCGGCGGAGATCTCGCGCAGCCCGGCCCGGCGGGTCCCGACGCCGCCGAGCGGTGGCAGCGCGGGCAGCCGGAAGACGGCCCACACGGTCGCGCACAGCGCCACGGCGTCGACGAGATACAGCTCGGGCAGCCCGATCACCGGGATGAGCACCCCGGCGAGCAGCGGGCCGATCACCAGCCCGGTCTGCATCACCGTGGAGCCGAGGGCGTTGGCCGCGGGCAGCTGCTCGGCGGGGACCAGGCGCGCGATGGAGGCGGTGCGGGCCGGGGAGTTGAGGCCGAAGAACGCCTGCTGCACGGCGAGCAGGGCCATCAGGACGACGACCGAGCCGAGACCGGTGACGGCCTGCGCCCAGAACAGCAGCGAGGTCACCGCGATCCCGGTGTTGGTGACCAGCAGCAGCCTGCGGCGGTCCACGGTGTCCGCCACCGCCCCGCCCCACAGCGCGAACGCCACCATGGGCACCAGTCCGGCGAGGCTGGCGTAGCCGACCCAGGCCGACGAGTGCGTGATGTCGTAGATCTGCTTGGGTACGGCGACGGCCGTGAGCTGACTGCCCACGGACGTGACGATCGTCGACGACCACAGCCGCCGGTAGGCGGGGATGCGCAGCGGGCGGGTGTCCATCGCCCAGCGGCGCCAGCCGCGCCGCGGCGGGTCCTCCACCGCCGGTACGCCGGTGCCGGTCTCGGTGTTGCTGCTCTCGCTCGTGTCCACGGGTGTCCTGGTCGCTCGTTATATGTTGCTCATTACATCTTTTCGCTTCGCGAACCTAACTATCGCAGGAACCGCCGCGCACCTCGAACGGGTTGTCCCGGGGTCCGGCGACGAGCGTGGCGCCCAACGCCGGCATGGTGACCGCGGCCCTTCGGCCTCGGCGCCGCGCCCGCCGGCCACCGGCGCTCGCTCCCCCCGTAGCTCGGGCCCGCTTCGCCTCGCCTGACTGTGTGTCAGGTGTCCGAATCGTGGACATCGGCCGAACCGGTGACGGCTGTGCCGTTTCACACCGCCCTCGTCGGTCACCCGAAGCCGAGAACGATGTGACAGGACGCACGACGTCGAACCGATTCCAGGAGACTTCGATGGAGAACTGGCGCGAGCATGCCGAGTGCCGTCATGAGGACCCCGATCTCTTCTTCCCGATCGGCACCACCGGGCCCGCCCAGGTGCAGGCGCAGCAGGCGAAGGCGGTGTGCGGGCACTGCCCGGTCCGGGAACAGTGCCTCGACTGGGCGCTGGAGACGGGCCAGAGCATCGGTGTCTGGGGCGGCACCACCGAGTTGGAGCGCCGTGCGCTGCGGCGCCGGGCCCGCTCCCGCCCCCGCTCCGGGTGACCCGGCCGTACGCGACGACTACCGGCTCCGGGCCCGCCGCCGCCCGGCCCTCAGGTCTCCTCGCACGGCGGCCGGCCGGGCGGCAGCCGCAGGACGAACACCGCGCCCGCTCCCGGTTCGCCGGTGGCCTCGGCCGTACCGCCGTGGGCGGCGACCAGATGACGGACGATCGGCAGCCCGAGGCCGCTGCCTCCGCTGCGGCGGCTGCGGGACTTCTCCGCCCGCCAGAACCGGTCGAAGACGTGCGGCAGATCCCCGGGCGCGATGCCCGAGCCGGTGTCGGCGACGGTGAGGACGACGTCGTCGGGGCCCCGGCGGGCGGTGAGCGTGACGGTGTCGCCGGCGGGGGTGTGCCGCAGGGCGTTGGAGACCAGGTTCCCCAGAGCCTGCCGCATCCGCACACAGGACGACCGTGGAGAGCGGGGAGTTCTTCCCCCGGCCGGTGACGACGACGGCCTGGCGGCAGCGCTCCGGTATCGCCGCCGCCCGCTTCGGTCCGAGGCCGGGTATACGGGGTAGGCCCTGTGCGCCCCTGCCGCCCCGGGTGCCCTGTGGCGCCCGCTCGGCCGCCGTCCCGGAGGCGGGCGCGGGCCCGGGCGCCGGGCGGGCGGCGGCCGTGGGCGCCGCCCGGCGTCCGGCCGCCGCGCCTGCGCCGCCGCAGCCGGTGAGCGGCGGCGGGGAGGCGAGGAGGGCGACCACGGTTCTGCGTCTGATCATGTGTCGACCCTGGCCGACAGTTGTTTGGAACCGGTCAGGTTCAGACCTTGTCCGGCTTGCCCTTCGTGTACAGCCAGGTGTGGAACAGGCCGTCCAGCCGCTTGCCCGACTGCCGTTCGGCCAGCCGCACGAACTCGGCGGTCGTCCCGTGTCCACCCCGGTGCCCGGTGGCCCAGGCGCGCAGGATCCGGAAGAAGTCGCGGTCGCCGACGGCCCGGCGCAGCTCGTGCAGGGTCATGGCGCCGCGGGCGTAGACGGGCGTGCCGAAGATGTTCTCGCCGTTGCCCGGGTCGCCCGCCGGGTAGGCCCACAGCTCGTCGCCCGCCGGGCGGGCGTAGAGGGCGTCGAAGGTCTTCTGGGCGCTGTCGCCGCCGTGCTGTTCGGCGTACAGCCACTCGGCGTAGGTGGCGAAGCCCTCGTTGAGCCAGATGTCCTTCCAGGCGGTCAGCGAGACGGAGTCGCCGAACCACTGGTGGGCGCTCTCGTGGACGAGCGTGCCGGTGTCGGGCGCGGAGTCGTACACGGGGCGGGTCTGCGTCTCCAGCGCGTAACCGACGTCCGGGGCGTGGTCGACGATCGCGCCGGCCGCCCGGAACGGGTACGGACCGAACAGCTTGCTCTCCCAGGCGAGGACGGAGGGCAGCTTCTTCAGCACCGGCGCGGCGGCCCGGGCCTCCCTCGGGTCGACGGCGTTGTAGACCTGGACGCCGTCGCGGGTGGTGTACCGCTCGACCTTGAAATCGCCGACGGTCGCGGTGGCGAGGTAGGCGGCCATGGGCTGGGTCTCCCGCCAGCGGAACGTGGTGCGCCCGTGCGCGGTGTGCCGGCCGAGCAGCACGCCGTTGGCGACGGCGGTGCGGCCCTTGGGCACGGTGATGGTGAAGTCGTACGTCGACTTGTCCTTGGGGTGGCCGTTGGCCGGGAACCAGGTCATCGCGCCCTGCGGTTCCCCCGCGACGAAGGCGCCGTCGTCGGTGGGGATCCAGCCGTCCGCCGAGCCGTCCGGGTCGGTGACCGGTTTCGGGGTGCCGTGGTAGGCGACGGCGACCCGGAACTCACGGCCCGCGCGCAGGGCGTGGCGGGGGGTGACGACGAGTTCCTGGCCGGTGCGGCGGAAGGCGGCCGCGCCGCGGTCGACGGTGACCGAGGTGACCTTCAGGCCGTTCAAATCGAGGTCGAAGCGGGTGAGCCGGTGGCTCGCGCGGGCGGTGAGGACGGCCTTGCCGTCGAGTCGGCGGCTCGTGGTGTCGTACCGCAGGCTCAGGTCGTAGTGGCCGACGTGGTAGCCGCCGTTGCCGCTGAGCGGGAAGTAGGGGTCGCCGACGCCGGCCGCGCCGGTGGTGCCCGCCGCCGCGGGTCCGGCGGTGGCGAGGAGTGCCGCCACGGCGACGGGCACGGTGGCGAGGACCGCCTCGCGGCGGAGCCCGGCGGTCCGGCGGCGTGCGGGCTGTCGGCTGGGAGGCGTCACGGTTGCTCCAAGAGGGGGGGTGGCTGATCTTCGGCTGGCCGACAGACTAGGGGCGCCGGGGGCGTGGATTCCCCCTTGTTCAGGTCAAGTCGACCACGTTCGGCTCGGATCACCGCGGCCGAGGTCTGCGCACGCGAGTCGCCGTCCGCCGGGCCCGGTCCGTCGCAGTAGGCTCGCGGGATCGTGCGCGATCGGCTCTCGGGAGTCCCGCGGGAGCCGGGGGACGGGTTGTCCGTGCGCCGGGGAAGGGGCGTGGTCCGTGGGTGTGCGAGTGCGCCGGATCTACGAGGCGCCGGAGCCCGACGACGGCCTGCGGGTCCTGGTCGACCGGCTGTGGCCGCGCGGTCTCGCCAAGGACGCGGCGCACGTGGACGAGTGGCCCAAGGCGCTCACGCCCTCGACCGGGCTGCGCCGGTGGTATCACGCGGGTGAGGGCTCGTTCGAGGAGTTCGCCGAGCGTTACGAGGCGGAGCTGGCCGCCCCCGAGGCGGTCGTCCTCCTCGATCGCCTCGCGACGGTGGCCGCCGAGGGGGCGGTGACGCTGCTCACCTCCGCCAAGTCCCCCGAGCGCAGCCATGCCTCGGTGCTCGCCCGTCTCCTGCGGTCCCGGGCGGGGTAGCCCGCGCGGACCGGCCCCGGCCGGGGAGCCCGCGCGGGCGTACGTCACCGCCGGTTCAGCCGGCGCCCGCGAACCGGCGTCGGTCCCCGCCGAGGTGGCTCTCGCAGATGGCCAGCGCCGCCGCCATGATGCTCAGCTGGGGGTTGACCTCCGGGCATCCGGGCAGCACGGAGGCGTCCGCGATCAGGACTCCGCGCACCCCGCGCAGCCGGCCTTCGGGGCCGGCCGGGGCGCGTTGCGGGTCGCCGCCCGCGGCGGCCGTGCCGGTCGGGTGGAAGGCCGACAGGTGCAGGTCGCGCGGGCCGAGACCGGCGAGCAGCGTGTCCAGCTCGGCGAGGGTGCGGGCGCGGGGTGCGCGCGGGACGCCGGTGAGGACCTCCTCGGCTCCGGCGGCGAAGAGGATCCGCCCCATGGCCCGTACGGCCGTCATCAGCCGGTGCCCGTCGCGGGGGTCCAGGTCGTAGCGGACGAGGGTGCGCCCCCGGCCCAGGACGCGGCCCGAGGGACGGTCGGCGATCATGGCGCCGAGGACCGCGAGCCGGTCGGCGCCCTCCAGTTCCCGGCGCAGGGCGCGTCCCAGACCGGGCAGCACGAAGCTGCTCATGCCGGGCGGGCTCGCCGTCGCCTCGATCAGGATGCCCTGGTGGTGCAGCTCCTCGACCGCCGCGCTCTGCAGGACGCCCGTCCAGGACGTGACCGGCGGCCCGAAGCGGCCGGCCATGCTGGTGGCCGGGTGCACGCTGAGGTTACGGCCGAGGCGCGGGTGTCGGCCCAGGCCCGAGCGGCGCAGCAGCTGCGGGGTCTGCAGCGCGCCCGCCGCGGTGACGACGAGCGGGCCGAGGATCTCCAGCTCGCTGCCGTCGGCCCGTCGCGCCCTGACCCCGGCGGCCCGGGGTGTTCCGGGGCGCTCGTGGTCGACGAGGATCCGCGTCACCCGTGCGCCGGTGACGATTCGGGTTCCCCGGGCGCACGCCTCGGGCAGGACGGACAGCTGCACGCTCTGCTTGGCGCCCGTGGGGCAGCCCACGACGCACTGGCAGGAGCCCTTGCAGCCCGGGGCGTTGCGGCGCAGCGGGCCGGCCCGCCAGCCGAGCCGCTCGGCACCGGCGAGCGCGAGCAGGCCGTTGGCGCCGAGCACGTCGAGCGGCTGGGTGGCGACGCGCAGGGTGCGTTCGACCTCGTCCAGCCGGGCCGCGAGGCCGTCGGCGAGAGCGAAGCCGTACCGCTCGCTCCAGCGCCGCAGAACGTGGTCGGGAGTGCGGTAGCAGGTGCCGGAGTTGACGACGGTGGTCCCGCCGACGGCTCGTCCGACGGGCAGCAGGAGCGGCGGGTTGCCGAGGGCCACGGTGGCCCCGCCGTCCCGGTACAGGTCGCTGAAGCGCTCCAGCGGGGCGCGGCGGCGGAAGGAGGCCGTGCCGTGGTGCGCGCCCTCCTCCAGCACCACGACGTCCAGTCCGGCGCGGGCGAGGGTGCGGGCCGCCATGGCTCCCCCGGCGCCGGATCCCACGACGACGGCGTCGGCCGTGGCACGGTCGGGCCACTGCTCGGCCGGTACGCAGTCCAGGGGCGGATCGTCCGGAGCGGGGGGTGCCGGGCTGACGGGGGTCCGCTCGGTGCCGGCGGCGAGCAGGACGGGGACCTTGAGCAGGTCGAGCAGCGGCAGGAGTGCCGGGCGTGCCGTGAGGGAGCCGAGCACCGCCTCCCGCTCGTCGGGGGTGAGGGCGGCCAGGGGGCGTCCGCTGTGCGCCACGGCGTAGACGTCGACTGCCCCGAAGGCGGCCCGCACTCCGGCGCGCAGGGGGCCGGGCAGCCCGGACAGGAAGGTGTCGAGTCGGCCGGGCACACGGGCGAGCCAGTCCTCGTCCCCGCTACCGGTCCCGGCGAGGAGGGCGGTGACCATCGCGTGCGCGCTCACCGCTCCCCCACCTCGGCGTGCGCGGTGCCGTCGAGCGTCCAGTGGGCTTCGGTACGCCAGCGGCCCCACCAGCGCTCCACCCGGATCCGCGCGTCGGCGGTCTCGCTGTTGCGGCAGACGGCCGGGGCGCCGTCCGGGTCGTGGTAGTCCAGGGCGAGCGTGCGCTCGGCGGGCTGGGTGACCTCGACCCGGATGCGGCGCAGCAGGGTACGGCCGGTCACCGTCCACGTGGGCAGGCCGATACGGGCCCGGAAGCGCCCTACGCCGAGCAGGCCCACCGCGGACCGCTCGGCGCGGCGCGGCCAGGTGCGGCCGCGGTGGCGCAGGCGCAGGAAGACCAGGGGCGGCAGCCGGCGCAGCCCGGGGCGCGTGGATACGGCCGCGACGATCTCCAGGACGCCGCCGTCACCCAGGTCCGCGTGCAGCCACGCCCAGCGGCGGGCGTTGCCGCGGCCGTTGACGCGGGCGGAGGCCCCGGGGGCGGCGCGCAGGGTGAGGGTGCGCTCTCCGTCGCCGAAGGTGCCGTCGTACGTGGCCCGGGCGGCCGGGAGCATGTGTGCCGCGGGCAGCAGGGGATGCCGCCACGACCAGCGCGGGAAGGTGAACAGGGGGCCGGAGCAGGGCCGTTCGGCGAGGTCCCAGCTGAAGTCGCCGGCCCGGCCGGTCAGTCGTCCCGGTCCGGCGCTGACGCCGTCGGCCTGGAAGCCGTGCGCGGGGGCGCTCCACGGTTCGGGTCCGAAGCGGACGTGGCGCACCTTGCCCTCGGGCGGGAAGGAGGCCGCCCAGCCGTGTGCCCGGGGCGCGGATCCGTCGGTGGGGGCGACCAGTTCGTGGTGCAGCCAGATCCCGGTGCCGGTCGCGGGGTCGGTCAGGGTGGTGTACCAGACCTCGGTGCGGCCGGGGCCGCCGTCCCAGCGGGGTGCGAGGTGCGCGGCCGGGTCCCGCCGCGCGGGGAAGCGGAAGCCGAGGAGGAAGGGGAGCAGGCCGCTCGCCAGGGGGAAGCGGAGCGTGCCCCGCCCGGCCTGTGCTCCGTCCTCGTACAGGGTGAACGGCAGGACGGTCATGGAGCGCACCGGATGGCGCGCGGTCGGCGACTTCCAGCCGTCCAGGGTGAGGGCGCGGCCGTCGGCGGTGAACGACAGCCGGTAGCGGATGCGGCGCCGGGCCAGGAGGGATATCTCCAGCTCGCCGGTGGCGCCGGGGTCGTCGGCCAGCCCGGTGATCCGTACCCGGCCGGTCAGCCGGGCCCGGGTGGTGCCGTGCGGGCGCGGCACCCGGTCGGTCTCGGCGCGCAGGTCGAGCCGGATCCGGCGGGGCGGGACCCCGGTGTCCTGCTCCTCGCTGTCCTGCTCCCCGGTGACCAGGCGCACGGTCCCGAGCATGGTCTCCCGGAAGGCGGTGCCCCTCATCCCAGCCCCTTCAGCATGATCCGTTCGGTCTCGCGGAGGTAGGTGTCGGCGGCGGCGTGGGCCGCGCGGGCGTCCCCGGACGTGACCGCCTCCACCACCGGGGCGAGCCGCCGGTGGGCGGCCCGCGGATCGGTGAAGGGGCCGCGCAGGGCGGACCGGACGGGAAGGTAGGCGTTGAAGAGCGTGTTGGTCAGCAGCACGTAGACGCGGTTGCCGGTGGCGCGGGCCAGGGCGCGGTGCACCTCGACGTCGGCCAGCTGCACGTCGTCCGCGTTCTCGGCGTCGAGCACGCCGTCGAGCAGTACCCGCAGTTCGGCGTGGTGCTTCCGGGTGCCCCGTGTCGCGGCGCGTTCGGCGATCAGCGCGCCGACGGAGCGCCGTACCTCGAAGATCTCGTGGACCCATCGCGCGTCGTGCCGCACGAGCATCGGCAGCAGGTCGGCGCCACCGAGCCGGGTGTAGTCGCGTACCCGGGTGCCGACGCCGTGCCGGGTCTCCAGCAGGCCGGCCTGCACCAGCCGGCCGAAAGCGTGCTTGAGGGTGGTGCGGGTGACGCCGTACCCGTCGGCGAGCCGGCGCTCCGGGGGCAGATAGCCGCCCGCCGGATGACGGCCGGACAGGATGTCCTCGCGCAGCCGGTTCTCCAGGACGTCCACGATCGTCTCGCGGGGCAGTGCCTCCACGGATGCCTCCTCGGCTGGGTCCCGGTGACGGGAGAGGGGATGACTCAGTGGCTGAGTGGATGAGCCACTCAACCAGCATGCGGACGCGTCGGTCAATCCCCTTGACGCGGGGAGCCGTTCGGGGTGCGGGAGCAGGGGCGGGGCCGGAGCCGCGCTCCGGGAGAGGCCGCGGGTGTCCGGGAGGGGCCGTGGGGGGGGGGGGGGGGGGGGGGGGCCCCCCCCCCCCCCCCCCCCCCCCCCCCCCCCCCCGCCCGCCCCCCCCACGCCCCCC
>NZ_JBITEB010000031.1:0-16600 GCF_044454765.1 Streptomyces sp. NPDC051452
GACCCCGGAGGACCTACCTCCATCTCCTGCACAGCACCGCTTCCAGAAGCTCCTACATCGACGCCTCCTTCAGCGTTCGTGACACACGACCAGCACAAACACCAAACGAGCCATTACACGCTAGGACTACCTACAACCCACCCCGGCCACACTCCATACAGAACACACAACCCCAGCTCAAACCGCCGCCCACCCCGCCTTAACCACCCACGCAACTTCTCAGCAAACCCACAACACACCAGGCCAGCAAGCCCGCGATACACCAACAAGCCCCCCTCCGAGCGTCAGCGACGGGCCGGATCGGCCGCCTCGTCATCGACCGACTCCCCGACGCGGGCGTGCCGGTCCGTGCCCTCACCCGGCGCCCTGAGGCGGCGGCGACGCTGCCGGCGAAGGTCGAGGTCTTCGCCGGTGACCTCACCGTGCCCGAGTCGCTCGACCCGGCGTTGACCGGCACCGGTGCGGTCTTCCTCGTCTGGACCGCCCCACCTCGGACCGCGGAGGCAGTCGTCGAGCGGCTGGCGGCCCACGTGCGGCGGGTCGCCCTCCTCTCCTCCCCGCACCGGACGCCGCACCCCTTCTTCCAACAGCCCAACCCCATGGCGGTGCTGCACGCCCGCATCGAGCGGCTCATCGCGGCCACCGGCCTCGAGTCGACGATCATCCGGCCGGGGATGTTCGCTTCGAACTCGCTGGCCTGGTGGGCGCCCGCGATCCGGGCCGGCGAAGTCGTCCGGTGGCCTTACGGCGCTGCCGAGTCCGCACCGGTCGACGACCGCGACATCGCAGCCGTCGCGGCCCACACGCTCCATCGGGGCGGATACGTCGGAGGCGACTACGTCCTCACAGGCCCCGAATCGCTGACCCAAGCCGCGCAGGTGGACGTCATCGGTGACGCCCTGGGGCGCCGGATCGCATTCGAGGAGACAACGCCGGACGAGTTCCGAAGTCTGTGGGAGGGTACGGTGCCCAGCTCGGCCGTCGACATGCTGCTCGCCGCGTGGAGTGCGGCGGTCGGACAGCCCGCGTACATCACCACTGCGGTGGCCGACATCCTCGGGACGGCGCCGCGAACGTTTCGCCAGTGGGCCGTCGACCACGCCAACGCGTTCGCGGAGGGTTCGTAACCTCGTCGACCGCGACCCCTCCGGGCGGATGGGCGGCGTTCTCGGCCGTGGCTCGGATGAACTCCTTCCCTGGCAGCGAGATGGGCCCGAGCTCTGTGCGGATGCCGCTCCAGCCTCCCCAGGGGCAGCATGCCTCCGGCCGGCCGGCCGCACACGCTCGACGCGCAGTCCGGGCACGGCATTCGCGCACCGCCATCCGTGCCCCCGTCTCAACGGGGGAGACCTCGCAAGGAACCGACCGCTGATCTCGTTTCCGGCCACCGGCGCCACCAGCACAGTGGTAGCGCTGCCCGGTGCAACCGTGGTGGCGGACCGCCGCGGCCTCCGGCTGCGTCGCGCTGTGCCTGGTCGTCATCGCGCTGCGGTCGGTCCTTCCCCAGGAGCCCGCTCACCGGTCCGTCCGTGAAGCGGGTCGGGCTCTACCGTTGCCGGGGCTCGGCGGCGGTGGCATCTACCGGCGGCGTGGCTCCCGCACCGGGACCACAGGCCTCGCGCCACCGCCTCAAAAGCTGTATCAGGTCCTGTGATGGGTGACGCTCCGTGCGCCACAAGGCGACTGGGCTGTGTCTCCATTCCGATGCTGGGGTGTGCCGGATCGCGCCAGGCCGGCAGTCTGAGAACGGGGCCTCTCAGGTGCGGAGCTCCGCCAGATGCTGGACCAGTATCTCGCGCGCCTGCTGTGGGCTCAGCCGAGTTGGCCGGGCCAGCAGTTGCACCACCATTCCGTCGAGCAGGGCGTGCAGCCGCGCTGTTTCCGCCGTGCGTGTGCGCTCCGCGCCGAGCTCCCCCAACTCCTCCAGCGCAACCACGGCACTCTCCACCGCGCCGCGGATCAGCTCGTCGACCTCGGAGCGGCGTTGCGCGGCCGAGGGGTCGCGACGCGCGAGTGCCACCAACGCGAACCAGGCCTCGGATTCCAGCCGGCGCTCGTCGTCCAGCGGCAGCAACTGTTCCAGGTGGGCCTGTACCAGTTGTGGCGACAGCGAGCCTGCGGTGGTGTTGGCGTGGCCGATCCGCTGCCGCACCGACTCCACCACGAAGTCGATGGCGAACAGCACCATCTCGCTCTTGTCCGGGAAGTAGTGCCGCAACGCTCCGGCCGACCAGGCGGACTCCTCGGCCACCGAGCGAACGGTCACTGCGTCGAAACCGTCGCGCAGCGCGACGCGCCACAGGGCGCCGGCCAGCTCTGCGCGGCGCCCCTCGTGATCTACGACCTTTGGCACCCGACCATTATCGCACAGACGTGTTACATTATTTTTCTGACACGACTGTGTCAAATAACGAGGGGGGCAGATCATGAACCGATCTCGTCGGGCTCCGTGGTGGGTCTACGCCGTCGCCATCGGCGGTCTCAACATCGCCCGTCAAGTCGTCTTTCCGCCCTCGCGGGTGGGCACCGCGGTGACCGTCGGCCTGTTCTTCGTGGTTCTGCTGATCGGCTCTGCCGTCGGCACGATCCTGGGGGCGCTCATCGCGCCACGCGGTCGCGAATGAGGGTTGTCGGTAGCCAGCCTTCCGCCACGGCAAGCGGACGCGCGGCGCTCCTCGGCACCCTCCCCGTAGCCTGCCCCGGCGCCCTCCGCGGTGCCGTCCGGTGCGGTCCATGCGAAGTCGTCCGGGTACGGCCGGCGCAGTGTCGGCAGCATCGCGACGGCGGTCCGCACGGGCGCGAACGCCGCCCGGGCGGTGAGGAGGTACCAGCGAACCCCGCGCAGCGGCCGCCCGGCGTGCTTGTGGGCAGTAGGTACGTTCCGCGGGTCACGTAAGTGCGCTCCGGGAAGGACGAGTCCGGCAGGACAGGGGCGAACCGCGCGTCGACGTTCGGCGCTCCGGCGATCTCGAAGGGCTGCGTCGTCCCGCGGCCCTCAGAGACGTTGGTGCCCTCGAAGAGGCAGGTGCCGGGGTAGACGGCGTGGTCGCGCGCGGCGGGGTGTTCGGCGAAGGCGGCGACCCCCGGCAGACCGGTGGCCCCGGCGTCCATGGCCGGCCGCGACGCCGTGACGGCGGTGGCGTTGTCGGACTCGTCTGCAAGGGTGGTCGGTGTGGGGCGGGGCGCGGGAGGGCGACATGGGGACGGGACCGGGGGACGGCTGGGAGGGCGGCGTCGACTGGGAGGGCTGGCGCGACCACCGGGACATCCGGCGACGGCTCGACCAGGGCGCCGATCCGGAGGCGCTGCCGTGCGGGGAACGGCCCCTGCACCGGGCCGTGGCGTTCGGCTCGCCCGAGGTCGTCGCGGAGCTGGCCGGGCGCGTCGCCGACATCGACGCCCTGGAGGACGGTACGACCGCGCTGTGGGAGGCGGTGGTCGGGCACCGGCCGGAGATCGCACGCGTCCTCGTCGCCGCGGGAGCCGACCCGTGGCGGCCGGTGCTGGCCGGCTGGTCACCGGGGCGGCTGAGCCTGGCCGGTCCCACACCGGACCTGTTCCCGCTGCCCGAGGGCGAACCGGGGCTCAGCGAGCAGGAGTTCGCAGCGGCGCGGGAAGGCCGGCGGCGGATCGCGGCCCTGGCCGACGTCGGCTACTACGACGGCACGGGACTGGCCTGCGTGGCCGGCATCGACGCGCGGGAGACCGTACGGCGTCTGACGGCGGTGCCGCCGGACGCCGGGCTGCTCGCCGAGCTCCTGGACGACCCGTACGGGGTCGACACGGACGACAGCCTGCGCATCGTCGGGGTGACGACCGTACCGGGCGGTTGCGTCGTCACCCAGCCCTGGGGGTACGGGCCGCAGATGCCGGGCGTACAGGCCCTGCTCTCCGCCGGCACCGTCTGCTACGGCATGTACGCCAACCCCAAGAGCGGCAACCAGGGCAGCCTCGTGCGCGACGGTGTCGTCGACGGCTGGGACCTGCACCCCGGCGGGGGCCCGTGCACCGGTATGCCTTCCGAAGAGGTCCTCACCGCGTACATCTACGGCTCCCACGCGATCGCCGAGTGCTGCGCCCACGCGGGTCTCTTCCCCGCCGACCCGCGGCCCTTCACCGGGCCCCCCGACCTGTGGGTGGAACTCCCCGAGCGCGACTACTGGCAGCACTGACCGGTACCACTTCCGAGGGCGCCCCGCGTCGGCCCGGCAGGTGCGCGCAAGCCGCTGCCCGCCCCGCCCGTCCCCCGGGTGCGGCGGGCCGTGCACGGCTCGGGGGAGGGGCGGGCGGTGAACGAACCAGGGTCCTTCCGTGTCGTTGCAACAACCGAACCGGAGGAGTCCCATGAGTACTGGGCGTTTACCCGCCCGCCCGCTGTCCGCCGCCGCGCTGACGGGTGCCGCGCTGTGCCTCGTGACCGCGTGCGGCGGCACCGCCGAGTCCGTACGGAGCCACGCGGCCGTTGGGCCCCGGCACACCGCCGCAGGCGGGACGATCGCGTGGCGGGAACCCGCCGCCTACGGCTACACGTTGACGTCGACGACGGAGGCGCTGGCCGGGCGGTTCCGGGTCCAGGTGCGCTACGGCAAGGTGACCGAGCTGGCCGGGCTGGACGAGGACAGCCGGCGCCAGGTCCGCGAACACGCCGAGGTGCCCACGATCGGCGCGCTGTTGCGCGGCTGGAACAAGCCCGCGAGGAGCACGCCGAGACGGCGCAGGCGCGGTACGCCGCCGACGGGCACCCCGTGCGCGTCTCCCTCGACTGGAGCCGCAACGCCGTCGACGACGAGGCGCTCTACCTCGTCAGCGCCTACACCCCCGCCCCCACCGGGTGAACCGGCCCTGAGACGCCCGGCCCGCCGTCGCGCGGCCCGGGCGCAGCCCCGCCGGTCCTCGGCAGCAACGGCTCCGGCTGGGCCCACTCGCCGTTCGTCAGATGCCCCGGTTGCGGCTGCTCTGCTGTGTCCCTTGGACGGTGTGAAGGAGGCAGGGACGGGCGGGACGGGTGGCGGGCCGCGGCCGGGGACCGGGGCGCGCTCAGTCGGCTGCGCGGCGGATACCGCCCCCGGCCCGGACCCGAATGAGGTCTCTCCGGCCGGTCGGCCGCCGGCGTGGCTCAGGAGTAGGTCATCGGGCAGCCGTACCGCAGGGAGTACTGCGCGGCGCGCAGGTAGAGCGCCACGTAGAAGGCCGCGTCCCGGTCCTCGGCCCACGGTCCCGGCCGCACCCTGGCGGTCCGCTTCGCCCCGCCTTCCAGGAACCAAGAGCTCAGTGCGAGGTTCTCGCCCGCCGGTATCGCGTCCACGGGCAGTGCGACGGCGTCGGCCAGCCGCTCGGCCAGGGCGAGCACCCGCGGGGCCCCGGCGACCGCTGTCTGTTCGCCGGAGTAGGCGGTGGCGACGGGGAGCACGATCTCCTCCTCCAGCGCGAACGGCACCAGCACGCTCCAGCCGAGGAGGGCCGACAGCTCCGCGTCGGTCAGTCGCTTCCTGCACAGCGTCACAAAGCCGTCCATGGAGGGGCTGACCTTCTCCTCGAACCAGCCCGGCGCCTCCCGCGCGGCCTGCCTCAGCTCGTACGGGGGCAGCCCGCGCCGCTCCAGTTCGGTGTTCAGCGCGGCGGCGAGGTCCCCGTACCCGTCCTCTCCCCGTTGCGACCAGTCCTGCGCGGTGACACACACCAGATAGACACCCATGATCGCAACGTACCGGCCACCACCGACAACGTCCCGGCCCCGCGCTCCTGGGGGTGCACGACGCAGCTCGTCGAGCGATCCGTCGACTCCGTGCTCGGCCGAGAGGCCACACTCGTCTCTTGCCTGTCCGACCTGGGACGCACCACGCTTGTCACGCTGCTGGACAAACTGATGACCGACGTCCGACGGCGACGGCCACCAAGGGGAATTCCCCCCCCCCGCTGTGGGACCGATTCGTCGAGTCGATCTCCACCCGTGGTCCGACCCGCGCGGCCTGGACCCCGCACCGGCGGGACCCCCGCCCACACGCCGCCCCTGATGGCCCCCCTGCGCGTGGCCTCCCCCTCGTTCAGCGGTTGTCGTAGGCCGTGCGAGCGGCGTCGATGTCCGGCAGGTGCGTGATGCTCCATTCGAGCAGCGGCGCGGTGGCTTCGCGCAGACTCCGCCCCATCGAGGTCAGTTCGTAGCTGACGTGCGGCGGCATGACATTGCGGACCGTGCGCGTCAGGATGCCGTCGCGTTCGAGGTCGCGCAGCGTCACGGTGAGCATGCGCTGGCTGATGCCGTCGATGGCCCGCTTGAGCTCGGTGAAGCGCAACGGCTCGTCCTTGAGCATGCGCACGATCAACAGCGCCCACTTGTCCCCGACGATCCCGAGGACTTCACGGGCCTGGCACGGGTCCTGCACGGTTACCTCCTGACAACCGAGGCACCGAAAAGTGCCGTATTGCCTGGGGCGCGTCGCGGGGATCACGATGTTCGCGGTTACCAAAGAGTACCGAGGCACGAGGAGGAACCACACGGCCATGGCCACATTCCTGTTGGTACACGGCGCCTGGCACAACGGGCGAAGCTGGGACCGGGTGGTCCCGCTGCTGGAGGCGGCCGGGCACCGGGTGTTCGCGCCCTCGCTGACCGGTTACGGCGACAAGGCGCACCTGTTGAGCCCCGAGGTCGGGCTCGGTACCCACATCGACGACGTCGTCGGCCTGATCGAGGACGAGCACCTCCACGACGTCGTGCTCGTCGGGCACAGCTACGCCGGGATGGTCATCTCGGGAGTCGCCAACCGGGTCCCGAAGCGGATCGCGCATCTGGTGTTCCTCGACGCGATGGTGCCCGAGGACGGCGAGACCGCCGTCGACGTCCTCCCGGTCACCAGGCGGCTCATCGACCTCGCCGTGGACGGCTGGCGGGTTCCGCCGATGCCCGAGCAGCCGCCGCCGCTCGGCCTGTTCGGCGTCACCGATCCCGACGACCTCGCCTGGTTGCGCTCCATGCTGTCGGACCAGCCGGTGCGGTGCCTGCGGGAGCCGGTCCTGCTGGACGACCCGGCCGCGCGCACGATCCCGCGCACACACATCCACTGCCTGGAGGGTCAGCCGGCGGACATCACCCGGCGCCCCGTCCCGGCAGGCGAACGAGTACGTGAGCTGCCGACCGGTCACGACTGCATGATCACCATGCCCGTCGAGCTCAGCGCGCTGCTGCTCGACACCCATGGTGATCACCGATCCGCGCGGCCACTCAGCCGAAGGTGACGGTGTCGCTGAGGGCGATCGGGCCTTCCCCCGACGTGTTCCATGCCGAGATCATGACGACGTACTCACCCGGTGGCATCTTCGGGATGATGGTGATGTTCGAGGTTCCGGAGACGCTGAAACTCCGGGTGATCCCCAGCGGCGCGGACTTGTCCCACATGTACACGGCGTACGCGGTGATCCCGTCACTGTACTTACCGGTGGGCGGATCCCAGGTCAGAACCCCGCCGTTGGTGCCGGCGGTGGCCTTCACGTTCCTGGGATAACCGGGAGTGGTGGGGTGGGCGGTGCCGCGCGTGGTGTCGGACCAGTCCGACAGGACGGTGTCCCCCGAGGCCGCCCGGACCCGAAGTTCGTAGGTGTGTCCCTCGAAGATCTGGCCGTAGTACTGGCGGCTCATGTCCCACCGGTTGGTCGCGGGGTGGGCCCAGTTCCACTCCCCGTTCGGGTTCGCGGTGGTGTCGCGCCACTGCACCTGGTAGCCGTGCGCGCCGAACACCTTGTCCCAGGTGAGGGTGACACCCTGCTGGGTGCCGTCGAAGCTGACGTCAGTCGGGGTGGCGAGGAACCGCTCGTCGACGTCGACCGGGTTCGGGGGCGGTTCGGTGCCGATGCCGAACTTGTCGTGCAGGGTCGATGCGAAGGCGTGCGCGATGCGGTACTCCCCGAGGTTGTCGGGGTGCAGTCCGTCGTAGGTGGTGTCGCAGGAGGTGGCGGAAGAGTCGCAGCCCATGGCCTTGTCGAGGTCGGCGAGGACCACCGGCGAGGCGTCGGTGCTCCACTCCTTCACCTTGTCGGCGAGCGCGGCGTCGTAGGCGCGGGTGCGCTCTCCGAGGTGTGGGTTGGCGCTGCCCAGGGTGGTGCGCTGCGGCACGTTGGCAATGACCAGTCGTATGCCGGGGTTGACCTTGCGGGCGTTGTCGATGAACTTCTTCATCGTCTCGGTGAGGTCTGCGCCGGCGCCGGTCCACCCGATGTCGTTGAAGCCCAGCTCGACCAGCAGTGTGTCCGGAAGCTTCCTCTGGGCCTTCAGGTCTTCCATGACCGACGTGATGGTGGGGACGTCCTGTTCCAGCCGGCGGCCCCACATCGCGTAGTGCTCGGCGCCGCTCTTGAGGAAGGCGGGGCTGACGTCCCGCGCGTAGGCGCCGTCCGAGGTCACGGGCGGGTGTTCCGACGGCGGTTCGCCGTCGTAGGGAGGAGGCGGCTGGGGTGCCTCGGGTTCGTCGGGAGCCACGGTTCCGTGCAGCGGCCCGACGAACTCGGCCTTCCAGTTCTGCGTGCGGGCCCACTGCCACAAGCGGTAGCGCCAGGTGTGGTCGCCCTCGAAGCCGTTGCTGATCGAGTCGCCGACCACCATCACCCGCTGGGGCGGGCCGCTCGTGTTCCCGCCCGAGGGATCCGTCCCGTCGACGCCGCTGCCGTCGTCCACCATGTCGACGGGGTTCACCTCGACGGCGTCGGGATCGACGATGGTGCCGTCCCACCACAGCTTGGTCAGCTCGGCGGCGTAGCCGTTGGTCATGGTTTTGTAGCCGTCCGCGTTGGGCACCCCGTCGGCGGACTCCCCGGTGTCCACCTGGCCGGTGTCTCGTCCGAAGTCGAGCGGCACCTGCCGGATCCGGTGCCCCGTGTGAAGCTGGGCGGCGATGACCGCGCTCGCCCTCGAGACGTAGGAGCCGGTTCCGGTGTACATCTCCTCCCGGACGGCTGGTGTCCCGGACGGGACCGGATCACCCACCAGCACGGTCGTGTTGGGCAGGACGATGTAGACCTGGTCGAGCAACTTGCCCAGCCGGTCCGCCTCCTCGCCGGCCGTCGGCCCGTTCTTCTTCGCCAGGTCGTTGGCGACGTCCACCTGCAGCAGGACGACGTTGGGCTTGTACGTGCGCAGATCACCGTCCAGGTGCCGGCGCAGTTCGTCGATACCTGCGCCGGGGAATGCTTCTTCCTGATTGTCGTCGTCCGCGACGTTCCCCCTGCTCACGACGCCGACATAGTCGAAGGTGGGAGTGCCGGCGTTCGCCGCCGTCGCCCTCGGCGAACCGGCGGCCGCCGCGGTCCTCGCCGCACGGGCCGTCGGGGACCAGACCTGGGTGCACCCGTCGCTGTAGGACTGCACCACGCACCGGTCCAGTGGGCCGCGCATGCCCGCGTAGTCGAAGGGATTCTGGCCCACGTTGTGGCCGTCGATCGCGTACCCACCGACCGGCATCGTGGCCAACTGCGTCCGGTCGGCGTCCTGGCGGCCGGTCTGGGGGACGAAGTGCACCGGATCGTGATCGGAGCCGCCCTGGTTGGGCTGCACCCTCGCCTCGAAGCTGCCGTGACCGGTGCTCGTGACGGCGAAGTCGAGTTCTTGCTGCTCCCCGTCCGGGCTGCGGTGGGTGGTGTCCTCTGACATCGAACATGGACTGATTGCCAGGGAAGTTGGACAACCGCTACGTTCCTGCCATTGATGTTGGACCGATGGGGCTGGGGGCAGGGTGGGGGCGCCGGCTCTTGCGTACGGGAATGCTGCGTTATCAAGCTTTGAGCTGGACTTTCTTGACCGCGGGCGTCGGCGACGACAGCCCTTGGGGCAGGGATGGAGTACACCGTTCGAGGCAGCGGCACCGGTCCGGGACTTCCGTTGGACCAAGGGCGTCGAGAGCTTCGCTGGCTGGTACTACTGCGCGACGGCTCGGGATCACGTCGGCTACGAGTCGTGGCTGGAGCGGGACCACCTGATCCTGATGGACCGTGACCCGCAGGTAGTGGGCGTCGCCTCGCAGCCGTTCTGGCTGCACTGGCACGACGGCACCCGGAAGCGCCGGCATGCGCCGGACTACTTCGTGCGGCTGGCCGACGGCCGAGGCCGCGTCGTGGATGTCCGGGCCGACCATCAGGTCGATGATGCTGCGGCCGAGTCGTTCGAGGCGACGGAGCTTGCCTGCCGGGCGGTGGGCTGGGAGTTCGTCCGGGCCGGGACGCCCGATCCGGTCTTCATGGCGAACATGCGGTGGCTGGCCCGCTACCGGCGGCGCCGGTGTCTGCGGTGGTTGATCGCGGCACGGCTGCTGGAGTCCTTTGAGGAGCCCGCGCCGCTGCTGGAAGGGGCCTTGGCGGCAGGTGACCGGCTGGTGGTGCTGCCGGTGTTGTTCCACCTGATCTGGTCCGGTGTCCTGACTGCGGACCTGCGGGGCGAGTTGCTGCACGACCACAGCCTCGTCTGGACGGAACGGGGACGGTGAACGCAATGCGACGGCCAGCGGGCATCGAGGTCGGGGCCTGGATCCGATTCGGCGGGCAGGTCCGCGCGGTGACCGCGGTGACCACGACGACGGTCACGCTGACCGACACGGATGGGCCGGCGCTGGCCGTTGAGCTCGACGCACTGCTACGCGGGGAGGACTTCGCGGTCGTCGACGTCCCGGTGCGCCAGCCGCTGCCAACGGCCTCGCTGCTGGAGACGTTCCCGAAGCCGGTGAGGGAAAAGGCTCTGTGGTGGGAGAGCCACATCCTGGAGGTCCTGCACGGGCTGCCGCCCGGAGCGGAGCCGGGAACGTCGCCGCGGCCCGAGTACGGGCCGGACCGCTCGCTGACGGCCCGGCAGCGGGCCAAGGCCGCGGAGCTGACCGCTGCCGGGCACAAAGTGGCTGCTCAGACGGTCGCCAACTACCGGCGCCGCTACCAGGCCGACGGGATCGTCGGACTCGCGGACCACCGTCCGGTCCGCAAGAAGCGCGAGTTCGGGGCCGTGGACGACGCCGTGGTCGCGGCCATGCGGCAGGCCGTCGCCGAGGCGACGGACGCCTCGACCCGTCGGGGAACGTTCCTGCTCTGGCGGACCGCCGAGATCCTCCGGCAGACGCCCGCCGGCCAGGCGGTCAAGCTGCCGTCCGAGCGGACCCTCTACCGGCTGCTGGACAAGCTCACCCGGAACACGCACACCTTCAGCTCGGCCACAACCCGCAGGTCACGGGCCCACGGCGCCAGCGGCGAATTCGGCGAGCTGCCGGTGTTCGCGCCGGGCGAGGTGATGCAGATCGACTCCACCCCGCTCGACGTCCTGGTCCTCCTGGACAACGGCGTGATCGGCAAGGTCGAGCTCACGGCCATGATCGACGTCGCGACACGGTCGCTGACCGCGGCGGTACTGCGGCCCACCACGAAGGCGGTCGACGCCAGCGTGCTGCTGGCCCGCACCGTCACCCCGGAGCCGATGCGGCCCGGCTGGGTCGACGCGCTGAAGATGTCCCGGTCGGTGCTGCCGCACCGGCGTCTGCTGACGCTGGACGAACGGCTCGAGCATGCCGCAGCCCGGCCCGTGATTGTCCCGGAGACGATCGTCTGCGACCACGGCAAGGTCTTCATCTCGCGGAACTTCAAGTCGTCCTGCCGCTTCCTGGAGATCGACTTCCTGCCCACCCACAAGGGCTCGCCGTTCGAGAAGGGGCACATCGAGCGGATGCTCGGCTCGGTGGCTTCGCTGTTCGCCCAGTTCCTGCCCACCTACACCGGCCGCAGCCCCGAGCACCGCGGCCGGAACCTGGACCAGGGCCGGGCCTGGTCCCTGCTCGAACTCCAGGACCTCCTGGACGAGTGGATCGTCGCGAAGTGGCAGAACCGGCCGCACGACGGGCTGCGCGATCCGTCCCACCCGGGCCGGCTGTTCACGCCGAACGAGAAGTACGCCGCCCTTGTCGAGGCCTGCGGCTACGTCCCGGTCGCCCTGGACGGCGCCGACTACATCGAGCTGCTGCCGGCCGAGTGGCGGGCGGTCAACGACTACGGCATCAAGATCAAGAACCGCACCTACAACAGCGCTGAACTCGGCCCGATGCGCCGTCGGCACTCCGGTGTCACGGCCAAGCGCGGCCTCTGGGAGATCCACCGAGACCCCTACGACGTCTCCCGGATCTGGGTCCGCGACCACCGCGGCCGCGGCGAGTGGGTGCCTGCCGTCTGGAAGCACCTGAAGCGCGTCCCGGTGCCCTTCGGCGAGCTGGCCTGGGACCACGAGGCCCGCAAGCTGCCCGGCGCCACCGAGGCCGAGATCGCCGACGCTGTCGCCGCCCTGCTGACCCGGGCCCACGCCGGCCCTGGCCGGCCCCCGGAGGGCCAGGCCGCGAAGAGGGACCGCCGGGTCGCGGCCCGCACCAAGGCCGCCCGCCCGTCCACGCCTCTGCCTCCGGCGGCTCCTGAGCCGGAACCGGTGAACGAACCCGCCACCGAGGAGCCGGCCGAGTCGGAGAAGCTGGCTGAGGTGATCCCGCTCGGCCTGTTCGACCCGCTGGAGAACCCCTGGAGGCGTTCATGACGATGCCGGACACCACGGACACGGACGCCGCCCGGCATCTGACCACCAGGGAAGGCTGGCACGCGTTCACCTCGCAGCGGCCCTCACCACCCGCGCTGCTGAGCGAGGACGAGTACGCGGCCCTGTCCGGCGCCGAGCTGGACCGCTACAACGAAGACCGTCTCGACCATCACGCCCGCCTGCTGGTGGTGGCCACTTCCACCGTCCGGCACACGGTGACCAGCGGCCGCCGGCTCGTCCTGCTGAACCGGCACGCGGTCAGCGCCCGCCGCGGTCTGATCATCTCCGGCCCGGCCGGGACCGGGAAGACCATCGCGATCACCCAGCTCGGTCTCGCGCACGAACTACAGGACCGGGCACGGCACCCGGATGTCGACGACCGCATCCCCGTCGTCTATGTCACCGTCCCGCCGGCCGCGACGCCACGCATGATCGCGGTCGAGTTCGCCCGCTTCCTGGGCCTGCCGACGACCGGCAAGTCCAACATCACCGACATCATCGACTCGGTCGTCGGCGTCTGCACCAAGGCTCGCACCGGCCTCGTCCTGGTCGACGAGCTGCACAACATCTCGTTGACCACCCGCCACGGCGCCGAAGTCGCCGACACCCTCAAGTACTTCTCCGAACGCATCGCTGCCACGTTCATCTACGCCGGCATCGACATCGAGCACAGCAGCCTGCTCTCCGGGACCCGCGGAGCCCAGATCGCGGGACGCTTCACCTTGATCCCCACCCATCCCTTTCCCTACGGCCAGGAGTGGAAAGGGCTGGTCAGCACCATGGAGGGGACGCTGCTGCTGCACCGTCACGCTCCCGGCACGCTGGTCAAGCTCGATCGCCTCCTGCACAAGCGGACCGGCGGCATGATCGGCGCGCTCTCCCACCAGATCCGCGGAGCCGCGATCGACGCGGTCCTTACCGGCACCGAACGGATCACCCAGGAGAGCCTGGAGGCCGTCCCGCTCGACGTCGCCGCCCAGTCCCCGGCGCTGTTGGCCGAGGCGAGGGACAGATGGTGACCAGCACGCCCCGCAGCACCGTCCCGGTCAGGCAGCTCCCCATCCAGCTCCGCCCGCGATCGGGCGAGGGACGCACCGCGTTCATCGAACGTCTGGCCACCGCGAACTTCCTCCGGCCCAGCTACCTACGCGCCTACCTACGCGACCCGGACTCCCCGCGGACCGCCCCGACCTGGGAACGCCTGGGCGCCGTCACTGGCCGCGACTCAGTCCATCTGCGGGAGATCCTGGAGAGGAGACAGTGCGTCGAGTGCGGAAGGCCCCTGCCGATCGGGGACTACCTCACGGCTCGTCGACGGTGCTCCCAGGCCTGCCGCCAGAAGAGCTACCGCAAGCGCCACCCCAAGCCGCTGAAGACCGTCCCGAACACGAACTGCCAGGCATGCGGCAAGAGGCTTTCCAACCGCCGACAGCCGCGTCAGTACTGCTCACGCGCTTGCTCGCAAACTGCCTACCGCACGCGGCGGAACGCAGCGTTCCCGCCGCAGATCCGGGCCAAAAGCTGCCGGGCCTGCGAGGCCCCTCTCATCTCCGGCCCCACCAACAAGCTCTACTGCTCACAGCGTTGCGCCCGCTGGTCCTACATCAACCGGCGCCTCGACCGCGGTCTCCCACCCCTGCCTCAGCCAGCCGCAGACATCCCCCGGGGCCACCAACCGGACTGCTGCGTCGTCTGCGGGGGACCGCTCACCTTGGGATCCACCCGGCAGATCCGCCTGACCTGCTCAGGCTCCTGCCGAGCAAAGCGGGCCTACTGGCGCAAGAAGAAGCTCACCACCACATGACCGGTCCAACTTCACTGGCAAACAATCCAACTTCGATGTCAGAGGACAGGTGGGCCGGCCGCTGGCCAGGATGCGGGGCGTGCGGCCGTCCGGCGTCGCGATGACGTCCTGGTACATGCGGCCGACCAGGGTGGTCGGGCGGGTGTTGAAGTCCGCGCCCACCGTCCAGTTGCGACGCGGGTCGTCGCCCTCGACGGCTTCTCCGATGCGGGCGAGCATGCCGATGGCGTCGCCGCCGCCGCCGCTGAGCGCGTGGAAGCTGAAGTACCAGTCCTCACCCAGTCGGATGCCGATGGCGGGTCGTCCGTAGGCTCCGCCGTGCGGGTTGTCCACGACCATGGCCGCGTCGACCGGGGTTCTCGACATCACGATGGTGTTCACCCGGCCGCCCGGTCTCAGCCGGTCATGGGTCTGGAGGAAGACTATGTACCAGTCCGAGGACCGTTGACTCGTGCGCCATCGGGCGTAGGTGACCAGTTGGTTGTTCTCGGTGCCCGGCGGATTGGGCAGTATCTCGGCGCTGTTGGGCACATCCGGCCCCGCCTCCTGGAGCATGACCACCTCGGACCGGGCGCCGGTGAGGATGCGCGGAAGGTAATCCGTCCACACACTCCTGCCCTGCGAGGTCTCTCCCTGCATGTTCCAGGTGAGGAAGGGAGTCTGATCTAGAGGCGCCGCATGGGCCCGGCCGACGGCCAGGACGGTGAACGGCACCACCAGAAGCGCGGCCAACAACGCCTGGATGACGCCGAAGGCCACGGAGCGGACACGCGGTCTCTGTTGCCCCGCGTCGTCGGGCAACAGCGCCGGTAACGCGGTACTCGCCCGGTATGCCGGACGTGGGAAGGTGTATGCGGCCATGGGTGGACGCGTCTCCACTCTGTCGAAGTCATGCAGATGTGCGGTGCATCGGCTCGCAGCGTTCGGAACGCTCCCACCGGCCGGCCCTTTCCACGGATCGGTGTGCCGCCGCCGTTTTGGGTGACGTAATTTCAGATAGCTTCCCACGCGGCCCCGTTGCATGGGGCAGCCCACGAATCGTGGTGAGTGCGGCTCCGGACCTCCTGGTGTCAGGCGTGTCAGGCGCGTCAGGCGGGCAGGCAGGAGCCGGCCTGCTGCGCTGGTAGCGATCTGGGCGTCCAGCGGGGATCAGAACGGACGACCCCGTCGGCGCGCGGGCGTGCGGTGGTCCGTGGCCCGCGCCTCCACGCGCCGCCCGCCGGGTGACGACACGGCCGTCCCGGCCGCATTACAACTCATCTCATTTGACGAGTCGGCGGTAGCAGATGAGGGTGCAGGCGAGGCTGGTGAAGGCGAGGAAGTGCTCGGCTTTGCGTTCGTAGCGGCGGTGGAGTCGGCGGCAGCCGGCGAGCCAGGCCATGGTCCGTTCGATGGTCCAGCGATGTCGGCCGAGTCGCTGTGAGTTGTCGATGCCCTTGCGCGCGATGCGGTGCTGGATGCCTCGCTGTGCCAGCCATTGCCGCAGGTGACGGTAGTCGTAACCCTTGTCGCCGTGGAGCTTGGCGGGCCTTCGCCGACGGGGGCCGCGGCGGGATCGGATCGGGGGTATGCCCTTCACGAGCGGGACCAGGGCCTGGCTGTCGTGGACGTTGGCGCCGGAGATCCCGACGGACAGGGGCAGACCGGTCCGCTCGGTGATCAGATGGATCTTCGAGCCGTACTTGCCCCGGTCGACAGGATTCGGACCTGTCAGGTCCCCCTTTTCAGGGCCCGCATGTTGACCGAGTCGATCGCGCACCGCGACCAGTCCAGGTCGCCGCGGGAGCCGAGTTCGTCGAGGACCAGGCGGTGGAGCTTGGCCCACACCCGGGCCTTCGTCCATTCGGTGAAGCGGCGGTGAGCCGTCGCGCCGGACGGGCCGAATGAGGCCGTCGGCAGCTGCTGCCACGTGCAGCCCGAGGTCGCCACGAACACGATCGCGGCCAGCACCTCGCGGTCGCTGTGACGACGCCGGCCGCCACCTTGCGGCCGCGACGGCGCCTCCGGCGCGACCCGCTGGAACAGTTCCCACAGCTCATCCGGCACCAGCCGCTCAACGATCCCCGCCACGGCAGCAGTCTACCCAGCCAAATGAGATGACTTGTAAGACCGTGTCCTACGTGGTGAGGCGTCGTTGTTCCGGGCATGGGGCGGGGTACGTGCAGTTGGATTGTTCCGGACGGTCTGTGGGAGATCGCGAAGGCGCTGATCCCGCCGTCGAGAGTGCGGCCGCAGGGCGGCGGGACGCAGGACACGCC
>NZ_JBITEB010000032.1:0-14880 GCF_044454765.1 Streptomyces sp. NPDC051452
GGGCGGTGGGGTCGGGCGTTCGGCGGTCGGGTCGGGCGTGCGGGCGGTGGGGTCGGGCGTTCGGCGGTCGGGTCGGGCGTGCGGGCGGTGAGGTCGGGCGTTCGGCGGTCGGGTCGGGCGTGCGGGCGGTGAGGTCGGGCGTTCGGCGGTCGGGTCGGGCGTGCGGGCGGTGAGGTCGGGCGTTCGGCGGTCGGGTCGGGCGTGCGGGCGGTGAGGTCAGCCGTTCGGCGGTCGGGTCGGGCGTGCGGGCGGTGAGGCCGGGCGTTCGGCGGTGGGGTCGGGCGTTCGCTCGCGAGTCGGGCGTTCGCTCGCGACGTCGGGCGGGTGGCGACGAGGTCACGGGCGGCGCGGCCGCGAGGGGCGCCCGAGGTCACAGCCAGCCCTGCTGCCGGGCCTCGCGCACCGCCTCCGCGCGGTTGCGGGTCCCGGTCTTGCCGATCGCCGCGGACAGGTAGTTGCGGACCGTCGACTCGGACAGATGCAGCCGTCCGGCGATGTCGGCGACCGTCGCCCCGTCCACCGACGCCTTCAGCACCTCGCGCTCGCGTGCCGTCAGCGGATTCGGCCCGGCGCTGAGCGCGGCGGCGGCGAGCGCCGGATCGACCACGGTCTCTCCGCCGAGCACCCGCCGGATCGCCACGGCCAGCTCCTCCACCGGGCCGTCCTTGACGAGGAACCCGGCGGCCCCGGCGTCCATCGCCCGGCGCAGATAGCCGGGCCGGCCGAAGGTGGTCAGGATCAGCACCCGGCAGTCGGGGGCGCGGGTCCGCAGCTCGGCCGCCGCGTCCAGCCCGTTGGCGCCGGGCAGTTCGATGTCGAGGAGGGCCACGTCCGGCCGGTGGGCGAGTACGGCGTCCACGATGCCGTCGCCCGAGGACAACTGGGCGACGACCTCGAAGTCCCCCTCCATGCCGAGCAGCAGGGCGAGCGCGCCACGCATCATGCGCTGGTCCTCGGCGAGCAGGATCCGGACGGGATTGCCGGGCCGACGCTCCCGGGGCGACTCGTTCATCCGCTCAGGTTAGGCCGACGAGCGGTTCCGCGGGGGGTGCCCGGGGCACACACAAGCCGTGCGCGTCCTGGCCGGGCCCGTCAGTTCGCGCCGAGTGCCGTGGCGGTGGCCGTGCCCGCCGTCGGTTCGTCGACTCCCGCGGGGAGTTCGGCGGTGACCCGGAAGCCGCCGAGCGGTGACGGGCCGGCCGTCAGGGAGCCGCCCGCCGCCGCCAGGCGCTCGGTCAGTCCCGTCAGACCGGTGCCGCCGATGCCCTCCCGGGGGTGACCGATGGCCTTGCCGGTGCCGTCGTCGGCGACCGTCAGCCGGACCCGCTCGGCCGTGCCCTCGACGCTGATCTCGCAGCGGCCGGCATCGCTGTGCCGGACCACGTTGGTGACCGCCTCGCGCACCACCCAGCCGAGCAGCACCTCCGCTTGCGGGGCGAGCGGCGAACCGGTCTGCCGGACCACCGGCTCCACGCTCGCCGCGGACAGCGCCGAGCGGGCCCGGGTCAGCTCGGTGGCCAGACTGCCCTCGCGGTAACCGGTCACCGCCTCGCGGATCTCGGTGAGCGCCTGCCGGCCCACCGACTCGATGTCCGTGATCTGCGTCAGCGCCGCGTCCATGTCGCGCGGGGCCAGCCGCCTGGCCGCCTCCGACTTCACCACGATCACCGACAGGGTGTGCCCGAGCAGGTCGTGCAGATCCCGGGAGAAGCGCAGCCGCTCCTTCTCCACCGCTCTTACGGCCAACTCCTCGCGGGCGCCGCGCAGTTCCCGTACCGCCTCGGACAGGCCGAGGATCGCCGCGGTCACCATGCTGGAGAGAAAGGTGGCGTACCCGATGTTCGCCGCGTCCGTCCAGCCGCCCCGGACACCGCAGACGGCCGCCGCGAACGCCGAGAGCAGCAGGCCCGCGCGGCCCAGCCAGGGGCCGCGCAGGGTGGCGCCCGTCGCGAGTCCCAGCAGCGGGAAGAACATCAGCCAACTGCCGCCGTAGCCGAGGGCGAATCCCGTGGTGAGCAGCGCCATCAGGGCGAGCGCCACCCGGCTGGAGACAGACCGCCGCTTGTCCCGGTCGAAGGAGCGGAAGGTGACGTAGATGTAGAGCGAGTTGAAGCTGAGCAGGCCCAGGCCCGCGATCCAGGGGTTGGACGCCTTGCCCTGGAGCAGGTTGGAGAAGGACCCCAGGCCCATCAGCAGCCAGGGCAGCAGGGCGAACCCGGTGGGCGGCGGCCCCGGGTGGTCGACGCTCGCGTCCCCGCCGCTCCGACCGGCGGCCCGACGCGCGGCCTTGAAGCGCTCGTGCTCGGCCCGCCACCGTCTCCGTTCCACCTGCCAGGCGGCCGCCTGGCACCTCACCCGTCGCCACCATGTCATCTCGGCGTCCCCCCGATCGTATGGGCCGCGCACCCGGCGGTGCGACGGCACAGCTACGAATCGAACGGTACGAAACCGGCCGCCCTCGCGGCAGGTGCGGGTGTAGCGAATCGAGCGGTACGAATGTCACGGCACCCGGCGCGGGCACCCGAAACCCCTCCCGCGGCCGCCCAACTGACGTGGCGTCAGGTGCCTTCACAACTGTCGTGCACTGGGCTATACAGAGGGCGCCGGACTGGAACGCGTTCTAGATCGGCCCGTAGCGACCTCGGTGCGGCCGACGGTGCGGACGGCCGTGCCGGGGTCTTCGCGTCGCCACGCCTCTCGCCACGTCAGGAGCCTCATGCCCATCGACGCAGCCTTGGCCCTCGCCGCCGAACCCCGGCCCGGCGAGATCTGCTGGACCCCCAAGGACGTCCAGCTCTACCACCTCGGTATCGGCGCCGGTGTCCCCGCCATCGATCCGGACGAGCTGCGCTACACCCTGGAGTCCCGGCTGCACGTCCTGCCGAGCTTCGCCACGGTCGCGGGCTCGGGCGCGCCCGGAGTGATCAGCGGGCTGTCCCTGCCGGGCATCGAGGTCGATCTGGCGAAGGTCCTGCACGGCGGTCAGAGCCTCACCATCCACCGCCCGATCCCCACGGCCGGCACCGCCACCACCCTCGGTCGTATCGCCGCCGTCCACGACAAGGGCAAGGCCGCCGTCCTCGTCCTGCGCACCGAGGTCGCCGACGCCGACGGCCCACTGTGGACCGGCGACTCCCAGATCTTCGTACGCGGCGAGGGCGGCTGGGGCGGCGACCGCGGCCCCTCCACCCGGCTCGAACCGCCGGCCGGCGAGCCCGACCGGGTCGTCGAGCGGCCGACCCGCGAGGACCAGGCCCTGCTCTACCGACTGTCCGGCGACTACAACCCCCTGCACGCCGACCCCGAGTTCGCCAAGCTGGCCGGCTTCGACAGGCCGATCCTGCACGGGCTGTGCACCTACGGGATCACCCTGAAGGCCGTCGTCGACACGCTGCTCGACGGCGATGTGGCCCGGGTCCGCGCCTACCGCACGCGATTCGCGGGGATCGTCCACCCGGGGGAGACCCTGCGTATCCGCATGTGGCGCGAGGAGGGCCGGGTGCGGGCCGAGGTGAGCGCCGTGGAGCGGGACGACGCGCCGGTCCTCGCCGACACCGTCGTCGAGCACGCCTGACCCGGCGACACCCGGCGGCCGGATGCCACCACCTCACCCGACGGTTCACACCCCCAGTCCCGCCCCGCAGTCATCCCCACAGCCATCCGTCCAGCCACCTTTCGAGGGGAGCCGCACCATGCGCGCAGCCGTACTGCACGAGATCGGACAGGAGAAGCTGGAGGTCCTCGACGACATCGAGGCGGTGGGATTCGGCCCCGGCAAGGTCCGGGTCCGGATGCGCGCCACCGGGCTGTGTCACTCCGACCTGTCGGCGATGAGCGGGGTACTGCCCCAGCCGGCCCCCTTCGTACCCGGCCACGAGGGCGCCGGCGAGATCATCGAGGCCGGCGAGGGCGTACGGCACCTGAAGCCCGGCGACCGCGTCGTCATCTGCTGGCTGCCCGCCTGTGGCGCCTGCCCGGCCTGCCGGCGCGGTCAGACCGAACTGTGCCTGGCCGGGTTCATGAACGCGGGCACCCCCAACTTCAAGCGCTCCGGCGGTGACGTCTTCGGATTCGCGGGCACCGGCACCTTCGCCGAGGAGGTCGTGGTCGACGCCGGCTGCGCCGTGCCCATCCCCGAGGACGTGCCCTTCGACATCGCCGCGCTGATCGGCTGCGGGGTGACGACCGGACTCGGCGCCGCGCTCAACACCGCCGATGTGCAGGCCGGTTCGTCGGTCGCCGTCATCGGCTGCGGGGGCGTCGGCATCTCCGCGGTCCAGGGGGCGCGGCTGAGGGGTGCCGCCGAGATCGTCGCCGTCGACCCGGTCGCCTCCCGGCGCGAGTCCGCGCTGGCGTTCGGTGCCACCCGGGCCGTCGCGCCCGAGGAGCTGGCCGACGCCAGGCAGCAGGTCACCGGCGGTGAGGGCTTCGACTACGTCTTCGAGGTCGTCGGCAGATCCGCCACGGCCCGCACCGCCTACGAGCACACCCGCCGCGGCGGCACCCTCGTCGTGGTGGGCGCCGGCGCCGTGGACGACCATCTGCGGCTCAGCATGTTCGAGCTGTTCTTCGACGAGAAGCGCATCCTGCCGTCCATGTACGGCGGCGGGGACGTGCTGCGCTCCTACGAGCGCACCATCGCCCTGTGGCGGGCCGGCCGCATCGACCTGGCCGGCCTGATCACCCACCGGGTACGGCTGACGGAGATCAACGAGGCACTGGACCAGATGCGCACCGGGACCGCCCTGCGTACCTGCATCGAGATCTGAGGACGGAGCGGAATGTCACTGCCACTGGAGGGGCTGTCCGCCGTCGTCACCGGGGCGGGGCGCGGGCTCGGCCGGGCCGAGGCCCTGGAACTGGCCCGGCTCGGCGCGGCCGTCGTCGTCAACGACTACGGGCAGCCCGGCCGCGACGGCACCGGCGAGGCCTCGGCGGGCCCCGCCGAGCGGGTCGCCGCCGAGATCCGGGACCTGGGCGGCCGGGCCGTCGCGCACACCGGGGACATCGCCGACTTCCAGCAGGCCCGCGCCCTGATCGAGCTGGCCGTCGGCGAGTTCGGCGCGCTGGACGTCCTCGTCAACAACGCCGGCATCCTGCGCGACCGCATGGTCTTCTCCATGACCGAGGACGAGTGGGACACGGTGATCCGCGTCCACCTCAAGGGCCACTTCAACACCACGCGCTTCGCCGCCGCGCACTGGCGGGACCGGTCGAAGGCGGCCGGGGCGGCGGTGTACGGGCGGATCGTGAACACCTCCTCGGAGGCGTTCCTCGCCGGCTCGGCGGGCCAGCCCAACTACGCGGCGGCGAAGGGCGGGATCGTCGGTCTCACCACCTCCACCGCCCTCGCCCTCGCCAAGTACGGCGTCACGGCCAACGCGATCTGCCCGCGCGCCCGGACCCGGATGACCGAGGACGTCTTCGCGGGCTTCGCGACCCCGGCGCAGGGGATCGATCCGCTCGCCCCCGAGCATGTGGCCCCGCTCGTCGGCTACCTGGCCTCACCGGCCGCCGCCCGGGTCAACGGCCAGCTGCTCGTGGTCCACGGCGGCCTGGTCGCCGTCATGGAACGGCCCCGGGTGCGGGTGAGGTTCGACAGCGAGAAGGAGACCTTCACCTACGACGAGCTGGACGCGCTGCTCACCCCGCACTACGCGGACCGGCCGCCGGGGGAGACCTTCGCGGCGGCGGAGGTGCTGGGACTCAAGCGGGAGGTCCGGTAACGGGAAGAGGGGGTGCCGGTCGGGCACCCCCTCCTCCGCCGTGGTCCGTCAGGCAGCGGCCTCGGGCCTCTCCTGGGCCGGCTTGCGGTGCCGGCCGTGCGGTGCCGCCTCGTTCTCCTGGGCCGCGACCTGCCCCCGGTGCCGGCCGTGGCCGGAACCGTAGGCGTCGAGGGACCCGTAGGACCCGGTGGACCCGTAGGAGTCGGTGGACAGCTTCTCCATCGTGCTGGTGTCGCTCATCGGACGTATTCACCCCGTCAACATGATCTTTCGTACAGCCGAGCGAGTGTAACCGGCGGACCACGGGCCGAATCCAGGCGCACACGCCGACCGGCACTACTTCGTTACAAGACGTCCCAGGGGCGCCTGCTGCAGCGGTACCGGGCGCGCCGGCAGCGGCTGCGCAGGGCTCGGTTCCGGAGCTTGCCCGGGCGCCTCGGGCACCTTGGCGGGGGCGCCTTCCAAGGCCGGGCCCTGCCCGCCCGCCGTCCTCGACTCCCCCTGGAACGCGGGGAGTTCCAGCACACCGCACGGAGTGTCCCGGGTGGCGTACGGCAGCCGGAGCGCCCCTTCCCGCGTCCACAGTCCGGTGCCCGCCAGCCATCCCTCGGGCACCGGCAGATACGTCAACCGCCGCTCGGCCGGGCGCCAGATGCCCACCCAGGTGCCGAACGCGCCGTCCACGCGCAGCGCCACCCCGCAGTTCTCCGGCATCAGCACCTGCCCCGGCTGGATGGCGAACGGCGTCACCGCGCGGTCCGGCAGACGCAGGCACTCCGGGAAGCGCACCGGCAGCGTGCTGCCGACGACGCCCCAGCCCAATCGTTCCTGCCCCGGCGAGGGCGCGTCGGAGGAGATCAGCAGCAGCCCGCTGTCGGGGTCGGCGAGCAGCAACCGGTCGTCGCTGTGCTCCGCGATCTGCAGCAGGGGCGAGACCTCGCCGCGCTCCAGGTCCACCACGACCGTCTTGGTGCATCCGTCCAGCTCCCGGTCGAGCGCCAGCATCCGCCCGGCGCCGTCCAGCCAGCCCCCGCCCGAGCAGCGCCCCGGCACCTCGGCGAGCCGTTCCGGCCCGAACGCCCCGCCCGCCACCAGCCACACCACGCTGGAACGCGGGCCGACGGCGAGGGCGTAGGCCCGCAAGCCTCCCGGCGCCGGCGGCAGCAGCGTGAGCCGGTCGCCGGACCCGGGGCACTCCACCCCGCCCAGCGGCAGCTCGCCGGTAGCGGGACCGGTCGGATACAGCAGCGAGAAGAGGTGCCGTCGCTCCGCCAGCCGGTGGATCAGCACCCGGCCGTCGCCCAGCGGCTGCACCTCGGTGCCGGGCTCCTCCGGCTGGTTGCCGGGCAGCGGCACCGCGTACGGCTCCGGGCCGTCGAGCGTCCAGCGCTCGGGGAACCAGGAGTCACCGTCCAGCGCGAGCCGGGCGCCGTACGCGCCGTCCACCGTGAGGACGCACGCCGCCGCCGGACCGCCGCCGTCCGCGCCGGGACCCTCGGTCGAAGGGGGTTCGATCGCACAGGCCGTCATGGTTCGGTCACCTCCGGCGACGAAGCTAGTTTTCGCACGCGCGGGCGTGGGACCGGCCGTCTCCCGCTTCACACGTAAGGGTGGCGCAGAAGCGATTCTTCGGTGGAGAGCGGGAGCGTTGTGCTGAACGGGGCCCCGGGGGACCGCCGGCTCGGCGGCCGGCCGGGAACGGCCCGGGCCGGACCCGGTACGGCCCCGGCGAACAGCCAGGTAGCCTTTTCCCCGTGCCCCGTCTGTCTGAAGTCATCGCCGCGCTGGAGACCCTGTGGCCCGCCGAGTGGGCCGAGTCCTGGGACGCGGTCGGCACGGTCGTGGGAGACCCCGACCAGGAGGTCACCCGGGTCCTGTTCGCCGTCGACCCCGTAGGGGAGATCGTCGACGAGGCCGTGAGGCTCGGCGCCGACCTGCTGGTCACCCACCATCCGCTGTATCTGCGCGGGACGACCACGGTCGCGGCCTCCACCTTCAAGGGCCGGATCGTGCACACCCTGGTCAAGCACGACATCGCGCTGCACGTCGCCCACACCAACGCCGACAGTGCCGACCCGGGCGTCTCGGACGCCCTCGCCGGCGCCCTCGGCCTGCGTGTCGTACGGCCCCTCCTGCCGGACCCCGCCGACCCCGAGGGCCGCCGGGGCCTTGGCCGGGTCTGCGAACTCGACCACCCGCTCACCGTGCGCGAACTGGCGGCCCGCGCCGCCGAACGGCTGCCGGCCACCGCGCAGGGCATCCGGGTGGCCGGCGACCCCGAGGCCGTCGTCCGCACGGTCGCCGTCAGCGGCGGCTCCGGCGACAGCCTCTTCGACCAGGTCCGCGCGTCCGGTGCCGACGCCTTCCTCACCGCCGACCTGCGCCACCACCCGGTGAGCGAGGCCGTCGCCCACAGCCCCCTCGCGCTGCTCGACGCGGCGCACTGGGCCACCGAGTGGCCCTGGTGCGAGCTGGCCGCAGCCCAGCTCGACGAAATCTCCGACCGCCACGGCTGGGACCTGCGCGTACACGTCTCGAAGACGGTCACCGACCCATGGACCAGCCATTCCCCTTCACTTGGAGCCCCCAACTGAACGCCGCGCCCGCCGACCAGATCCGACTCCTCGACGTCCAGGCCCTCGACGTCCGCCTGCAGCAGCTCGCGCACCGGCGGAGGTCCCTGCCGGAGCACGCCGAGATCGAGTCGCTGAACAAGGACCTCACGCAGCTGCGCGACCTGCTGGTGGCCGCGCAGACCGAGGAGAGCGACACCGCCCGCGAGCAGACCAAGGCCGAGCAGGACGTGGACCAGGTGCGCCAGCGCGCCACCCGCGACCAGCAGCGCCTGGACTCCGGCGCGGTCACCTCGCCGAAGGACCTGTCCAACCTCCAGCACGAGATCGCCTCCCTCGCCAAGCGGCAGGGCGACCTGGAGGACGTGGTCCTGGAGGTCATGGAGCGCCGTGAGGCCGCCCAGGAGCGGGTGGCCGAGCTGACCGAGCGGGTCGGTTCCGTCCAGGGCAAGATCGACGACGCGACCGGCCGCCGGGACGCCGCGTTCGAGGAGATCGACGGCGAGATCGCCTCGGTGACCAAGGAGCGCGAGGTCATCGCCGGTTCCGTCCCCGCGGACCTGCTGGCTCTCTACGACAAGCTGCGCGCGCAGCAGGGCGGCATCGGCGCGGCCAGGCTGTACGCCCGCACCTGTCAGGGCTGCCGCCAGGAGCTGGCCATCACCGAGCTGAGCGAGATCCGCGCGGCCGCGCCGGACACGGTGGTCCGCTGTGAGAACTGCCGCCGCATCCTGGTGCGTACGTCCGAGTCGGGCCTGTAGGGGGCCCTGGGGTGCGGGAGTTCATCGTCGAGGCCGACGGCGGCTCGCGGGGCAACCCGGGGCCGGCCGGCTACGGCGCCGTGGTGAGCGACGCGGCGACGGGGGAGACCCTCGCGGAGGCGGCCGAGTACCTCGGCGTCGCCACGAACAACGTGGCCGAGTACCGGGGCCTCCTCGCCGGCCTGCGCGCCGCGCACGCGCTGGACCCCGGCGCGGCGGTCCACGTCCGCATGGACTCCAAGCTGGTCGTCGAGCAGATGTCGGGCCGCTGGAAGATCAAGCACCCCGACATGAAGCCGCTGGCGACCCAGGCACGGGCCGTCTTCCCGCCCGGCCGGGTCACCTACGAGTGGATCCCCCGCGACCGCAACAAGCACGCCGACCGCCTGGCCAACGAGGCGATGGACGCGGGAGCGAAGGGCGAGCCGTGGTCGCCGGCGCGCTCCCGGGCCGCCCTGGACACCCCGCCGGCCGTCCCCGAACCCGCCGGGCCGCCCGGCGACGCGGCGGCAGGCGCGGCAGCGGCCCGGGCGGCACTGACCCGCGGCCGGACGGCGGCATCGGGGGAGCGCGGTGCCGTGGCACAGGGCCGGAACGCGACGGCGGCGGTAGCCGGGGCGACCGGAGACGCGACAGGGGCAGCCGAGGCGGTCGAGGGGGCAGCTGGGACAGCTGGGGCTGCCGAGACGGCCGACATCGACACTGCGCAGACGCCTGACACGCCTGACGCGCCTGGTGCCGCTGAGACGGCTGACGCGCCTGACACGGCTGAAGCGGCCCCCGCGGTCGCGAGTGGCGGTGGCGTGCGGACCCGCCCCTCGGCGCCCGGCTGGAGCGCGGCCCCGGATCTGGGGGCGCCCGCCACCTTCGTACTGCTTCGGCACGGCGAGACCCCGCTGACTCCGCAGAAGCGGTTCTCCGGGAGCGGGGGCACGGATCCCTCGCTCTCCGAGGTGGGCCGGGAGCAGGCGCGCCGGGTGGCCGAGGCGCTGGCCCGGCGTGGCACCGTCCAGGCCGTCGTCGCCTCCCCCCTCGCCCGCACCCGCGAGACCGCCGCGATCGTCGCCGCCCGTCTGAACCTGGGCGTGACGGTCGAGGAGGGGTTGCGCGAGACGGACTTCGGCGCCTGGGAGGGGCTGACCTTCGGCGAGGTCCGCGAGCGCCACCCGGACGACCTGAACGCCTGGCTCGCCGACCCGGAGGCCCGTCCCACCGGTGGCGGCGAGAGCTTCGCCGAGACGGCCACCCGGATCGCCGCCACCCGGGACAGACTGGTCGCCGCCTACGCCGGCCGGACGGTCCTGCTGGTCACCCACGTCACCCCGATCAAGACGTTCGTGCGGCTCGCGCTCGGTGCCCCCACCGAGTCCCTGTTCCGCATGGAGCTCTCGGCGGCCTCGGTGTCGGCGGTGGCGTACTACGCGGACGGCAACGCAAGCGTCCGGCTGTTCAACGACACGTCCCACCTGCGTCCCTGAGGCCGGCGGCGGCTCGCGCCAGTCGCTCGATCCGGGCCCAGTCACCGGCGGCCACCGCGTCCGCCGGGACCATCCAACTACCGCCGACGCAACCGACGTTGGGCAGCGCCAGATACTCGGGAGCGGTCGCGGGGCCGATCCCGCCCGTGGGGCAGAAGCGGGCCTGCGGCAAGGGACCGGCCAGGGACCTCAGATAGGCCGTGCCGCCCGCCGCCTGCGCCGGGAAGAACTTCATCTCCCGCACCCCGCGCTCCAGCAGCGCGACGACCTCCGAGGTGGTCGACACCCCGGGCAGGAACGGCACCCCGGACCCGCGCATCGCGGTCAGCAGCGCGTCGGTCCACCCCGGGCTGACCAGGAACCGCGCCCCGGCCGCGACGCACGCGCCCACCTGCTCCGCCGTGATCACCGTGCCCGCGCCGACCACGGCCCCCGGTACCCCGGCGGCGATCGCCCGAATCCCCTCCAGCGCGGCCGGGGTCCGCAAGGTCACCTCGATCGCGGGCAGTCCCCCGGCCACCAGGGCCCGCGCGAGCGGTACGGCGTGGGTGGCGTCGGACAGCACCACCACGGGCACGACGGGCGCGAGATCCAGCACGGAGGCAGCCGGGGACGAGGGCAGCGGTGAGGTCATGCCCACATCGTGCCCACCGGGCACACTCCACGCAATGAGCGTTGCGCATGGTGCAACGCGTTCGCCGGCTCACCGGCTCAGTGGATCTCGTCCACCAGCACATCCAACGACCACGTCTTGCCCGCCTTGCCCGGCACCCGCGTCTCCACGGTGTACCCGAGCTCCCGCAGCGCCTCCACCAGCTCGGCGGGGTCTGCCGGGGCGGCGCCGGCCGACAGCAGGCCCCGTACCATCCGGCCCTTGGTCGCCTTGTTGAAGTGGCTGACGACCTTCCGCGTCGGCGCGTGCAGGACCCGCACGGTCGCCGTCCGCTCCGCGACCTCGCCCTGGGGCCGCCAGGCGGCCGCGTACGCGGCGGAACGCAGGTCCAGCACCAGGCCGTCCCCGGCCGCCTCGGGCAGCACCTCGGCCATCGGCGCGCGCCAGTGCCCGGCCAGCGCGCCGAGCCCCGGCAGCTTGACGCCCATCGAGCAGCGGTAGGAGGGGATCCGGTCCGTCACGCGCACCGCGCCCCACAGCCCGGAGAAGACCAGCAGCGAGTCCGCCGCGCGCCGCCGGGCCGCCGCGTCCAGCGTGGCCAGGCCGAGGGCGTCGTAGAGGACACCGGTGTAGATCTCCCCGGCCGGCCGGGCGCCCGCCGTCCGCAGCCCGGCGTTCTTGGCGACCTCGCCGCGCAGCCCCTCGCTCAGCCCGAGCACCTCGCGCGCCTTCTCCTCGTCGCCCGCGCACAGCTCGACCAGCTCGGTCAGCACGGCCTCGCGCGCGGCGGACAGCCCCGGCGACGACAACGACCCCGGCTCCAGCGGGGCGCCCTCGCCCGAGTTCGCCTTGCCTTCCGAGGGCGGCAGCAGGACCAGCAACACGTACTCCTTCACGTAGACCTCCGCGCCAGGGTACGGCGTGCCCCCGGCCCGGCCCCGGCCTACGCTCGCTGTATGCCCCGCCGCGAGATCCGTGTGACCGGCGCCGCCGAGGCACCCGTCCGGGCCGCGCTGACCGCCCTGCGCGCCACGCTCGGCACACCCGGCCGCTTTCCCCCGGAGGCCGCCGCGGAGGCCGAGCGGGCGGCGAGAGCGCCTGTCCTGCCGTCGTACGACGCGACGGACATCCCCTTCTTCACCCTGGACCCGCCCGCCTCCGCCGACCTGGACCAGGCCACCCACCTGTCCCGGCGGCGCACCGGCTACCGGGTCCGGTACGCCATCGCCGACGTCGCCGCCTTCGTCGCCCCCGGCGAAGCCCTGGACGCCGAGGCGCACCGCCGGGTCAACACCCTGTACTTCCCCGACGAGAAGGTGCCGCTGCACCCCACCGTGCTCAGCGAGGGCGCGGCCAGCCTGCTGCCCGACAGGACCCGGCCGGCCGTGCTGTGGACGATCGACCTGGACGCGGAGGGCCGGACCACCGCCGTCGACGTGCGCCGGGCCCTGGTCCGCAGCCGCGCCAAGCTCCACTACGCGGGCGTGCAGAAGGACATCGACGCGGGTACGGCCGAGGAACCCGTCGCGCTGCTCGAGGAGATCGGCAGGGCGCGGGAGCGGCTGGAGGCCGAGCGGGGCGGCATCTCCCTCGACGTTCCCGAGCAGCAGATCACCGAGCACGACCACACCTACGAGCTGAGCTATCGCGCCCCCCTGCCCGCCGACGGCTGGAACGCCCAGCTCTCCCTGCTCACCGGCATGGCCGCCGCCGGACTGATGCTCGCCCAGGGCACCGGCATCCTGCGGACGCTGCCGTCCGTCCTGCCCGGCGGGGCCGCCCCCGCCCAGGCGAACGGGAGACTGGGAGACGTGGCCCGGCTGCGCCGTACCGCGGCCGCCCTGCGCATCGACTGGCCGCACCACGTGTCGTACGTGGCCCTGATCCGCGGGCTCGATCAGCGGGACCCGCGCCACGCGGCCTTCCTCCAGGAGTGCACGACGCTGCTGCGCGGAGCGCGGTACACCCCCTTCCGCGGCGGGGTGCCACCCGCGCTCACCACGCACGCCGCCGTCGCCGCCCCCTACACCCACTGCACCGCGCCGCTGCGCCGGCTGGTCGACCGCTACTCCTCCGAGCTCTGCCTGGCGGCCGTCGCCGGCCGGGCCCCGCCCGAGTGGGTGTCCGCCGCCCTCGACGCGCTGCCCCGCGAGATGGCCGAGGGCGCCCAGCGCGCGGCCACGGCCGAGCGGGCGTGCGTGGAGATCGTCGAGGCCGTCCTGCTCAAGGACCGGGTCGGGGACGTCTTCGACGGCTGTGTGGTGGACGTCGACGAGCACCGGCCGACCCTGGGGACCGTACAGGTGCGCACCCCGGCGGTCATCGGCCGTATCGAGGGCGAGCGGCTGCCGCTCGGCGAACGCCTGCGGGTCCGGCTGACCGAGGCCGACCCGGCGAAGGCGAGCATCGCGTTCACCCCGGCGTGAGCGCGGTGCGCGCCGGCCCGCGCGGGGGCCCCGGGCCGGCGCACCCGGGCTCGGCGAAGTCGGCTCGTTCCAGGCAGGTGAACGCGAGGTCCTGGAGCGGGCCGCCGCGGCCCTGGGCGCGGGCGCGCAGCCGGGGGCCGTCGGCGAGCTCGGGCGGCGGGGCGCGGCCGCGGCGCGGACGGTCCGCGAGCCGGGTGCCGTCGGAGGGGTCCAGGCGATGCGCCGGCCGAGGCGGGCGTCCCGGACCTGTCCGGTCGCGGCCGGGTCCGCGGGGCGTCGCGCGCCCGGTACCATGGTCGATACGGCAGACGAGCCGGGCGGGCGGCCGCGTGGAGTCCCCTAGGGGGCTTCCCGAGGAACGTCCGGGCTCCACAGGGCAGGGTGGTGGCTAACGGCCACCCGGGGTGACCCGCGGGACAGTGCCACAGAAAGCAGACCGCCGGGGACCTCGGTCCTCGGTAAGGGTGAAACGGTGGTGTAAGAGACCACCAGTGCCCAGGGCGACCTGGGCAGCTAGGTAAACCCCACCCGGAGCAAGGTCAAGAGGGGCGCCGTGAAAAGCGCCCTGCGCGGACGTTCGAGGGCTGCCCGCCCGAGTCCGCGGGTAGACCGCACGAGGCCGGCGGCAACGCCGGTCCTAGATGGATGGCCGTCGCCCCGGCGCCCGCGAGGGCACCGGGGAACAGAACCCGGCGTACAGCCCGGCTCGTCTGCCGCCTAGGGCTTGTAGCCAGCGAAAGCGCAGGTCAGACCCCGCTTTCTCGCGTGTGGCGGCCCTTGCTGGCCCCGGTCCGCACGGGTTCAAACCGGATCGCACGGCTACATACGGAGCCAGAAAAGTAGCCGCGCCTCGTGGGTTGGCGTCGGCGGGGCTGGCTCACCTTCTCGTAGCTATTACTCGGTGCTTCCGGGTGGTGTGGGGTGATCCGGCGGCGGTGGATCGGTCGTCTTCGGTCACAGGAGCCGCGGAGCGGCTAGTCGTCTGAGGGCGGGCGGTCCAACCTCCGACAGCCCGTCGACTGGCAGGACACCAGCTACGAGTGGGAGGCAGTGTAGAACTGCCGGCTCTCACCGCCCGTCGGAAGCTGAAACGCACCGAACCGGATCAGCCGCTCACGGAGCGCCTCAACGTGCGCAGCGTTTCGTGCCTGCGCGAGGTGCGCGACCTGCTGTGAGACGAGAAGCAGCTTGTGTTCTACGGACCGCCTGTTATCAGCGGGGCGTGAGCCCCTCGATTCTCTGTCTGCAACGAGCGTCACCGTGAGCGTTCTGCGTCGTTGATGCATTGCTATCAACGGGAGTT
>NZ_JBITEB010000033.1:0-14875 GCF_044454765.1 Streptomyces sp. NPDC051452
CGGTTGTTTTTTTGGTGGGGCCTGTGTTGGGGTTGTGGGGGTTTGTTGCCTTGGGGGCGGCGGGGGGGGGGGGGGGGGGCCGGGGGGGGGGGGCCCCGGGGGGGGGGGGGGCCCCCGGGGCGGCCCCCCCCCACGGAACTGTCGTGCACGGTCGGCGACCCCGGCCGCGGGTGCAGCCGGGTCGCCGTGCGCGCCAGCGGGGCCAGTTGAGGGAAGAGCGCGGTGACATCGAACAGCCGCGGCGGGGTGGTAAAGATGGCGTTCATGGCAGGGATGCTGCCAGCAGAGTCTGACAATGGGCGTAGCGATCTACGTCAGCTGACACCCCACAGCTTCCCTATGTCAGCAGGCGGACCAGAGGAAGATGCCAGCGATGTGGAGTCCGGCCAGGTATATGGTCGCGGTCTTCTCGTAGCGCGTGGCGATGCCGTGCCACTGCTTCAGGCGGTTGATGCACCGTTCGACGGTGTTGCGCTGCTTGTAGGTCTCGCGGTCGAACGCCGGCGGTCTCCCACCCCGGCGGCCCCTCCGCAGCCGATGGCCACGTTGATCTGCCGGCACGGGGATCACCGCGCGGATGCCGCGCTTGCTCAGGTGGGCGCGGATCGCGCGGGAGGAATACGCCTTGTCGGCCGTGACTACGTCAGGCCTGGTTCGAGGCCGTCCACGGCGACGCGGTACACGGAGGCTGGCCATGACGTCCATGAAGGTGGGTGCATCGCCCGCTTGACCGCCGGTCAGGACAAACGCGAGGGGACGACAGCGGCCGTCGGCAGCAAGGCTGGCTGAGCTCAGGGCGACCAGACATACGGTGTCGTCGTGGTGACCGCGTGCAGGCCAAGACGGATCGGGGCGCTGTCGGCTGAGGCATCGACGTAGACGTGCCAACGTCCGCGGCGTTCCGCGCTGCGGACGTGCCTTTGGGTGTGGGCTCGCGAAGGAATCCCTCAGCCGGCCCGTGGCCGTTCACTCCCGCGGCGGGCGTCCTCCAGGACCTTCCGCCACGAGGTGACGCTCGGCTTGCGGCGCAGCAGTGCTCTACGCTCGCGCTCAGTCATGCCGCCCCAGACACCGAACTCAATTCCGTTGTCGAGGGCTTCGGCCAAGCACTCTATGCGCACCTGGCACCCTGCGCAGACCGCCTTGGACCGCTTCTGGTGCGGACCGTCCACGAAGAGCTCATCCGGGTCGGAACTGCAGGCGGCGTCCTCACTCCAGTGATCCTGAGCACTCGGCATGGCTTCCCTCCCTCGTCGCAACCAACGACAGATCCACCTTATTGCGCTGGTCAGGACGGGTGTCCGGCGGCCGTAGGGTGCGTATGCGCCACTCCCACAGCTGCGGGCTGAGGACCCACATGTCGACGGGGTGATCGTCGGTGGTGCCGGGCAGCCGCAGGATCTCGGACCGCGGAGCGACCTCAGTGGACGGCCCGGTGCCGCCCGAGTTGGTGTGCAGCGCGGAGAAGAAGAGGCGGCCGCCCGGCTTGAGGCGCCGACCGTGAGCGCCCCGGCGAGGGCCGCGGCCGGAATGCTCACCAGCGCGCCGGCCGCCGCCACGTCCGACGCGATCACCTGAGGGCGCTTGGGGTGCCGGTCGGACAGGGCCCCGGCCCACAGCGCGAATGCGTTCGGGAGCTGTCCGAGGAACGCGAGCACGGCGACCTCGGTGGTGGAGGCGCGCAACTCCAGCACGGCCAGCGCGGGCAAGGCGACGGTGCTCACCGCCGACCCCGACACGCTCACCGCCTCGGCTCCGAGCAGGAACCGAAAGGCCGGAGCGCTCCACGCCGTTGCCCGTCGCGGGGCCCGGGCGGCAATCGTCACCGGGCTTCCCCCCGGCCACCAGGCCCGGGAGGACGGCGGCCCGCTGAATCCGAGGCCCGACGAGGCATGCGGCTTCGGAGAGCGGAAACCAGCCGGCGCCCGTGACCTCGGATTCCTGAACCTGGCCGATGTCCGCGTTCCGCGTCGTGAACGCGTATCCGAAGTCGAGGTGGTGGTGCTCCGGCTCGCCCTTCGCCGGGCGGACCGGGACTTGGCCGTTGAGCCGTGACGCGCTAGTTGGAACCGGGTCATGAGAGTTGGAACCAGTCCGGGCCAGCGCCGACTACGCTCACCTTCATGTCCGCGCCAGCCCCCGACCCTCGCATGCAGTCCTTGATCAACCGCCTCGGGCCGGGGGCCGTAAGAACGGTGAAGGTCACCGGGTTCGACGGCGCGGACGTCCTGGTGCAGCTCGTAGATGCCGAAGGAGAGGCGACTGAGATCGGTCGGATTCCTCGACAAGAAGCGTCAATGCGTCGGATGGAGCATCCATCCGAGCTGTTTGAAGTCGGCCAGGAGATCAATGCCGAAGAGATCGGGCGTTGGCGCGAAGGTCAGCTTCACCTCTCTGCCAAGGCGTGCGAGATTCCGGCCCTGCGAGCCTTCCTCCTCGCGTTCGAACGAGGGCAGGTCGTCACCGGGACAGTCTCCGAGGTTCACAACTTCGGGGTCTTCGTTCACGTCGATGGCGAACCGGACGGCCTGTGCACCGGCTTCATCCGGGTGCCGGACCTGACGTGGGGCTGGATCAACCACCCCTCCGAGGCAGTCGAAGCCGGCCAGCGGATCACCGCTGAGGTGATCATTGCGGAGACGCGCTCCGGACAGGTCACGCTCTCCCTGAAGGCTCTGCAGGAAGATCCACTCATTCGGTTCGCGGATCAGGTCGGCCGGGTCCTCACCGGGCCGATCGCCAAGATCGTTCCTTTTGGTGTGTTCGTGCAGCTTGCTCCCGACGTTGTGGGGTTCCTTCATCTCTCTGAGCTGACTGACGAGCCGGTCGAAACCCCGGATCAGCTTGTCGATGAAGGCGAGCTGATTACTGTGAAGGTCGCCGAGGTCGATCTCCAGCGTCACCGAGTGCGGCTGGGCGCCACTGGCGGAGCGGACAGAACCTAGCGAGGTGGTTGCAAGAAGACTGACAACTCGCGGTTGGTCGCAAGAAGCGTGACCACTTGGTGCCAACAAGCGTGTCCCGCCGATCAGAAACCACCAGTTCGCGGAGCCTCACCGGTTCCAAATAACGCGTCCAGGCTCAGCCGTACTCGATGTATACCGGTGCACGGGACGCGCGGACGACCTGCTGCGGATCGACCCCGGTCTCCTCGGCCAGCTCGCGCAGCGCGGCGTCGAGCAAGGTGGCGTCGGACGGTTCGAGGTGACCACCCGGCTGCAGCAGGAGCAGGATCCCGAAGGCCCGGTGCTGCACGAGGAGGATCTCCGTACCGGCATGGACCAGCAGCGCCCCGACGGTGACGTGCATTGGGAAGTCGTGCCGGGAGGTGCAGCCGCCCCGGGTCAGCAGCCGCATCGGCTCGGACAGCGGCGTCGCCTCGTCGGGGTACCGCCTGATGTGGGCGGCCAGTTCCTGGTTGATGTCCGCGTGTCTGATCAACCAGGCGTCGGACTCGCCGCGAGACTCGGCGGAAGACCGGGCAGGCTGGTGCGGTTCCACGTGGGTCACGGCTTCTCCGTGTTCGACGGCTGCGGGGCGGCCAGGGCACGAGCCCGGCCGGCGGGGTCCGGTCCGGCCCACGGGACCTGCGGGAAGTACCACCTCGTGAGCACGGTTCCTGTGCGGGCGGGCGCTCACGCGGTGTCGCCCGCCTCGCCACCGCCGGTGCGCTGCTGGAGTTCCCAGAGGGACCGGAACAGGCCCGGCTCCCGGGTGAGCTGTGCGTAGGTCCCCTCTTGCACCAGGCGTCCCTGGTCGAGGACGACGATCCGGTCGGCCACGGCGACGTTGGCGAGTCGGTGCGTGATCAGGAGGATGGCCCGGTCCGTGAGTTCACCGAGATCGGAGCGTCCGGTCGCTGGTGGGACGCGCAGTCGATCCTCACAGTGACAAGTGCGGGGTCGGATGCGGGGCCGGAGCGGCGGAGTCCGTCCCCGCGCCCGAACCGTAGCCTGGCGCCTGTGTCGCAGTACGGGTGTCAGAGGGCCTGTGTCACGGCGGTGTGCAGTTCGCGTACGCCGCTGGTGCGTGGGTGTCGTTCGGCGAGTTCGGTGACGATGTGGCGGATCGCGGGCCGGTCGCGGACTTCGCCGGGGCTGGCGCGGTAGGCGTCCAGTAGTGCGTGGGTGGTTTGTTCGGGCCGCTGCCAGGCCCACCAGGCGCGTGCCATGTCGGTGCCCAGGCGGGCTCTGCGTTCGGCGGTCGGGAAGTGTTCGGGCCGCAGGTTTCTCCCGGCGTCGAGTGCGGCGCCGGCGTCGCCGAGTGCCCAGTGCACGCCGACCGCGTACAGGTCGACGGCGGCTGGGCTGATCGCGAACAGCCGCCCTTGTGGAATCACCGGTGGCAGGCGGCGGGCGGCGCGGCGGGCCTCGTCGGTCATCGCCAGGGCCTCGGCGCGCCGCCCGGCCCGGGCGGCGGTGTAGGCCAGGGTGCACAACATCTGCGCGTAGGCGGCCGTGGTGGCGTCGGTGCGCAGCCCGCTCGCCTCGAGGTCGTCGGTTGCCGAGGACATCAGGCGCTGGGCGGCGCCGTGCTGGCCCTGGTGGCGCAGGACGATGGCCAGTTCGCGTGCTGCGGCCGCGGCTGCGAGCGGGGTGCCGGAGATCTCGGCCCAGGTGCGGGCGCGGTCCGCGGTGAGCCGGGCACGGTCGTGGGAGCCGAGCTTGATGAGGACGGCGGAGGCGAGGCTGTACACGGCGGACAGCCGGGCCTGGTCGAGGCTGCGGCGGGAGCCGGCGGCGTGGTGGGCGTCGGCGATGAGGCCGGGCATGGCGGCCAGGAGCCGTCTGTGCTCACCTTGGTCGTACAGTGCGCGGGCGCCCGCCAGGCGGCGCTCTAGCGGCCCGGCCCCGTGCGGGGCGGGGGTATCGGCCAGGGCATCGTCCAGGCCCATCAGCAGGGCGGCTGGGCCTGCGGCCGCCGCGGCGGCGAGCAGCGTACGGCGGCGCATGGGGTCCTCCTCGGCGTCACGCTGGCTGGCCGTCACTCTAGTGGCCGCCGTGGCAGTAGCGGGCGGTGGCGCGAGGGAGGCCATGAGAATGTGCCGGGGCACGCCGACTTCTTGTGCGGCACGGTGCACCAGGGCCAGGTCGGCGATCTGGGTGCGGCGCTCCAACCGGGAGACGGTGGCGGGCGAGCAGCCGATCCGCTCTGCGAGCACGGCCAGCGTCCAGCAGCGGTGCCGGCGTCCGATCCGGATGAGCGCGCCGGGGCGCCGCTGCGCGGCTGCATGCAGTGCTGTCGCGCTGTTCCAGAGCGGGTCAACGGGCACGCGTCCCTCCCACACGCACAGACAGGGGCCCTCCACGCTACGGGCGCCTGTCGGGCGCGTCGAGCCCCCTTGCACGACGTGCAAACCCGATGCAACCAAGGAGAGTTGATTACCGCGACGCGCGTCTGCCCGGTGTGCTGGACGCACCGCCCCGCGCCGCGGGGCACCCGTCCATCGGAGGCACACCATGGCAACCAAGACCGCTGTTGCATCTCCCGCGGCTGCCGACCCGACGACCGTCCCGGTTCGCTCCGCACGCGACGTCGTGCCGGCAGACCTGTGGGAAAAGCAGGTCGGGCTCCTCATGCGGGACTACCCCTACGACTCGGTCATGGCCGCCCGGGTCCTCGGCCAGGGCTACGCCTACCTGCTGACCGCGATGAACCACCGGGGTGAGTCGCTGGGGCTGGCGCCCAGCAAGCTCGTCGACATCGGCGTCCACACGGTCATCCTGGACACCGTCGCGTACGCCGCGCTGTGCGAGAAGTACAACGCCGGACAGTTCCTGCACCACGTGCCCGAGGTGGACATGAAGAACGACGGCTCCGTTGTGAAGACAGCCCACATCGTCGCCGCCAACGGCTGGGAAGTCGACCTGCTGCTGTGGACGGGCGCCGCCGACTGCGGCCCGTGCCACCCCGGCAACGACTCGCACTGACCGCCCCGCAACGGCGAGCTCCCCGGGCCCCGGCCACACGAGAGGGGCCCGAGAGCACGCCCGGGTGAGATTTCGGCGAACCGGTCCGCGGCCCGCTCCCGGCCGCCAGGATGGTCCGGGTGACCACCAGCACCGCAGACCCCTGGCACCACTACGGCCGCGCCCGCGCCACCAGTGACCGCGCCGTTTCCGACACCTTCTTCTGGAGCTGGGGCCAGGAGGCCGGACCTGGCCCGGAGGTCCTCGGTGACCTGACCGGCCGCTGTGTGGGCGACCTCGGCGCCGGCGCAGCCCGGCACGCAGCACACCTGGCGGTCCACCACCAGCCTGGCGAGGTCACCGCCATCGACGCCTCGCCCGCCCAGCACGCCATGGCAACCGACCTCTACGCCCACCTCGCCCCCCGCCTGCGCATCGTGCAGTCCGACGCCGTGTCCCACCTGCAGGCGATGCCTGGCGCATACGACGCGCTGTACAGCGTCTTCGGCGCCCTGGACTTCACCGACCCACGCGAGGTACTGCCAGCGGCGGCCGCCGCACTCAAGCCGGGCGGGCGGCTGGTTTTCGCTACCCTCGCCCACTACCTGAGCGGGGCGCCTGCCCAGCCCGATGTGGTGGCTGCCGGCATCCCGGCGAAGACGCCGGACGGCGAAGCCACCACGATGTGGCGCTGGGTCCTGCAGGAGCATGTGTGGACCAAGTTGCTCGACGAAGCCGGATTCACCGACATCACCGTCGACGTGCTGCCCGCCGCCGGCGGGCCGCGCAGCGCCGACACACTGTTGGTGACCGCCTACCACCCGTCCTAGAGCAGAGCCCGCTCCGCCCCGGGACTCCGCTCCGCCCCGGGACCCTCGCGTGCACGCGCCACCAGCGGCGCAGTGGAAGCCGCAACCCGCAGATCAGCCTGCAGCAGACCCGCGGCGTCCTGCTGCCGTCAACCTTCACCGCGCCAGGCTGCGGATGGTGGTGCCGTGCTCGGCCGTCAGCTGGGCGAGCCGGTCCCGCGCGGCCGTGCTCAGCTTGATCCGCCGCAGCGTCGTCGAACGCTGCTTCAATCGCCTCAAGCAGCGGCGCGGGCTAGCCACTCGTTATGACAAGACCCGCGAGTCCTATCAAGCTGCCGCTGACCTTTGGAGGCGAGCACGCAGGGGGGCGCTCTGGCATCCGGGGCGCCTTCCTGCAGCTACGTGATGGGCTTACTTGAACCAGTAGCGGACGCCGTGGTGGTGGGAGCAGGTGCCCTGGGAGTGCCGGGAGTAGGACAGGGAGGCGTCCTTGCACTTGGCGGTCTCGTACTTGTCCTTGGGCTTTTGGTGGTGCGTCCACCCGCACGCGCCGGTGGTGTGGTGGGTGCAGTGGTGCGCGGTGTTGGTGGACGGCAGGGTCGCAGCGGACGCGGCCGGTGCGCTGAAGAAGACACCCGCGACGGCGATGGCCATGGCTGAGGCTGAAAGACGAGCACGCAAAAGGGACCCCCCCTTGAAGTCGAGCAAGTGCAGGGGACTCTATCCAGCTTTCACCCGCGTACGGATGCGTTTGTGCTCAGTCGTCGCGCACCGTGGAGCGGGTACGGCGTGAGGCTCATTGGCCCACCCCTCGCTGACCGGGCCGATTGGGGCGGCCTCGGCGCTGGTTGCCGCGCTCGCCGTGGCGTTGGCTCTCCGTCGGCGCTGACCGCCGGCGGGCTCGGCTGTTGCGAGGCTCAACGCAAATCTGTGCACCGGGACCACCTCGAAAAAATGGCACCTACCTCTGCAACCTAGTCCGCCCGGCGGTACACCCACACTGGCAAGTCAGCCCCCTCACGCTCCCGCCCGGCAAGGCGGCCTCGCCTTTGGCTCGGAAGCCGTCCCACTGTGAGCCGAGTGCATCATGAACGCTCCATGCAGGCCGCTCGGTAGCCGAGCCGGCCCGGCGGCTGGCAACTCGCCGAAGTCGACGCCGGACGCTGCGCTGCGCTGCGCTGAGTCTCATGGCTACGGGCTGTCCCGTATCTGGCGGCCACGGCGCTGGCCAGGGTGCGGAAACTGCGTGGCTGCTGAGTTCTCGGTGCCGGTATCGTCCGCTCTCCCGGCCGGCCGTAGCGGCGAACTACGTTCAGAGAGCCATGCAGATGACCAGCCAGCAAGCAACGACAACCCTCTGGCGCCCCACCGGCCCCAAGGAGCTGGATCTGGTTCGGGAGCTGAACTGGCTTGTCTGGCCGCCCAGGCTGCCCGAGCAGCCGATCTTCTACCCGGTCCTCAACGAGGACTATGCGGTCAGGATCGCGCGGGACTGGAACGTGGTGCACGATGGCGCCGGCTTCGTCACTCGTTTTGAGGTCGAGTCGGGGTTCTTGAGCCGGTATCCCATCCAGCAGGCCGGCGGGCAGACGATCCTCGAGCTCTGGGTTCCTGCGGAGGAGTTGGACGAATTCAACGCCCACATCGTCGGGGAGATCCAGGTGATCCACGAGTTCCGCTGAGGCGGGAAGGCTTGCTGACGGAAACGCTGGCCCGCTGCAATGGTCTCGGCGTGGCTGGAGCGCCCCGTTCACCGGGTTGAGCCCGTGCGCCTTCAGGAAGCCGGTGACTGTGCTGCGGCGCGAGGGTGCGGACGTTGTCCGTAAGGGCCGACCGTGAAGTCTGCGCGATGAGGGTGTCAGTGGGTGTTTCTAGGCTGCGCGTATGAGCTTGCTGGAACCTTCCGCGGATTCGGTCCGGCCGTCGCCGGAGCGCACGGTGCGCAGTGTGCTGGAGTCGGCGTTTGAGCAGGCGACGTCTGTGGATCTGGAGGCTGCGTTCGCGTGGATGACGGAGGGACGTCTGGCGGACGAACTGCTCTCCGATTGGCGCGGGTTGGGCGAGGAGGTGAAGAGCGAACTTGAGCGCTGCCGGGGCGCCATCCGTGCTTTGAAGGATGCGACGGTTCCCCAGGACACCGTGCGCTACGGGCGCTGCGCGGCAGAGGTGATTCTCCACGCCGACCTGAAAAGGCTGTCGTCCCTGGCGGGTAGGGCCGTTCAGTGGTGCGAGCAGGCGCGTGAGGACGTCATTACGGACCTCGGCCGTCTGATCAGAGAGCGGCGCACGGAGTTTCCCTCGGCCAAGGCCGCCCCGCTGGGAGAGCTGCTCGAGGAGCTGAAACGGGCGCGGGCAGACTACGCCGCTTCTCTGTCCTCCTACCGGGAGGAGTTGCAGCAACTGTCCGCGCAGGAAGAGCAACGGCAGGAGTACCTTCTCAGCAGCGAGAGCACCTCCCTGGACGAGATACTCAACCTCTCGGACCGGCAGTTCGAGCTGCTCGTCGCTTCGTTGCTGGAACGCGATGGTTACGAGGTGGAGCGCACGCACGGGGGCGCGGGTGACAGGGGAGCGGACGTCATCGCCACGGGAGGGAAGGGTGAGCGCATCGTCGTGCAGTGCAAACTCCGCAGGTCACCGTCCGCCAAGATCGGATCGCCTGACGTGCAGATGTTCAACGGAACGGCCCGGCCGGACCACCGGGCCACGCATCCGCTCATGGTGACGAATGCCCGCTTCACCCTGGAGGCGGAAGCGGCAGCGGCGAGGTACGGCATTGCTCTGGTGGACAGAGCGGCTTTGCGCACGTGGGCGACATTGGGGGAACCCCTGAACCTGGGCTGACGCCTGTGCCTAACGGCTGTCGGCTGAGGTTGTTGAGTCTAGGGACCCCCGTCGTGGTGCTCAGGTTTCCTGTGGGTGTGGTGATGCACTGGTACCGGCGGGCGGTGCTGGCGGTGGTGGTGGGGGTTCTGCCGTTGGTTCATGTGGTGGTCGGCAACCGCCACGACAAGCAGGAGTTGTCCTGCACGGTGTAGACGCCCGTAGCGGCGCTGGACCCCCTGGGGTTCGGCGCCGCTTCGTTGTGCGGTGTCAGTGTGGGTGGATGAGGGTGTGCAGGAGGTGGTGGGTGTCGGGGTCGGTGGCGTGGATGTGGGTGGTGTGGGTGCCGCGGGTGAGGAGGACGCGGTAGGTGTTGAGGGCGTAGGGGAGGTACTGGTCGGGGGTGAGGTGACGCAGCGCGGGGTCGTGGCTCTCTTCGGGGTGGGCGTGCCAGTGGCCGTTTTTCCAGGTGAGGTCGGGGCCGATGATGACGCCTGCGTGGTGGTATTCGAGGCCTTGGGCGGTGTAGATGCAGCCGATTTGCTGGTGGCCGCGGGTGTGGCTGGCCCAGAGTTGGCTGTGGGGGGCGATCGGGCGGCCGTCGTCGGGGTCGGTGAGCGCGCTCGCAGCGTTCCAGGCGGCCTTCCACGTCCGGGGTGGATCGCCGGGGGTGGTGCTGGGTGCGTCGATGCTGATGTCGAGGGGGAGGGTGGTGGCGCCGGTGGGCCGGGTGCGGGTCCACTGCCAGCAGAATCCGGCGGTGGTGCGGGCGGTGTGTCCGGCGGTGGTGGCCTGGTCGATCCATTCTTGGAGTTGGAAGGGGTCGTTGGCGAGCCCGAGTTGATAGCTGGTGTGTCCGGTCCATGGCTGGGGTGTGCCGTAGAGAAGGTTGTCGACCCAGGCGGTGTAGGCGGCCGATCCGCTGCAGCGGAAGGAGCCGGTGAGTTCGAGGTGGTGGTGGGCGCGTCCGAACCGGCGGGCGGCGGCGCGGATTTCGTCGACGGTGGTGCCTTCGTCGGGGCGGATGATCTGCCGTTCGTCGAGGAAGATGACGGCCAGGGGAACGTGCTGGATCACGGCGGCCAGGTCCGGCGGCAGGCCTGCCCCGTCACCCCGCTTGATGCGCTGCGCTTCATCGATGACGAGCGCGCCCGTCTGGCGGGCGGTGCTGCGCAGGGAGCCGGCCGACGGGAAAAGCTCGCGGGCCGCGCCGTGTCCGCGGAGGGCGTCGAGGAGGTGGGCGCGCAGCGTGCCGGAGGGGGTGATGAAGCGGGGGCGCGTCGCGGGGTGGGCGCGCATGAGACGGCCCAGCAGCCGCACGGCGAGAGCGGTCTTGCCGCTGCCCGGCCCGCCGCTCACCGTGATGATCGCACCGCCACCGCCACCGCTACCGGCCGGAGCGGTGACTGGAGCGGTGGCTGGATCGCGGCCGGGCAGGTGACGGGCCGCGGCCTGGCGGACCCGTACGAAGGCATCCTGCTGATCTCCCACCAGAGCGAATGCGCTGTTGCCGTCCAGGTCGGCACCGACATGGTCGAGGAGTCGGCTGGAGGGCTGCCACCGGATGTTCTCGAACTCCTCGACCTGGCTGGCACTTGGCGCCGCCAGGTCTCCACAGCTCAGCAGCCGCGCCAGTACCTCACCGGGCCGGGACAACTCCTCACCGCTCAGGACCGGCACGCCGGCATCCGCACCGGCGCCGGCTAGCAGGGCGGCTCCCTGAGCGGCGGTGGCGTTGTGCAGCACGACCACGCCACGCACCTCGAGCTCGGGTGCGCTTTGCGGGCGCCAGTGCTGGAAGAAGCTGCGGTACGCGGCGACTTGATGGACCGGATGAGCCGTCACCAGGCCGTCGCTGCGCAGTACCCGGTCGGTGTCGAGGATGCGGCAGGTGTGCCACTGCTTGAGTTCCACGACCACCAGTCCCAGGGCGCCGCCCGGGCCGGCGCCGACGAGCAGGGCGTCTAGGCGCCGCCCGCCGCCCGGGGTGCCGTACTCCAGGTATACCTGGAGGTCCTTCAGCCCGGCCCGCACCAGCGCTGTGAACAAGGGCGGCCAGCTGTTCCGCCAGCTCCTCTCCTCCGCAGGATCGAGCGTCCCGAAGCCGGCAGCGCGATATTGGGCCGCACACCGGCCGAAGAACGCCGGATCCTGCACGGACGCGGCGAGGTGACCGACCCGGTCTGCGGCCACGCATAAGACCGGTCCTCCCGCCGTCGGCTCCCCTGGTACCGGCGTCTGCCGGCGCTCCAGGCTGCGCGCACTGTCGGCGGCCGGGCCCAGACTAGGAAACTGCTCAGGCACGTGCTTCCCCCCACTGCCTCTACGAACTGCTGCACGGCAACCAGCGGTCCGAGCGGCTCCAGTCACCCCATGTCGTTGACGCCGCCTCAACTGGTACGGCACTGCGTTGAGTTGATGCGCGGTCGGGTCAACGCTCGACAGGCTACCAAACAAGAAAATCTATCGACTGCTCGATAGCAGCATGTTTATGATGCCCTGTATGAAGAGTTCGACGTTCGTCATGGTGCATGTCGGTCAGAGCATTGAGTCGCAGCGCAACCTCGAGCACGGCATCGACACCCTCTCGTGGGGTTTTCCCGAGAAGAAGCCCGAGTACGAAGGAGTCCGCCCCCAGTTCGCCGTCCTGGCCACCGGCGCCTCACCCCGCGTCCAGCTGGAGGACTGGCTGCAGCGCACCGCCACCCTGTACCTCTTCCAGGTCCGCGGCGGTTTCTACGAGGGCAAGGCCTGGCACTGGCCTGATGAGGAGGCCGAGCGGCGCCTCAAGTACCCGCAGCGTTTCGGCATTGAGCCTCTCGCCAAGCTGGAGGATGTCCCGCTGGGACCCGAGGGTCCGCTGACCGAGGCCGGCAGCGACGCGATTCGCCGCTCGGGCACCGACCGCGGCATGGGCAAGCTTGTCCAGATGCCCGCCCAGCGCCTCCTGGAGCTCGCCGGTATCCCGTTCGACCCTGACGAGCCCGAGGACGTCCCGCTGGACAAGTCGCCCGGTTTCACGGCTGAACAGGTGGAGGGCAAGAAGAAGCCCCAGCGCCGCCGTCGCGGCGCCGGCTACATCTCCGATCCCAAGAAGCGCAAGGTCATCGAGGAACACGCCGAGCAGCGCGCCATCACCCACTACGAAGCGCAGGGCTGGACGGTTGAGAAGCTCGGCAAGCCCTACGACCTGCGTTGTACCCGGGGCAGCGAGGAACGCCACGTCGAGGTCAAAGGCACGACGGGGGCCGCCACCAGCGTCGAGCTGACCATCAACGAGGTTCTGCACGCCCGCGACAAGGACAACGCCGTCGACCTTTATGTCGTCAGCGACATAAAGGTCGACACCGTCACTGACCCCTACACCGCCAGCGGCGGAACGGTCTCGCACTACACCGACTGGGAGCCGGCCGAGGAAGACCTTCGGCCCCGCAAGTACGAGTACCGCCTGCCCGACCTGACTGCCTGACGTGTGGCTGGCAGAGAGCGGGTCCGCAGGCTGATGCCCAATCACATGGCCTTCGGCCGAAGACTATCCGTGCGGGCAGCAACGGCCGGCCCGCTCTCCAGCCATCTCCGTGAGCTGGCTCCGTGCAAAGCAAAAAGGAGGGTTGGCAATCCCGACAGTGGTCTGCTTAACTGGTTTGACAGAGCCAAGGAAGTTCACACCACCAGAGCTCTGTCAGATCCCTCTGATACGCTGTCATAGACAGCAGCGGGGAGTGCGATGGCGCCTTCTGGCGCCTCGGCCCTGGAAACTGACGGGTCGACAAGTGACCCTGTGCTGATGTATTATAGGAAGCGAAGGCAAGAAGAACGCGAGTAGCACCTCAACCATAGCAACACCTGTATTTTGCGCCGGAGGTCAGCACCCTCCGGCATATTTGTGTTCACATTCGACTACGCAACGTAAGGAAGTAATCACTATGAGTACCAGTATCCTCAACGAATCAGAGCAGGCCTCTGAGCAGGACCACCAGCACAAGTGCAGCAAGCGTAAATTCAGGTTTCTGCGGGTACTGGCGATGGCCGGCAAGGGCATCAAGGTAATTGGCCGGCTCGTCCTAATCTTTCATTTCCTGGAACAGCACTTCGGATACATGTGGTAATTTTCCGCAACCACATGAGGGCCCGTGAAGAGTCACGAGGCCATTTTTTTTGCCTCAAAAAACAGGCTGCATTTAAATGCCACCATCTACGTCGTGAGATACCTTTACCGTCCCCACCGGCTTTAGACCAAGTATGTCTCACAACTCGAAACAATTGAAGGAGCGGATAGCCAAAGAACACCGCTGATGGCATAACTTGCTGGTGGACCATGATTCCAGACTTAAGCTGGGGCTCTGTTTGAAGCAGAGCCCCAGCTAGCATCAAGTCCCTGCGGGCGTGCGGCAGCTGCGCCCGGTCCGTACCTTCTACGCGGAGGCTGTCCTGGTGCGGGCGGCATCGGCCGCCTGGGACCGGCTGGCAGAGTCCCAGGCGCCGGCAGATTCGGGTATCCGTCCCCCTCCTGATCACTTACCGGCCTGCTGCCTGCAACCTCCCCGTGGCTCCAGCGCCTCCAGACGGCGACGGCAGGCTCGGCCGGTCATGCGCGGCACGCCGTACCACGAGTGGCAGGGCCCATGGCACCGAAATGCCTGACGTACTGCGGATCGTGTGTGCAGAGGTGGCCGGCGGTCTTCTGGATGGTCGAGTCCAGGCGGAGTAGGGGAGTTCATGTACGCCTCGGAGGCGGAAGCCTAGAGTAGGAAGAAGGCAGAGCATGTCCTGACTGGGTAGGTGAGAGAGCGTTGAAACGGGCTTTCTACCACTTAGTAGCGATGGTGACGGCCGCAGTGATCACATTGGGGGTGCTGTGGGCCGTAGGAAAGATTCACTTCTCCGTTCCTAGCCCTGGAAGCTCGACGCAGCCGTCCGATCCCTGGGACGACCCCTTCTGGCCCCCGGTAAACCCCGCCCCACCACCGCCACCTGCCCAGCCGCCACCGATTTACCGGTAGCCCACGGCACCGCCCGAACAGCTCTCGCCTAGAGGCGAACGATCTCATCCGGCACACCCCCCGACACCCCATCACCCAGGCAGACCACAGGAACAGCCCACCACCCCGCCCACTGCTGCCAGCCATGGCCGCGCGGAGCGCGGCCCGATGCCCTCGCACGCAGTGCGAGGGCATGCGGTGCGGAGCGCAGCGGAGAACCGCCGCGCCTGGGCGCAGCCCAAGCGTGACTGCGAAGCAGCAAAGGTTCCAGAGCGCAGCGAAGGAACCGTCAACCCCACTGCGCAGCAGTGGGGTTGAGCGGGGAGCGCAGCGAGCCGCCAGCGCTCCCGCG
>NZ_JBITEB010000034.1:0-11112 GCF_044454765.1 Streptomyces sp. NPDC051452
GATCCCCGTAACTACCTGGCCTTTCTCGGCCTCGCCGCCGCCATCTGCTGCTACAAACGACTACTCCGCCTCACCACATAGGACACGGTCTTAGGCAACGCGGTGACCCCACCTGCCTCGGAGATCCTCGTCTCCGCCGTCGTGGAGGCGATCACCGGCGAGGACTTGGAGCCCGCTCCGTGTCCGGTCTGACGGACCTCGCCAGCGCCCTGACGCAGGACCCCGAGGCCGTGATGGACCTCGGGGTCCTCCTCGGGCTCCTCCATCGCATAGCCCCTGAGCCGGCCGCCCGTCGCCAGCTCCTCTCCGAGGCCCCCGCGATCCCCGAGGGGGCCACCCAGGGCGAGTACGCCCTCCTGATCCGCCTGACCCTGATGGGAGTGACCCCATGACCGAGTGGTTCGAGTGCTACGTCTGCGGAGACCAGAGCGACACGAAGACGTGCGACCGGTGCCGAAGCCGAATCCGCGGCGCCCTCGCCCAGTTGCCTGAGCAGTTCGCATGGCTCCACCTGAGCCGTCAGCGGGTCCAGGGAGGAGGCGGGGACGGACGGTCGTCCATGCGCCTCCACGCCCCTCTGCCGGGCGATGACCGGGCCTTGAACATGCTGGGCCCGGCGAGCCCTGACGCCGTCACTGACGCCCAGGACCAGACGGGCTCCGTGCCCTTCCTGGAGGTCCTCTGGAGCTGGACTCAGGCCATCACCCACGAGCGGGGCCTGACGCCCGTCAGGAAGCACGTGACGGCCATGACGGCCCGGCTGACGGCCCACTTGCCGTGGATCTGCGAGCAGGGCTGGGTGGGCGACTTCGCCCAGGAGATACACGACCTCGTCAGGACCTCCCAGCGGATCACGCTGACGGAGCCCCGGCGGGAGCTGCTCAAGGGCGTCACGTGCCCGAGCTGCGAGCTGACGGCCCTGGTCCGGTACTTCCCGGGGGACTGGGCGGCCGAGTGCCGTAACTGCCCGAGCGTGAAGCTCGATCGGCACGACTACGAGGCCCTGGTTCAGGGGCAGGCCCGAACCCTTGATGGCGTCAACCCCTGACGCCCGTCAGCGGAGACCGCTAATCTGTGCAACAGATAACCGAAGATTGCCAGTGGGCCCCCGGCATCCGACGCCAATCAGAACCCCGGGGGCCCGAGCAAGGAGATGCGACCTCCATGCCCAAGCCCGAACCTACCCTGACGCCCTTAACGCCGTCAGGGCCACCTGCTGTTGGTACACGTACGGATGCCCAGCTCGGCCTGGCCATCGGCGCCGCCGTGCTGACGACCGCCCTGACCGCCGTGAGCTTCTGGCTCTCGTTCGAGGCCCTCCACGACCTCGCCTCGGCCCACCGCCTCCAGGGGGAGCGCGCCTGGGCCTGGCCCGCCACGGTGGACACCTTCATCGGGGTCGGCGAACTCCTGATCCTCCGGGCCTCCTTGATGCGCCGGGTGGACCCGTGGGCCATCGCCCTGACCGCAGCCGGCTCGCTGGGCTCCATCGCCCTGAACGTCGCCGGGGTGGGCGTCAGCCACGACCCGCTCGACTACGTGACGGCCGCCGTCCCGCCCGTCGCCGCCCTGCTCGCCTTCGGCGTCCTGATGCGCCAGGTCCACGAGTTCCTGCTCTCGCGTCAGAGCGTCCTGACGGCTCCGCCAGTGCCGTCAGGACCGCCCGTGACACCCGTCAGCGAGACCGTGACGCCCGAGGAGCCGGAGGCCCCGGAGGAGCCCCAGGAGGCCGCTGAGGCCCCCGAGGACGAACCCGAGCTGACGGAGGAGCCGGAGCCCGTCACGGAGCCGAAGAAGCCCCGTCAGGAGCTGACGCAGCGGGAGCAGATCGACCTGGTGGTCCGGAGCCTGTACGACGCCCTCGGCAACCAGCGCCCGGCGACCCGTCACATGGTGGCGGCCCTCCGTGACGCGGGCCTCCCCTGCTCTGACGGCACCGCCCGCGAGGCCCGGAAGCGCGTCGAGACGGCCGAGCCCCACCTGAAGAGCTTCCCGGACGCCATCGCGGCCTGAACCACACCCATAGGCGCGCTGTGCTCGCCATCGGCTTGAGCACGTGCGCCACCTGCCGGAGGACACCGATGACCAACACACCTCCTCGGCCGGACTACCCGCCGTACAGCACCGGCTGGGCCGATCCCGAGACCCACGTCCACGTCCACCTCACCAACGACGAGCCCCAGGAGGACCGCTGGGACTTCTCCTGGCTCCAGGTCGGCCGGAACACCAAGGCGATTGTCGTCTCGATCGTGACGTCCCCCTGGTGGGCCGCTGCTCTGCGGGACGTCCACAAGGAGCAGGGCATGGCCGGTGCCTGGTTCATGGGCTGGGCCGTCATGGGAGGAGCCATCTTCTTCGACCACGCCCGTCAGCGCTTCCTGACGCGGGTCCTGCTGTGGACCGCCGTACTGGGGGCCGTGGAGGCCCTCCCCGTCTTCTCCGAACTCGTCCACCTGCTGACCGGGAGCCACTCGTGAACTCTGTGACCACGGCGACCGTCAGCCTGGGCGGCGTCACCATCGGCCTTTCGATCCTGGCCTGGCACTTGACGAAGTGGTGGAAGACCGGAAAGGGCGGAGGCCCGGGAGGCCCTGGTGGTGGCGGCCGGGACCCGAAGGTCCTGCTGCCGCTGCTCAGCTCCATGAGCCTGGGCATGATCTCGATCACGGCCGCCGGAGGCCTGATCGGCACGGCCGCGACGTTCCTGCTCAACACCGGTTCGCTCATCGGCAACTGGTCCCTGGTCAGCCTGACCGGTACGGCCACCCCGGAGGTCACCCGGTCCGGCCTGAAGGCCCTGACGCCCGGCGGCTGCGCCCTGCTGGTGATCTACTTCGTCATCTGCGTCGCCCTCTGGAAGTCCGGCGCCAAGATCCTCAAGGGGAAGATCGCAGCGGGCGTCATCGCGGGCGTCATGCTCGGCCTCTCCGCAGGATTCAGAGGCGTCGCCTCGCTGGCCCTGGTGACGATCACCAACACGGTCGGCGACAAGATCACGGGCGTAGTCCTGTGAGCTGGTTCCGGAAGGTCATCGAACGCCTCGCCAAGGGCAGTACCGCCCTGACCTGGCGGATGGGCCGGGGGATCGTGGAGTGGCTCAAGGCCGGGGAGAAGATCTCGGACTTCCTGATCCGCCTGGCGTTCCTCGCCATCCCCGTGGGGATCGGCTGGAGCCTCCTTGCGGCCACCCGGCTGATCATGTGGGTCTTCGTCGTCGTGTGGTGCATCGCGGCCTGGAGGGCGGCCGCCACGCAGGAGCCCGCGGCGCCTTCTCCCCAGGGACCCCCGGAGCCGGCTGAGGCTGAGGAGCCCGAGAGGGACAACGACTCCCCCAAGGTCTTCAAGGTCCTCCGGGAGTCGGCCGATCCCCACGCACACCTCGCGGTCATCGCCGAGAAGTTGGGGACCGATACCGCCCACGTGCGGGAGGTCCTCACCCGGGCCGGGGTGCCCATCAGCGATGTGCGGATGAGGGGCCGGGGCGTGAGCACGGGCGTGAAGGGCTCCGACATCCCCTCCCCTCCCCCCGCTTCCAGCCCCTCCGCCGAGCCCTCTGAACCTGTTGTTGGCCCAGGTCAGAGCGACAACAACAACACCGAGCTGACCCTGACCCGCCTCCCGAGCGGGGGCCAGGTCCTCTCGGTTCCCGACCCCACCAACCCGGCCCGGACCCACGTAAAGGTCATCGGGCCCATCGAGAGCTGAGGAGGCGTCCATGGAGTACTGCGGCAAGTGCGGCTGGTGGACCAAGCCCGGCTGCGGCCACTGACGACCGAGGACTTGACGGGATCAGCCCCATGCGGGTTGGTCCCGTCGGCATGATGATCGGCATGGATGGTGAAGTGCTTTCCGGCCTGATCGGCCTGGGCGGTGCGCTGATAGGTGGCGCCGTATCGGTGTGGGCCACGGTCGCCACGCAGAAGCAGCAGGCCCAAGAGAGTTACCGGCAACAGCGGGAAGAACAGCACAAGCTGATCGAGCAGCGAGGCCGGGAGGCGGGCGAGAAGGCCCTCACGGAGCTGTACGCCCTACGCAGGCACCTCGTGGAGTGCACTCAGGACAACATTCCTGAGGACCACCAGCCGTGGCGCAAGATCGCCAAGGATCACATGGACGAGGCCGAGTTGGCGGTGGGGCTCATGCCACAGGCTTCGGAGGTGCGAGAGCGCATCGAGGAGGTCCTGGAAGCCGCCTTCATCCACATGGTTCGGAGCAGTGGTGAGGTAGACCGCGAGGTCCTGCACGCCAAGCGTGGAGCGACAGAAGCGATCGACATCCTCTCGGCATACATGCGCGGAGACCGCTTGCCCGAGGCGTCCGCTTGGGCGATGCGGTACAGGGAGCACGCAGCCCACTCTGCGGCCACGTACGCGCTGGAGAACCCCGTGGACGAGGACTGACTCCATGCAGGCAGAAACGCTGGCGGGGCTGATGGGTCTCGCGGGTGCCGTGGTGGGTGCCGGTGGTGCACTGCTGGGCGGGTACCTCCAGCAGCATCACCAGGCCAAGACCGCGAAGGAACAGCGCCGGGACGAACGCAGGTACACAGCCGGCCAGGCGGCGCTGGAGATGCTCATACGCTTCCGCCACGCCAGCATGAAGCGGACCGAGGATGTCGACAGCGCACTCGCGTTCAGTGAGGCGCTTGTCGAGTTCGTTACGACGTTTGATGCCGCCCTCTATGTGGTGCCCGACGGCGACGAAATGCGTAGGCGGGTCTTGGGCACCATCGGTCTCGCTGCGGGCTATATGGAGCCCCATCACCCGAACAGCGAGGACAAAAGCTGGATCGACACCTGCTGCAAGGAGGCCATCGGCGTTCTCTCAGCCTTCCTGCGAGAGGAGCCGCTCCCAGAGCCCTCGCAGCGGTTCTTGGAGCAACACGAGATCATGAGGGCTCGCAGAAGGGCCCAGGTCGACCCGTCATGACGCCCATCAGCATGGCAGCGTGTCAGCCACCGAGAGGATGACGTTGTGCAGGGTGAGCTGTTGGCGGCCCTGTTCGGCCTTGGCGGAACGCTGATCGGCGCAGCGGTCTCCACGGGGGCCGTCGTGTGGCAGCAGCGGAAGACGGCTCGCGAGGCCGAACGCACGTACCTGCTGGGTCTGTCCGAGGCGGCGGCCAACGAGTGCATACGCCTGAGCTACGAGATCCAAGCGCACTTCAAGAAGGGCGTGGGAGACCAGCGGAGCCCGGCGGGCCGGGAATGGCATGCAGAGCTTCAGCGGATGAACCAGTCCCTGGAGGAGCAGTCGCTCAGGTTCCACGACAAGCAGATACGCCGTTTGTTGGACCGCTGCTACGCCGAGATGTACGTTCGGGCCGAGTGGGTCGGAGACCCTGACGGCTGGCCGCCGAGGTACATCACGCTCTGCACCGACATCCGGACGGTCATGGGGGCTGTCCTCCGTCGTCAGCCCTTCCCGGCACGCATCTGGGAGAACTATCCGGACCCGTCATGACGCCCGTCAGCCGAGTGCTTGCATTTTGAATCAAGCTGACCGCATAATCGCGATCAGCGGGACACGCACGTCCTCGCGCAGGCCCCGACGCCACTGGCGGACCGGGGCCTTTCGCATGGTCGGGAGGGCTTCAGTGGAGGACGAACTCTGGCTGACGGCCCGCGAGGCCGCCGATCTGACGGGCGTCAGCATCGTGACGGTCTACTCGTGGGTCCGCCGAGGGCACCTGACAGTCGAGGGTCTCGATCACCGAGGCCAGAAGCTCTTCCGGCATCTGTCCGTCGCCCAGGCCGAGAAGACCACGAGGGCGAAGGCCAAGCGCGTACTCGTCCCTGCTGTCTGACGGCTAAGCCTCCCGCTACGGCTCCGCTGCCGATCGTTCCTCGCTGCGCTCCTGCATCGATCCCGTCGAATCGTGGCGCAGCAGGGCATCCACCGGGGGAAGCTCCGCGGACGAGAACTTCAGGATCAGAGCGGCTTGCAGGTGCGCGCGGGTGCGGACATCCGGAATCTCCGCCAGCAGCCGGATGGCCTCTTCGTTATCCCTCTCCTGCTTCATGTCCTGCCGCAATGTCTTGCTCTGGCCTTCCATGTGCCGAAGTGCCTTGTCAGCTTGACGGTTGAAGAGGGTGCCGATCGCGGTCGTCAAGATCCCGGCCACCGTCGGAACGATGGACGCGTAATGATCACTGTCTGCCCCACGTTGGAAGATGGCAAGAGCCACGCCAACGAGGAGGATGACGCCACCAACTATCGAAGCGACCAGACTGGCCCCGAAGCTCAGACGTGTCTGCGTGAGTCCGTGGGCGTAGTACTCGATCATCAGCTTGGTGAAGACCACATCCGAACGGCGACGCCCGCGATCGTCCACAGAGTCATCGAGCAACTGATCAGAGAGACGCTTCCGCTCAGTGTCGACCAGCTTGTCGCTGACCCACCCGAAGAGGCTCCCGAGTAGTGTTACGTACACCCGGGTCACTATGGCCAGTTGTTCTTTCTACGCCAAGCCGATCGACACAAGTCGTGAAGCCTTGACCGGTCACTCGTCACCACACGCGCGTCTCGCGGTCAGCAGAGGCTCCGGCCCTTGTCCAACACCTCTGAGATGTCCACCTTCAGACCGTTGCCCAGGTTCGTGTCGTCCGCCCAGATCGGCGTCATTGCCGGATAACCGGCGCCCTTGGCCGTGCCATTCACGGCATAGCGCGGACCACCGGGCGGCTCGAATGTGACTGCGCCAGCCTCGCACCGCAGGACGCCAGCGCTGACCGTGAACGGCCACTCCGTGAAGCGCGAGGCCGTGACCGCCAGGCCTCCACTCGGGTCCTTCGCCTCGGAGCTGCTGTACTGCGAGGACTGCTCCGTACTGGTGTCGGGGTCCGAACTGCTGCCGGTGTCCGAACCGTTCGGCCAGCACGACGCCGCCACCGCCATCACGATCACGAAGAACACCCCCGCGCTGATCCATTCCCCACGGCTGTACTGGCGCCTCTCGGTCATCGGATCCCCCTCCAGATCGAAAAGGCAACGCTAGAGCCAGGAGTGCACCCAGCGCAGCAGGTGTGCAGTACCCGGCGCAGCCCGGTCACCCGTCACCACACGCACGTGAGGGGGTGAGCCGGCTGTGGCCCGAACTTTCTCCGCCGAGGACGAGGAGCGCCTGCGTCAGCTCCACGCTGACGGCGTCAGCAGGAACGAGATCGCCCGTCAGATGGGTTGGGCCGTCGGCACCATCACCAACCACGCGAGCCGGCTGGGGCTCAGCTTCGACAGGGAGGCCGTCAGGGCCGCCACTGACGCCCGTCAGGTCGACCTGAAGGACAGGCGTCAGCGGATCCAGGGACAGCTTCTGGATCTGGCGGAGAGGGCCATCGGCAGGGCCCAGGAGCGCTACCTCATCCACGGGTGGACCCACACGGGCGAGAGCGTGGCCGAGTGGCTCCACGAGCCCCCGGCGAAGGAGACCAAGGACCTGACCCTGGCCGCATCAAGCGCCCTCACGAGCGCCCTGAAGCTCGCTCAGGTCGACGCGGGGGACGAGAGCCGGGAGAACGCCCGCGGCCTCCTGGCGACCCTCGGAGAGGCGATGACGACCGCTGCCCGAGAGCTTGGGGGCGACGATGCCGACGAGTACGGCTCGTAGCACCCAGTTCCTCCTGGCGCGCTTCTCCCCCAAACAGATCCGCAGCATCGCAGCGGCCAACCGGAGGATCAACCTCTGGGAGGGCGCGGTCTCCTCGGGCAAGACCATCGCCTCGGCCTGGGCCTGGATGATGTTCGTCCCCCAGGCGTCCACCACGGGCGAGCTGGTGATGATCGGTAAGACCAAGGACTCGCTGTACCGCAACGTCCTTCAGCCGCTCCTGAACCCGGAGATCTTCGGGGAGCTGGCCGCCCAGGTCGAGTACACGCCGGGAGCGGTCACCTGCCGGATCTTCGGCCGGCTCGTCCACGTCATCGGCGCCAACGACATCAAGTCCGAGAACAAGATCCGAGGCATGACGTGCGCCGGGGCGTACGTGGACGAGGCCACGCTCCTGCCTGAACCGTTCTGGGACATGCTCCTGACCCGCATGCGCGCGGTCGGGGCGAGGATCTACGCCTCCACCAACCCGGACGCGCCCACGCACTGGCTGAAGGCCAAGTTCATTGACGAACCCGTGCAGCGGGCGTCCATGAAGGTCTTCAGCTTCGAGCTGGACGACAACGTTCATCTGGACCCTGCGTACGTCGCCCACATCAAGGCCAGCAACGTCGGGCTGTTCTACAAACGCTTCGTCCTCGGCCAGTGGGTCGCCGCCCAGGGCGCGATCTACGACATGTTCGACCACGCCACCCAGGTGGTGGACATCGTCCCGATGATCCGCCGCTGGGTCTCGGTCGGTATCGACTACGGCGCGACCAACCCGACCCACGCGGTATTGATCGGCCTGGCCGACGACCGACGGCTCTACGTCGTCTCCGAGTACCGCTACGCCCGGGGCACGGCCAACCTCACCTTGACCCAGGCGGACACGTCCCGCCGGATCGTGCAGTGGCTGGACGACGTGCCCCAGTACGGCCGTGTGCGGCCTCAGTTCGTCGTGGTGGACCCGAGCGCGGCCAGCTTCAAGACGCAGCTCCACCAGGACGGCCTGAGCCCTGTGGCGGCCGACAACAGCGTCCTGGACGGCATCCGCCTGGTGTCCAACCTCCTGGCGAACCGACAGCTGATGATCCACCGCTCATGCCGTGAGCTGCTCAAGGAGATGGACTCCTACACCTGGGACCCGAAGGCCGCCCTGGACGGCCACGACGCGCCCCTGAAGCAGAACGACCACGGCATGGACGCCCTGAGGTACGCCCTCATGACCACCCGCAGCATGTGGCACCACCAGCTCGCGCGGGCCGCCTGACACACAACAGCACAGCGGAGGTGATCCGATGCCTCTGCCTGCTGGTGGAGCGATGGCCTGGCCGCCTCCCGAGCTGGCCCCGGTGGCCAAGAAGCTCACGGAGTGGTCGGCCTGGTACGCCGGGGACGGTGACGCCCTGGTGTCGGTCTACAGCTTGGCCGGCTCGGCGACCACGCCCCTGTCCCAGACGTTCTTCCAGAGCGACAAGCCGTACGGCGCCTCGGGTCCGGCCACGGCGGCCAGGACTTTTTGGGGCCAGCCGCTCACGCCGGGGACCGTACGAACCAAGCTCCACGTGCCGGTCGCCTCGGACATCGCCGAGCTGAGCGCCAACCTGCTCTTCGGCGAGATGCCGACGTTCACGGCGACCGACAAGGCCACCCAGAAGGAGCTGGACGCCTTCCAGACGGACGGCATGCACTCGTCCCTGAGGGAGGCCGCGGAACTCACTGCGGCCCTCGGAGGCGTGTACCTGAAGGTCGTCTGGGACGAGACGCTCTCGGACCGCCCCTGGCTCGTCCCGATGACCCCGGAGCAGGCGGTACCCACGTGGGCTTGGGACCGCCTGAGGGACGTCACCTTCTGGACCTGCCTCCACCAGGACGACGACTCCACGATCCGACTCCTGGAGTGCCACGAGGTCGGGGCCATCTCGTACGGCCTGTATGAGGGCACGCCGACCGAGCTGGGCGAGCGGATCCCGCTCTCCTCGTTCGAGGGCACCCAGCACCTCGCGGAGCTGTACGGCGAGTCGGGCGTGATGTTCACTGGGCTGCCGTGGCTGACGGCCGCCTACGTGCCCAACGTCAAGCCCAACCGGATCTGGCAGGGCATCCGCTGCGCCGTGAACTTCGGCCGCTCGGACTTCTCGGGGGTCGAGCTGCTCATGGACGCGCTGGACGAGACGTACACGAGCTGGATGCGGGACCTCCGCCTCGGCAAGAGCCGGATCATCGTCCCCAGCTCGATGCTGGAGTCCGAGGGCCCCGGCAAGGGCGGCCGGCTCGACTTGGAGCGCGAGGCGTTCGTGGGCATGGAGGGCATGCTCACCGACCCGAACTCCTCGGGCATCACCCTGAACCAGTTCAACATCCGGGTGGCCGAGCACCAGGTCACGGCGGAGACGCTCTTCGAGCAGATCGTCTCCAGCGCGGGCTACTCAGTGCAGAGCTTCGGCGGGAAGGGCGACGTCGCGGCCGTCACGGCCACGGAGATCCAGGCCCGCAAGGAGCAGAGCCTCAACACCCGGGACCAGAAAATCCTGTACTGGCGCCCGGCGCTCCAGCACCTCTTCCAGGCCCTCCTGGGCATCGACCGTCTCGTCTTCGGGGCTCAGGTGAAGCCCGAGGCCGGGATCGACGTGGCGTTCCCCGATGCCGTCCAGCCGTCCCTGAGGGACATGGCAGAGACGCTCGGGCTGCTGCTCACGGCCCAGTCGATGTCCACCAAGCTCCGGGTGCAGACCCTGCACCCCACATGGACCGAGACACAGGTGGCCCAGGAGGTCGCCGCGATCTTGGCCGACGAGCAGGCATCCACCCCGGCGGCAAGGGCCGCCCCTGTCGTGGCCCCTGCGCTCCCCCAGTAATCCCTGCCCGGTCGCCAAGGCGTGGCTGGGCCCTTCGGCGAGCGTCACAAGGAGGACGACGTCATGAGCACCCCCACTGAGCCGAACCCCCAGCAGGGCGCAGGGGAGCCGGGCAAGGCCCCGGAGCCCCAGAGCCCGCAGCAGCCCGCGAGCGGTCCCCAGGCCGGCTCACAGGGTCAGAGCGAGGGCGGTACCGGCAAGGCCCCGAAGTTCGAGGGCGAGTTCGACCCCCAGAAGGCCGCGCGTCTGGTCGAGAACCTCCGTACCCAGGTGGACGAGGAGAAGACCAAGCGGACCGCCCTGGAGACCCAGTTCTCCGACTTCATGGGCAAGTTCGGCCAGCTCTTCGGTGCCGGTGAGGAGAAGAAGCTCACCCCCGAGCAGATCGCCCAGAAGGCCCAGGAGAGCGACCAGCAGGCCCGCGAGGCCACCGTGAAGCTCGCGGTGTTCCAGACGGCCGGGAAGCACGGCGGGGACCCTGAGGCCCTGCTCGACTCCGCCTCCTTCGCCAAGGCGATCAGCAAGCTCGACCCGACGGCCGACACCTTTGCGGCCAACGTCGAGGCGGCCATCAGAAGCCGTATCTCAACCGAACGTGATCGTTGACTTTTCGCTGGTCAGGCATGGTTCCGGCGGGATGCGGGAGAGATCCCGCGTCCTGTCTCT
>NZ_JBITEB010000035.1:0-11033 GCF_044454765.1 Streptomyces sp. NPDC051452
GCCGGGGCATCGGGCGTCTGAGCCACCTGCCGCAGGAACAACTCCCCCAGCGAGGCATCCGGCACGGCATGAGCCGTGTCGTTGAAGTCGACCACTGCCCGCCGGTATTCGTCGGGGGTGAGGATGTCGATGTGGTTGAGGGGCTGGTCGGGGTGGGTGGTGGCGATGTCGAGGAAGTGCAGCCAGCGCTCGAACAGGGCTCGGACGGTGGGCGGGTCGTAGATGTCGCTGGAGTACTCGATGGCACCGCTGATGCCCTGCGGTTCGCCATGGGCGCCGCGCTGCTCGGCGAGGCTGAAGAACAGGTCGAACTTCGCCGTCCCGGTCCGTCCGGGAGCGACGTCGATCGTCAGGCCGGGGAGCCGGAAACTCGCCTCGGGCGCGTTCTGGAGGGCGAGCATCACCTGGAAGAGCGGGTGGTGCGACAGGGTCCGGGTCGGGTTGAGGAGCTCGACCAGGTACTCGAAGGGGACGTCCTGGTGCGCGTAGGCGGCCAGACTCCGCTCCCGCACCCGCGTGATCAGCTCCGTGAAGCTCGGATCACCCGAGGTGTCCGTGCGCAACACCAACGTGTTGACGAAGAACCCGATCAGCTCGTCCAACGCCTGATCCGTGCGGCCGGCCACCGGACTGCCCACCGGAACATCCTCACCAGCCCCCAGCCGGGTCAACAAGGCCGCGAGCCCCGCCTGCAACACCATGAACAGACTCGCACCCGACGCCCGCGCCAGATCGGCCAACCGCCGGTGCAGATCCGCGTCGATATCAACCGTGAGGTAATCGCCCTGGTAGGTCATCACCGCCGGACGCGGACGATCCGAGGGCAGCGTCAGCTGATCCGGCAGCCCCGCCAGCGCCTCCCTCCAGTAAGCGATCTGGGTGGCGAACAGACTGTCAGGGTCGTTCTGGTCCCCCAGCAGCTCGTTCTGCCACAGCGTGTAGTCCGCGTACTGCACCGGCAACGCAGACCACTCCGGCACCCGCCCCTCCACCCGCGCCGTGTAAGCACGCGTCAGGTCGGTGGCGAGCGGACCCAACGACCACCCGTCACCCGCGATGTGATGCACGACCAGCAGCAGTACGTACTCCTGCGCCGAGAGTTGGAAGAGGTCGGCGCGCAGCGGGGTTTCGGTCGCCAGGTCGAAGGGGTGTCGGGCGGCTGACTTCAGGGCGTCCGGCAGCTCGTCCTCGGACGTGGCGGTGACGGCGAGGTGCGGGACGGACGCCTCGGGGGACAGCACCTGCTGGCAGGGGACGCCCTCGGCCTCAGGGAACACCGTCCGCAGACTCTCGTGCCGGGACACCACGTCACCGAGGGCGGCACGCAGCGCGTCACGGTCCAACTCACCGCTCAGCCTCAGTGCCAGCGGGATGTTGTAGGTGGCGCTAGGCCCCTCCATCTTGTGGATGAACCACAGCCTGCGCTGAGCGAAGGACAGCGGCATGACCTCGGGTCGCCGGCGGACGGTGACGGCCAGGCGTCCGGGCGCGGCCGTGTCGAGGAGTGCCGCCACCGCGGCCGGCGTCGGGCCCTCGAACAGCGCACGCAGCTCCAGCTCGACTCCGAACGCGGCACGGATCCGGGCGATCAGGCGGGTGGCCAGCAGCGAGTGGCCGCCCAGATCGAAGAAGTCGTCGTCCACGCCGACCCGGGGCAGGCCCAACACCTGCGCGAACAGATCGCACACGATCTGCTCCTGCGGCGTACGCGCCCCGCGCCCCGACCCGGCCGACGCGAACTCCGGCGCGGGCAGGGCCGCCCGGTCCAGCTTGCCGTTCGCCGTCAAGGGGAGCCGGTCGAGGGGGACGATGGCCGACGGGACCATGTAGTCGGGCAGATGGTCGCGGGTGTGCTCACGGAGCTTGGTGACCAGGGCACCGGTACCGCGGCGAGCGGCGGGGTTGGTCGCCCACGTGGACAGGGGGGCGGTGGAGGCGCTGGTGGGGAGCGCGGCGTAAGTGCCGACGGGGGCGCGGCCGGACAGCCGGCTCCGGTCGACGAAGACGAGGTCCACGGTGTCGCTGTCCTGGGTGTTCCAGGTGATGCCGGTCCAGTAGCCGTGCTCGTCGCCCAGGGCGTGGAAGGCCTCGAGGCCGGTTGATGAAGCGGTGGGGCGTACCGGCAGGGGTGTGCCCTCTTCGAGGGCCTGCCGCAGGGCGATTTCGTGGACGAGGCGGGGGTTCGAGACGCCGGTCAGACGAAGTTCCGCGGGCCGCTCGACCGCCAACTGCTGCCTCAGGTCAGCGAGGTTGGCTTGGGCGTCGGCGTGAGCGAGCCAGGGTCGGGTGGGGGCGTCGTCGAGGGGGTGGGCTGTGATGCCGGTCTTGTAGAGGGTGGCGTCGTAGCGGTAGCGGGTGAGTTCGTTGTGGGCGGTGCCGCGCTTGAGCTGGATGTCGGTGCCCGCCAGGTCGGGGAGGTGGTGGGCGAGGGCGCTGAAGTACTCGGGGTCGATCAGGAGTTCCTTCTCCAGGACCAGGCTCTGCTCGACGGCACGGCGGATCGCGGCCGTGTCGCTCGGGTCCTCGGCACGTGCAGTCTGCACACCGGAGGCGAAGGTCCGCAGCAATCGCGGATTGCGCAGGTCACCCAGGAACAGGGCGCCTCCTGGGGTGAGGGCGGTGAGCGCATGGTGGACGACCTGTTCCAGGTAGCCGGCGTTCGGGAAGTACTGGGCCACCGAGTTGAGCACGATCGTGTCGAAGTGGCCCTGTGGAAGGTCGCCGAAGTCGTGGGCGGGCTGGGTGCGAAGGTGTACCCGTGTGGCCAGGACGGGATCGGCGCCGACGTGCCGCCGAAGCTCGTCGATGACGGTGCGGGAGAAGTCGGTGCCCCAGTACTCCTCGCACTCGGGCGCCAGCCGGGCCAGGAGCAGCCCGGTGCCGACACCGATTTCGAGGACGCGGCGCGGCCGCAGGGACCGGATGCGGTCGACGGTCGTGTCACGCCACTCCCGCATCTCGGGCAGCGGGATCGGCCGGCCGTCGTAACTGCTGTTCCAGCTGGCGAAGTTCTCGCCGAAGGCCGTCTGCTTCGCAGCGTCGTACACGGCGTCGTACAGGCTCCGCCACTCGCTGAGCTGGTCCTGCTCCACAGCCTCGTCGTGGTCGCGCGCCGAGGTGTCGGCTACGACATATGCGACGAGCCGGGTGTCACCGGGCTGGTCCTCGCGGACGACGACGGCTGCCTGCGCGATGTCCGTGTGGCCGGTGAGGACCTCCTCGATCTCGCCGAGTTCGATGCGGAAGCCCCGGATCTTGATCTGGTGGTCGACGCGCCCGACGAACTCCAGCTCGCCGTCCTGGTTCCAGCGCACCAGGTCACCGGTGCGGTACATACGAGCACCGGCCTCGGGAGCGTACGGGTCCGCCACGAATCGCTCGGCCGTCATACCGGGCTTGTTCAGATAGCCGCGGGCCACACCGGATCCCGCGATGTACAGCTCCCCCACCACACCGGGCGCCACCAACTCCAGCCTCGAACCCAGCACATAGGTGCGCGTGTTGGCGATCGGTCGGCCGATCGGCGGTGCGCCCGCGCCGCCGGCCAGGTCCGCGGCGGTCGACCAGATGGTGGTCTCCGTGGGGCCGTACAGGTTGGTCAGGTCGTCGGTGAGCGTGCGCATCGAGTCGGCGAGCGGTGTGGGCAGCGCCTCACCGCCGACCAGGATGCGCAGGCCCCGAAGCGCCTCCGGGTCGTGCGCCACCAGGAGCTGCCACAATGAGGGGGTGGCCTGTACGACCGTGACGCCGTGCCGGGCGATCAGGTCGAGCACGGCGGACGGTTGAGGGACGGCCTCCTTGGGTGCGAGGACCACCGTGGCGCCCGACAGGAGCGGGTGGTACAGCTCCAGCGCAGCGATGTCGAAGGCCACCGTGGTGACCGCGAGCAGCCGTTCCCCCGTCCGGAGCGGGACCTTGCGCCGCATGCCTTCCAGGAAGTTGAGCAGCGGCGCGTGCGGGACGACCACGCCCTTGGGGCGCCCGGTCGAGCCTGACGTGTAGATCACGTATGCGGCGGCCTCGGGGGGCGGCGGTCCTGCGTGGCCGGTCTCGACCGGGTCGGTGTCGGGGCAGGCGGCCAGCAGGGCGTGTACGTCCGGGGAGTCCAGCACCAGTCGTTCCGCCGAACCACTCCTCGGCGTCCGCGCGTCCGTCGACAGCGTGGTGAGCAGCAGGGTGGGCCGTGCGTCCTCGAGTACGTAGGCGAGGCGGCCGGCCGGGTGGTCCGGGTCAAGCGGCAGGTACGCGGCGCCGCTCTTGAGCACGGCCAACAGGGCGACCACCAGCTCGGCCGAACGCGGCAGTGACAGCGCGACCACCCGGTCCGGACCCGCGCCCCGGCGCAGCAGGACGTGCGCGAGGCGGTTGGCGCGGCGGTCCAGTTCCGCGTAGGTCAGGGAGGTGTCCCCGGCGATCAGGGCCACGGCGTCCGGGGTGGCGGCGGCCTGCTCGGCGAAGCGGACCGGCAGCAGCTTCTCGCCGATCTCGGTCTCGGTCTCCAGCCAGGTGCCGAGCAGCTGCCGGTGTTCGTCGGGGGTGAGGATGTCGATGTGGTTGAGGGGCTGGTCGGGGTGGGTGGTGGCGATGTCGAGGAAGTGCAGCCAGCGCTCGAACAGGGCTCGGACGGTGGGCGGGTCGTAGATGTCGCTGGAGTACTCGATGGCACCGCTGATGCCCTGCGGTTCGCCATGGGCGCCGCGCTGCTCGGCGAGGCTGAAGAACAGGTCGAACTTCGCCGTCCCGGTCCGTCCGGGAGCGACGTCGATCGTCAGGCCGGGGAGCCGGAAACTCGCCTCGGGCGCGTTCTGGAGGGCGAGCATCACCTGGAAGAGCGGGTGGTGCGACAGCGTCCGGGTCGGGTTGAGGAGCTCGACCAGGTACTCGAAGGGGACATCCTGGTGCGCGTAGGCGGCCAGACTCCGCTCCCGCACCCGCGAGATCAGCTCCGTGAAACTCGGATCACCCGACGTGTCCGTGCGCAACACCAACGTGTTGACGAAGAACCCGATCAGCTCGTCCAACGCCTGATCCGTGCGGCCGGCCACCGGACTGCCCACCGGAACATCCTCACCAGCCCCCAGCCGCGTCAACAAGGCCGCGAGCCCCGCCTGCAACACCATGAACAGACTCGCACCCGACGCCCGCGCCAGATCGGCCAACCGCCGGTGCAGATCCGCGTCGATGTCGACGGTGACGTAGTCGCCCCGGTAGGTCATCACCGCCGGACGCGGACGGTCCGAGGGCAGCGTCAGCTGATCCGGCAGACCCGCCAACGCCTCCCTCCAGTACGCGATCTGGGTGGCGAACAGACTGTCAGGGTCGTTCTGGTCCCCCAGCAGCTCGTTCTGCCACAGCGTGTAGTCCGCGTACTGCACCGGCAACGCAGACCACTCCGGCACCCGCCCCTCCACCCGCGCCGTGTAAGCACGCGTCAGGTCGGCGGCAAGCGGACCCAACGACCACCCGTCACCCGCGATGTGATGCACGACCAGGACGAGGACGTGACCGTCGGGGGCGAGGCGGAACAGCTCGGCACGCAGGGGGATTTCGGTCGCCAGGTCGAAGGGGTGTCGGGCGGCCGACTTCAGGGCGTCCGCCAGCTCCGTCTCGGTGACGTCGGTGGCGGGCAGCTCGACGCTCACGCTGTCCAGGACGTGCTGGTAGGAGGTGCCCTCGGCCTCGGGGAACACCGTCCGCAGACTCTCGTGCCGGGCCACCACGTCCCCGAGGGCGGCACGCAGCGCGTCACGGTCCAACCTGCCCGTCAGTCGCATGACGAGCGGGATGTTGTAGGTGGCGCTCGGCCCCTCCATCTTGTGCAGGAACCACAGCCGCCGCTGGGCGAACGACAGGGGCACCGCGTCGGGCAGTTGCTGCTTGGTCAGGGCGAGCCGTGCGGGCCCGGCGGTGTCGAGCCGGGCCGCGACCACACCCGCGGTCCGTGCCTCGAAGAGCGTGCGCAGGCCGATCTCGACGCTGAAGGCGGTCCGGATGCGGGCGATCAGACGGGTGGCCAGCAGCGAGTGCCCGCCCAGGTCGAAGAAGTCGTCGTCCACGCCGACCCGGGGCAGCCCCAGCACCTGCGCGAACAGATCGCAGACGATCTGCTCCTGCGGCGTGCGCGCCTCCCGTCCGGATCCGGCCGGCGCGAAGTCCGGTGCGGGCAGAGCGGCCCGGTCCAGCTTGCCGTTCACCGTCAGCGGCAGGCTGTCCAGGAGCATGACGGCCGAGGGCACCATGTGCTCGGGCAGCCACTCGCGCACGAACTCCCGTGCCTCCTCGGACCGCAGGGCCTCGCGCGCCACGACATAGGCCACCAGCCGGGTCCTGCCGGGCTGGTCCTCGCGGGCGACCACGGCGGCCTGGGTGATGCGGGGGTGCTCGGTGAGGACGTTCTCGATCTCGCCGGGCTCGATGCGGAAGCCACGGATCTTGACCTGGTGGTCGGCGCGGCCGACGAACTCCAGGTCGCCGTCCTGGTTCCACCGCACCAGGTCACCGGTGCGGTACATACGAGCACCGGTCTCGGGGGCGTACGGGTCCGCCACGAACCGCTCGGCCGTCATACCGGGCATGCCCAAGTAACCACGGGCCACGGCGGATCCCGCGATGTACAGCTCCCCCACCACACCGGGCGCCACCAACTCCAGTCCCGAGCCCAGGACGTAGGCGCGGGTGTTGGTGATGGGCACGCCGATCGGCGCGGTGAGCGGCCAGTTGTCGGGGGTGTCGCTCAGGGTGTGGGCCGTAACCACGTGGGTCTCGGTGGGGCCGTAGTGGTTGTGCAGCACGCGCTGTGACACCGAGGTGTGGAACTCGCGGACGACGCGGCTGAGTGTCAGGGCCTCGCCGGCCTGGGCGATGGTCCGCAGCCGGGGCAGCGCCCGTCCCTGCTCGACGGCGGCCTCGGCGACGGCCTCCAGCACGAGGTTGGGCGCGAACAGTTCTTCCACTTCGTGCTCGTCCAGCCACTCGACGAACCGGGCCGCGTCCCGCCGGACGTCCTCGTCCGGGATCACCAGGGTCTTGCCGTACATCAGGGCCGACAGCATCTCCTGCGCGGAGACGTCGAAGCTGATGGCCGTGAACTGTGCCGTCCGTGTGCCGGGTTCGCCACCGACCGCCTTGTGGTGCCACTCCAGCAGGTTCACCAGCGCTCCCGCGGGCATGACGACGCCTTTGGGTCGTCCGGTGGAGCCGGAGGTGTAGATGACGTACGCGGGATGATCGGGCACGAGTGCGGTGACAGGGTTGTCCGCGGACCGGCCCGTCACGTCGAGCGTGTCCAGCAGCAGGACCGGCGTCCCGTCCACGGTGTCCGCCGAGAGACCGTGCCCGGTCGTCGTCAGCACAAGGGCGGGCCGCGCATCGGCGACCATATGGGCCAGCCGAGCCGCCGGATAGGCCGGATCCAGAGGAAGGTAGGCCCCACCCGCCTTCAGCACCGCCAGCACGGCCACCACCAGGTCCGCACTCCGCGGCAGAGCCAGAGCCACCACGTCCTCCGGACCCACACCACGACCCACCAGCTCATGAGCCAACCGGTTCGCCCGCTCGTTCAACTCCCCGTACGACAACGTGGCCCCGCCCCACACCACCGCCACCGCACCCGGCGCCTCAGCCACCCGCGCCTCGAACAACTCCGGCAACGTCACCCGCGACGGCACCACACCCGCAGGCACCGCCAGCACAGCCGCCCGCTCACTTGCGGACAGCAGATCGATCCGCCCGATCGGCCGGGAGGAATCCGTGACGACGAGGTCGAGCACCCGGATCAGCCGGTCGACGATCCCGGCGGCCGTCGCCCGGTCGAACAGGTCGTCGCGGTAGTCCAGGCGGAGGTACAGACGGCGGCCGGGGGCGGCGATCAGGGTCAGTGGATAGTGCGTCGCGTCCCGCCCGCGGTCCAGGTCAGGGGTGATCCGCAGTCCGGTGTCCGGCCGCTCGCCGGGTTCGTCCCACGGGTAGTTCTCGAAGACCAGGGAAGTGTCGAAGAGGTCGCCAAGTCCGGCCAGTTGCTGGATGCGGGCGAGCCCGAGGTGGTGGTGCCCGGTGAGCCGCGACTGCGCTCTCTGCACCTGTTCGACGGTGGTCAGCAGTGACTGCGCCGGGTCCAGGGACACCCGCACCGGCACCATGTGGATCAGCAGACCCACCATGTGCTCGACGCCGGGCAGTTGAGGGTCGCGTCCTGCCACGACGCCCCCGAACACGACGTCGTCGTGGCCGGTGCGCCGGCTCAGCACCAGCCCCCAGGCGGCCTGGAGCACGGTGTTCAGCGTCACCCCGTTCCGGCGCGCCCAGTCGGCCAGCGCTGCCGTGCGGTCCTCGTCCAGCTCCACCGTGATCCGCTCCGGCATCAGTCCGGGACGGCCCGGATCCACCGGGGCGAGCAGCGTCGGCTGTTCGAGTCCGCCGAGCGCCTCCCGCCAGGCGGTCTCCGCCGCCGGCTGGTCCTGCCGCGCGAGCCACTCCAGATACTGTCGGTAGGGGGCCACTCGAGGCAGCACGGTGGCGTCGCCGTGGCTGTCGTACAGCGTGGTCAACTCGCGCACGAGCAGTGGCGTCGACCAGCCGTCGAGCAGGATGTGGTGGGTGGTCATGACGAGGCGGTGGCGTTCGGCGGCCAGGCGCACCAGAGAGAAGCGCAGCAGGGGCGGCTCGGCCAGGTCGAACCGGCGGGCGTGCTCCTTGGCTGCGAGCCGGGCCAGCTCCCCCTCCGCCTCGGCGTCGGGAAGAGACGACAGGTCGAACTCGTCCCAGGGGACGTCGATCTGTCGTGGTATCAGCTGTACGGTCCGGCCGGAGTCCACCTGCCGGAAGCCGGCGCGCAGGTTCGGGTGCCGTTGGACGAGCGCGAGCACGGCGGCCCGCAGCCGCGTCGCGTCGAGGGCGCCCTCGATGGCGAAGACGTGCTGCACCGCGTAGACGTCCGCGCCCTCCTGCTCGTAGCGGGAGTGGAACAGCAGCCCCTCCTGCATCGGGGAGAGGGGGAGGATGTCTTCCAGGCCCGACGACGTCATTTCTGCACCCTCCACGCTGCTTCGAGCTGCTCGATGTCGTGCTGGCTGAGTTCGGTCAGGGGGAAGTCCGAGGGGCTGTGGCCGCCGGTGCCGGAGCGCTCGCCGTGGCGAACCAGTCCGCGGATCGCTCGGAACCAGTGGTCGGCCAGGGTTCGGACGTGCCGTTCGGTCCAGAGGTCCGGCGCCCAGGTCCAGACGGCCTCCAGTTCCGGCCCGTCCGGGGCGTCGCGGACCATGCTGTTCACCTCGAGCCCGTGCGCCAGCGCGGTCGCCGGGTCGGCGCCGCTCAGCAGGCCCGTCTCGGCGGCCACGGTCCATTCCGGGCGGCCGGGGACCACCGGGGCGCCCGCCGAGGGAAACCGGCCGAGATAGTTGAAACCGAGTTGCGGTACGGCGAGCTTGGCCAGCTCCGGCCCGGTCTCCGGACCGAGGTACCGCAGCAGGCCGTAGCCGATGCCCCGGTCGGGCAGGGAGCGGACCTGTTCCTTGACCCGTTTCAGGGCCTGGCCGAGCGGCGGCCCGCCGTCGACGACCTCTTCCCAGGCCAGGGGGCCCGGGTCGACACGGACGGGATACAGCGAGGTGAACCACCCCACGGTGCGCGAGAGGTCCGTGCCCTCGACGATCTCCTCGCGCCCGTGTCCCTCCACGTCCACCAGAAGAGCCGTGTGCCGCCCGCGTGCGTGGGTCCGGCGCCACTGGGCGACCGCCAAGGCGAGCGCGGTGAGCAGGACGTCGTCGACCTTCGCGTGGAAGGCCGTGGGCACGGTCGTCAGGAGCGGGGTGGTGACCTCGGTTGGCAGGGAGAGGGTGAGCTCGCGGGCGCGGCCCACGGTGTCCCGCTTGGCATCGAGTCGGCCGGTGGTCAGCGGTGGGTCGGCCGCGGTGAGCAGTTCGCTCCACAGCGCCGCCTCGGCGGTGCGGGCCGGCTGCCGGGCCTCGGCCGTGAGGAGACTCGCCCAGCGGCGCAGGGAGGTGCCCACCGGGTCCAGCCGTGGGGGACGACCGCCCCCGACGGCCTCGCAGGCGGCGATGAGATCGGGAAGCAGGATCCGCCAGGACACCCCATCGACGACGAGATGGTTGACGACGACCAGCAGTCTGCCTCGTTCGGCCGGTCCGGCGTCGAACCAGACCACCTGAACCAGCAGGCCACGCTCGGCTGACAGACGGGCGGACGCCGCCTTCGCCTGTGCGCGGACCAGCGTCGCGTCGACGGCGGCGGTCTCGACACGGTGTACCAGGTCCGCTGCCGACACGGACCCCACCGGACTCACCTGGAGCGACCACTCCCTGTTGTCCTGACCGCAGGGTGTCCGGGTCAACCGCAGCGCGTCGTGGTGGTCCACGAGTGCCTGAACGGCCGTGACGACGTGGTCCTCGCGCAGCTCGGCCGGCACCTCCAGCAGCATCGCCTGGTGGAACGCGTCGATGTCGCCACCGCGCGCGTCGTACCAGAGCATGATCGGGGTCGGTTCCATCCCTCCGACGCCACAGTCGTCGGGGCCGGGTGCCGACACGGCCAGTTCCTCGGCGACCTCGGCCAGTCCGGCCACGGTCCGCTGCTCGAAGACGTCCCGGACCGCGAGTCCGACACCCGCGGAGCGAGCGAGGCTGACCAGCCGGATCGAGACGATGCTGTCCCCGCCGAGCGCGAAGAAGTCGTCGTCGGGCCCGACCTCGTCCACGCCCAGGGCCTGCGCGACCAACGTCGCCAGCAGTCGCTCGCGCTCGGTCCGCGGCTCACGACGCGGCACATCCGCCCGCGCGCCCGGATCGGGTTCGGGCAGCGCGGCCCGGTCGAGCTTGCCGTTGGCCGTCAACGGCAGTTGGCTCAAGGTGACGTATGTGGACGGCGCCATGTATGCGGGCAACCGCTGCCGCACGAACTCACGCAGGTCTGCCGGTGTTTCGGCGGTGTCGGGGACGAGGTAGGCGATCAGGCGGGTGCTGCCGGACTGGTCGTGGTGGGAGACCACGGCAGCCTGGCCGATCGCCGGATGGTCCGTG
>NZ_JBITEB010000036.1:0-10017 GCF_044454765.1 Streptomyces sp. NPDC051452
CACGGACCATCCGGCGATCGGCCAGGCTGCCGTGGTCTCCCACCACGACCAGTCCGGCAGCACCCGCCTGATCGCCTACCTCGTCCCCGACACCGACGGATCGACGGGGGACGAGGAGGAGCGGGACCAGATCGGTGAGTGGCGGGATCTCTACGATTCGTTGTACTCGGCGCCCGGTTCGACGCTCGGCGAGGACTTCTCGGGCTGGAACAGCAGTTACGACGGTGAGCCGATCCCGCTGCCCGAGATGCGGGAGTGGCGTGCGGCCACGCTCGAGCGGATCAGGGCGCTCCAGCCCGGCCGTGTGCTGGAGATCGGTGTCGGCACCGGTCTGCTGCTGTCCGGACTGGCACCCGAGTGCGAGGAGTACTGGGGCACGGACTTCTCCCCGGTCGTCGTGGAGGAGCTGAGGCGTCATGTCGACGCCGTCCCCGAGCTGGCCCGGCGGGTCAGGCTCCGGGTGCAGGCCGCCCACGAGCACGGCGACCTTCCCCACGGGCACTTCGACACGATCGTGCTCAACTCGGTGGCCCAGTACTTCCCGAATGGCGGATACCTGACGCAGGTCGTCCAGCAGGCCTTCCGCCTGCTCGCGCCGGGTGGCGCCCTGTTCCTGGGCGACCTGCGCAATCCGCGATTGCTGCGGACCTTCGCCTCCGGTGTGCAGGCTGCACGTGCCGAGGACCGGAGCGACACGGCCGCGATCCGCCGTGCCGTCGAGCAGAGCCTGGTCCTGGAGAAGGAACTCCTCGTCGACCCCGAGTACTTCAGCGCCCTCGCCCACCACCTCCCCGACCTGGCGGGCACCGACATCCAGCTCAAGCGCGGCACCGCCCACAACGAACTCACCCGCTATCGCTACGACGCCACCCTCTACAAGACCGGCATCACAGCCCACCTCCTCGACGACGCCCCCACCCGACCCTGGACTCGTGACCTGGGCGCCCTCGCCGAGCATCTGGACAGCGCGCGGCCCGACCGGCTGCGCGTCACCGGGGTACCCCACGCGCGCATCGCGGCCGACCTCGCCGCACAGCGTGCGCTCGAGTCCGGGACGGCACCGGACGTCCGGGACACGGCCGACGCCGATCCGGAGAACTTGCACCGCCTGGGCGAGAAGTACGGGTACTGGACGGCGATCAGCTGGAACGGGCACGACCCGACCACCCTCGATCTCACGTACGTCAAGCGCGAACTGCTCGGCGAGGGGGTGCCCGTCGGTGCCTACGCACCCACGGGCGCGGCCGGCCCCGGCACGCCGACCTCCTCCTGGACCACCAGTCCGGCCACCGGCCGGAGCACCGGTGCCCTGCTCGTGGCCGTACGAGAGCACCTGCGCCGTCGGCTGCCCGAGTACATGCGCCCCGCCGCCGTCGTTCCGCTCGACCGGCTGCCGCTCACCTCCAACGGCAAGCTCGACCGTGCCGCGCTGCCGGTGCTCGAACCGGAGAGCGCCGACATCGGGCGGGCGCCGGCCACCCCGCAGGAGCAGGTGGTGTGCGAACTGTTCGCGGAGGTCCTCGGTCGACCGGTGGTCGGTGTGAGCGAGGACTTCTTCGACCTCGGCGGGCACTCGCTGTTGGCCACCCGGCTGATGGCTCGGCTACGCGCGGCCTTCGGCGTCGAGCTGGGCGTGCGGAGCCTGTTCGAGGCGCCGACACCGGCGGGCATCGCGGCCCGGCTCGACGTCGACGACGCGGACGGCTCGTACGAGGTGATGCTGCCGCTGCGCACCGGGGGCAGCAGGCCGCCGCTGTTCTGCGTCCATCCGGGCGGGGGCATCAGCTGGTCGTACAGCGCGCTCATCAAGCACCTGGGGCCGCAGTACCCGCTGTACGGCATCCAGGCCCGCAGTCTGGCCCGGCCGGAACCCCGGCCCGCCACCATCGAGGAGATGGCGGAGGACTATGCCGACCAGATCCAGAGGGTGCAGCCGCACGGGCCGTACCACCTGGCCGGCTGGTCGTTCGGCGGGCTGTGCGCGCACGCGCTGGCCGCGGAGTTCCAGCGGCGCGGCGAACCTGTGGCACTGGTCGCGGTGCTCGACGTGATCCCCGACTGGCAGGGTCTCACCCACGCCGATGTGCCCGCCCCGGACGACCGGGTGATGCTGCTGTACCACGTGGGTCTCGTCGACGACGGCAGTCATCACGACGACGAGGAGATGACCTTCGCCAAGGCGCGGGAGATCCTGCGCCGCCAGGGCAGCGCGCTGGCCAACCTGGAGGAGGACCGGCTCACGACGATCGCCGAGATCTCGGCGAACAACACCCACCTGACCGTCGACTACCGGCCCGGCCCGATCGACGGAGACCTGCTGCTGATCGCCTGCTCGCAGGAGCAGGACCCGCCGGTGACCGCCGGGGCCTGGCAGCCGTACGTGCGCGGCTCCGTCGAGGCCCATGTGGTGCCCGGCGACCACGGGTCGATGCTGACCCGCCCGGACACGCTGGCCGAGATCGGCCGCATCCTCTCGGCCAAGCTCCACGACCTCACCGGCGACGAGTGACCTTCGAGGGCCGCCCACCGGGAACCCGCCGTCCGCTGTCCGCGAGGACCGACACCCGAGGACTGACACTGATGCTGACCGACGTGCTCTCCGTCGACGTGGCCAGGGCCCTGGCCACCGTGGACGAATGGCTGAGCGAGTACATCCGCCGACCCCACGGCGAACTCGGACGCACCGGCCCGGTGTGCCCGTTCGTCGAACCCGCCCAGCGTGCCGCCGCGCTGGAGATCCGCGTCAGACTGGTCGGCCCCACTCCAAGCCAGACCCTGATCGACGAGATCGTCCGTTGCGGCCTCGACGAGTTCAGCGAGGTCGACTGGAAGTCCGGCAACCCGAATCTGCGCTCGCTGCTGCTCGTCCTGCCGGACCTGCCGGCCGAGCACCTGCACCTGTTGGACGCGGCGCACACCGCGCTGAAGCCGGAGAGTGTGCGCCGGGGGTTGATGATCGCGCAGTTCCACGAGAAGTGCGCGGAGAAGGCCGCGCGCAATCCGGCCTTCGAGGTGAGCCACGCACCGGTGCCGATGATGGCGGTGCGGTCGATGGCGATCCACGACGTGCTGTTCCTGGCCGACCGGCGGCAGTGGTTCGAGGAGTACGCGAGCCGTTTCGGAGCCCGCTACCGCAGCGGGTCGCACGGCATCGATCCGCTGCTGACCGAGGTGTACGAGCGGGCCCGTGCCGCCTACGCTCCGGGGACCTGAGCGCATGCGCGGCGCACCGCCGGCCGGAGCCGCCGTGTACCGGGACATGGACCAGGCCACGCTGGACCGGCAGTACTCGCCGAGTTCCCGTGTGGCGAGCCTGGACGCCTACCTGCGCGCGTACGAGCGGCTGAGCGAGGCCGCCCGCCGGGCCCACCCGGTGCGGACCTCTCTCGCCTACGGCCCGCACCCGGCGGAGAGACTCGACTACTTCCCCGGACCGGGAGCCGCTCGGCCGCCGCTGCTGGTGTTCGTGCACGGCGGGAACTGGCAGGCACTCGGCCGCGCCGAATCGGCCTTCCCGGTACCGCCGTTGCTGGCCGCCGGCGCGGCGGTCGCGGTGATCGAGTACGGGCTGGCGCCGGACGTCGGCCTGGACGCGATGGCGGGCATGGTGCGCCGGGCCGTGGACTGGCTGCTGCGGCACGCGGACGGGCTCGGGTTCGCCCCGGGCCGCCTCCATCTGTGCGGCACCTCGGCCGGTGCGCACCTGGCCGCCATGGCCCTGCTGCCCGATGCGTCGGCCGGCCCGGACGTGTCCGGCCGGATCACCGGGGCGGTGCTGCTCAGCGGCATGTACGACCTGGAGCCGGTCCGCCTGTCCTACATCAACGACGCGCTGCGGCTGGACGAGGCGGCGACCCGCCGCAACAGCCCGATCCTTCGACTGCCGGCGCGGCTGCCCGAGACGGTGATCGCCCGCGGCGGGAACGAGACCGAGGAGTACGTCCGCCAGCACGACCGGATGGTCACGGCGCTGCGCCCCCGGGCAGCGGTGACGGAGGTCGTCGCCGATCGGCGCGACCACTTCGACCTCCCCTACGACCTGGGCGTGCCGGGCACCGTGCTGGGCGACGCGGTCCTGGCGCAGATGGGACTGGAAGGAACGACCGCATGACCACCGAACAGACGCCCCGGAGCCCCGTGTGCCCGCTGTCCGTCGGATCCCCGTCGGACACCACCCCGTACGCCCACTACGCGCGGATGGACGAGCTGCTGGCGTTGCAGCATCCGCTCAGCTCGGCCCCTACCGAGCCGGGGTTCATCGTCATGAGCCAGGTCAAGGAGCTGCTGTTCAAGCTGCTGCACATTGAATTCGGCACTGCGCGCGACCAGTTGGCGGACGACCTGCTCGACGACGCGCTGTGGACGCTGCGCCGCGCCGCGCGGGTGCAGCAGGTGCTGCTGGTCTCCTGGGAGACGTTCTCCGTGCTGTCCCCGGTGGAGTTCGCCGGGTTCCGGGACGTCCTGGGGTCGGCCTCCGGCTTCCAGTCGGCCGGCTACCGGCGCCTGGAGTTCCTGCTCGGCAACAAGGACCCCGCGATGGCCGCGCCGCACCGGGACACGCCGGGCTACGACGCGGTGGTCGGCCAGCTGCACGAGCCGAGCCTGTACGACGCCGCGCTCGCGCTGCTGGCGCGGCGCGGGCTGCTCACGCCGGACGACTCCACGGACCGGGACGTCACCCTGCCGTACCGCTGCGGCGCGGAGGTCGAGGAAGCCTGGCGGTCGGTCTACCGGGACCCCGTCCGCCATCGCGACCTGCATCTGCTCGCCGAGGCGCTGATGGACACCGCCGACCAGTTCGCGCGCTGGCGCTACACCCACCTGGTGACCGTGCAGCGGATGCTGGGCGCCAAGCCCGGGACCGGCGGCACGGAGGGCGTGGTCTGGCTCGCCCGGATCAGTGAGCACCGCTTCTTCCCGGAACTGTGGTCGGTGCGCTCCACGCTCTGACCGGGCGCCAAGGGGCTCCCCCGCGGACGGCCGGGACAGGCGGACATGGACGACACGAGACAAGGAGGGCCGATGGTGAGCGGGATCCCGCGCACGGTGGCCGAGGAACTGGACGCGGCCGATCCGCTCGCCGCGTTCCGCGAGCGGTTCGTCATCGCCGATCCGGAGCTGATCTACCTGGACGGCAACTCGCTGGGCCCCCTGCCCGCGGCCACGCCGGGGGTGCTGCGGGAAGTGGTCGAGAAGGGCTGGGGCGGGGGACTGGTGCGGTCGTGGCAGGGCTGGATCGACTGGGGCGCCCGGCTCGGCGACCGCCTCGCCGAGCACGTACTCGGGGCCGCACCCGGTGAGGTGGTGATCTCCGACTCCACGTCGGTCAACCTCTACAAGCTGGCCGCCGCCGCCCTGGACGCGGCACCGGGGCGCGGCACCGTCCTGATGGACGCCGAGGACTTCCCGACCAACCGGTACATCGTCCAGGGTCTGGCCGAACAGCGCGGGCTGCGGCTGGTGCGGCTGCCGTCCGACCTGGACGGCGGCCTCGACCTCGACGCGCTGCGCTCGGCACTGAACGGTGACGTCGCGCTGGTGGTGCTGTCCCTGGTGTCCTACCGGAGCGGCGCGCTGCTGGACATGGCGCAGGTGAATGACCTGGCCGACGCGGCCGGCGCGCGGGTGGTGTGGGACGTGTCGCACGCCGCCGGAGCCGTCCCCGTCGACCTCGGCGGCACCGGAACGGAACTCGCCGTCGGCTGCACGTACAAGTACCTCAACGGCGGCCCGGGTTCACCCGCCTTCCTCTATGTGCGGCGCGACCTGCAGTCCCGGCTGCGGCAGCCGGTGTGGGGCTGGTACGGGCAGCGCGGGCAGTTCGAGATGGGGCCCGACTACGACCCGGTGCCGGGCATCGAGCGGTTCCTGGTGAGCACCCCGCCGCTGGTGTCGCTGGCGGCGATCGATCCCGCCCTGGCCCTGGTCGAGGAGGCCGGCCTGGCGCGGATCCGGGCCAAGGGGCTGCGGCTGGGCCGGCTGGCCGACGATCTGGCGGACGCCTGGCTCACTCCGCTGGACTTCCGGGCCGCCTCACCCCGCCCGCCGGAGCGGCGCGGTTCGCATCTGTCCCTGTACCACCCCGACGCCTGGCGGATCTGCCAGGCGCTGGCCGCGGACGCGAAGGTCGTCTGCGACTACCGGGTCCCGGACCGGCTGCGTATCGGTCTGTCCCCCTTGGTCACCCGGTTCACCGACGTCTGGGACGCGCTGGCCCGTATTCGCGACGTCGTGACCGAGGGCGCCTACGCCTCCCGGCCCGCCGGCCTCGCCCGGGTGACCTGACCCCCGCCTCCCCGCACACCACCCCCTCCACCTCAGCCGATTCGGAGTGCCCATGGCTCACACATCCCCGCTCACCACCGACGGACTGGTACAGATCCTGTTCGGCTCCTCGGCCTTCCAGATGCTCCGCGCGGGCAGCGACCTGGGCCTGTTCACCCTGCTGCACCGGCGGCCGGGCCTGACCCCGCCGGAGATCGGCCGGGAACTCGACCTGGAGGAGCGGCCGGTGCAGATCCTGCTGCTCGGCACCACCGCCCTCGGACTGACAGTGCGTCAGGGCGACGGCTACGAGAACGCCGATGTGCTGAACGGTCTTCTGGCGGAAGGCACTTGGGAGATCATCGAGGATCTCGTCGAGTACGAGGAGCGGATCGTCCGGCCCGCCGAGGTGGACTTCGTCGCGTCGCTGCGCGAGAACACCAACGTCGGCCTGCGACGGATCAAGGGCACGGGGGAGGACCTCTACCACCGGCTGTCCGCGAACCCCGAGCTGGAGCAGTTGTTCTACCGCTGCATGCGGTCCTGGTCCCGGCTGTCCAACCCCGTGCTGGTCGAGAAGGCCGACCTCACCGGAGTGCGGCGCGTGCTCGACGTGGGCGGCGGTGACGGCGTCAACGCCATCGCCCTCGCGCAGGCCAACCCCGGCGTGGAGTTCACCGTCCTGGACCTGCCCGGCACGGTGGAGATCGCCCGCGAGAAGATCGCCGAACACGGCCTGTCCGACCGGATCTCCGTGCGGTCCGCGGACATCTTCGCCGACACCTACCCGACAGGCCACGACTGCGTGCTCTTCGCCAACCAGCTCGTGATCTGGTCGCCGCAGGAGAACATACGGCTGTTGCGCAAGGCGCACGCGGCGCTGCCGGACGGCGGGCGGGTGCTGGTGTTCAACGCCATGTCCGACGACAGCGGGGACGGCCCGCTGTACGCGGCCCTGGACAACGTCTACTTCGCGACACTGCCGGCTGCCAGCAGCACGATCTACCGGTGGGGCCAGTACGAGCAGTGGTTCGCCGCGGCCGGGTTCGTGAAGCCCGAGCGGCTGCCCGGCGGCCGGTGGACGCCGCACGGCGTGATCAGCGCGGTCAAGTGACGCCCCAGCGAGCACCGGAGCCGACCATGTCTTCCACGTTCCAGGACGCCCCGCCGGCCGACGGGGGAGCGGCGTGCCCCGCCGGCCCGCACATGATGGATCCCGACCTGCTCGCGGACCCCTTCGGCGGTTACGGCCGGCTGCGCGAGCAGGGCCCGGTCCTCCGCGGCCGGTTCGTGGACGGCACCCCGGTGTGGTTCGTGACCCGCTACGACGACGTCCGCGCCGTGCTGCGCGACCCACGGTTCGTCAACACCCCCTCCCACGTGCCCGGCGCACAGGGCGCGGATCCGCGCGAGGGGATGATGGAACTGCTCAAGGTCCCCGAGCACTTACGGATCTACCTGCTCGGATCCATCCTGGACAGCGACCCGCCGGACCATCCGCGGCTGCGCCGCCTGGTGACCCGGGCGTTCACGGCCCGCCGCATCCTCGACCTGCGTCCCGCCATCGAACAGATCGCCGACCGGCTGCTCGCCGAATTGCCCCACCGGGCGCAGGACGGCACGGTGGACCTGCTGGAGCACTACGCCTATCCCCTGTCGATCACGGTGATCTGCCGGCTCGTCGGGATTCCCGAGGTCGACCTCGAGCGGTGGCGGGAGTGGGGCGGGGACCTCGTGTCGATGCGGCCCGAACGCCTACAGCACTCCTTCCCCGTGATGATCGACTACTGCCATCGTCTGATCGAACAGCGTCGCGCCGCGCTCAGGGACGATCTGCTGAGTGAGCTGATCCGGGCACAGGACGACGACGGCGGACGGCTCAGCGACACGGAGATGGTCACCATGGTGCTCACCCTGGTGCTGGCCGGCCATGAGACGAGCACGCATCTGATCGGCAACGGCACCGCGGCCCTGCTCACCCACCCCGACCAGCTGGCACGACTCAGGGAGAACCCGGCGCTGTTCCCGAGAGCGGTGCACGAGCTGATGCGCTGGTGCGGCTCGGTGCAGGTGGCCCGACTGCGCTACGCCGTCGAGGACCTGGAGATAGCCGGCACGCGCATCGCCCGCGGTGACGCGGTCCAACCGGTGCTGGTCTCCGCCAACTTCGACCCGCGGCACTACACCGACCCGGACCGGCTGCACCTGACACGTCAGCCGGACGGGCAGGCCGAGAACCACGTGGGCTTCGGCCACGGCATCCACTACTGCCTGGGTGCGACGCTGGCCCGGCAGGAGGGCGAGGTGGCGCTCGCCCGGCTGCTGGCCCGCTACCCGGACCTTGCGCTCGCCGACGGCGATCCGGAGCACGACCGTGCCCGGTTGCCCGGCAGTTGGCGGCTGAACGTGTTGCGCCTGCGGCTCGGAGCATGATCCGAGCCGCAGCACTGAGGGCTCCGCGGTCTGCACCGTGGAGCCCTCGGCCCTTGGGGGGCGGGAGTCGCGCCGTCAGGCGTCAGGTGGGTCGTTCCCCACGGCGATGGCCTGGACGGGGCAGGACAGGGCGGCCTGGGTGACCTGCCGCGGGGTCGCCGTCTGCGCCCCGTCGGGTACGAGGGCGGCGTACCCGTCGTCGTCCTGGGTGAACACGGTGGGTGCCGTCAGCGTGCACTGCCCGGACCCGATACAGGTGCGGTGGTCGATGTGGATCTCCATCGAGGGCGGTCTCCGGTGGTCGGGGGCGTCAATGACCGAGCTCGTGCGCGGTGGCACGGTCGAGCGTCAGCAGGACCCACTCCTCGAAGTCCCGGTCCCCCCTCGATGCGGCCTCCCGCCAGCGCTGGACATGGTCACGGGGGGCGCTGATCCGGAGCTGGCTGGCCGGTGCGGGTCCGGTCGGTCGGTTCTCTCTGCGGCTCTCCCGTAGCCGCAGCCGGAGCTGGTTGCGTGACCAACCGTGCTGTTCCGCCTGGTCGAGCCAGTTGTCGGCCTCCGTCGGCGGTAGGGAGGCGACCTCGGCGTGGTGGCCGAAGCTCAGCGTCTCGCGCCGACGCCAGAGCTCGAAGTGGCGTGCCACCCATGCGTAGTTGCGCAGCGTCTGGTAGTCGAGACCCGCGGCCTGCACTCCGGTCTGGTAGCGGTCGGCGTAGCGGTCCTGGCCGTAGACGAGCCAGTCGCCCAGGCACCAGGCGGAGGAGTCGGCGATCTGGAAGATGTGCTGCCCGGCCTTCTCCCATCGGTCGTACGTGAGGCTCGTCGGTATCTTGAGGCCGACCCGGGTGGTGAAGATTCGTTCCTGCCCGCCCGGTCTGCGGGGGCGGGCAGCCTCGGCCACTCGGCGGCCGGCTGGTAATTGACGGTCACTCCGGTCGTACTTGGCGATGTGCTGCACCGGCTTTCTCCTGAAATCGGGGCATGATACATCTCGCACCATTTACCGCGCCCTCGCGTCACCAAGGGTGCAAACTCAAAAAATGGTAATCACTGTCCGAGATAGCGTCAATGAACGTTTCCGGCCAGCGGTGGCCGATGGAGGGTAATCGGCTCCTATGGCGATCGCTTCGGGGAGTGCGGCACGTGCCGAATCGTGGGGGGCCGCCCCCGCCCCCCCCCCCCCCCCCCGGGGGGGGGGCCGGGGGGGGGGGGGGGGGGGGGGGGGGCGCCCCCCGCCCCCCCCCCCCCCCCCCCCCCCCCACCACCGTGTGCGGCTCCGGAGAGGGTGCCGCGGCCAGGGCCGCGCACAGCGCGTCCCGG
>NZ_JBITEB010000037.1:0-9172 GCF_044454765.1 Streptomyces sp. NPDC051452
AACTCCCGTTGATAGCAATGCATCAACGACGCAGAACGCTCACGGTGACGCTCGTTGCAGACAGAGAATCGAGGGGCTCACGCCCCGCTGATAACGCCCGGCACCGGCAAGACCCACCTCGCCACCGGGCTCGGTATCCGGGCCTGCCAGGCCGGCCACCGGGTCGCCTTCGCCACCGCCGCCCAGTGGGTGACCCGCCTCGCCGAAGCTCACCAAGTGGGCAGGCTCAGCGACGAGTTGACCCGACTGGGTCGCATCCCGCTGATCATCGTGGACGAGGTCGGCTACATCCCCTTCGAACCCGAGGCCGCGAACCTGTTCTTCCAGTTCATCTCGGGGCGCTACGAACGTGCCTCAGTGATCGTGACCAGCAACAAGCCCTTCGGACGCTGGGGCGAGGTCTTCGGGGACGACACCGTGGCCGCCGCGATGATCGACCGCCTCGTCCACCACGCCGAGGTGATCTCGCTGAAGGGCGACAGCTATCGCATGCGCGGCCGTGACCTCGGACGGGTTCCCGCGGCCAACAGCGGGGAATGACCAACATCAACTGACGCAGTGGGGGTCACTTTTCACCCGTCGGAACTGGGTCACGATTCACCCGTCGCCGACAAATCAGCACCCTAACCTCGTAGGGCCGGATCAGGTCCAGTCCTGACCAGCGAGGCAGCCACCTCCCGGCTCGCAACGCTCGGTCACTGCTGCACGGAACCCGTGCCAGAACCCTTCTTGCGGCAGCGTTTGTTGACGAGTTCTGACGTCAGCGTCCGGTCGAGGACTCCGCGGTTCGTCACGAGTTTTAAGACGTCATCTCATTTGGTGAGTCTGCGGTAGCAGATGAGGGTGCAGGCGATGCTCGTGAAGGCGAGGAAGTGTTCGGCCTTGCGCTCGTAGCGGCGGTGGAGTCGGCGGCAGCCGGCGAGCCAGGCCATCGTGCGCTCGATGGTCCAGCGGTGCCGACCGAGCCGCTGCGAGGTCTCGACTCCCTTGCGCGCTATGCGGTGCCGGATACCCCGCTGGGATAACCATCGCCGCAGGTGGGAGTAGTCGTAACCCTTGTCGGCGTGCAGTATGTCGGGTCTACGCCTGCGGGGGCCTCGCCGGGATCGGATCGGCGGTATGCCCTTCACGAGCGGGATCAGGGCCTGGCTGTCGTGGACATTGGCACCGGAGATGCCGACAGACAGGGGCAGACCTGTCCGCTCGGTGATTAGGTGGATCTTCGAGCCGTACTTGCCCCGGTCGACAGGATTCGGACCCGTCAGCTCCCCTTTTTCAGGGCCCGCAAGTTCACCGAGTCGATTGCACAGCGAGACCAGTCCAGGTCTCCGCGGGCTCCGAGTTCGTCGAGGACCAGGCGGTGCAGCTTGGCCCACACGCGAGCCTTCGTCCATTCGGTGAACCGTCGGTGAGCTGTCGCTCCGGACGGTCCGAACGACGACTTCGGCAGCTGCTGCCACGTGCAGCCCGACGTCGCCACAAACACGATCGCCGCCAGCACCTCACGGTCGCCGTGCCGGCGCCGGCCGCCACCTTGAGGCCGTGATGGCGCCTCCGGCGCGACCCGCTGGAACAGTTCCCACAGCTCGTCCGGCACCAGCCGCTCAATGATCCCCACCACAGCCGACAGCCTACTCAGCCAAATGAGATGACCTCTAAAGGCACCTGACGATGCAGCCGAGTCGTGTCGGCGGCTCGCAACAGTGCTGCCACAAGGTTTCAAGATCGCTTGACCTTGCCCCAGAGGGAAGGGCGACAGTGTCTCCGTAGATCACACGAGCGAGCGGTGTGCGCTCGCCAGCAGGGCAGGACGAAGAGGGGGAGTTCGAGTGACGGCGACCTGCGTCATTCTCGATATCGGTGGCGTGCTGGAGATCACGCCGGAAACGGGGTGTGTGCAGCGGTGGGAAGAGCGGCTGGGGTTGCCGTTGGGCACTGTGCATGAGCGGATGCGCGACGTGTGGCAAGCCGGGAGCGTCGGGAGTATCAGTGAACGAGAGGTTCACGAGCAGGTGGCAGCACGCTTGGGGCTCGACGCACCCCAGGTTGAAGGCTTCATGGCTGATCTCTGGGCGGAGTACTTGGGAACCCCTAACAAGGAGCTCATCGCTTACGTGCGTGGGCTGCGGGGAAGCTGCAGGCTGGGCATCCTGAGCAACAGCTTCGTCGGCGCCCGGGAACGGGAGACGGCGCTGTATCACTTCGACGAACTGGTTGAGCAAATCGTGTACTCGCACGAGATCGGCATCGAGAAGCCAGACCCGCGTGCCTTCGAGGCAGCATGCGCCAGCCTGGAGGTGCAGCCGGAGAGCTGTCTGTTCATCGACGATCTCGCAGTCAATGTTGAGGCTGCTCAGGCGGCGGGCATGCAGGCGCATCTGTTCGAGGACAATGCCCGGACGGTTACGCGCATCGCAGCTCATCTGGACGCTGTTCCCCGGGGTCGAGGGCCTGTCCCGCTCGGATGACGTTGGTCTGGCCGGCCTTCAGCGGTTGGCGGCCAGGCGGTGGAGGGGTCGATCAGCCCGCTTCTGCGTGTTCGACGCGGGCCGCGAAGCCCACGACGCCCGCCGGCAAGCCGAATACGTGGTGGGTTACGGCATCCAGCCGGCGATGCAGAGCATCTACGAGGGCATCGAGGAGACCCTGAGACACGAGCTGGCCCGCGTCACGCTCGAGAACGTACTCCGGGACGTACTCGCGGCACCTCGCTAGCCTCCCCGTTACGCCTTGACATCACCAAGATCCATGGGCCCCGTGCGGCGGACCGCCCGCGCCGCTTCGGCCAGGCCGTCACCGACAGGGCCCCAGTCCTCCCCGCTGACGCGGGGTGTTCGGCCAGAGCAGGCCCACGGTGGGTTACCGTGCCGTCCTCCCCGCCGATGCGGAGGTGTTCGGGCGTGGAGGGCGCTCTGGCCGCAGCCACCCGCCAGCCCGCTACCCGCGCTCAGCACGTCGAGGAGGTGGACGCCGCCCCGGCGGCAGGCCCAGAGCACGTCCGTGCGGCTGAAAGCGCCGAGGCATGACAATCGCAGCGCACTGCGTTCCTATGCGGTCAGCCGACGAGCACGGCTACGCGCTCCCTTGCCTGCCGTCCCAAGGCCGGCCCTACTCAGCGCGGACAGAACGCCTGCCCACGCGTCACTGCCAGCGCATCCCCAGGGCGGAGAGTTCCTCGAGCCGTTCGGGGGCAAGGCCGGCTTCTCATGTACGGTCTCGACCCGTGCGTTGATCATCCGCGCGCCGATCTTCGCCTCCTACGCCCAAGACGGCACCAGCCCCCAGCGCAGCGGCCGCAACTCCGGTGCGGGCGCTGCCCCGTCGTCGCCGCGCGGGGTGCGCTCGCGGACGGATGCGGTGGGTGCAGCCGTGTGCCGGGCAAGGCTTCCAAGAGTGCAGCGATGCTGCGTCTCCATGTACACGCCCCGTGCGCGATGGCCGCGCAGCGGCCCCGAGCATTGGCTGAGCTGTGCTGCTACTGGTCGTTCGGGTACTCCGTTGTGGGAGGCAGCGACCGTCCGGCTGGAAGAGTTGGGCCCGACGGGCGTGCTCGCGCTCCAGCGGAAGGCTGCGTTCGGGGAGTGCTCTCGGATGGTCGAGCCACCACCTGATCGGGTCCGATGGTGGGGGCCGCACTGGCAGCCCCTTCTACGGTAGGGCGGTGTGAGGCCCCACCACGACAGGGCCCACCATCGCTCAGCACGCTCTCCGACCAAACCGGGCAGATTACCCGAACGACGCCGCCGTGGGGCGCGGCGCTGGCATGTGGGGATCAGCCGGTCTTGTCAGCGAGCCGGTGGGGTGAGGGTGGTGCGGTCGAACGGGCCACCATGTGAGGCTGCGTAGGTCACGGCGTCGTTGACGGCGTTGAGGCCGAACGACCGGACCCGTTCGGCGGCGAGGTCCAGGGTGCCCGAGGTGAGGAGCCGGATGATGCCGACGTTCGCTGTACGCGGGTACATCCACTGGCCGCGCACGGTGATCGAGTTGCGCATGATCCATGGGTACGGCAGGGCGAGGTCGTCGCCACCGAGCATGCCGACGCCGCCCATGAGAACGACGCGGCCGTATTCACGCACGGTCATGGCTGCCGTGCGCGCTGCCGAGCTGGGTGCGCTCGGCGGTAGCAGGTCGATCACCATGTCGATCGGGCCGTCGGCCGCCGCGGACATCGCCGCGCGGTCGCCGGCCTCGTCCCCGGTGAGCGGGACCGGGCGCAGACGCGGACCGAATCGGTCGGCGAGGAGGTCGAGCGCGGCCTGGTTGCGGCCTGGGGCGACCACGCGGCCCGCCCCCATGGCGAGCGCGACCGCAACCGCACTGCTGCCGAGCTTGCCGGTGGCCCCGTTGACGAGCAGCGTCTCACCGGCTGCGAGCCCGCCGGCCAGCAGCCCGCCATAAGGGATGACGTGCACGCCGAGCGCGGCCCAGCGAGCCGGGTCGTCCCCCGCCGCTGCGGGGAGCGGGAAGACGTTCTCCGTCGGGACCCGCATGAGCTCGGCGAACGATCCGTCGTGCAGGTACCGGGCGAGGCGAGCGCCGCCCTCGCCGCGGGAACTCCAGCCCTGGAGCGTGATATCGGGCGTCAGGGCGTCATCCCGCGAGCGCACCGTCGAGTCGCACCACACCAGGTCGCCGGGACGCAGTCGGGTGGCGTCCGGGCCCACGTGGACGACCCGTCCCACGCCGCCGATCCCGGGCACGACGGGAGGGACCAGGGGATAGTTCCGCTCGCCGCTGAAGACCTCAGCCGCGTAGGGCGCCACGCTGGCGGCGAGGACCTCGACCACCACCTCGCCGCCGCCGGCCTCGGGGTCAGGCACCTCCCGCACCGTGAGCGGGGCGCCGAACTGCGTCAGAACTGCTGCTCGCACGTGATGACCTCCGTGTCCGTCCGTGTTCGTCGGGATCGACACTAGGAGCCCGGCGGGCATGCGGGAAGCGACGATCAAGCATCCGTGGTATGCGTATGTCGCATGGACATCTCCAGCACAGGCCTACGGGTCCTGCGGCAGATCGCCGAGTCCGGCAGCTTCACCGCAGCAGCCACCCGGCTGGGTTACACCCAGTCGGCGGTCTCACGTCAGGCCGCCTCCCTCGAACGCAGCGCGGGCACCGCCCTGTTCGAACGCCGGCCCGACGGAGTGCAGCTCACCCCCGCGGGTCTGACCCTGCTGCGCCACGCCCGCACGATCCTGGACTGCCTGACGGAAGCCGAGCGCGACCTCACCGACACCGTCCCGCGGACCGAACTCGTGCGGCTCGGACTGTTCCTGAGCGCGGGCGCGGCCATCCTGCCCCTCGCACTCACCCGCCTCGCGGCGACAGACCCGCAGATCACGCTCACGACTGCCGAGGGCACCACGCCCTCCCTGGTCCGGGCACTGCGCGCGGGCTCGATCGACCTCGCCGTACTGACCTCCCGCCCGCCCCACCGGCCTTTGGACGGCGAGTCGCCGCGCCTGCACACCGAGACCGTTACGGACACCGAACTGGTCGTGGCGGTGCCTTCGACCGGAGCGTTCGCCGGCCGCACCGCGGCGCACGTCGACGAACTGGTCGACGCCCCGTGGATTGCCGCCCCGGCGTCGAACGCCGAGCCACTGCTCGGTGTCTGGCCTGGTCTGCCCGGACGGCCAGTCATCGTCCACTGCGCGCGCGACTGGCTGACGAAGCTTCAGCTGGTCGCCGGTGGCTTCGGGGTGACGACGGTGCCCTCGCGGCTCTCGCCGGTGCTGCCGCCCGGGGTGAGCCTGCTGCACGTCGAAGGCGCACCCCCCGAAATCCGCCGGGTTCTCGTGGCGCGGCTCCCCGGCCGCCCCACCCCGGCGATTACGGCCGTCATCCGAGCAATTGCGTCGACCACCTGATACTTGCCGCCGGCCGTCAGATTCGGTGCCGTAGCCCGCCGAGGGCGCGCACCAGCACGTGTACCTCGGCAATAGCCAGGGTCCTTTCACCAGGAGCAGCCCGCTGCTGCCCGTGCAAGTACCCCAGTGACGTCGAAACTCGGGTTCTGGCTCGCTTTCCGTGAAGCGGTCACACACTGTTCAGTGACGTCGGCCACTGAGATGATCACTGCACACCCATTCCTGAGGAGTCGGGGCCCCGGATGAGTAGCTGGTCACCAGAGGTAGATGAGGTGTTGGAGGCGTCGGGATGGACGCCTGGACGGAAGGTAGACACGGCCCGCTGGCGATCTATGTTCGAAGCAGCCGGCCTCGCTATGCACCACGCTGCTGAAGCTTTCCTGCAGGAGTTCGGCGGTCTGACTGTGAACGTCAACGGACCAGGGATCAGCTGTGCACGCACGCCGTTCGAGCTGGACCCCGAGCTGGCCTGGGGCGAGGATGACCGCTTCACGGAGTGGGGCGAAGCGATCGGGCGCCATCTTTATCCGCTCGGCGAGCTGGACCACGGCCGGTTCTTCCTGGGCATCGATGAAGTGGGCGTGCTCTATCTCGTCGAGACCTGGGTTGCCAGCTTCGGACCGATGCCTCACGCCATGGAGAACTTGATTCTCGGCGTGGCTCCTCGCCGAATCGATGAGGGGTAGGAGCCAGCGGGACAGCCGTCCTTACGCGTCGGTCGCCTGTAGAGCAGTACTCGCTTTCGGAGGAGCGGGAATCCGGCTCGGCCGAACATCTACCGTTTGAGCATCTTGATCCGGTTGACGTGCCCCTCTACGACGCCCGGGTTCCAGGGCAGGGTGAGACCGGCGATGACAGCGTCGCGGTCGCGGTCGATACCGGCGGTGAGGGTGTGGAGGCCGGGCAGGTTGTCGTTGCGGACGGCGTCGAGCCACTCGGGCAGCCGATGGCCTTGCCGCTCAGTGAGGATCTCGGTGAAGGACCGGACATGTCCGGTGAGTGCATCCAGTTCGGGGCAGTGGACCAGGACGGCCTTGAGGCGGAGCTGTTCCGCCTCGGTGAGGGTGTCGGGGTGGCGGAGGATCCATCCAGCGACCGTGCGAGGTGTGCCATCCGGGCGCCGGTCCGGCCAGCGAGGGCGAGACCGACCGCGGCAAGCGTCGAACGCAACCGCTCGGTCCACCTGTTGTGCCGCCGGGTCAGTCCTGACATCTGCTCGACGAACGTCTGCCGTCCGCATGAATCGTCCGGACAGAAGAACCTGCGGACCCGAAGGCAGAGGACATGCGGCCCCAGCCGCCGTACTTCGGGCCCCGATGTTTATCGCCTCGTCGTTCACGTCCACCGACAGCACCACCACGTCCGCGATGGACGGGAACAGCAGCTCCTCCAACCGGAGCAACGTCTCAGCCACGTCGCCGTACTGTCGGCCACACCAAGATCGGCACTGGTCATTTTCAGGCAAGTTCCCGAAGTCCGGTCCGAGCGTCAGTCGTCACTCAGCGTGCGCGCTTCACGGAAAGCGAGCCAGAACCCGAGATTGGACAGCAGTTGCGCAGTGCCTCGGACAGCACTCTGCGGTTCCGTCGATTCGAACAGTGGAAGTCGAGCGGGGGCGCTGGAGACGGCTGCAGAGGATGAATCCCGTTCACTGGAGGCACAGGATCAGTTCAGGCCCGCGGGAGCGGGACCGAGCCTTTCGATGACCTCGCGCATCTCCTCCTCGTCGGCCTCGTAGACCGTCTCACCCATGCGAGGGTCTCGTGCGTGGAGCGTATGGATGATTGGCCCGTTGGGCGTTCCCAGGTGAACGAGGGAAGCCGACGGGCCGTGGACGGCACGCTCGGTGCCGGGGCGGGCGGTCAGGTCGATACGGCTGACGACGCCGGGCGTGACCCAGACGGTTGCTTGCTCCAGACGGGCCAGTATCTGCAGGTGGAAGTGCCCGCACAAGATGAGCTGCACGTCGGTCCCGCGGATCGTTTCCGCCAGCTCTGCGCTGTTCTGTAGGCCGAGCGCCCGCTGGACATCGACGTCCAGGCAGACCGGCGGGTGGTGCAAGGCCAGGACGGTGCCCATGGGCGCTGGCGTTACAAGGAGTTCGCGAAGCCAATCGAGCTGGGCGCCGTCGAGTCGGCCGTGACCCTTGCCCGGAACGAGCGTGTCCAGCGTGATCAGTCGCCATCCGTCGACGGTGGTTGCCGCCGCGCGCTCACCTGCGGCTCCCTCGTACACCGCGTCGGGCTGCACGTGGCCGGTGCCGAGCACGTCGGCGAACGCGGTGCGGTCGTCGTGGTTGCCCGTCGTGTAGAAAACGTTCGCCCCTCGCCGGCTGGCGTAGCCGGACAGGAGTTCACGTGCCCGTGTGTACGCCTCGTGAGAGCCGTCGTCCGCGATGTCGCCGCTGACGATCACCGCGTCGAGGTCGTCCAGATGACTCAGTTCGCCCAGCAGGCGGCCGAGTGCCGCAGTGCCATCGGCCCCATCCTCGTCGGGGCCGCCGGACCGGTCCAGGTGGGTGTCTGAGAGATGCAAGATCCGCATCGTCCGACGTTAACCTCCGGCATCGGGACCGAGCCATGGCTTTTCTCGCCACGCGGCCTCCTCCACCGGCTCCTGGCTGCCCCGGCGCATGAAATCGAACGGCGGCAGGGCTGGATGCTGCCCGAACCGCTGAACAACTGCTGCCCGCTCTCGGGTTCTGGCACAACTTCTGTGGTGCCGGCCCGAAGCCGGGAACGCCTGGATCCCCCGCTGCGGAAATCGGCAGGCCAAGGAGCTGTCGGGACGTAGCCACGGCGCAGCTCCACAGAAGTTGTGCCAGAACCCGCTCTCGTCAACAGAACCAGATCATCGAGGCCAAACGGGAGTCCAGGCCGCTGCCCGAGGCGCCGGAGCCGGAAGAGCCCGCCCAGGTGCTCGACCTGGTGGCGGCACTGACCGCGTCGGTGGAAAAGGCGAAGGCCACCCGCGAAGAGACCGGCCCCGCCGAGGTGCACGAACTGCCGAAGCCGAAGAAGGCCATCGCGAAGAAGCAGCCGGCCAAGAAAACCGCGGCGAAGAAGACGGCCGGCCGGCGTTCGCGCAGCGCCTGACCCGGGCAACCGCCCGGGCGAGGCGCCCGACGCGGCCGGCGTCCGGGGACCGGCCCGGCCGGAAGGGCCGCTCTAGTCCAGGACACCCGGTGCGGTGTCGGGTCGGCAGTGTGGGCACGGCGGGACCTGCTGTCGCAGCGCGTCGAGGGCCTGGTGCCGGGTCGCGGGACGGCACCGGCCGTTCGTGGCCGCCGCCCAGCAGTCGCC
>NZ_JBITEB010000038.1:0-7721 GCF_044454765.1 Streptomyces sp. NPDC051452
GCTGCGCGATGTGCAAGCGAACACCCGCGCTGCGCGCGGGTGTTGCGCTCCCGCTCCGCGGGAGCGCTAGCTGACCGCTGCGCGGTCAGCTCACCGGCCCTGCTGCGCAGGGCCGGTGATGCTCCGTTCGCTGCGCTCCCTGGAGCGGTGAGGGCTTCGCCCTCATCCGGTGCCTTCGCTGCGCTCCGGTCACCGGGTGGCGCTGCGCGCCACGAAAGACCGGCCCCGCTTCGCGGGGCACGGTCAACGGGCCTGCGGCCCGGGCAGCTACAGGGGGTGGCAGGGGCGGGCTAGCCAGGCTGGGTGGAGTGCCGGCCCAACAGAGGCCGGGTGGCTAGAAGACCTGCCTGCCAAGGTCCCGTCGCATTGCGATCCGCAACTCCGCCAGCAGGAGCTCCCACCTGTTCCGGGCCTGCGCGTAGTCCTCACTGGTATGGAGCGCTCCTGCCTCCACGAGGTCCCTCAGGTCGCGCAGGGACCGAAACACTGCAGTCGACGCCTCGACAACTTCCCTGGGCGCCACCACCGCAATCTGATAGCGCAGTTCATAGGCATTCCCCTCGTGGAACGCCTCAGCAGCCCTGCGGACGCGTTCCTCATCTGACAGGCCCGTCGGCCTGGCCGCCATCCGCAGCTGGTTCCTCGTCCGGGCGAGAGCGGCCAGGTAATCGCCGTACAGCTGCTGCCGTGCAGCCTGGTCCGTATCTGATCCGTCGCCAGCGTGGAGGCGATGCCGATGACAGCACCCAGTGACGTGCTGACGATCGGCCCCCAGTCCATGACAGGGGATCCTACGAGCCCTGGACTCTGCGGGAGCCCTGGCGGTGCGCAGCGCACGGACCGGCGGGACTCTGTCCTGCTACCGGGCTTCCGCTTCGCTTCAGCCTGGCCGGCGCGTCCGCTGCGCTCCCCCGCATGACGGCCTTACGGCTGCGCCTCCACGACCGTGGGCCCGCTGACGCGGGCCTAGCCGGCTACGAGGAGGGCGGTCGGTTCAGCCTCGTTCCGAGTTGCTTTGGCGGCGTCCACGGCTTCGGAAGAGGCGGTGGTCCTTCCAAGGCGCTACGGAATTTCTCCTTCAGGCTTTTCGGTGGCGCTTCCTTCTCTTCCTGCGAGTGCATGAGCCGGGCCGTGGTCACCCGTATATGGCACTCACGGTGCCGCTGCCTCACAAGCACCACCCACGCACCGTCTTGAGTCAGGAACGCGTGACGGGCCGGCTCGTCTCCCGGCAGCGCATGCCGGGCCAGCACCCCCGGTATGTAGTTGAGAGCCGCATCCTCGGCCGCCGCCACCGCTTCCGCCTCGTCCTGGCCGATGTGATAGGTCCCCACCAGCATCCACCGGTGCAGCCTGAGTTCCACACCGTCGGGGCGCTTCGTCGTTCGGGTGTCCTCCTCGATGAGGACGTACCACTCGGCAGTCACAGCCGGCGCCTACCTGTCTTCCGGGGCCTGCGGGCCACTCTTGTTCGATGCGGGCACGGACGGCAGAAGGTCCCCCGCGCTGGAAACCATCATGCTGCGTCCTGTCTTTCTCGATTTATTATGCTTCATTTTTTAATTGCGATATAGTCTGGATTGGTGAGGTACCACCAGTGGAGGTGTCCGAGGCCGTGATCACCGTCAGCTGTCGGATCTGTCCCCCGCGGCGGTCCGTGACCTTTCTCAGCCGCACGACATCATTGCTCAGCCTTGCCAAGGGACTTGGCGAGGCTGCACCGGTCTCCGACAGACAGCAGAAAGCCGGTCGATGGCAGTGAAGGAACTCCGCCCCCACCAGCGAGAAGCCGTGGACGCGGTACTGCGTGCCCTTGAATTGCCTGCAAGATCTACTGTGCCCGAGCGAGGGCTGCGGACACAGGTGGTCATGGCGACCGGATCGGGCAAGACCCTCGTCGCCGTGCGCAGCGCCGAGGAGCTGCGGGCGGGCCGTGTGCTGGTCCTCGTGCCCTCGCTGGACCTGCTCGCGCAGACCGAGGCCGCCTGGCGTGAGGGCGGCCGCACAGGCCCGATGATCGGGGTGTCGTCCCTGCGAGGTGAGGAGGCGTCCTTCCCGAACACCACGGACGCGGACGAGCTGGTCGACTGGGTGCGACCGCACGACAAGGTCACCGTGTTCGCCACCTACGCCTCCCTCGGGCTCGGCACCCTGGAACGCGCGCACACCGCCGGCCTTCCGGCGTGGTCGCTGATCGTCGTGGACGAGGCGCACAGGGTTTCGGGCCGGATCGGCAGGCCGTGGGCGGTCGTCCACGACAACACCCGCATCCCCGCCCTGCGCCGCCTCTACATGACGGCCACGCCCCGGCTGTGGCAGTTGGACGGGGACCAGGAGCAGGGCGCGCCGGGCGAGCTGGTGGCGAGCATGGAGGACGACCCGGACGGGCCGTTCGGCGCCAGGTGCTTCACCCTGACGCTCTCGGATGCCATCGACAGGGGAATCTGTGCCCCCTACCAGGTGGTGTGCGTGGACATCACCGACACCCAACTCCAGGCCGCACAGCTTCTGGGCGCTGAGGGCCGCTCGGACGAGGTCCGCGGGGCCCGGCTCGCGGCGCTGCAGACCGCGCTGGTGAAGGCGTCGGCCGAGGAGAACTTCCGGCGCACGCTGGTCTTCCACCACGTCGTCAAGGAGGCCGAGGCGTTCGCGTCCGGCCTCCCTCACGTCGCCGCGCAACTGCACGCCGCCGACCCCGAGCTATACCCCAAGACGATCTGGGCCAACTGGCTGTGCGGCGACCACAAGCCCCACCACCGGCGCCGAGTCCTGGACCAGTTCTCCCAAGGGATCGCCGCTGACGGCACCGTCGTGGAGAAGACGTTCCTTGGGTCCGTGAGGGTGCTCGGCGAAGGCATCGATACGTCCCGCTGCGACTCCGTGTACTTCGCGGACGTCCGTGGCTCCATGCCCGACCTCGTCCAAGCCGTCGGCCGCGCCCTACGCATCCACCCCGGCGAGGGCAAGGTCGCCTCGCTGGTCGTCCCTGTCCTGCTCGGACCCGGCGAGACAGCGGACAACATGCTCACCAGCAGGGCGTTCGCTGGCCTGGCCAGGCTCTTGGAAGCTCTCCGCGCGCACGACGCCCGCGTCCTGGAGGCACTGGCCGAGCCCCAAGCGCGCAGCCGTGTCAGAGGCGTACAGAGCCGCTCATGGGGCGAGGAAGGCGAAGCTGCCGAGGACGACCGAAGCAACCGGCTCTCGGTGCCGGCCCGGGAACTACTGAAGTTCAGCACGCCTCGTGACCCTGCGCAGCTGGCGGCGTTCATCAACCTGCGTGTTCTCAACCCCGAGCATCAGCACTGGCGGCGCGGCATCGAAGCCGCCGTCATCTACGCCCGCGAACACAGCGACCTGAAGGTGCCGTTCACCTACCGGGTGCCCGGCGGCCACGACCAGGCGGTGGAGGCCGAGGGGTGGCCGGCCGCGCTCGTCGGGTTCCCACTGGGGCAATGGATCGCCGACGCTCGCCGCTTCTACGCCCGCGGGGCTATGGACGCCGAGCGCATCGCGCAGCTGGAGAAGCTGGGCATGGTGTGGTCGCACTTCGACGTCGCGTGGGAGGAAGGTCTCGCGGCGGCGCGCGAGTGGGCAGCGGAAGCGGGCCACCTCCTGGCGCCGCTGCACGCCACCTACAAGGGGTACCGGGTAGGGATCTTCCTGAAGAACGCCCGCGCCGCCGCCCGGAAGGCTGCCGAGAACGATCGGCGGCGTGCCGAAGGACTGCCGGTTCAGTCGGCGGCCGGCGCCCTGTCGGAGGAGCGCCGCGAGCAGCTGGACGACATCGACCCCGCCTGGTGCCCCACCTGGCCCGTGGAATGGCAACGCGCCTTCCACCTCACCCGCCAGCACCTCGAAGCCAGCGGCACACTGCCTATGACGCCGGGCGACGTTGTGCACCAAGGCGAGGATCTGGGGCGGTGGGTACGAGCACAACGGCTGGGCTGGGAGAAGCTCACCACGGTGCAGCAGTGGATGCTGGAGCACATCCTCGGCATCCAACCCGCCAGCGACGACGAGAAACCGGCGCCGCGGCGCAGCCAAGCGGACAAGTGGGCTCTCAATCTTGCCGCCGCCACCCAGTACTACCAGCGCGAAGGGCACCTGCGCGTACCGCGCAAGCACATCGAGACGATCGTTGGCGGGGGCCAGGGGGAGCGACAGCTACGGCTCGGTGCATGGATCGGGAACCAGCGCAGCCGGGCCTCGACGCTGTCCCCGGAGCGAATGGAGCAGCTGTCCGCCATCGGCATGCGGTGGACATAATCCAGACGCGCAATACCCGCGCCGCCTCCTCAGAGCGTACGCAGGGCGTATATCTCGCGTACCTCGCCCGCATCCGAGTGCACGGGCAGACGACAGCACAGAATACGGCCTGGCCGCATCGGCCGACCACGACCGTGGCCGCAGGACCCTGACGAAGTCCGGGTAGGACAGCAGATCCTCCACCGGATCCGGCCGGTATGCCTGCGCGGGGCGGGCATACCGCGTGTAGCCCGGGCAGAGAGACCAGCAGCATCTGTTCTACCGCGCTTTTCAGGGCCTCCACGGTGCCCTTCCGGTAGGGCTTATAGGCCGGCGGGTCGTGAACGGGGAGCGCGAAGCCGCCCAGGGCAGGCGTACGGTGCGGCCCGGCTGCCGGTCCAGGCGGCGGGCGATACAGGACATCCCGGTACGTGAGTACGGCGACCAGCACCGGACGCCTACGAGGAGGTGGGGGCAACCGCTTTTCCGGGTGTCCGGCAGATGGCAACCCCGCTCCATCTTGAAGCATCCGCTCCTCGCTGATGACGCATTCACCGGTTTTCCGGGTGGGGCAGTTGTGCGGGGCTTGGCTTGAGGACATCTGGTGGTCAGTGACCGACCGTGCACAAGCGATCGTCAGTTCCGCAAGTAGGCCGTGTTCACACTGAGAGGAGCACCAGGATGCGTGAGCCGGTGTGGACTGTGCACTTCGTTTCGCGGGATGTCGTGCAGCCTCAGACTGTCGCGCCAGAGCTACAGGGGCTTCCAGGCGACCTGAGTGCGTGGCTGGACGAGGCGGGCCTGCCGGACGGGCTGCCGTTCTTGCTGTCGCCGCGATGGGAGTACGACGTGGTGTTGAACTCCTATTTCCAGCGGCCGCAGTTGGTGGTCGCGCCATGGAACAGCAACGCCAACCGGGCCCGGGCCTTGGCAGCGTTTTTGACATTCGTGTACCGGGCGCGGGGCGGGCGGGGGTGGCGGGAGGTCACCGAGGCTGATCATCTGGCCTTTCACCATTGGCGGAGGCGGGATGCGGCCGGGCCGCGGGTGTCGGGCGGCACGTGGAGCCAGGACGTGTCCCACGTCAACCAGTTCTACGGGTGGGCCGTCCGGCAGGGGCAGGTAGGCGCGGTGCCCATCCCGCACCGGCTGTCCAGGGCCGCGCCCTGGGGCGTGCCGTCTGCCGCCCGCGTTCAGGCGACGGTTCCGGCGACCTATGCCCATGACCGCAGCGGTGAGCGCATCGAGTGGCTGCCGCCGGCGTCGTACCGGCTGTGGCGGGACGTGGGACTGCGGGGATACGGGCCCGACGGGCTGCCGTTGCGGCGGTTTCGGGGGCGCTGGGCGGCGCGGAACGCGGCGTTCGCCGACCTGATGGTGCGCACCGGCATGCGGCTGTCCGAGCAGGCCCACCTGACGAGGCTGGAGATGCCCACCGGGCCTGGGGCGGGCGGCTATCAGCGGTTCTGGCTGCCGGGGGCGATCGCGAAGTACTTCTCCGCCCGCTGGATCTATGTCCCGCACAGTGTGGTGGGCGAGCTGGCGGCCTATGCGGAGCTGGACCGGGCGGAAGTGGTCGAGGACGCCCGCGCGGCCGGTGTCTACCGCCGATGGCGCCGTCCGCTGGTCGTCGATGACCTGTCGCGGCCGCAGCTGGCCCGGGTCACCGGGAGCAGCACCGGTCGCGTGGTGCACCTGACCGAGCTCACGGCGGGGGAACGGCGCCGGCTGCTGGTGGATGGTGAGGGCGGCCTGGAGCCAGCGCTGTTCTGGCTCGGGGAGGGCGGGCAGCCGCTGGCGGTGTCGACGTGGAAGAGCGTCTTCGCCGATGCCAACAAGCGCTGCCAGGCCCGCGGAGTCGCGTTGTCCTGTCATGCCCATCTGCTGCGGCACAGCTTCGCCGTGGTGGCCTTGGAACAACTGCAGCGCGGCCACATCGCAGCCCTCGGCGAGTTCAACGAAGGCCAGCGCGGCCACTACACGCGGATCTTCGGTGACCCGCTGGACTGGGTGCGCCGCCGGCTGGGCCACCGCTCCGTGGTGACGACGACCGTGTATCTGCACGCCCTGCAGGAGCTGGAGATGGAAACCCGCATGGCGCTGGTGCCCGATACCTGGGAGGACCCGCGCGATACGCCGATGCAGCGGCTCAGCGACGACCTGTGCGCCCCAGCCAGCACGGGCGGAGTGAGCGAGTGAGCCGGCGGGGGCGGGGCAGCACAGGCCCGGGCCGTCCGGCAGCACTGCCCTCGGGCGCCTACGCGCCCGCCGCGCCCGTGCAGCAAGGAGCCGGCGGCACGCTGGTGGTGGCCTTCCACGGGGACGACGGCCGCCGCGCCACCTTCGACGTCTCCCGGCTGCCGCTGCCGGGCTGGCACCAGGCGCTGGCCGCCGCGTTCGCCGCACGGACCGGTCCGGCCGGAGGGCTGCGCACCCACGCCGCGGCGCGGACAGGCTGGGGGTCCCTGGTCCGCCTGATGCGGTTCCTCGGCTCGCTGCCCCAACCGCCCACGGTGCCGGGCGAACTCACGCCGGAGCATGTGAGAGCCTTCTACGCCCACCGGATGGCGACCTCGCCGGCCACCGCGCGCCAGGACCTCACCCGGGCCCGGCTGCTGTTCACCCGGCCCGGTCTGTGCGAGCAGGTCGCACCACAGGTGATCGACCACCTTCGGCGACGCCTGCCCGCGCCCCGGACGCCACTGGTGGCCACTGGCACCGCCGCCCCACCGGTGACGGGCGCCACCAAGCGGCTGACGAGCGGATACTCCGACGGTGAGCTGGCCCGGCTGATGGCTGCGCTGCGGGCGGATGCCGCCAAAATCCGCGACCGCATCCGGGCTGGGGAGGACATACTGCGCCGCTACCAGAGGGACCCGCAGGCTCTGGACGAGGAGGACCGCGGCCTGGGACGGATGCTGGAGCAGATGGCCGCCACCGGCCAGGTCCCCACACCGCCCGGCGCCCGCCCCAACCCGTTCGCGCCCGAACGCCTTGCTCTGGCTGGCCGTCTGTTCCTGACGCTGCGGGACCTTCCTCCGCTGTTGCTGCTCGCGGCCGCACTGTCCGAACGCAACGGTGAGACGGTCAAGGAACTGCCCGTGGCGCACCGGATGCTGGAAGATCGGGCAGTCGAGGTGGTCATCGTCAAGCGCCGGCGGGGAGCGACCCGCTGGTCGGAGACCGTCACCTGGGAGATAGGCGCCCAGGGCCGGGAACTGCACACCCCCGGCGGGTTCTACCTGCTGCTGCTGGAGCTGACCGCCCGCAGCCGCCGGCTGCGCGGCTCGCCATCACCGCTGCTGTGGTGCGTGTGGCGCAACGGCTATGGAGCCGGGCTGGGGGTTGCCGATGACCACTGCGCGCCGTTCGAGCACTCCCTGAGAAGCCGTATCTCAACCGATCATGGAACGTGGAGGTCGAACAGGTTTCCCGCACGAGTGATCTCCGGACGGCTGGCGCATGAAGGCAGGGCC
>NZ_JBITEB010000039.1:0-6077 GCF_044454765.1 Streptomyces sp. NPDC051452
CCCGCGCGGACCGCGTCCGACAGCCGCTCCAGGACCAGCACGCCCGCGCCCTCGCCCCAGCCGGTGCCGTCCGCGTCGGCGGAGAACGCCTTGCAACGGCCGTCCGGTGCCATGCCCCGCTGCCGGGAGAACTCCACGAAGATGCCGGGGGTCGCCATGACGGTGACCCCGCCGACGAGGGCCAGGGTGGACTCGCCGGCGCGCAGCGACTGCATCGCCATGTGCAGGGCGACCAGCGAGGAGGAGCAGGCCGTGTCGACGGTGACCGCCGGGCCCTCCAGGCCGAGGGTGTAGGAGATCCGGCCGGACAGGACGCTGGCGGTGCCGCCGGTCAGCAGGTGGCCGTCGGTGCCTTCCCAGGCCTGGTGCAGGGGCGGCCCGTAGTCCTGGGCGATGGCACCGACGTACACGCCGGTGGCGCTGCCGCGCAGACGGGTGGGGTCGATGCCCGCCCGCTCCAGCGCCTCCCAGCTCGTCTCCAGCAGCAGCCGCTGCTGGGGGTCCATGGCGAGGGCCTCGCGCGGCGAGATGCCGAAGAACTCGGCGTCGAACTCGGCCGCGTCCCGCAGGAATCCGCCCTGATGGGCGTAGGAGGTGCCGGGGTGGTCGGGGTCCGGGTCGTAGAGGTCCTCGGTGTTCCAGCCGCGGTCGCCGGGCAGGTCGCCCAGCACGTCGCGGCCGGCCGCGACCAGCTCCCACAGGGCCTCCGGCGAGCCGGCGCCGCCCGGGTAGCGGCAGGCCATGCCGACGATCGCGACGGGTTCGGTGTCGCGCGCCTCGGCCTGCCGCAGCCGCTTCTTCACCTCGCGCAGTTCGGTGGTGGCCCGGCGCAGGTAGTCGCGCAGTCTGTCGTCGGTGGCGGGGCCGGTGCCGCCGCTGTCGTTGTTCGCGTTCCCCATGGGGACGTCAACCTTCCTCGCGTCCAGCGGTCTCAAGGGGCCTTCAGGAGAAGCCCAGTTCTTCTTCGAGCGCCGCGAACAACTCGTCGTCCGTGGCCTGTTCGAGGTCCGTGCCGGGTGCGTCCTCGGTGGGGTGCGGGTCGTGGCGGCGCAGCAGGTCGCGCAGCCGGTCGCCGATCCTGCGGCGCGCCTCGTCGTCCGCTGCCGTGATCAGCAGCGCCTCGAACTCTCCCTCCAGGCGCTGTAGTTCGTGGGCGTCGGCGGTGTCGGCCCGGAGCGCCGGGGTCGTGCCGTCAGCCGGGCCGGGCTCGGCGGACGGGGCGGGGGCGAGGCGTTCGTGCAGGTGGTCGGCGAGGGCGGCGGGGGTGGGGTGGTCGAAGACGAGGGTGGCGGACAGTTTCAGACCGGTGGCCTCCTTGAGCCGGTTGCGCAGCTCGACCGAGGTCAGCGAGTCCGAACCGAGCTTGCGGAACACCTGGTTCGGACCGATGGCGGCGGGCGAGGCCTCCCCGAAGACGACGGCCGCGTGCTCGCGCACCAGGTCGAGGAGTGCCTGGCGCCGCTCGGCCTCGGGCAGCGCCGCCAGCCGCTCGGCCGGGCTCGGGCCGCCGGTGGCCGCCCCGGCCCGACGCCGGCCGGGGCGCCGCACCAGCGAGCGCAGCAGCGGCGGTACGTCGGGGCCGGTGAGGTGGGTCGTGGCCAGCCGGACCGGGACCAGGTCGGCGCGGGCCGCGCTCAGTCCGGCGTCCAGCAGGGCCAGGGCCTCGGCGGTGGGCAGGGCGGCCACCCCGGTGCGGTGCAGCCGGCGCAGGTCCTGCGCGTCGAGGGTGCCGGTGAGTTCGCTGGCCTCCTCCCACAGGCCCCAGGCGAGGGAGACGGCGGGCAGTCCCTCGGCCCGGCGGAGCTGGGCGAGGGCGTCGAGGTAGGCGTTGGCGGCGGCGTAGTTGGCCTGGCCCGCGGTGCCCAGGGTGCCGGCGGCCGAGGAGAACAGGACGAAGGCGGCGAGGTCGTGGCCGCGGGTCAGCTCGTGCAGATGGCGGGCCGCGTCGGCCTTGGGGCGCAGGACCCGGTCGAGCCCCTCGGCGGTGAGCCGTTCGACGGGGGTGTCGTCCAGCGTGCCGGCCGCGTGCACGACGGCGGTGAGCGGGTGGTCCGGGTCGATCCCGTCCAGCAGCGCGGCCAGGGCGGCACGGTCGGCCGTGTCGCAGGCGGCGACCCGTACCCGGGCGCCGAGCGCCGTCAGCTCCGCCACCAGGGTGTCCGCGCCGGGTGCGGCGGGTCCGCGCCGGCTGGTCAGTAGCAGGTGCCGTACGCCGTGCCCGGTGACCAGGTGCCGGGCGACCAGGCCGCCGAGGGTGCCGGTGCCGCCGGTGATCAGCACGGTGCCCTCGGGGTCGAGCGGGCGGGGCACGGTCAGCACGAGCTTGCCGGTGTGCCGGGCCTGGCTCATGTGCCGGAAGACGGCGGGGGCGCGGCGCAGGTCCCAGGCCGCGGTCGGCAGCGGGGTGCAGGTGCCGTCCGCGAAAAGGGCCATGACATCGGCGAGCATCTCCCGCACGCGCCCGGGGTCGACCAGGTTCAGGTCGTAGGCGTGGTAGCGGACACCGGGGTGGTCGGCGGCGATCCGACCGGGGTCGCGGACGTCGGTCTTGCCCATCTCCACGAACCGGCCGCCGGGGGCCAGCAGGCGCAGGGAGGCGTCGACGAAGTCGCCCGCCAGGGAACCGAGGACGGCGTCGACCCCGCGTCCGCCGGTGGCCTCGCGGATCCGGCGCTCGAAGTCGAGGGTGCGCGAGTCGCAGATCCGGTCGTCGGACAGGCCCATGGCGCGCAGGGTGTCCCACTTGCCGCGGCTCGCCGTGGCGTACACCTCGGCGCCCAGGTGGCGGGCCAGCTGGACGGCGGCCATGCCGACCCCGCCGGCCGCGGCGTGGATCAGCACGGTGTCGCCGGGGCCGAGCCGGGCGAGGTCGACCAGGCCGTAGTAGGCGGTGAGGAAGGCGACCGGTACGGACGCGGCGCGGGTGTGGTCCCAGCCGTCGGGTATCGGCGCGAGCAGCCGGGCGTCGGCGACGGCCAGCGGCCCGAAGCCGTCCCGGACCAGGCCGAGGACGCGGTCCCCGGGGGCCAGGCCTCTCACCCCGGGGCCGGTGTCGACGACGATGCCCGCGGCCTCGTAGCCGAACCGGTCCCGCTCCTCCTCGATCATGCCGAGGGCGAGGACGACGTCGTGGAAGTTCAGTCCGGCGGCGCGCACCGCGAGCCGCACCTGGCCCGCTTCCAGGGGGGCCGTCGCCTCCGGGGCGGGGGCCAGCGCCAGGTTCTCCAGGCTGCCCTTGGCCGTGCTGACCAGCTTCCAGGCGTCGGTGCCGGCCGGCACCGGCAAGGCACCGTCGCGGTCGGCCCGCACCAGGCGCGGTACGAGGAACCGGCCGGCTCGGACGGCGAGTTCGGGTTCGTCGGCCGGCAGGGCGCGCACGCCGTCGGGCAGCGCGTGCGGGGTGTCCAGGTCCAGCAGGACGAAACGGCCGGGGTGTTCGCGCTGCGCCGAGCGCAGCAGCCCCCACACGGCCGCGTCCGCCGGGGAGGCGGGGCGTTCGTGCGGGCCGGTGGCGACGGCCCCGGTGGTGACGAGCACCAGCGGCAGCTCGGCGAGCCGCTCCTCGGCGAGCCAGGCACGCACCAGGGTGAGGACGGCCTCCAGCCGTGCCCGCAGGGCGGCGCCGGGGTCGCTGTCGGCGGGCCCGGCGGGGGGCGCGGTGGTGAGGACCGCGGCGGGGGCGGGGCCGGTGCCGAGCCCGTCGAGCAGCCCGCGGACGTCGGCGTACGAGGGCAGCGGCCAGCCGTCGCCGAGGGCCACCAGGGGCCGGTCCGTGACGGCCGGGCCGTCCTGGAGGGGCAGCCAGTCCACGGCGTGCAGCCGGCGGTGGGCGGTGCTCGTGGCGGTGAGCGCGTCCGGTGCGAGCGGGCGGACCGTCAGCGCCTCGGCCGTGAGGACGGGGGCGCCGGCCGGGTCCCAGGCCGTCACCGACACCGTGTCCGGGCTCAGGCGGCCGAGCCGGACGCGCAGCGTGGTGGCCCCGGTGGCGTGCAGCCGCACCCCGGACCAGCCGAAGGGCAGGACGACCTCCCGTTCGGGGTCGTCGGGGCCGCGCACGATCAGCGGGTGCAGGGCGGCGTCCAGCAGCGCGGGGTGCAGGGCGAACGCGCCGGCCTCCTTGTGCCGGTCGGCGCCGAGGGCGACCTCCGCGTACAGGTCCTCGCCGTGCCGCCAGGCGGCGGTGAGGCCGCGGAAGGCGGGGCCGTAGAGGTAACCGGCGTCGGCCAGCCGCTCGTAGGCGCCGTCCGTCCCGATCCGTTCGGCGTTCTCCGGCGGCCACACGGCGGGCGCGGGTTCCTCGACGGCGGCCGGGTCGGCGGTGAGCCGGCCACCGGCGTGGTAGGTCCAGGCGCCGTCCGGATCGTCGTCGCGCCGCGCGTGGACGCCGACGTCCCGGCCGCCCTCGGCGTCGGCGGCGGACACCGTGACCTGGATGTGGACACCGCCGTCGCGCGGCACCGTCAGGGGCGCCGCCAGGTCGAGTTCCGCCACGGCCGCGCACCCCACCCGGTCGCCCGCGCACACCAGCAGTTCCAGCAGGGCGGTGCCGGGCAGCAGGACCGTGCCGGACACCGCGTGGTCGGCGAGCCAGGGGTGGGTGCGCTGCGAGAGCCGGCCGGTGAACAGCGTGGTGCCGTCCTCCGCCGAGACGACGGCCGCACCCAGCAGCGGGTGGTCGAGCGCCTCCAGGCCGAGGCTGGTGGCGTCGCCGGAGCGCGCCGGGGCGTCGAGCCAGTACGGGGCGTGCCGGAAGGCGTACGTGGGCAGGTCGGCGGGGTCGACGGGCTCGGGGGCGGCGCCGAGGACGGCCCGCCAGTCGACGGGCGCGCCGTGCGCCTGGGCGCGGGCCAGGGCCTGGGTGAGCCGGACCGGGCCACCGTCGTCGCGGCGCAGCGTCTCCAGGGTGACGGCCGGCAGGCCGGCGGCCTCGGCGACCTCCTGCACGGCGGAGGTGAGCAGGGGGTGGGCGGTCGGTTCGACGAACATCCGGTAGCCGTCCGCCAGGAGTGCGCGGGTGGTGTCGGCGAAGCGGACGGTGGAGCGCAGGTTGCGGTACCAGTAGGCGGCGTCCAGGCCCGTGGTGTCGTGGACCTCGCCGGTGACCGTGGAGTAGAAGGGGATGCGGGACGGGCGGGGCGAGACGGGGGCGAGCGCCGCGAGCAGTTCCGCCTCGATGGCCTCGACGTACGCGGAGTGCGAGGCGTAGTCGACGGGGATGCGGCGGGCTCGGACGCCCTCCGCCTCCCACTGGGCGAGCAGCGCGTCCAGCACCTCGGGGGCGCCCGCCACGACGGTGGCCGCGGGGCTGCTGACGGAGGCGATCTCGACCCGCTCGGGGAGGGCGGCGAGCCGCTCGGCGACGGTGTCAGCGGGCAGCGCCACCGAGGCCATGGCGCCGGTGCCGGCCAGCCGGTCGCGGGTGATGAGGCTGCGCAGCGCCACGACGCGCACCGCGTCCTCCAGGTCGAGCGCGCCGCAGACGTACGCGGCGGCGATCTCGCCCTGGGACTGCCCGATGACGGCGGACGGGGTGACACCCGCGGCCCGCCACACGTCGGCGAGCGCGACCATCACCGCGAACAGGGCGGGCTGGACGACGTCGACGCGCTCCAGCGGGGGCGCTCCGGCCGTGCCGCGCAGGACGTCCGGCAGCGACCAGTCCACGAACCGGGCGAGCGCCTGCGCGCACCGCTCGACGCCGGCCCGGAACACCGGCGAGGTGTCCAGGAGTTCGCGGGCCATGCCGGCCCACTGCGAGCCCTGGCCGGGGAACACGAAGACGGTGCGGCCGCCGGTGGCCTCGGCGCCGGTGGTGACGGCGTGCGGGGAGTCGTGGCCGTCGGCCAGGGCCCGCAGTCCCGCCGCCAGCTCCTCGCGGCTGCCGCCGATCACGACACCCCGGTACGGGTGGGCCGTGCGGCCGGCCACCAGGGTGTGGCCCACCGCGGCCGGGTCCAGCTCGGGGTGGGTCTCGGTGAACGCCAGCAGCCGTGCCGCCTGCGCCCGCAGCGCCTCCTCGCCCCGCGCCGACACCGGCCACACCCACGGCGCCGACTCCAGCACCGGCACCGGCACCG
>NZ_JBITEB010000040.1:0-5837 GCF_044454765.1 Streptomyces sp. NPDC051452
TCGAACGACTGGATGATGGGAGCCGTGTGAATCGAGAGGTTCACGCACGGTTCTGAGAGAGCCGGGAGGTGAGATCCCTCCTGGCTACTCGCTAGGCTGTTTTGCTTGTTCGGTGGGTGGGGTTAGCGCCGTCGTGTGGGGCGGTGGTGGGTTTCGGCGAGGTGGTCGAGTTGTACCGCGTCGAGGGCGGTTTTGGTGATGCGTTCGGTGCCGTCGTGGATGGCGGTGATGGCGGCTTGGCGGATGAGCCTTGTGAGGGATCCGATGCGGCCGGCGGTGCGCTGGTGGAGGTAGGCGGCGTGCCGGGGGAGGGTGCCGGGTGTGTGGTGGTTCAGGTCGAGGGCGTTTTCGATGTCGGTGATGACCTCGCGGAAGGGGTGGCGGGTGCCGTGTTGGGCGGGGAGGGGGCCGCAGGTGATGAGGGTGGCGCGTCCGGCGAGTTGGGCGCCGCGGGTGCCGGTGAACAGGGGGGTGTCGGTGACGTTGATGCCGGCGTAGACGAAGGTGGCGGGCAGGCGCTCGGTGAGGTCCTTCAAGAGATCGGCGGTCTGGGCGCCGGTGGTGGTGCGGGGGTTGAGGCGGTGGATTTCGTCGATGAGGACGAGTTGGACGCCCGCGGCGGTGTAGGTGTGGCAGACGGCGTCGGTGATCTGGGTCTGGGTCATGCGGGTGGTTACGGGGATGCCGAGGTAGCGGGCGAACTCGGTGACGAGGGTTTTCGCGGTGGCGCCGGGCGGGACGAGGACGTAGGCGACCGGGGCCGCGGCGTGGGCTGATCCGGGCGGTGCGGCGTTTTTGCGGGTGTGGGCGAGGTGGCAGGTGCGGCCGACGTTGAGCAGGGCGGTGGTTTTTCCGGCTGCGGCGGGTCCGGTGACGATCAGGGAGGGCCGTGCGGTGGTCTGCTGGTGGCGGCCGAGGATCATCAGGGTGCGGACCTGGGTGGTGACCTGGTTGATGGCGGGGGTACGGATGGTGACGAACGCGGAGTGGTAGGCGAGGCGTTCGTCGGTGCTGCGGGGTGAGTCGCCGGGCTGGGGCGGGGCGGGCGGGTCGGTGGTGGCGAAGCGCTGCCAGCCCTGCCAGGTGGTCAGGGGCCAGGACGGCTCGGCCGTAGCGTTGCTGCCCGTGTCGGCGGGTGCGCTGCTTGGATGGTGCGCTGCGGGGCGGCGGGGATTCACCACTTGTCGGCTTCCTCGTGTGCGTCGTAGAGCCCGAATCCGGTGGCCGCGGCGGGGTGGGTGCCGTCGTCGGGGAGGTCGTCGATGCTGTCGTCCTCGTAGTGCTCCGCCGGCTCGTCGGTTAGGGGGCCGGTGCTGTGGTGGGAGGGCCGGGCGGCGGGGACCGGCAGCGTGGTGGCGCGGGCGAGGAGAGTTTGTTCGGTGGTGGTGGCGTGGCCGCTGTGGACGCGGCGCATGAGCTGGTCGAGGGCGTCGGCGAGGTGTGCTTCGTGCTGCTGGCTGTCGTCGTGGTTGCTGTGCCGGGCGTGGATGCGGATGTGCTGCCAGGTGCGGTCGTTGAACGGCTGGTGGACGTGGTCGCGGTGGATCCAGGGGATTTCGGTGAGGTCGCCTTCGGGCAGGCGGATCCAGATTTGGCGGACGTCGTGGGGGTTGTAGTGGATCTCCCATTTCCCGCCCCGGCCGGCGGCGGGGGAGGCCTGGCCGCGGTAGGGGGCGAGGAGATCGTGGTCGTAGGTGCGGTGGTGGATGGTGATGCCGGCGGGAGTGACGGCCTGCCAGCGCACAGGTAGCAGCTCGAGGTAGTCGCTGCCCGTCAGCGGGACGGGTACGTACCCGGCGACGGCGACGAGCGCGGCCCACATCTGGTCCGGCGTGAGGGCTTTGCGGGGCATCAGCGGGTGGCGCAGGCCTTCGTGGGGCCGGTGGTGGTAGTGCACCAGCCACTCATCAAGCAGGTCTTGGAGCTGGGGGACGCTGTAGCAGGCGTCTTTCTCGGTGTCGGGGCCGCGGCGGGTGACGTCGGAGCCGGTGTAGCCGGGCAGGTGCTGGCAGAACAGGTGGTTGATGGTGCCGAAGGTCCGCTCGACGATGCCTTTGGCGGTGGGGGCGTGGGGCGGGGCGGGCTGGACGCTGATGCCGAGGTGTTCGCAGGCGGCGGTGAATGCGGCGGAGACGAAGACTTTGCCGCGGTCGACGACGATCGTCTCGGGCAGGGCGACGGGCCGGGCGGCAGCCCCGGCCAGACGCTCGTCGAGTGCGGTCAGCCGTTGGTGGGGGAGTGCGGGGGCGTGGTCCATGCGCAGGATGTCCGGCCAGGTGGGGCGGGCGGGGTGGGGGACGGCCATCTCCGCGAGCAGCAGGGCGGCGTCGACGGCCTTGGTCGCGTTCGGGCACAGCACGGCGGCGAGCACGGCGCGGGTGGCGACGTCGACAGCGATGTTGTGGTGGTGGTTGTGGACTGACTGTTGACCGCTTCGAGGCTGGAGCCATGGCGGGTTGGTGGGGGAGGGTCAGTGGCCTCGGCCGCGTTGGGGGTTGTCGATGCGGGTGATGTGGTGGCTGGTCTCCAGGGCTTGGCGGAGGCGGGCGTTGTCCAGGGCGAGGCGTTGGATGTGGGCTGCTGCGTAGTGGAGGTTGTCGGCCAGGGCCTGGTTGGCGCGGCGGAGTTTGGTGTTTCGGGCGATGAGGATGTCGTAGGGACTCGGCCGTGCATCGTGGCCCGTCGGCGAGGTGGACGGACTGCTGCGAAGGGCTGAGATGTCCTTGGCTAGCTGGGGGAAGTGTCGGCGGAAGGTGGTGTTGGACAGGCCGAGTCTGGTGGCGAGGGCGAGGACGCTGGGGCGTTTGCCGTTGGTGTGGCAGTCGTTGAGGTACTGGTTGGTGATCTGGCGGGCGCGGGTTTCGGTGGGGATGTCGGCGGGGCGGGTCATGCGCTCTCCTACGCGGTGGTGTTGTTCCGTTTAAGGAATGCGGTGATCTCGTCGCGGCGGGCCTGTAGCCGGTGCTGCAGGAGCGGGGGCAGGGACGGGCGGGTGGTGAGGCGTTGGTCGATGCGGTCGATTTCGTGTTGCCAGGCGGCTGTGTTTTCGGGGCTGAGGGCGACGTTGTGGCAGGCAAGTGGCTTGCAGCCGCCGTGGTCGGGGAGGCCTTCACTGCGCCGGTTGCGGGCTTTCTCGCAGAGGGCTTTGGAGTGGTCATGGACGCAAGTGACGTACTGGCCGGGATAGACGGCTGGATCATGCCGGGCCATCAGTCGTCGCAGCCGTGCTTCGTCCAGGACGATTTGGCCGTCGAAGCGGGCGCGGGTGCCGAATTCCTGCAGGCGGCGGGCGGCTTCTTCGGCGGCCGGGCCGGTCAGTGTGGTGTGTTCATGGGTGTCGATGGCGGTCATGAGGTGTTCGCCGCGGGCGAGGGCTTGTTCGCTTTCGACTTCGGCGCGGAAGCCGGAGTCGCTGGTGCCGGCGTAGCCCTCGAAGACCTGGATGCAGTGGTGGCGGAAGGCGAGGGCTCCGGCGATGACGCCGCCGGGACGGCGGGCGATGTACCAGGCCAGGGTGCGCCGGAACTGCCTGTTGGTCAGGTGCCATTGCTGTCCGTCGATGGCGCGAATGAAGTCGCTGCGCTGGTGGCGTTGGCAGTAGTGGTTGATCCAGGCGGCATACCGGTTCAGGCGGGCGTTGGTGGCACCGCTGCTCAGGACCTGGTTGACGGCGTCCGGCCTGGCGCCGGGGGTGTGGGGCAGGGGAGCGAAGAGGTAGTCGCTGTCGGGCGGCTGCAGCTGCTGCAGGACGGTGATGGCCCGTGCGGCAGGTTCGCCGATGCTCCAGGTGGCGGGCGTGCCGGTCGGATCGCTTTCGCCTTTGAAGGCGAGGCTGTGCATTCTCCACCGGTAGGGGCGGCCGTCGGCGTCCTGTTCGGTGGTCAGGCAGCCGTGTTGGAGGTGTTTGAGCTCGCTGTCACGGGCGCCGGAGAGGAAGGCCAGGACGATGTAACAGGCGTCCTGGAGGAGGCGGGCGAGGTTGGCGAGGCTGCCTGGTTCGGTGTAGTCGGCCAGGACCGCCTCGATCCAGGGCTGGCCGTCGAGCTGGCCGCGGATGGGCTGGCCGCTGACCGGCTGAGGGCGGATGCCGGTGACCTCGGCGGCCTCGTCGATCATGCGGCGGTGACGGGTCACAGAAATTCTGCTGCATCCGACGGCGTGAGCGATCGCAGTCAAGCTGGGCTTACCGCGCCAGCCGGGCAGTGGCTGGCGGGAGGCGATGCGTTCGTCCAGCCATGCCCGCAGCAGCCTGTATACCTGGCCGTAGGCGGGCGGCTCCGCGGGCGTCGGAGGCGGGGTGTGCCAGGCGCGGTCGGCGGCGAGGATGTCGGCGGAAAAGTCGTCGATGAACCGCATGGACCAGACGAACAGCGGTCCCAGGACTTCCTCGGGGATGCGGGCGGTGGCGTTCTCCCGTCGGTGCGCGGCGTTCTCGCCCCATCCGTCGATGTGGGTGGGGTCGAATCGGAGGGCGTCGCAGGACAAGCAGCTGCGCCAGAGCCAGAACTTGCGTGCGCCTGCCCGGGCGCTCTGGCGGGCACCGGCGCGGGGGAGTGACTGGATCAAAAATCGCTGGTAGTCCTCCAGATCCGCGCCGCTGAGCGTCTCCAGTCGCGGACTACGGGCGGCTGCCCAGCGCAGGAAGCGGACGTGTTCGGTGAAGACGGTGCGGACGGTCGCGGCCGCGGGCTGCGTCTCTCCTGGAGGCGCGGGTCCGGACAGCATGGCGTAGCAGAGCTCTTTGCCCACGTGGCGGTGGGTGGCGGGGATCAGGCGGAAGTCGAGGATGAACCGGCGTTCGTGTTTCTTGACCATGGCCGGGCCCAGGTTCCACACATCGTCAGCGAAGCGGGACGTCTCCTGTAGCCGGCTGCCGGGCTTCAGAGGACAGCCGTGGAGGACGAACGGGTTGCTCTCCGGTGCCAGGGGCGGCCGTGGGAAGGCCGCGAGCAGGCTGTGCGGGGCGGTGGTCATGGTGCCTCCCACGGGTTCTCGGCGAGGTCGAGCAGCGCGTCGTGTGGCTTGCGGGTCTGGGCCTGCTCGAGTTCGGCCGGGGTGAAGCGGGTGAGGATGTCCTGGCGGATGGCGACCCAGGCCGGGCCGTAGCGCTGCCACCACTGCTCCTCGGACAGTTCGCGGCGGCGCTGGGCCAGGGCGTCGAGCAAGGCGAGCAAGCGGGGCAGGTGGTCACGGGTGACCAGGCAGTTCCCGCAGTGGAAGCAGTCGAGGAAGGAGACCTGGCACGGCTGCTGGGTGAGCGGGTGGCAGTCGTGGTCAGCGCAGGCACTCCAGCCCGTGTCCAACGCGCCGTCCGCCACCTGCCGGGCCGCGGACGGCGCGAGCCCGGCCTTTGTCAGTGCCGCGGCATCGGCCGGTCCGGTAAGGACGCGGGGACCGCCGCCGGCCGTGCGTACGGCTCGCTCGTGGGCCAGGAGGGCTGCCTGCTCGGCGCCGGCGAGCGCCTCGCCGAGGACTTCCTCGGCCCAGGAGGTGATGACCGGATCGCCGCTGAGGTAGTGGCGGAACAGCACGGGCATGGTGTTGGACTTGGCGGCCGAGGGCAGGTGGCCGCCCATCCGTTTCGTGCGCCGCACCTCCATACTGGTCTTGATCCGGTTGAAGCTCACCTGCAGCGGCAGGGCATCCCCCAACCCCTGTGGGCCGGTACTCCCGGGCTGTGGATCGGCCAGCAACGGCCGCAGCCGGTTGGCCGCCCACGCGCTGGGCAGGATCGGGGTTCCCCTCAGAAGCCGTATCTCAACCGAACGTGATCGTTGACTTTTCGCTGGTCAGGCATGGTTCCGGCGGGATGCGGGAGAGATCCCGCGTCCTGTCTC
>NZ_JBITEB010000041.1:0-3194 GCF_044454765.1 Streptomyces sp. NPDC051452
AACACAGTGAACGCGAGCATCAATGGACAAGCCCTCGGCCTATTAGTACCAGTCAACTCCACCGGTTACCCGGCTTCCATATCTGGCCTATCAACCCAGTCGTCTACTGGGAGCCTTACCCTCTCAAGGAGGTGGGAATACTCATCTCGAAGCAGGCTTCCCGCTTAGATGCTTTCAGCGGTTATCCCTCCCGAACGTAGCCAACCAGCCATGCCCTTGGCAGGACAACTGGCACACCAGAGGTTCGTCCGTCCCGGTCCTCTCGTACTAGGGACAGCCCTTCTCAATATTCCTACGCGCACAGCGGATAGGGACCGAACTGTCTCACGACGTTCTAAACCCAGCTCGCGTACCGCTTTAATGGGCGAACAGCCCAACCCTTGGGACCGACTCCAGCCCCAGGATGCGACGAGCCGACATCGAGGTGCCAAACCATCCCGTCGATATGGACTCTTGGGGAAGATCAGCCTGTTATCCCCGGGGTACCTTTTATCCGTTGAGCGACGGCGCTTCCACAAGCCACCGCCGGATCACTAGTCCCGACTTTCGTCCCTGCTCGACCCGTCGGTCTCACAGTCAAGCTCCCTTGTGCACTTACACTCAACACCTGATTGCCAACCAGGCTGAGGGAACCTTTGGGCGCCTCCGTTACTCTTTAGGAGGCAACCGCCCCAGTTAAACTACCCATCAGACACTGTCCCTGATCCGGATCACGGACCCAGGTTAGACATCCAGCACGACCAGACTGGTATTTCAACGACGACTCCACGACCACTGGCGTGGCCGCTTCAAAGTCTCCCAGCTATCCTACACAAGCCGAACCGAACACCAATATCAAACTGTAGTAAAGGTCCCGGGGTCTTTCCGTCCTGCTGCGCGAAACGAGCATCTTTACTCGTAGTGCAATTTCACCGGGCCTATGGTTGAGACAGTCGAGAAGTCGTTACGCCATTCGTGCAGGTCGGAACTTACCCGACAAGGAATTTCGCTACCTTAGGATGGTTATAGTTACCACCGCCGTTTACTGGCGCTTAAGTTCTCAGCTTCGCCTGGACGAATCCAAGCTAACCGGTCCCCTTAACGTTCCAGCACCGGGCAGGCGTCAGTCCGTATACATCGCCTTACGGCTTCGCACGGACCTGTGTTTTTAGTAAACAGTCGCTTCTCGCTGGTCTCTGCGGCCACACCCAGCTCACGGAGAAAATCCGATCACCAAGCATGGCCCCCCTTCTCCCGAAGTTACGGGGGCATTTTGCCGAGTTCCTTAACCATAGTTCACCCGAACGCCTCGGTATTCTCTACCTGACCACCTGAGTCGGTTTAGGGTACGGGCCGCCATGAAACTCGCTAGAGGCTTTTCTCGACAGCATAGGATCATCCACTTCACCACAATCGGCTCGGCATCAGGTCTCAGACTATGTGCTGCCCGGATTTACCTGGACAACGTCCTACACCCTTACCCCGGGACTACCACCGCCCGGGATGGACTACCTTCCTGCGTCACCCCATCACTCACCTACTAACCGCTTGGTTCGGCGGCTCCACCACTTTCCTTTCCCCGAAGGGTCCGGAACGGCTTCACGGCCTTAGCATCACGATGCTCGATGTTTGACGCTTCACAGCGGGTACCGGAATATCAACCGGTTATCCATCGACTACGCCTGTCGGCCTCGCCTTAGGTCCCGACTTACCCTGGGCAGATCAGCTTGACCCAGGAACCCTTAGTCAATCGGCGCAAACGTTTCTCACGTTTGTATCGCTACTCATGCCTGCATTCTCACTCGTCAACCGTCCACAACTACCTTCCGGTGCTGCTTCACCCGGCAGACGACGCTCCCCTACCCATCCATACAGGCGTTGGCCCTATTGTATGAATGACACGACTTCGGCGGTACGCTTGAGCCCCGCTACATTGTCGGCGCGGAATCACTAGACCAGTGAGCTATTACGCACTCTTTCAAGGGTGGCTGCTTCTAAGCCAACCTCCTGGTTGTCTGTGCGACTCCACATCCTTTCCCACTTAGCGTACGCTTAGGGGCCTTAGTCGATGCTCTGGGCTGTTTCCCTCTCGACCATGGAGCTTATCCCCCACAGTCTCACTGCCGCGCTCTCACTTACCGGCATTCGGAGTTTGGCTAAGGTCAGTAACCCGGTAGGGCCCATCGCCTATCCAGTGCTCTACCTCCGGCAAGAAACACACGACGCTGCACCTAAATGCATTTCGGGGAGAACCAGCTATCACGGAGTTTGATTGGCCTTTCACCCCTAACCACAGGTCATCCCCCAGGTTTTCAACCCTGGTGGGTTCGGTCCTCCACGAAGTCTTACCTCCGCTTCAACCTGCCCATGGCTAGATCACTCCGCTTCGGGTCTTGAGCGTGCTACTGAAACGCCCTATTCGGACTCGCTTTCGCTACGGCTTCCCCACTCGGGTTAACCTCGCAACACACCGCAAACTCGCAGGCTCATTCTTCAAAAGGCACGCAGTCACGAGAACAAGGCAAGCCTTGTTCCGACGCTCCCACGGCTTGTAGGCACACGGTTTCAGGTACTATTTCACTCCGCTCCCGCGGTACTTTTCACCATTCCCTCACGGTACTATCCGCTATCGGTCACCAGGGAATATTTAGGCTTAGCGGGTGGTCCCGCCAGATTCACACGGGATTTCTCGGGCCCCGTGCTACTTGGGTGTCTCTCAAACGAGCCGCTGATGTTTCGACTACGGGGGTCTTACCCTCTACGCCGGACCTTTCGCATGTCCTTCGCCTACATCAACGGTTTCTGACTCGCCTCACAGCCGGCAGACTGTGAAAGAGAGATCCCACAACCCCGCATGCGCAACCCCTGCCGGGTCTCACACGCATACGGTTTGGCCTCATCCGGTTTCGCTCGCCACTACTCCCGGAATCACGGTTGTTTTCTCTTCCTGAGGGTACTGAGATGTTTCACTTCCCCTCGTTCCCTCCACACTGCCTATGTGTTCAGCAGTGGGTGACAGCCCATGACGACTGCCGGGTTTCCCCATTCGGAAACCCCCGGATCAAAGCCTGGTTGACGACTCCCCGGGGACTATCGTGGCCTCCCACGTCCTTCATCGGTTCCTGGTGCCAAGGCATCCACCGTGCGCCCTTAAAAACTTGGCCACAGATGCTCGCGTTCACTGTGTAGTTCTCAAACAACGACCAGCCACCCAT
>NZ_JBITEB010000042.1:0-3978 GCF_044454765.1 Streptomyces sp. NPDC051452
GTTATCAGCGGGGCGTGAGCCCCTCGATTCTCTGTCTGCAACGAGCGTCACCGTGAGCGTTCTGCGTCGTTGATGCATTGCTATCAACGGGAGTTCTTCAACGAGACGGAACGGCATCAGTGGCGCATAGCTTGGCGGTCCGGCCCGCGAACGGTCGGCGGACGTGGACCGTGATCGACGAGAAGTACCGAACCGTCGCACCGGTCGAGGACTGGCTGGAGGCCCATAGGCAGCTGTGGTCTCCGAACACGGTCCGCGGCTATGCGACCTCGCTGGCCCAGTGGTGGACGTTCCTCGAACAGTGCGACGAGACCGGAAGGTGGGGCGATCTCGGGGTCCCGGCGGTCTCGGGGTTCCTGTCCTGGTTGCGCAATGGCCGCACCGTCGAGCACACCCTGGTCGAGCCCGAACAGGCCCCGGAGGCCGGGACGTTGGAGGCGAGACTGGCCGCGCTGATCTCCTTCTATCGCTGGCAGGAGGCGGTCTTCTCAGCGCCGGTCGCGGGCCGGCTCATGCGCGGGACGCCGCGACGGGCCCCGGCCCGGGGCCTGCTCGCGCACCTGGACGCCCGCACCGCTCCCGCGCCGTCCTCGCTGGTCAGGGTCCGGCGCCAGCGGCATCATGGGCGCCCTCCGCTGCTGCTGCCGACCGAGATCCAGGCGATCCTGGACGGCTGCGCGACGCCGGACGCCACGGTCAGCGACTGGAGAGGGAACCTGCGCGACCGGCTGCTGTTCGCCCTGCTCGCGGAGACCGGCATGCGCCTGGGAGAGGCCCTCGGCCTGCGGATCTGCGACTTCGTCATGGGCCGTGGCTCCACTCCCTATGTCGAGATCGTGCCTCGCGAGGACAACACGAACGGGGCCAGGGTGAAGATGATGCGCCCGCGACGCGTCTATGTCGGCAGCGACCTGGAGCGACTATTCGCCGACTACCTCACCCACCTCGCCTGCCGGGCCGCCGAGTTCGGCATCGAGATCGATACCGGATCGCCGCTGCTGGTGAACCTGGAGCGGCCGCCGCTGCTGGCCGCCCTGCGCGAGGGCACGGTGCGGGACAAGGTGTCCGCCCTGCGCAAGAAGGGCGTCGGCCCCGCCTCCTGGACGCCGCACTGGTTCCGGCACAGCCACGCGACCGCGCTGTTGCTGGCCGGGACGCCGGAGTGGGTGGTCTCCCGCCGACTCGGTCACGCACACGTGCAGACCACCCTCGACCTTTATGGCTGGGTCCGCGAGGACGAGGCCCTGCGGGTCGCGGCGAACTGGAAGTCGTACATCTCTGCCTGGCAGGTCGACGATGGCCGGTGAACAGCGTCATCTCCATGCGGCCGGCGACGAGGATCCGTTCTGGCGGCTCTGGACCGAGTTGCCAGAGCCCTGGAAGGGGCCGGTGATCAGGGACGGCATCGACGACTGGGAGAAGATCACCGAGAACGGCGACCGAAGCATCGACCTGACCGGTCTGCCCGACCTGATCGCCGCCGAACTGGCCTGGATGGCGCACTGGCAGGCGATGGACGGGACCCGTTCCTCGGTGCTGGGCACCAACCAGTTCGCGAACATCCTGCGCCGCGCGATCCGCGACCAGCACCCTTTCCCTGCCTCGATCCGGACCATGGACTGGGAGACCGCGGCCGCTCTGCAGCGGTGGTTCTATGCAACCCGCTGGGGCCGCCTCATTCCCCGCGGCAGCGTCGCCCGGCTGCGGGTGATCTTCCGCTTCTCCCGTCTGGCCCTCCTCGCCCGCTGTTCGGACGGGCCCTGGTGGTCTCTGGACGAGTGGCATCCGCGCTGCGATCCGCGGATTCCGCTGGCCGAGCACGAACCCCAGGCCCACTACGGCTGTTCCCCCTCGAAGATTACTCAGCCGTGGCTGCGGGAGGCTGTGAAGTGGTGCCTGGGCACCCAGTTGGAGGCCGGCACGTTGCGCTGGTCGACCGTGAGCCAGGAGCGGATGCGGTGCTTCGCCCGCTTCGACCGGTGGCTCCAGACCTTCACCGACCCCCTCGACGTTCTGAGCGACCCGGCCCACGCGGTCCAGCTGGCCGCCGCCTTCCGCCGCTGGGACACCGATCCCGCCAACCGGCTCCTGCGACAGAATGAGCAACGGTTCGCCGGGCAGCCCGTCCATCCCCGCCTGGTCAACGACGACCTGCGGGCCGTCGCCGAACTCTTCGCGTTCGTCGCCGCGAACCCCATCGAGGCCCGCCAGGTCCTCGGGCCGAACCCGTGGTCGCGGGTCACCGACGCGCACGCGGCTGGCTGGTTCCGGCAGGTCTCCCGCATCCCTGACCGGCGCGAACTCAACGACGAGCACTACGTCGACGACCACGCGCTCGCGCAGATCCCCGCCGCACTGCCCCTGCTCGGGCTCGCCCGCCACGAAGAGATGGCCCTCACCCGCGGTGACGGACAGCAGGTCACCGCCCGCGGCTTCGACGACCCGCAGGCCATGCGCATGATCCTGCTGCAGATCCTCACCGGGCGACGGGCCAGCGAAATCCGCACCAGCCGCTTCGACTGCCTCTCCCCGGTCCCCGACCGGGCCGTCGACGCCGCCGAAGGAGAACAGATCGCCCGCTTCCACTACGCACAGAGCAAGATCGCCATCGCGCCGGACACCATCCTCGTCGACGCCGAGGTCGTCGCGGTCATCGAGGAACAACGACGGTGGGTCCGTGAGCACTTCCCCGGCATCACCCCGCGTCACCTGTTCCTGCAGAGGACCGGGAACCGGCAGGGCGACAAGCCCTACCCGTCGGGCACCTACAGCTGGATGCTCCGCGAGTTCAGCAAGATCGTGAAGATCACCGACAGCAAGGGCAAGTCCGTCGGGCTCAGCCACACCCACCGCTTCCGTCACACCAAGCTGACCCGGCTCGCCGAACTCGGCCTGCCCGTCCACGTGTTGATGCGCTATGCCGGACACGCGACCCCGACTATGACGATGCACTACGTTGCCGCCCGCCAGGAACATGCCGAGCAGGCGTTCCTGGCCACCGCGAAACTCCGCTCAGACGGCACCCACGTCACCTTCTCCCACGACGACCACGACAGCCTCCACCTGTTCAGCCGCGCCGACCGATTTCTGCCCCACGGCTGGTGCCTGCTGCCGCCCCTGCAGACCTGCGACAAGGGGAATGCCTGTCTGACCTGCTCGGTCTTCGTCACTGACACCTCCCACCAAAGTGCTCTGGAACGGCAGTTGGACGAGACCGAGGCCCTGATCAACCGCAGTACCACCGCGTTCCAACAGCGACACGGACGCCCGATGCCCGAGGACAACGTCTGGCTGCTGCAACGACGAGCCGAACACGCGGCCCTCACCAAGCTCCTGGACACCCTCCGCTCCAAACCCGGACGCGCCATCCAGGGCGCCGGCTGCGGCGCCGCCCCCGCCGGCCCGGTCTCGCTCACCCTCGACCTCGACCGCCACCGAAGGACCCGGCCATGACCGACGACACTCGCACCAAGCGCACCCAGACACTCGCCACCGCCGCGAAGGCCAAATCACAGGCCAAGACCACCGCGGCAGAGAAGGCGATCCGCACCCTGGTCAAACGCGGTGAGCCGATCACCTTTCAGGCCGTCCAGAGGGAAGCCGGCGTCTCCCATGCGTTCCTCTATAACCACCCCGACCTGCGAGGACGCATCGAACGACTCCGGGCCCAGGCCCGGCCCGTTCCCGCACCGACGCCTCCGGCGGACGAGCACAGCGCCCTCGTCCTCGCACTGACCGGCCAGATCACCCGCCTGAAGAAGCAGCACCGAGAAGAAGTACAGGCCCTGCGGGACGCGCTCGAACGAGCCCACGGCGAGAACCTCGACCTGCGACGCGAACTCGCCCGCCGAGGCGGCGACACCCCCGTTCCGCGGACGCGAACCATCGGCCCCTGCTGACCACGTCACATCGATCGAAGAACCATCCTGAGCTGCAAAAACATGCTCAGATCGCGAACGAACCGGCGATAACGGGCGG
>NZ_JBITEB010000043.1:0-3873 GCF_044454765.1 Streptomyces sp. NPDC051452
CAAGGGTCGGCTCCTGCGCCTGGAGCATCGTGCCCATCGCTCCATCGGCCACCACCACACGGGTGGCGAGCGCCTCACGAAGCGCGGACACACGGTCGGGCGTGGTCATGGGCGCACCGCCAGCCGGTCGGTGAACGGGTCCGCCGCCGCGGGACCGTAGGCCTCGGCAAGTCGGGACAGCAGCTCGGCGGGGCGCAGGGCGTGCTCCTGGGTGCCGACCGACTCCAGGGCGAGGACGGCGGTCACACTGGCGAACCTGGCCGCCTCCCGGAGGTCCTCGCCCCAGGCGAGGGCGGCCAGGAAGCCGGCACGGTAGGCGTCGCCGACCCCGGTGGGGTCCGCGACGGTCCGGGCCGGTGCGGCCGGGACCTCGACCGTGGTGCGGCCCGCCCGCCGGATCCGGGAGCCCGCGGCGCCGAGCGTGGTGATCCACAGGCCGGTGCGGCCGAGGATCTGCTCCTGCGTCCATCCGCTGCGCTCCTGGAGCAGCACGGACTCGTACTCGTTGGTGAACAGCATCCGCGAGTGGTCGATCAGGGCGCGGACCTGGTCCCGGTCGAGGCGGGCCAGCTGCTGCGAGGGGTCGGCGGCCACGGGGACGCCGAGTTCGTGGCACTCCCGGGTGTGGCGCAGCATCGCCTCGGGGTCGTTGGGCGAGACGAGGACCAGGTCGACTCCGCCGGTGCGGGCGAGGACGGGGGCGAGGGGGATGTGCCGGGCCTCCGCCATCGCGCCGGTGTAGAAGGTCGCGATCTGGTTCTGCTCGATGTCGGTGGTGCAGACGAAACGGGCGGTGTGCAGCTCGGGGCTGATCCGCACCGACTCGGTGTCGACGCCCTGTTCCTTCAGCAGGACGCGGTAGGGCTCGAAGTCGGAGCCCACCGCGCCGATCAGGACGGGTGAGAAGCCCAGCTGTCCCAGGCCGTGGGCGATGTTGGCCGCGACGCCGCCGGGCCGGATGTGGAGCGTGTCGGCGAGGAAGGACAGCGAGACCCTGTCGAGCCGGTCGGGCACGAGCTGGTCGGCGAACCTGCCGGGGAAGACCATGAGGTGGTCCATCGCGATGGAGCCGCTGACGGCGATGCGCATCTCAGACTCCGGCGGCCCGGCGCAGGGCGTCCACGCGGTCGGTGCGCTCCCAGGTGAAGTCGGCCAGCTCGCGGCCGAAGTGGCCGTAGGCGGCGGTCTGGGAGTAGATCGGGCGCAGCAGGTCCAGGTCGCGGATGATCGCGGCCGGGCGGAGGTCGAAGACCTCGTCGATGGCCTTCTCGATCTTCTCCGGCTCGACCTTGTGGGTACCGAACGTCTCCACGAACAGCCCGACCGGCTCGGCCTTGCCGATCGCGTACGCCACCTGCACCTCGCAGCGGGCCGCAAGCCCCGCCGCGACGACGTTCTTGGCGACCCAGCGCATCGCGTAGGCGGCCGAGCGGTCGACCTTGGAGGGGTCCTTGCCGGAGAACGCGCCGCCGCCGTGGCGGGCCATGCCGCCGTAGGTGTCGATGATGATCTTGCGGCCGGTCAGACCGGCGTCACCCATCGGGCCGCCGATCTCGAACCGCCCGGTCGGGTTGACCAGCAGGCGGTAGCCCTCGGTCTCCAGCTTGATGCCCTCGTCCAGGAGCGCCTTCAGCTCCGGCTCCACGACGAACTCGCGGATGTCGGGCGCCAGCAGCGACTCCAGGTCGATGTCGGAGGCGTGCTGGGAGGAGACGACCACCGTGTCCAGGCGGACGGCCTGGTCGCCGTCGTACTCGATGGTGACCTGCGTCTTGCCGTCCGGGCGCAGGTAGGGGATGGTGCCGTCCTTGCGGACGTCGGACAGCCGCTGGGCCATGCGGTGGGCGAGGCGGATGGGCAGGGGCATCAGTTCGGGAGTCTCGTCCGTCGCGTAGCCGAACATGAGCCCCTGGTCGCCGGCACCGCCGGTGTCGACGCCCTGCGCGATGTCCGGGGACTGCGCGCCGATGGACACCGACACACCGCAGGAGGCGCCGTCGAAGCCCTTCTTGGAGGAGTCGTAGCCGATGCTGAGGATCCTGTCGCGGACGAGGGTGGCGATATCCGCGTAGGCCTTCGTCGTCACCTCGCCGGCCACGTGCACCTGGCCGGTGGTGATCAGCGTCTCGACGGCGACCCGGGCATCCGGGTCCTGGGCGAGGAGCGCGTCGAGGATCGTGTCGCTGATCTGGTCGGCGATCTTGTCGGGATGGCCCTCGGTCACGGACTCCGAGGTGAACAGGCGACGGGACATGGGTTTCTTCCTCCAGGAGAAAGGCGTTGGGGCAGCGGACGTCCGGGGCACGGAGTCGGTGGACGGGCTCGGTCAGTCGTGGTGGGTGAAGCGGCGGCGGGCGGTCCAGGCGCCGGGGGCGCGGTAGCCGGACCCGGGGGCGCGGACGGTGGGTCCGGGCGCCTCGGGCGGCGGGGTGCGGGTGGCGAGCGCGGCGAGCACCGCCAGGGTGGCCGCGGCGATCTCCTCCTCGTCCGGCCGCCCGCGCACGAATCTGAGCAGCGGCCGGGCGGCCCGGACCGGGGGCGCGGAGGTCATGGCCCCTCCCGCCGGGCTCAGGCGGCCCAGGCCATGGCGGCCGGGGCGGGGTGGTCGCGGGTGTCGTCCGTCGCGCACCACAGTCGTGGCGCGTCGGACAGTTCGTGCAGCACGCGGGCCAGCGTCAGGGTGGCGAGGGTGCCGCGCGGGGCGGTGACGCCGTCGCCGCGCGGGGTCGCGTCCGTGTCCAGCAGCGACAGGACGCCGGTGGGGCCGGTGTCGGTGAGCGCGCCGGCGAGCTCCCGGTACAGCGTGTCGTCGTCGGCCGTGAGGTCGACGGTCCGCAGGGTGACCGTGGTGCCGCCGGTGCCCAGTGCGTCGACCGCGGCGGTCACGAACGGGTCGTGCGCGAAGCCCGCGGGGACGAGGGCGAGCCAGCTCTCGGCCGGCCCGGGACGGCACTCGGCCTCGGCCGCGGTCCGCGTCTCGACCGGGAGCCAGTCGACCGACCGCCGCTGCCGTACTGCCGGTTCGGGTGCGCCGAGCCAGTAGCGGGCGCGCTGGAACGCGTAGGTCGGCAGGTCGAACGGCTCGGCGGGCGGCGCAGCCGCGCCCACGGCGGTCCAGTCGACGTCGGCGCCGTGGACGTGGGCGTGGACGAGACCGGTGAGGACCGAGCCGTCTGGCAGGAGGTCGAGGTAGGTCACGTCCCCGCCGGTGCCGTCCGGCTCCCGGCCGGTGGCGCCGCGCAGCCACAGCCAGGTCGGCTGGGCGGGGTCCGGGTCCTCGCCGAGGGCTACGGCGCGGGCGGCGGCGTCGAGCCCGAGCGCGCCGGCGAGGCAGGCGACGGCGGGCCCGTGCTCCGGTTCCCCGGCGAAGGCGTCCACGCGGACACCGAGCTTGCGCCAGGTGCGGACGAGGGCCACGGTCACCGCGAACAGCGCGCAGCGTGCGGCCTGTTCGTCGCCGGATCCGGTGTCGTCCCGGTGCCACTGGGCGCGTATGCGCGCCGCGTCGGTGTGCGGGCCGAGCGCGTTCAGGCACGCCTCGACGTGCTCGGCGAAGACCGGCGAGTCGGCGAGGAGCGTGCGGGCCGCGTGCCGCCAGGGGCCCACCGGGTCGGGGAGCACATAGCCGACACGCTCCTCGGTCTGGATCCCCCTGACCAGGTACGGGGAGTCCTCGCCGTCGGCCAGCGCGCGCAGCCCCGCCGCCAGTTCCTCGCGCCGGGTGCCGGTCACCACGCCCCGGTGCGACAACGCCGCCCTTCCGGACACCAGCGCCCGCCCCACCGCGGCCGGGTCCAGCTCGGGGTGGGTCTCGGTGAACGCCAGCAGCCGTGCCGCCTGCGCCCGCAGCGCCTCCTCGCCCCGCGCCGACAC
>NZ_JBITEB010000044.1:0-2205 GCF_044454765.1 Streptomyces sp. NPDC051452
TCGTGGAGTCCCGCGGGAGATGACCGCACGACCCGCGCTCGCATCAGCGGATTGCGCCGCAGCGCCTGCGGCGCGTGCAGATCGCGCAGCGCCGCGCGGATCGACTCCGCGAACTCGGTTTGGGACAGGACGAGTTCGGCCGACTGCTCCTGCACCGGGCGGGTCGGGGCACCCACCTCGCGGGCCGCGGTGAGTTCGAGCCACTCGGTGAGGCCGGTGCGTCGCCAGTCGTGGACAAACACCGGGTAGGTGGCATCCCCGATCGTGTACGCCGCCTCGGCTGCCGGCCAGAAGTCCAGATAGCCGAGTGTCGGCTCCCACAGTCCGGCATCCGCGTACGCCCCCACCAACGTCCAGGCGGAGTGGTCACGCGTGAGGATGTCGAGGATCTGGCACACGGCGAACAGGGTCAGTGACGGCGATGATGCCTGCTCACGGTCACGGTCGAGGAAGAACCGCCAGGCTCGTACGTGCTCGCCTGGGCGTGCCGCGCCGTGCTGCTGGGTGTACTGCCACATGCTGTCGACGCCCGGATCCACCCCGACGTCCTCGGCGCGCAGGTCGAGGCAGGCGCCGAATCCCTGTGGCTCCCCGTCCGGTCCGCGAAAGACCCGGAAGGCTCCGGGCTGGCGCCGTATCCAGTGCGCCACCAGTTCGGCCTGTTCCGCCCCCTGAGCGCGGGTCGTCATCTCGACGATCGGGGCCGTGTCTTGCGGCCGAAGTACATCGATGTGGTGGTCGACGGGCCGGGCGGCCGCGACGTATGCGGCGAGCCTGGTCCGCGGGCAGGTCACGACGATGGCGTCGGCCAGGAGCCGTTGTTGCTCGCGTGGGTCCGGCGCCGAGCGGATCCGTGCGACCAAGTCGGCCCGCACTTGGGTGTGCACCTCGGCGTAACGCTTCGGGTCGCGCCACCGCAGGTCGGCGTCAAGGATGTCGCGGACCGTGTCGTGCAGGAACAGGCCGTACGGACCCTCCTCGACGAACGACAACGTGCGCAGCCAGGTGAACAGCTCCCCGGCGTTGTCGCCGAGCACGGATCGCAGGACGGTCTCGGTGATGACGTTGGCGTGCGCGCAGACCTCCAGCGCCAGCCGATGACGCGGCTCAGGCACCTCCTCCAGGGTGCGGGTCAGCAGACCGCGTACCACGTCGGGCAGGTCTCCGAGTGTGCGTGGCGGGACGTCACCGTCTCGCCGCACCGCGTCGACGAGCATGGACAGGGTGAGCGGGTGGCCGTGGCTGATGTCGAGCAGGTGCTCGTGGAACTCGGCGGGGACGTTCTACCCCGCCAGGTAGGCGCGGCCGTCATGCGGCGCGAGGTTGCGCAGCGCGACGACCCGGACCAGCTCGCGCCAGGCGGGATCGGCCAGCCACCGCGACGAGGGCGGTCGCCGTGCCGCGATGACCACAACCGCGTCGGCGGGCAGCGCGGGCAGGAACTCCTCCCGTACCCAGTCGTCGATGGGGGCGAGCAACTCGTAGGTGTCGAGCAGCAGCACCGTCCGGCCGCTGCCGGAGCGCGCCTGAAGGGAACCTGGGACCGGCGGCACATCGCGGCCGTCGATTCTGATCGGGTCGGCGCTCGCGGTCCCGGCGACATCGGCCAGCACGTCCAGCAATGCGCTCTTGCCGATGCCGCCAGGACCGTGAAGAAAAAGCACGCCGCCTGCCCCCAGCATCGACCGGAACAGCTCGATCTCACCGGTGCGCCCTGCAAAGGCACGCCGCCGTAGCTCATTCAGCCGTTGCCTGATGATCGTCACACCGCGACACTACCCATCATCGAACACCCCGTGCTGGCAGCCATGGCAGCCGTGGCAGCGAACGGCACATGGGCAGCACCGTGCCCAGAGCCCAGTGATCACGTCGGCGGATCTGCGGCAGGGGCGGCGCTCGCCTCGGTTGACCGCCGCCCCTGCCCTCATGGCGCCCTCAGTCCGTCGACGAGCCTGGTCGTCGGCCGACCGAGGAGCCGGGAAAGATCGTCGCTGACACGCGCGAACACCCCCGCAGTGATGGTCTCGTCGAGGGTCACCAAGAAGCTCGCCCAATCCCCATTCCCCGTTCACCGTGGAGCCGGTAAGCATCGCCCGCGGCTCGTCGGGAGCGACCGGCTTGTGGATGACGTTTCGCTCCAGGACGACGGACATCGCTTCCGCGATGTCCGCGTAGGTGAAATCCGTGTCGCCGGAGGGGTTGGGG
>NZ_JBITEB010000045.1:0-2000 GCF_044454765.1 Streptomyces sp. NPDC051452
CTTGTATCTGCAGAGATGCGAGAGACAGCCAACATGCAACGGGGACTGCCAATAGTCTCGGCCCATGGCGACCTTCAACCAGCAGAACCAGACCGTCTACGGCGGCCAGAACAACGCCGAGACCATCAATCAGGTCCAGTACAGGACAGAACGCATCACTCTTGAAGCAGCTCGTGAACAGCTGGACGAGGTCATCGATGTCGCGTGCGCAGAGGACTCCCAGCTTGACCAACTAGGGCGAGACGAGCTACTTGCGGCCCGTCGAGACCTGGAGACAGGCGACACCGCCACCGCAAGGCGGCGCCTTGAGCGTGCACGTGCTTGGCTCTCAGATGCTGTTGGGTTGGCGACACTGGCCGCAACCGTCGGCCAGATTGCCGGGGGCTTGAGTGGCTGAAGCAAGTTTCAATCAGAGCCGACAAAGCGTCACAGGAAACCAGTATAACGCTGAGCATATTATTTTCGGGGCGACAGACGGGCTGGATAGAGTCCGCCATGAGCTGGTCCTTGATATATACGCAGAGGGGAATGCCCTGCTGGACGACTTCTGTCGCACCGTGAGAGAGGTACCACTTCTTCATCTCGCCGACTGGTCAAAGAAAGTCGAATACCCTAAGGAATTCGAGTCGCGGTGCGATTCACTGCTGCGCCTACTACTGAAGGCCAAGGCGCTCAGCGTTCAGACACGCGACTCCCCGCTAGAGGATGTCCTCTCGATCCTACTCACCTGGATCAGGAGTATAAGAAAATTTACCGCTGGTGACCCGGCGATTCAGCGAGCAACCGCAATGGAGGCGATCTTGGTGTACATGTATTCCTCGGAACACGAAGAAGATGCGCCTACAACCGGGGATCTAGTGGAATTGATGACGGGGGACAAGATTTTATTCGGGTACAGCAATGTGGTACTCAGGAAATCAGTAACAGACGCCCTAGACATGTTGCGACATGCTGAATTTGGCGTCTGGTGACGCCATCGCAGACCTGCCGACGGCCGGCGGGTACATCGAGATGGCATCGCGTCCCCGAGCTGGCCCTGCTCGATCTCGCCGCGCTCGCGATCTGTGGGCGGGTGAAGCGGTAGGCAGCGGTTTGGTGCGTTTCAGACCTGATTATGGGAGGGGCCATGCGTACCGATTCCGGCGGTGGCACCCACGCGTTCGTGGCCTGGCTCGCGAAGCGCGGCCGGTGGTTGTCCTACTCGGTCGGGATAACCATCACCGACGCCATCCACCACGCCGTTCTGCGGGTTCCCGCCACGGCGTGGACGGTGGCCATCGAGTCAGGCGGGGAGATCCGCGACGGCGCCTGGGTCGCCGAGCTCGACGGTGACGTGCTCAAGGGCTGACCGAAGGGCATGCGGCTGATCGTCCGCAAGGAACGTCCGCATCTCGGCGCCCAGTTGCGGTTCACCGACGCCGACGGACTGCGGCCGACCTGCTTCGCCACCAACACCACCGGCACTCCCATCGCCCAGCTGGAGCTGCGGCACCGCCGACGTGCTCGCGCCGAGGACCGCACCCGAAGCGCCCGTGCCACGGGCCTGCGCAACCCGCCCCTGTAACGACACCGCCCAGAACCGGATCTGGCTGGAGATCGTCCAGCTCGCACTCGACCTGCTCGCCTGGATGCCGATGCTCGCCCTGACCGGCAAATCCCGCAGGTGGGAGCCCCGCCGACTGCGGCTGCGACTGTTCTCCGCCGCCGCCCAGCTCGTCACCACCGGCCGACGCCGGCATCTGAGATTCGCCCACCACTGGCCATGGACCGATGTCATCACCGACGCGATCCGGCAGCTCGACGCCTTCCCGAACCCTGACCGACCAAGCACATCAAGCGGTCCGTCGAACCTGAACCACCTCACCGGAACCGTGGAACCCGGCGCACACTCGTCGCGACAGCCGGGCCATCAGCCTGCCCGCAACCCACACAACAGACCGAAACGGCAAGCCAGTTGAACTGACGAGCCATCACGAAAGATCGAGACTAGAGGAAGTGGT
>NZ_JBITEB010000046.1:0-1927 GCF_044454765.1 Streptomyces sp. NPDC051452
TGCTGGTCGTGTGTCACGAACGCTGAAGGAGGCGTCGATGTAGGAGCTTCTGGAAGCGGTGCTGTGCAGGAGATGGAGGTAGGTCCTCCGGGGTCGCCCTGCAGGGGGAGGCTCCAAACCACCGTAGGCTGCGTCGGTTAAGGGCCGTTCGTGGTGAGCGCTGCGGGAAAAGGCGCGGCGATGATCGCGTCAGGTGTGGGTCAGGAAGGCGAGCGAGAGCAAACCGCTGATGACGTGTCGTAATAAACTCCAGTGGCGTCGAAACCAGGGCGAGACCAGGGCTCTGGGACAAGTCCGGGGGGAGCCTGCTGACTGCCCGGATGGCGTCCGGCATGTAGGCGGCGCGAGCTTGACCTGGGCTCTTGCACGGAACGTGAGAACCTGTCGCCCCGATACGGCTGCCGGTCCGTGGGGCCGGCGGCGAGAGGGAGATCCCCAAGCGGCCACCACCGCAAGGGGCGGAGTACCGATGCGGGGCACGGGGGCAGACCGTCTCGTAGTAGTGAGGAAGCCCGGTAATGCGGGTGGAGCGAAGGGGACGGATCATCCAGGTCTGCTTGACGGTCAACCGGAGTTCCCGGGAGGAGCCGGATGAGCGGGCCAAAGCCGTTCGAGATCTCGAAGCACGTGGTCTGGGAGGCGTATCTCAGGGTCAAGGCGAACCGGGGAGCGGCCGGGGTCGACGGCGAGTCGATCGAGCAGTTCGAGGCTGACCTGCAAGGCAACCTCTACAAACTGTGGAATCGCATGTCGTCGGGCAGCTACTTCCCGCCGCCGGTGCGGATGGTGGAGATCCCCAAGCCCGGGGGAGCAGGCAAGGTCAGAGTCCTCGGAGTGCCGACAGTCGCGGACAGAATCGCGCAGACGGCGGCGGCCATGGTCCTGGAGCCGGGGGTGGAACCGTCGTTCCATCCCGATTCCTACGGCTATCGGCCCCGCAGAAGCGCGCTGGACGCGGTCGCGGCCTGCCGGGAGCGGTGCTGGAGGACCGACTGGACGGTCGACATCGACATCCAGGGGTTCTTCGACAACCTCGACCATGATCTGGTCCTCAAGGCGGTGGCCCACCACACCGACCAGCGGTGGATCCTGCTGTATGTGGAGCGCTGGCTGAAGGCCCCGCTGCAGCACCGAAGCGGCGAACTGGTCGCGCGAGATCGCGGGAGCCCACAAGGCTCGGCGATCTCACCCTTGTTGGCGAACCTGTTCATGCACTACGCGTTCGACACCTGGATGGACCGGGCCTTGCCGGGCGTCCGGTTCGAGCGCTACTGCGACGACATGGTGGTTCACTGCCGCACCGAGGCCGAGGCGCATCAGGTGCGTCAGGCCATCGGCCAGCGGCTGGCCGAGTGCGGGGGCTTGCGGCTGCATCCCGACAAGACCCGCATCGTGTACTGCAAGGACGGCAAGAGGCGTGGTTCGTACGAGCACGTCTCGTTCACCTTCCTCGGATACACGTTCCGCTCGCGCAAGGCCCGGACGAAGACGGGGGAGTACTTCTACGGCTTCAACCCGGCCATCAGCGATGCGGCGGCCAAGCGCATCCGGGCGCAGATCCGCAGATGGCGGCTGCACCTGCGCAGTGGATCGTCCCTGGCAGACCTCGCACGGGAGATCAACCCAGTCGTGCGGGGATGGATCAACTACTACGGCCGGTTTTATCCGTCTGCGTTGGTCCCGAGCCTGAAGGGCATCGATCACTATCTGATGCGATGGGCCATGCAGAAGTACAAGCGGCTCCGGCGACGCCGAAGCCGGGCATGGCAGGGCCTGGAGAAGACAGCCAGGCTCTACCCGGGGCTCTTCGCCCACTGGAAACTGCTCCGGCCTCGAACGACTGGATGATGGGAGCCGTGTGAATCGAGAGGTTCACGCACGGTTCTGAGAGAGCCGGGAGGTGAGATCCCTCCTGGCTACTCGCTAG
>NZ_JBITEB010000047.1:0-1734 GCF_044454765.1 Streptomyces sp. NPDC051452
TCTTCGTCCCACTCGACCACCTCCCCCACACCCCCAGCGGCAAAGTCGACCGCCGCGCCCTCCCCCAACCCCACACCCAGACAGCACAACTGGCCGCCGCCTACAGCGCCCCACGCACGGAGACCGAGCAAACCCTCGCCGCGATCTGGGCCGACGTCCTCGGCGTCGAGAAGGTCGGCATCCACGACAACTTCTTCGAGCTCGGCGGCGACTCCATCCTCTCCATCCAGGTCATCTCCCAGGCCCGCCAGGTGCTGGGGGCAGGGCTTTCGCCGCGGCTGCTCTTCGAGGCACCGACGGTCGCCGAGCTGGCGGTCGCCCTGACTCCCGAAAGCGAGGAAGCGGCCGCCGCCCCGGGGATCCCGTCGGTGCCGCGCGACGGTCTGCTGCCGATGTCCTTCGGTCAGCAGCGGCTGTGGTTCCTGGAGGACTTCAACGAGGGTGGAACCGAATACCACTCGGCCGTCGGCCTGCGGCTGACGGGCCCCCTGGATCCGGACGCGTTGCGCGCGGCGGTCGCCGACCTGGTGGCCCGGCACGAGGCGCTGCGGACGACGTTCGACGTGGTCGACGGCCGTGGCGTGCAGATCGTCCATCCCGTGCTGGAGCCGGAGTGGCGCGCCGAGGCGGCCGCGAGCGAACAGCGGCTGCGCGCACTGGCGCAGGAGGAGCTGACGCGTCCGTACGATCTGCGCCACGGCCCGCTGGTCCGGGTGCTGTTGGTGCGGCTCTCCGCCGACGAGCACGTGTGCGTCCTCGGCATGCACCACATCGTCACCGACGGCTGGTCCATGGGCGTGGTCGCCCGCGAGCTGGGCGAGCTGTACACGGCCCGCACCGAGGGCCGCGCGCCCCGGCTGCCCGAAGTCGCGGTTCAGTACCCGGACTTCGCCGCCTGGCAGCGCGCCCGCCTGGAGGAAGGCGGCCTGTTGGAGGAACAACTCGCCTGGTGGCGCGAACAGCTCAAGGGCATCAGTCCGCTGGAGCTGCCCACCGACCGGCCGCGCCCGGCCGTCCGCTCGTCGAAGGGCGGTGTGCAGGGCTTCGAGGTGCCGGCCGCCACCGTGGACGGGCTCAAGGAGCTGGCTCGCACCAAGGGCGCGACCCTCTTCATGGCGCTGACGGCGGCCGTCAAGACGGTCTTCGCCCGCTACACCGGGCAGGAGGACATCGCGGTCGGCACCGCGTCCGCCGGCCGGGCCGGCGCGGGTCTTGAGCACCTGGTCGGCTTCCTCGTCAACACGGTCGTACTGCGTTCGCACATCGACCCGGACATGCCCTTCGGCACCCTGCTCGGGCAGGTGCGGGAGACCGTGCTCGACGCGTTCGCCCACGAGGACGTGCCGTTCGAGCGTCTGGTGGAGGCGGTGCAGCCGGAGCGTGACACGAGCCGCACCCCACTCGTGCAGGCGATGGTGGTGCTCCAGAACGCGCCCGGTGTGTACCCGGGCCTCGGCGAGGTCGGTGTCGGTGAGTACCCGTTGGAACGGGACTCGGCGCTGTTCGACCTGACCATCGAGTTCCAGGAGTACGAGGGCGGACTGCGGGCGCTTGTCGAGTACAGCGCCGAGCTGTTCGACGCGTCGACCGTCGCTCGCTTCGGGGAGCATCTGAACACGCTGCTCGCCGCCGCCGTGGCCGATCCGGAGCGGCCGGTGTCGGCGGTGCCGATGCTGGCGCCGGGTGAGCGGGAGCGGCTGGTGCGGGACTGGGCGGTGACACCGGGAGTCCCCG
>NZ_JBITEB010000048.1:0-1679 GCF_044454765.1 Streptomyces sp. NPDC051452
TCAGAAGCCGTATCTCAACCGAACGTGATCGTTGACTTTTCGCTGGTCAGGCATGGTTCCGGCGGGATGCGGGAGAGATCCCGCGTCCTGTCTCTGTCTGATCGTCGAGGTGTGCGTGGTGGCGTCGATTCTGGGTTTGCTGGAGGAGCGCGAGGCGGCTGCCCGTGTGCGGGCGGAAGAGTTGCGGGAGGCCGCGGTGTTGGCGGCTGTGGCGCTGGAGGCCGCCGAGGTCGAGCTGGAGCGGCGGGTGATCGCGCGTGAGGAACTCGTCGATGCCCTGGCCGTTTCCGCGGCCGAGACCGTCGTCGTCGTGGAGGACGGCGGGGAGAAGGCCGCGCCGGCCGAGCCCGGTCCTGAGCCCGTGGCCGTGTCGGTACCGGGGGCCGTGGTGCCGCCGTGGCGGGAGGGGTTGTCGGTGTCGGTCCTCTCGCCGGACAATCAGCGGATCTTGAATGTGCTCCAGGATCGACCGGGCGGTGCGCCGGTGCGGGCCAGGGACATCGCGGAGGCTCTGGGGATCGATACGACGGTGGCGGCGAAGGTCGAAGGAGTGCGCTCGAAGGCGAAACGCCTGGGCGAGCGTGGCTGGCTGCTCCTGGAGGCGTCGGGGATGTTCAGTGCCGGACGGCGGCTCGTGGCCGGGCCAGCCGGCGCCCCATCCGAGTGATCATCGAGAACAGGATCATCGCCTCGCTGGTCGCGGGCAGGGTCTCGTAGTCCCGGGCCAGACGCCTCGAATGCATCAACCAGCTCAGCGTCCTCTCTACCACCCACCGCCTGGGCAGCACCACGAACCCCTCCATGTCGTCGGTACGTTTGACGATCTCGAGGGTGAGCGCAAGCTTCTCGCGGCACCAGTCGATCAGGCCGCCGGTGTAGCCGCCGTCGGCCCAGATCAGGGTGATGTCCCGGTGGAGGTTCCGCAGCCGTGCCAGCAGGGACACGGCCGCCTCGCGGTCGCCGATGTTCGCGGCGGTCACCGCGACGACCAGGATCAGACCGAGGCAATCCGTGATCACGTGGCGCTTCCTGCCGTTGACCTGCTTGCCACCGTCGTAGCCGCGTGAGGCGGCGGGCACCGAGGCGGCCGCCTTCACCGACTGCGCGTCGATGATCCCCGCGCTGGGTTCCGCCTCGCGGCCTTCCCGCTTTCGCACATTCTCCCGCAACCGGTCGTGGAACTCCGCGATCAGCTCGTTCTCGCGCCAGCGGCGGAAGAAGGCATAGACCCGGGCCCAGGCGGGGAAGTCCACCGGCATCGACCGCCAGGAGATCCCGCCAGCGACGAGGTAACGGATCGCGTCCAACATCTGACGGTGGCAGTAGCCCTCGGGCTGCCCACCCCGGCCCTCCAGCCAGGCCGGGACCGGCAGCAGAGGACGGACCGCCGCCCACTCCTCGTCCGACATGTCCGAGGGGTAGTGCCGCTTCCGGTCGGGATGATCGGCCGCGTTGCCGTACACGTGCGCGAGACAATCGCACAACACGTCGGACGAGTTGAAGTGAGCGGGCACAGGCGCGTACAACTGCGGCAACAGGGCCTCCGGGTACTCGGTATGGATTCGCATCCCCGAGCTACCAGGAGGCCCTGCCTTCATGCGCCAGCCGTCCGGAGATCACTCGTGCGGGAAACCTGTTCGACCTCCACGTTCCATGATCGGTTGAGATACGGCTTCTCA
>NZ_JBITEB010000049.1:0-1501 GCF_044454765.1 Streptomyces sp. NPDC051452
AGTCGCACCGGACAACACCGCCTTCACCGTCACCTACAGCAATTACCTGGCCCAGGCCGGCGGCAATTCCGATCCCACGGCCTTCCGCAAGAACTGTCAGCTGAACCTGGTGGTGCGCGTGCCCCAGGGCTTTACGTACGCAGTCGCCAGCGCCGACTACCGGGGTTTCTGAGGCGCCCCGAAGTTTCCGGACACCGGGCCAACTAGAATTGTTGGCCTGATCGACGGAGAAGGCACGTGGCACAGAAGCGCAAGAAGTTCAGTCCTGAATTCAAGGACGAGGCTGTCCGGATGGTGATCGAGCAGTCACGGCCGATCGCCCAGGTAGCCCGGGAACTCGGACTTGTCGAGGGAACCCTGGGGAACTGGGTCAACGCCTACCGGCGCGCCCATCCCGGGGAAGAAGCCCCGCTCACCGTTTCGGAGCGGGCCCGTCTGCGGGAACTGGAGAAAGAGAACCGGGAGCTGCGGATGAAGACCGAGTTCCTGGGAAAAGCGGCGGCCTTCTTCGCTCAGGAGTATCGGTGAACGAGAAGTACGAGTTCATCGACGGCGAGAAGGATCGCTTCCCCGTCAAGAAGATGTGCGCCTGGATGCAGGTGTCGAAGTCCGGATTCTACGACTGGCGGTCCAGGCCCCTGTCCGTGACCGCGGAACGTCGGGAAGAACTCAAAGTTGTCATCCGGGAAGTCTTCGAGAATTCCGATGAGACATACGGCTACCGGCGAGTGCACGCCGCGCTGGCCCGCCGGGGTGTGCAGGCCGGCCCCGAGCTGGTCCGGACGCTGATGCGCGGCCTGGACCTGGTCCCGTGCCAGCCCAGGCCGTGGCGGGCCACCACCCTCGCCGGCGAACAAGCCCACCATGTCCAGGATCTGATACGCCGTGACTTCACCGCCGACGCACCCGGACAAAAACTCGTCGGTGACATCACCTATGTCCACACCTGGGCAGGTTTCCTGTATCTCGCCACGGTCATCGACTGCCACACGAAAGCCGTGATCGGCTGGTCCATGGCAGACCATATGAAGACCACGCTGATATCCGATGCCATCACCATGGCCGCCGGCCGCACCAACCTTGCCGCCGACTGCATATTTCACAGCGACCGCGGCGCGCAATACACGTCCCGGGAATTCCGTGGCAGGCTCGACGAGTTGGGCATACGTCCCTCGGTCGGCCGTACCGGTGTATGCTGGGACAACGCAATGGCCGAATCATTCTTCGGCGCCCTGAAGAACGAACTCGTGCACCGCACCGCATTCCCCACGCGACGGCATGCACGACGCGCGATCACCCGCTACATCGAAGTCTTCTACAACCGCAAAAGACTTCACTCCGGACTCGGCTACAAGACCCCGGCAGAAGTCGACGCAGAGTACGAAACCATGCGACTCGCGGCATAGAAAACACACCGAAACGGTGTCCGAAAAACACGCGGCGGCTCAGATCCGCGACCACTGGAAGATCGAGGCCCTGCACCACATCCGCGATACCACCT
>NZ_JBITEB010000050.1:0-1162 GCF_044454765.1 Streptomyces sp. NPDC051452
CTCGGCCACGCCCCCGCCGGCACGGAATCGATATCGGTCGACGGCAAGAGTGCCCGCGGTTCACGTACCGATACCGGCCCGGCCGCCCACCTGTTGTCCGCGGTCACGGCCGCCGGCCGGACCGTCAGCCAGATTCGCGTGCCGGACAAGACGAACGAGATCACCGGTTTCACCGCCCTGCTGGACCCCTTCGACCTGACCGGCACCGTGGTCACCGCCGACGCCCTCCACACCCAGCGCGAACACGCGAAATGGCTGGTCGAGGCCAAGAACGCCCACTACCTGATGATCGTCAAGGGCAACCAGCCGAACCTCCACGCGGCCCTGAAGGCTCTACCGTGGAAGGAGGTGACCGCCCGCCGCTACGACCGCGGGCGAGGGCACGGCCGCCGCGAGACCCGCTCGGTCCGAACCCTCACCGTCACCGGCCTCGGACTGGACTTCCCCCACGTCGTGCAGGCGGTGAAGATCCTGCGGCACCGCACCGATCTGAAGACCGGGCGTGTCACCCGCCAGACCGTCCACGCCATCACCAGCATGACATCGCTCGAGGCGTCACCCCAGCTCATCGGCCGCATCGCCAGAGCACACTGGGGAATCGAGGCCGTCCACCACGTCAGGGACACCACCTTCGCAGAGGACGCCTCCAAGATCCGCACCGGACACGGACCCGCCAACATGGCCACCCTCCGCAACCTCGCCATCAGCACCCTCCGCGACGCCGGCCGGCACAACATCGCCGCCGGACTCCGAGAAGTCTCCTACACACCGTTCACCCGCCCGCTCGACCTCCTCGGACTGCCCCTGACCTGCGACGGAGCATGATCACCATGACTATGAATTAGCCCTGCCGCCTCAAGGGAGCCGACGCCACCCGCACCACCCTGCTCCGCCAGGCCGCCGCAGAGACGGATTGTGACGCGGTCCTCGCGTTGGCCGAGGTGAAGGAGACCTGGGACGCGCATGCGCCGTACGACCGCTACGACTACTACGGCGAGGTCGAGCACTACGACGACTGCGAGGACGAGGAGTGCGAGGGTGAATGCCTCCTGGACCCCGACGGGGAACCCGGTGCCGAGCGCCGCCGCAGCGGCGACTTCTCCAGCTACGAACTGAACGAGCTGATCGACGACGAGATCACGCTGAGCTGGTGGACCCGCCC